>NZ_JFYX01000001.1:0-618644 GCF_000632245.1 Pseudomonas sp. RIT357
GAAGATTTCTTCAACAACTTCAACCACTTGCGCTTCTGATCTCTCATCAGCGGGAGGCGAATTCTACAGCGTTACACGCTGCTGTCAACACCTCTTTTTCAACTTCCTTTTGGCTTCGATGAACTGAAGCAACTTACTGCCGAAAACTGCGTAACTCGTTGTTTACCAAGGAGTTTTCCGTTTCGACTGCGCCGGAAGTGGGGCGAATTATAGACAGATATAATTCGCCGTCAACACCTAATTTCAGCCTTATTCAGATTTTAGCGTAATACGTGCAAAGGCCTTCTTCCCCGCCTGACAAACGTGGGTCGCTCCGAGCTCATATATAAAGGTGCGATCTACCACCTCGCCATCTATACGCACACCACCCGAACCCAGAAGGTCACGAGCCACGGCGGAGTTTTTCACCAAGCCCGCCTTATTAAGAACGGCCGCAATCGGCATCGCCTCAGCAGCAGTCAGCTCAACCTCAGGCAGATCATCCGGCAACTCGCCATCTTTCATGCGGTTGCCCGCCGCGCGGTGAGCACTGGCCGCTGCCTCTTCACCATGGAACCGAGCAACAATCTCCTCTGCCAGCTTGATTTTCACATCACGCGGGTTGGCACCCGCCTCGACATCAGCACGCAACGCATTGATCTCGTCCATCGAGCGGAAGCTCAACAGCTCAAAGTAACGCCACATCAGCGCATCAGGAATGGAAACCAGCTTGCCGTACATCACGCCTGGCGCCTCTTGGATACCTACATAGTTACCCAGAGACTTGGACATCTTCTTGACGCCATCCAACCCTTCCAGCAATGGCATAGTCAGAATGCACTGAGCCTCTTGCCCATACGCACGCTGGAGCTCACGCCCCATCAGCAGGTTGAACTTCTGGTCGGTACCACCCAGCTCCACATCGGCACGCAGCGCCACCGAGTCATAACCCTGGACTAGCGGATACAGGAACTCATGAATAGCGATCGGCTGATTGGTGGAGTAGCGCTTATCGAAGTCGTCGCGCTCAAGCATTCGCGCAACGGTGTACTGAGATGTCAGACGAATAAAGTCGGCCGGCCCCATCTGATCCATCCAGGTGGAGTTGAACGCCACCTCGGTCTTAGCCGGATCAAGAATCTTGAATACTTGGGTCTTGTAGGTCTCGGCGTTGTCGAGAACCTGCTCGCGGGTTAGCGGCGGGCGCGTAGCGCTTTTGCCACTCGGGTCGCCGATCATCCCAGTGAAGTCACCTATAAGGAAGATGACCTGATGCCCCAGTTCCTGGAACTGACGTAGCTTATTAATAAGCACGGTGTGACCCAGGTGCAGGTCCGGCGCTGTCGGATCGAAACCAGCCTTAATACGCAGGGGTTGGCCACGCTTGAGCTTTTCGATCAGCTCGGCCTCAACCAACAGTTCTTCCGCACCACGTTTTATCAGCGCTAGCTGCTCTTCAACCGACTTCATAACAGACCCGCAAGGCTCAGATTCAAAAGGGAACCAACCATACAAGATCAGGGACTAATTACAAGTTTTGCCCTGCGCACGGACACCGTTCAGCAAGCCCAGCATTCGCGAGCTTGCGCCACAGATGATTTGGTTATATTTTATACAGTTATTTCATCTTCATCATGTCATTCATCTTTTCCATTTCATCTTCAAAGTCAAATTACCTATGACCACTGAACCGTCTAAAGCGCCGCCGCTTTACCCGAAGACCCACCTGCTCGCCGCAAGTGGTATCGCCGCCCTTCTTAGCCTGGCACTCCTGGTATTCCCTTCCAGTGACGTAGAAGCCAAACGAACATCCCTGAGCCTCGACTTGGAGAGTCCAGTTGAACAACTGACACAAGATCAAGACGCTTCCGACGCTCAACAAGCCACAAATGCCCCATCTGAATCGCCGTTTGCCCAGATAGAAAACACGCCCGAAGATACCCAGCAAGCGGCAAAGGAACTGCAAAAGCCAGTCGCAGACGCAGCTAAGAATCCTCAGCACCGCGAAGTGATCGTCGCAAAAGGCGATACGCTTTCGACCCTTTTCGAGAAGGTTGGCCTTCCTGCCGCCACCGTTAACGACGTGCTGGCCAGCGACAAACAAGCCAAGCAGTTCACCCAACTGAAACACGGCCAGAAGCTTGAGTTCGAATTGACGCCTGACGGCCAGTTGAACAACCTGCACAGCAACGTCAGCGACCTCGAAAGCATCTCCCTGACTAAGGGCGCTAAAGGTTTCGCGTTCAATCGCATCACCACCAAACCAGTGATGCGCTCCGCCTACGTTCACGGTGTGATCAACAGCTCGCTGTCGCAATCCGCTGCGCGCGCGGGGTTGTCGCATAGCATGACCATGGACATGGCCAGCGTATTTGGCTACGACATCGACTTCGCCCAAGACATCCGCCAAGGCGACGAATTCGACGTGATCTACGAGCAGAAAGTCGCCAACGGCAAAGTGGTCGGCACTGGCAATATTCTTTCTGCACGCTTCACCAACCGCGGCAAGACCTACACCGCTGTGCGCTACACCAACAAGCAAGGCAATAGCAGCTACTACACGGCTGATGGCAATAGCATGCGCAAAGCCTTCATCCGTACCCCAGTGGACTTCGCTCGCATCAGCTCGCGTTTCTCCATGGGGCGCAAGCATCCAATCCTGAACAAAATCCGCGCACACAAGGGCGTCGACTACGCAGCTCCTCGTGGTACGCCTATCAAGGCAGCGGGAGACGGCAAGGTCCTGCTGGCCGGCCGTCGCGGCGGTTACGGCAACACGGTGATCATTCAGCACGGCAACACCTACCGAACCTTGTATGGCCACATGCAAGGCTTCGCAAAGGGCGTGAAGACGGGCGGTAATGTGAAGCAGGGTCAGGTGATCGGCTATATCGGCACTACCGGCCTCTCCACCGGACCGCATTTGCACTACGAGTTCCAGGTCAATGGCGTACACGTTGATCCACTGGGCCAGAAACTGCCGATGGCCGACCCAATCGCCAAAGCAGAGCGCGCGCGCTTCATACAACAAAGCCAGCCCCTGATGGCACGTATGGACCAGGAGCGTTCCACCCTTCTGGCTTCGGCGAAGCGTTAAGTCATGCCGCTCTATATAGGTGTGATGTCCGGAACCAGCCTCGACGGCCTGGATATCGCCCTGATCGAACAAGGTGCAGCGGTCAATCTGATCGCCACCCACTACACTCCGATGCCGGACACCCTGCGCGCAGAGCTGCTAAGCCTGTGCGCTAGCGGCCCGGATGAGATTGCCCGTTCAGCGATCGCCCAGCAGCATTGGGTTACCCTCGCCGCTCAAGGCATTCACACACTGCTCGACCAGCAAAACCTCAAGCCTCAAGACATCCGCGCGATCGGCAGCCATGGTCAGACTATCCGCCACGAACCCGCCCGAGGTTTTACGGTGCAGATCGGAAACCCGGCCTTGCTCACTGAGCTGACGGGCATCACCGTGGTCAGCGACTTTCGCAGCCGCGATGTAGCCGCCGGCGGCCAGGGTGCACCGCTCGTCCCTGCGTTTCATGAAGCATTGTTTGGCGAAAGCACCGGCAACCGTGCGGTGTTGAATATAGGCGGTTTCAGCAACCTCAGCCTGATTGAGACCGGCAAACCTGTAGCCGGCTTCGACTGCGGCCCGGGCAATGTCCTGCTGGATGCCTGGATTCATCTACAACGCGGCGAACACTTTGATCGCGACGGCCAGTGGGCAGCCAGCGGCAAAGTAGAACATCAGTTGCTCAACGCTCTGCTCGGCGACCCGTTTTTCCTGACAAAAGGCCCAAAAAGCACCGGCCGAGAAGTGTTCAACCTGGGATGGTTGCAACAGCACCTTAGCCGCCTGCCAGCCTTCGAACCCCAGAACGTGCAGGCCAGCTTGCTGGAACTGACCGCCCTGACCATCGTTGAGTCCCTGCAAACCGCACAATCGCAGACAGAAACGCTGTTGATCTGTGGGGGCGGCGCCCATAACACCGCAATGATGAAGCGACTGGCCGCCCTGCTGCCATCCACCCAGGTCAGCAGCACAGCCACTCACGGCGTAGACCCCGACTGGGTCGAAGCCATGGCCTTCGCCTGGCTGGCCCATTGCTGCCTGGAAGGCATTGCCGCCAACCGCCCCAGCGTCACTGGCGCGCGCGGACTGCGGTTACTAGGCGCAATCTACCCCGCCTGACTAATCCGCAGACAGCAAAACGCCGCTTGGCCCATGAAAGCCAAGCGGCGTTTTTGTATCCACTCTCGATCAGATCGAGAACGAAGACCCGCAACCACATGTAGTGGTGGCATTAGGGTTCTTGATCACGAAACGCGAACCCTCCAGACCTTCCTGATAATCCACCTCGGCGCCCGCCAAGTACTGGAAACTCATCGGGTCTACAACCAGGCTCACGCCCTCGCGCTCAACGATAGTGTCATCGTCAGCCACATCTTCATCGAAGGTAAAGCCGTACTGAAACCCTGAACAACCGCCGCCCGTAACGAATACGCGCAGCTTCAAGCGATCATTACCCTCTTCATCGACCAGGCTCTTCACCTTGTGCGCAGCACCGTGAGTGAATTGCAAAGCCGTGGGGGTGAAGGATTCAACGCTCATGCTGATAATCTCCCGGCGTAGAGCCGCCATATGCGTAATGGCGGGCATTATCCGCTTCTCCTAGAAAATCGGTCAACTATTGTTACGGTATATCAATCTGCATCGCCGCCATTAGAAACACAAAAGGCCCGATCAACGGGCCTTTTGCGCAATCAACAAACCGCCTTAAGGCAGCATGCCGGCATGGGACAAGCCCAACTTCTCATCCAAGCCGAATAGGATGTTCATGTTCTGCACAGCCTGGCCCGACGCGCCCTTGACCAGGTTATCGATCACCGACAGCACGACCACCAGGTCGCCGTCCTGCGGACGGTGCACAGCAATCCGGCACACGTTGGCGCCACGCACGCTACGGGTTTCCGGGTGGCTGCCCGCCGGCATTACGTCGACGAACGGCTCATTCGCGTAGCGCTTTTCAAACAACGCCTGCAGGTCTACCGAACGATCGACCACGGTTGCGTATAGCGTTGAGTGGATACCACGGATCATTGGCGTCAGGTGCGGCACAAAGGTCAAGCCCACCTCCTTACCGGCAGCACGGCGCAGGCCCTGGCGGATTTCCGGCAGGTGGCGATGCCCTTTTACCGCGTAGGCCTTCATGCTTTCCGATGTCTCGGAGTACAGCGAACCTACCGCAGCACCACGGCCGGCACCGCTGACGCCCGACTTGCAGTCTGCAATCAGGCGCGAAGCATCCGCCAGCCCAGCTTCAAGCAACGGCAGAAAGCCCAACTGCGTAGCGGTTGGGTAGCAACCCGGCACCGCGATCAGGCGCGCCTGCTTGATTTGCTCACGATTGACTTCAGGCAGGCCGTACACCGCCTCTTCCAACAACTCCGGCGCGCCGTGTGGCTGACCGTACCACTTGGCCCATTCATCGGCGTCCTGCAGCCGGAAGTCTGCCGACAGGTCAATGACCTTGGTGCCAGCTGCCAGCAACTCACCGGCCAGCGCATGGGCAACACCATGTGGCGTGGCGAAGAACACCACGTCGCAGGCGCCAAGGGTCTTGATGTCCGGAACACTGAACGCCAAGCCGTCGTAGTGGCCTCGCAGGTTCGGGTACATATCGGCCACAGCCAGGCCTGCCTCGGATCGAGAGGTGATGACCACCACCTCAGCTTGCGGATGCTGAGCCAACAGACGCAGCAATTCGACACCGGTGTAACCCGTGCCGCCGACGATACCGACCTTGACCATAAACCTGCCCTCAACGAACCACTGGAAAGCCGTCGATAATAGGGGCCGTATCGCCCTGCGACAACCGTCAACGTGACGTATGGGCGCATGAGCCACTACTATCTTCGCTACCGTGAACCTGGGAATAACTAAAAATGCTTTATCTATGGGTCAAAGCCTTCCACATCATCAGCATCGTCTGCTGGTTTGCCGGGCTGTTCTACCTGCCGCGCCTGTTCGTCTACCACGCCCAAAGCGAGGACACCGTCAGCAAGGAGCGCTTCAGCATCATGGAGCGCAAGTTGTACCGCGGCATCATGGGCCCGGCGATGATTGCCTCCTTGGCATTCGGCATCTGGCTGATTGCCCTCAACCCCGGCATCTTTCAGTCCGGCGGCTGGATCCACGCCAAGCTGACCCTCGTTGTACTGTTGATCGGCTATCACCACATGTGTGGCGCACAGGTAAAACGTTTCGCCCGTGGCGAAAACACCCGCAGCCATGTCTTTTATCGCTGGTTCAATGAAGTCCCGGTTCTGATATTGCTGGCTATCGTAATTTTGGTCGTAGTCAAACCGTTCTAACTTCAATTACTCGGGGTACCTCCAATGTCGCTGCCCGCTCTGCTTGAACAACGTCTGCGCCTGCCCGTGGTGGCTGCGCCGATGTTCCTGATTTCCAATCCACAACTGGTCCTGGCCTGCTGCCGCAATGGCGTGGTCGGGAGCTTCCCTGCGCTCAACCAGCGCGAGAGCAGTGGCTTCAAAGCCTGGCTGGAGGAAATCGAAGCGGGCCTTGCGCAGTTGGACAATCCAGCGCCGTACGCCGTCAACCTTATCGTGCACAACAGTAACCCTCGCCTGGAGGCGGATCTGGCGATCTGCGTTGAGCACAAGGTGCCGATCGTGATCACCAGTTTGGGCGCGGTGAAGGAGTTGGTAGATGCCGTGCACGGCTACGGCGGGCTGGTGTTCCACGATGTCACCACCCGGCGCCATGCCGAAAAAGCCGCTGAAGCCGGTGTAGATGGCCTGATTGCTGTGGCTGCCGGTGCCGGTGGCCATGCCGGCACCTGGAGCCCGTTCTCGCTGATTGCCGAGATTCGACAGTTCTTCGACAAAACCCTGCTGCTGGCCGGGTGCCTCAATCATGGACACGAAATCCTCGCCGCCCAGTTGCTGGGCGCAGACCTGGCATATTTCGGCACGCGCTTTATCGGTACAGCCGAAAGCCACGCCCCAGATGCCTATAAAGAGATGCTGCTCACATCGCGCGCCGCCGACATCGTGCACACTCCCGCAGTCTCCGGCGTTCCCGCTAGCTTTATGCGCCAAAGCCTGGAAAATGCCGGGTTCGACCTCGCTGCCCTGCAAGGCAAAGGCGAAGTCAACTTCGGTTCCAAGCTCAAACCGCTGAGCGACGAAGCCAAAGCATGGAAGACCGTATGGTCCGCCGGCCAAGGCGTCGGTGAGATTAATGATTTGCCCAGCGTCGATGAACTCGTTGCCCGCCTCGATGCCGAATACCGCAAGGCGCGCGAGCAGGCCGCACAATTGCGCTGGCCACGCTGACCCAACCGACAGGCCTGCCAATTGAGCAGACCCGCACCCCCACCTGAATAAGTGACAAGGAAGCCCGCATGAGCGACAACCGCTTCAAGATTGTTTTTGATGGAGCCTTGCTCCCGGGTGTCGAAAGCACCACGGCCAAGCTGAACCTGGCTGAGCTGTTCAAAAGCACCGTCGAGGACATCGAGAAACTCTTCACCGGTCGCCCGGTTGCACTAAAACGCGACCTGTCACGCCCCGACGCCGAAACCTACCTCACCGCTCTGAAGAACGCTGGCGTCGACGCGCGCATCGAGGCCGAACAGCCCGTAGCCTTCAGCCTTGCCGAAACACACGAGACGAGCTCTGGTGCAACAGACTTCTCTCGCCCAGCCGCTTCACCGTACGCGCCTCCGCGTGCTGCCGTGGGTGACAGCCACCCTGAATACGCCGATCTCAAGATCTTCACGATCAATGGCCGTATTGGCCGTCTGCGGTATCTGGCATGGACGCTGGTACTGACCGTCGCAATGCTCGTCGCAGCAGGCATCCTTAGTACTGTAGGCTTCGCCATCGCGACCGCGTCACCGACGATAGCCATCATTGTTGGCTCGCTGCTCGGTTTAGCGCTGTTCGTTGCGGTTGTAGTCGTGAGTGTGCAAATCGGGGTCCAGCGCTTGCACGACCTGGGCTGGTCTGGCTGGCTGTACCTGCTGAACCTCGTGCCGCTGGTAAACAGCATTTTCCCGCTGTTGCTGCTGGTAGTGCCAGGTAACTCGGGTGCCAACCAATACGGCGCACCGCCACCGCGTAACTCCACTGCGGTAAAGGTTCTGGCCTCTCTGTGGCTGGCATTCATTCCTCTGATGCTCATCCTCGTCGTGTCGCTGGGCATGAACGGCTACCTGGACCAACTCGAATCCAACGTCGACAGCAGCTACGAAAGCAGCTCCATCACCTCCGATGAAGACGCCGATCAAAGCGTCATCGTTGATGAAGAAGACGCCCAAAGTGCTGACGAAGCGGCCGAACCTGTAGACTCTGCAGAAGAACAGTAAAGAAACGCCCCCATCCGTGATGCCTCCATCATTGATGGGGGCGTTGCGATGGAGAAAGGCATGACCCGTTACGCTCTGATCACCGGTGCCTCCAGCGGCATTGGCCTTGCCTTGGCAGAAGCCCTGGCACGTCGTGGCCGCAGCTTGATTCTGGTGGCCCGCCAGCGTGATCAGTTGGAAAGCATTGCAATCGAATTGACTCAGCGCTTCGGCGTCGAGGTGCTGTTTCGTGCCTGCGACTTGGGCGAGCCGCTGCGCTTGTCCGGATTCCTGTTGGAGCTTGAAGAAGGCGAGCGGCAGATTGATTTGCTGGTCAACTGCGCCGGCATAGGCACAAGCGGACCATTCCTGGCCCAGGACTGGATGACCGAGCAAGACCTTATTGAAGTCAACATCCTCGCCCTCACCCGCATGTGTCACGCCCTGGGCAATACCATGGCGCTGCAGGGCGGCGGACAAATTCTTAACGTTGCGTCGATTGCCGCGTTTCAACCCGGTCCGTGGATGAGCAGTTACTACGCCAGCAAGGCCTATGTGCTGCATTTCTCCGAGGGTTTGCGCGAAGAACTGAAGACCTGCGGCATCAAGGTATCGGTCCTTTGCCCTGGCCCGACACGCACTGCGTTCTTCGGTACCGCGCAAATGGACACCGCCAAGCTTGATCGCAGCGAACAACTGATGAGCCCGGAAGAGGTCGCGCTCTACACCGTACGCGCATTGGAAAAGAACAAAGCCATCATCATCCCCGGCCGCCGTAATCGCTGGCTGGCCTTCAGCCCACGTCTAAGCCCGCGCTGGCTGACGCGCAAAATAGCCGGTGCCATCAACAAGGCCTATTGCCCACGCTGACCGCGTGGGTACACTCACCCCTGCACGCTCATAATGGAGAAACAGCTGTGGATACTCTGTTCACCAAGATCATCAACAGAGAAATACCCGCGAAGATCATCTACGAAGATGATCAAGTCCTCGCTTTTCACGATATTGCCCCGCAGGCACCAGTGCATTTTCTGGTGATCCCGAAGAAGCCTATCCGCACCCTCAATGACCTCACGGAAGATGACAAATCCCTGGCCGGGCACATTCTGTTTACCGCCCAGCGCCTCGCCGTGGAACAAGGCTGCGAGAAAGGGTTTCGCGTAGTAATGAACTGCAATGAGGATGGCGGACAGACTGTCTATCACATCCATATGCACGTGCTGGGTCAGCGCCAGATGAACTGGCCACCGGGCTGAGGATTATTGGGGAGTTTGCGACTGCGACGCAGCCGGACGGCAGCAAGCTCCCTCGCCACAAAGGCAAATTGACTCAGGGCAAACGCTTGCCCATCTCTTGCGGTAAACTGGCCGCCGAGATTCTTCCCGGAGGTCAGCATGACTACCCAACGTCACTACTCGCCGATTGATCGCCTATTGCTGCAAGCCGACACGGCCATGCGCACACTCCTGCCCTTCAGTGGCCAACCGTACCGTCCGTCGCCCGCCATCGTGCAACCTGACGCGCAGATGAGCGAGACCGACACTCGTCATGTCGCCGGCCTGATGCGCATCAACCATACCGGCGAAGTCTGTGCCCAGGCGCTTTACCAAGGCCAGGCATTGACTGCCAAGCTGCCGCAGGTACGCGCGGCCATGGAGCACGCGGCCGAGGAAGAAATCGACCACCTGGCCTGGTGCGAGCAACGCATCCGTCAACTGGGTAGCCATCCCAGCGTGCTGAATCCACTGTTTTACGGTTTGTCGTTCGGCATCGGCGCTGCTGCTGGCTTGATCAGTGACAAGGTCAGCCTCGGTTTTGTCGCCGCGACTGAACATCAAGTGTGCAAGCACTTGGATGAACACCTGGAACAATTGCCGGCCGAAGACGAAAAATCCCGGGCCATTCTTGAGCAGATGCGTATCGATGAAGAACACCACGCTGAAAGCGCACTGGATGCAGGCGGTTTCCGCTTCCCGGCGCCAGTGCGTTTCGGCATGAGCCTACTTGCCAAGGTCATGACCAAAAGCACCTACCGCGTCTGAGCAAACCTGCAGACGAAAAAAAGGGCGCTTTCAAAGCGCCCTTTTCTTTTGCCAATCGGCGATTAACCCAACTCGATAATCTCGTAGTCATGGGTAATGGCCACGCCGGCCGCACCGAGCATGATCGACGCCGAGCAGTACTTCTCTGCCGACAGCTCGATGGCGCGCTTGACCTGAGCCTCCTTCAGCCCTCGGCCC
The DNA here is from genome assembly GCF_000632245.1 of Pseudomonas sp. RIT357. Taxonomy (NCBI): domain Bacteria; kingdom Pseudomonadati; phylum Pseudomonadota; class Gammaproteobacteria; order Pseudomonadales; family Pseudomonadaceae; genus Pseudomonas; species Pseudomonas sp. RIT357. The sequence continues at coordinate 10,595 of NZ_JFYX01000001.1, forward strand.
TTCACCACGAAGTGCATATGGATCTTGGTGAACACCTTGGGATCTTCAGTGGCGCGCTCGGCTTCCAGGAAGGCTTCACAGCTTTCCACGGCCTGTCGGGATTTTTTCAGGATGCTGACCACGTCGAAATTGCTGCAACCGCCCACGCCCAGCAGGAGCATTTCCATCGGACGTACGCCCAGGTTGCGGCCACCGGCTTCAGGCGGGCCATCCATGACCACTACATGGCCACTGCCCGACTCACCGAGGAACATGGCTTCGCCCGCCCATTGGATGCGTGCCTTCATCGCCCAGACTCCACTGCTAAAAAAGGGTCGCCAGCTTAGCACAGGGCCTGAGCGCGACAGCGTTTCCCATCTATGTGATCAATAACGGGGCTTGCTCGGTAAATTGGCTAATCGAGTCAGAATGTGTCTGTTAAGCTGACGCCAAATGAGTGGCGCATTGCCACCCTTTATAAAGCGTGTATCAATGCCGATACCGCCGAGTACAACAATTCCAACCACCTCGCGCTGCCTTTCGGGATACAACCATGGTTGCTCTGACGCCCATACCCAAGATCAAGAATCTCGACAAGCTGCTGATGCATTGCCAGCGCCGACGTTACCCGGCCAAGCACAACATCATCTGCGCCGGCGAGCGCTCCGAAACGTTGTTCTTCATTATCAAGGGCTCAGTCACCATTCTGATCGAGGATGAAGACGGCCGCGAGATGATCATCGCCTACCTGAACACGGGGGATTTCTTCGGGGAACTGGGGCTGTTTGAGCAAGCCGGCAAGGAACAGGAGCGTAGCGCCTGGGTGCGGGCAAAGGTCGAGTGCGAAGTGGCCGAGATCAGTTACACCAAATTTCGCGAGCTGGCTCAACACGATCCCGACATTCTCTACGCACTCAGCGGTCAGATCGCCCAGCGCCTGCGTGATACCACGCGCAAGGTCGGCGACTTGGCATTCTTCGACGTTACCGGTCGCGTGGCCCGTTGCCTGCTGGAGCTGTGCAAACAGCCCGATGCAATGACTCATCCCGACGGCATGCAAATCAAGATCACCCGTCAGGAAATCGGGCGAATTGTCGGCTGTTCACGAGAGATGGTCGGCCGCGTGCTCAAGGACCTGGAGGAGCGCAATCTGGTCCACGTCAAAGGCAAGACAATGGTGGTGTTCGGTACTCGCTAACCCGGCAGGAAGCTGGCCAGCATCTGACGGTACAAGGTATCCAATCGGCTGATGGCGTCCGGCGCGGGGAAAGCTTCGTGCAAGGCGATATGGCTGTCGGCACGAACCCGTTGCTCCAGACCGCAGGCTTCGTTGAAGCGATTGACCGCCGCGATCAGTTCTTCGCGATCGTTATCCAGCAACAACGCACCGTGCACCAACCCTACCGGGCGGCCACCGCTTTGCCGCCAGCGCTGGGCTGTACCGACCATTTTGCGCCCGTTGAGGTTGACGTTGTAACGACCGTCGCAGAATGCACCTTCGATTTCCCCGACGGAGGCATCGCCGCCCAACTCGATGAGTAAATCGCAGATCGGCTGGCATAGGCGCTGGTAACCGGTTTCGATGCGGCCTTGATCGCCTTCACTGCGCGGCGGAGCGTAGACCAGGGCGATATTGACCGTAGCGCTGGACTGCGGCACCGGTTCGCCACCGGTCTCACGCAGCAACACCGGCCAACCGTAATCGGCCGAGACTTGGCTGGCGGCTTCGAATGCCGGCAACCGACTCAGACGACGCGGCATCACCAAGGCTTGATCACTGGGTTGCCAGAACAGCAGGCCGAACTCCTGGTCACCAGCACAAACGGCAGCCAACAAGGCTTGCTCGGCGGCAAGGCCTGCTTCGACGGTCATCTTTACTGGCTGAGTCATCTAACACCTACCTATCGGCATAACCACAGGACCCAATGTGGGAGGGGGCTTGCTCCCGATGGCATTCTGTCAGTTGATGAACAAGTCAACTGACACTCCGCTATCGGGAGCAAGCCCCCTCCCACATTTGACTGCATTTCAAATATTGACCGTGGGTCAAATCAATCGAGAGTTGAACCGCTGACCGCCACGCCACGCTCCGGGAAGAACAGACGCTGCAGTTCCGCCCCCGGGTTCTCGGCGCGCATGAAGGTCTCGCCCACCAGGAACGAGTACACATTGCTGATTTCCATCAGCTCCACGTCGGCGCGGTTAACAATGCCGCTCTCAGTGATCACCAGGCGGTCGCGTGGAATACGCGGCAGCAGGTCGAGAGTGTTTTCCAGGCTGACTTCAAAGGTGTGCAGGTTACGGTTGTTGACCCCCACCAGCGGTGTGTCGAGGGTTTTGAGTGCGCGCTCCAGCTCATCGCCGTCGTGCACTTCCACCAGCACGTCCAGGCCGACGCTTTTGGCCACGGCCGCCAACTCGGCCATCTTCACGTCATCCAGAGCGGAGACGATCAGCAGAACGCAGTCGGCGCCCAAGGCACGGGCTTCGACGATCTGGTACGGATCGACCATGAAATCCTTGCGGATCACCGGTAACTTGCACGCCGCACGGGCCTGCTGCAGGAACAGGTCGGAACCCTGGAAATAATCGATATCAGTCAATACGGAAAGGCATGTCGCCCCGCCCTTTTCGTAGCTGACCGCGATTTCCGCTGGCACAAAGTGCTCGCGGATAACACCCTTGCTCGGCGAAGCCTTCTTGATCTCCGCGATCACCGCCGGATGCTTGAGCTTGGCCTGGGCGATCAGTGCATTGGCAAATCCACGCGGTGCGTCAGCGGCTTTCGCTTGGGCTTCCAGCTCGGCCAGGCTCAGACGGGCACGGCGTTCGGCGACTTCTTCAGCCTTGCGGGCCAGGATCTTTTCCAGAACGGTCGGAACACTCATCCTTCATTCTCCATCTTGAATACAGCGGTGAATGCTCCCAGCTCTTCGAGCTTTTCACGAGCCAGACCGGTGTGCAGCGCATCGTGGGCCAATTCGACACCTTCCTTAAGACTATAGGCATGGTCGGCAGCGTAAAGTGCCGCGCCAGCATTCAGAACAATCATTTCCGCAGCTTTTTGACCGTTCTCAGTCTTACGCCGCCCCAGGGCATCGCGAATCAACTCCAGGGACGCCGCCGGGCTTTCTACCGCCAAGCCATGCAGGCTCTGGCTCTTCATGCCCAGGTCTTCTGGCTCGACCCAATACTCGGTGATCTGGTCATTCTTCAGCTCCGCCACAAAGGTCGGCGCGGCCAGGCTGAATTCATCCAGGCCATCTTTGGAGTGCACCACCAGCACATGCTTGCTGCCCAGGCGTTGCAGCACTTCAGCCAACGGTTTGCACAACGCCTGACTGAATACGCCCACCACCTGGTGCTTTACACCGGCCGGATTCGTAAGCGGGCCGAGCATGTTGAACAGCGTACGCAGGCCAAGGTCTTTGCGCGGACCGGCGGCGTGCTTCATTGCACCATGATGGGACTGGGCAAACATAAAGCCGATGCCGACGTTGTCGATGCAGCGCGCCACTTGTACCGGTGTCAGGTTCAAGTAGATACCGGCCGCTTCCAGCAGGTCGGCACTGCCGCTCTTACCGGACACCGCACGGTTACCGTGCTTGGCCACGGTGCAGCCCGCCGCCGCAACCACAAAGGATGAAGCCGTCGACACGTTGAAAATATTCGCACCGTCGCCGCCGGTGCCAACCACATCGACCACACCGTCGAGGGTTTTAAGCTCGACCTTGTCGGCCAACTCACGCATCACCGAAACCGCGCCGACGATCTCGTCGATGCTCTCGCTCTTCATGCGCATTGCCATCATAAACGCGCCGATCTGCGCGTCAGTGCATTGGCCGGTCATGATCTCGCGCATCACATCGCTCATTTCAGCGGTGCTCAGGTCCAGATGGCCGACGATACGGCTCAGGGCAGTCTTGATATCCATGGAAAGTCCTTAGCGCGTGCCGCCGCTCTGCTTGAGAAAGTTGGCGAACAGCTCGTAGCCCTGCTCGGTCAGGATCGACTCGGGGTGAAATTGCACCCCTTCGATGTTCAGTGTCTTGTGACGCAGGCCCATGATCTCGTCGACCGAGCCGTCTTCCAGCTGTGTCCAGGCAGTCAGCTCCAGACATTCCGGCAGGGTTTCGCGCTTGACCACCAGCGAGTGGTAGCGAGTCACAGTCACCGGGTTGTTGAGTGCCTGGAATACGCCCAAGTCCTTATGGAACACCGGACTGGTCTTGCCGTGCATCACTTGGCGCGCACGCACCACGTCACCACCAAAGGCCTGGCCAATGGATTGGTGGCCCAGGCATACACCCAGGATTGGCAGCTTGCCGGCGAAGTACTTGATGGCTTCGAGAGAAATACCCGCCTCGGTCGGCGTGCACGGGCCCGGCGAAACCACGATGCGCTCGGGATTCAGCGCGGCGATCTCGGCCACGGTCAGCTCGTCGTTGCGCACCACCTTGACCTCGGCACCGAGTTCGCCCAGGTACTGCACAACGTTGTAGGTAAAGGAATCGTAGTTATCAATCATCAGCAACATGGGGAAACCTCAGGAATTGGGGGTCTGTTCAGCCAGCGCAACAGCGCGGAACATCGCGCGGCGCTTGTTCAGGGTTTCTTCCCATTCGAGGGCCGGTACCGAGTCGGCGACGATCCCGCCACCGGCCTGCACATGCAGCTCCCCGTCCTTGATCACTGCCGTGCGGATCGCAATAGCGGTGTCCATGTTGCCGTTCCAGGCGAAATACCCCACGGCGCCGCCGTAGACACCACGCTTGACCGGTTCCAACTCGTCGATGATTTCCATCGCGCGAATCTTCGGCGCGCCCGACAACGTGCCCGCCGGCAGAATCGCCCGCAGTGCGTCCATCGCCGTCAACCCGGCTTTCAGTTCACCGGTGACGTTGGACACGATGTGCATCACGTTGGAATAACGCTCGATGACCATCTTCTCGGTCAGCTTCACCGAGCCAATTTCCGAAACGCGCCCGGTGTCGTTACGGCCCAGGTCGATCAGCATCAAGTGCTCGGCGATTTCCTTATCGTCGCTGAGCAGGTCTTCTTCCAGCGCCAGATCCGCTTCTTCAGTCGCGCCACGCGGACGAGTGCCGGCGATCGGGCGCACGGTGATCAGGTTATCCTCGACACGCACCAGCACTTCCGGCGAGCTACCCACTACGTGGAAGTCACCAAAGTTGAAGAAGTACATGTACGGCGTCGGGTTGAAGCAGCGCAGCGCCCGGTACAGGTCGATAGGCGCGGCCTTGAAGTCGATGGACATACGTTGCGACGGCACCACCTGCATGCAGTCACCGGCGAGGATGTATTCCTTGATGGTATCGACGGCGCGCTCGTAGTCATCCTGGGTAAAGCTGGAGCGGAACACCGGATCGCTCGCCGGTGGACGGCTGAGGTCCAGGCCGCGACGCGGGGTGATCGGCTGGCGCAGTTTTTCCAGAAGGGCTTCCAGGCTGGCCAGGCCCTGTTCGAAGGCGTCAGCTTGGGATGGGTCAGCGAGCACAATCGCGTGCATCTTGCCGGCGAGGTTGTCGAAAACCACCACCGCGTCAGACACCATCAGCAGAATATCCGGCACGCCCAGCGGGTCCGGGTTCGGGCATTTGCCCAGGCGTTTTTCCACGTAACGCACGCAGTCGTAGCCGAAGTAACCCACCAGCCCGCCGTTAAAACGCGGCAGACCCGCAATGGTCGGCACGTTGTAGCGCGCCTTGAAGGCTTCGACGAAGGCAAGCGGGTCTTCAACGTCATGGCTTTCGATCTCGACGCCATCATGGGTAATGCTCACATGATGGTCGTGTACCCGCAGCACCGTGCGGCATGGCAGACCGATGATCGAGTAACGGCCCCACTTCTCGCCGCCCTGTACCGACTCCAGCAGATAGGAGTTGGGCTCGTCGGCCAGTTTCAGGTAGATCGACAGTGGCGTGTCGAAGTCGGCCAGGGTTTCGCAGGCCAGGGGGATACGGTTATAGCCGGCAGCGGCCAAACGCAGGAATTCTTCGCGGATCATGATGTGCCTCGTGGCGTGAGGGTCTAACAGTCAGGTATGCAAACGTGCCGCAGGGCGCGGCCAGGATCAGTCAGGCGCGCCAACGCCAGCGGGCCAGGGCCTTGATGACTTTCATCCAGAGTTTGCGAGTGACCACCACGATGGAATTTCCAGAAGGGGACTTATCGATGTCGGGCAACGTTATCTCAGCGCCCGCTCCCAAGCAACCGGGGATTAGCAGTCGCAGGTCATCAATGACCAGCGCCGGCGACTCTTCGGCAATCGGCCGGCCATGGTTATAACCGTAGCTTAGGGCTACACACTGAACACCCGCGGCTTTTGCCGCCTGCACATCACTGCGCGAGTCGCCGACAAACAGCGACTGGGACGCCGGGATATTGGCCATTTTCATCACGAAAAACAGCGCCGCCGGGTCGGGTTTCTTCTGTGGCAAGGTATCGCCACCGATGATCCAGCGGAAATACCGGCCGATTTTCATCTGGTCCAACAGCGGCGCTACGAAGCGCTCCGGCTTGTTGGTGATCAGGGCCATTTCCACGCCCTGTTTGTGCAGCCATTTGAGGGTGTCGCGCACGCCGGGGTAAACCACGGTCAGTTCGTGGCCGTCCTCATAAGCAACATTGAATAACTCCAGCGCATGCTCGGCTTCCACGTCATCGACGCCTTCAGCGTCGATATGGTTAGCCAGGGCCCGGCGCACCAGCATCTGCACGCCATTGCCAACCCATTCGCGTACAGACTCGATCCCCGCCGGCTTGCGTCCCAGCTTGAGCAGCATTTGGTCCACCGCCGCCGCCAGGTCTGGCACCGAGTCGATCAGCGTACCGTCCAGATCGAACATCACCAACCGTGGCAGTTTGCCGGGAAACAGCTGCTCAAAGCCGCTCATGGACGTGCCAGCGCCAGTTCGGCACGCATCTTGTCGATGACTTCCTGGTAGTTCGGCGCGTTGAAGATCGCCGAACCGGCCACGAACGTATCGGCGCCGGCCGCTGCGATTTCACGGATATTGTTGACGTTGACCCCACCGTCGATTTCCAGGCGGATATCACGACCGGACGCATCGATCAGCGCGCGGGCTTCGCGCAGCTTGTCGAGGGTGCCGGGGATGAACTTCTGCCCGCCGAAACCTGGGTTGACGCTCATCAGCAACACCATGTCGACCTTGTCCATCACGTACTTGAGCACGTCCAACGGGGTAGCCGGGTTGAACACCAGGCCCGCCTTGCAGCCGCCTTCGCGGATCAGTTGCAAGGTACGGTCGACGTGCAGCGAGGCTTCCGGGTGGAAGGTGATGTAGGTTGCACCGGCTTCGATGAAGTCACCGATGATGCGGTCTACCGGGCTCACCATCAGGTGCGCATCGATCGGCGCGGTAACGCCGTATTTGCGCAACGCTGCGCAGACCATCGGACCGATGGTCAGGTTGGGCACGTAGTGGTTGTCCATGACATCGAAGTGCACGAAGTCGGCACCGGCGGCCAACACGTTGTCCACTTCCTCACCCAGGCGGGCAAAATCGGCGGAGAGAATCGATGGAGCAATGACGAAGGGCTGCATGACGCACCTTTTTTGAGCTAAATCACGATGGCGCGCATTGTATACCTCATGCTTTGCTGCGCGCACCGTGACCTGGCTCAATGGCTAGTAAGCGGCCCGGTAGATTTTCTCAATATCCGCCACGCTGAGCTTGCGCGGGTTGTTACGCATCAACCGTTCGATACCTGCCGCTTCGGCGGCCATGGTGGGAATTGCGCCTTCGGGAATACCGAAACTGTGAAGCCCTTCCGGGATCTCCACTGCGGCGCAGAGTCGCGTCATCGCCTCGACCGCCTGGTCGGCCGCGTCATTGGCACTTAACCCAGTGATATTCACGCCCATGGCCTGGGCAATGTCCTGCATCCGCTCGACACACGCCAGCTTGTTCCAGTGCATCACATAGGGCAGTAACAGCGCGTTACTCACGCCATGGGCGATATTGAAACGCCCGCCCAGTGGATAAGCCAACGCGTGCACCGCACCCACCCCGGCATTCCCGAACGCCATGCCGGCCATCAGGCTGGCGGTAGCCATGTCGTCGCGGGCCTGGAGGTTGGCGGGGTTGGCGTAGGCCTTGGGCAGCGCCTTGGCGATCAGCTTGATTGCGCCGATGGCCAAGGCGTCCGTGATCGGAGAGGCATTCAGCGACAGGTAGGACTCAATGGCATGCACCAGTGCATCTACACCACTGGCGGCGGTGACACTGCGTGGGCAGGTCAGGGTCATTTGCGGGCTGATCAGCGCCACATCCGGCAAAAGGTAGTCGCTGACGATGCCTTTTTTCAGCTGTGCGGCCTTGTCGGAGAGGATCGCCACATTGGTCACCTCCGAGCCCGTGCCGGCCGTAGTCGGGATGGCGATCAGCGGCGGGCCCTTGCGCGGTACCTGGTCGACACCAAACAAGTCGGCCAGGGCGCCATGGTAACCGGCGTAGGCGGCCACACTTTTAGCGATGTCGATGGCACTGCCGCCGCCCAGCCCAATCAGGCCGTCGTGCCCGCCGTCGCGATAGGCCTGCATGCAGTCTTCGACGATGGCGATTTCCGGGTCGGGCAGCACGCGATCAAAAATTTCGTAGGGGCGTTCACCCAGGTGTTCAAGCGCCAGCGCCACGGTGCCGGATTTGACCAGCACGGCGTCGGTCACGATCAGCGGGTTATCCACATCCAGGCGCGTGAGTTCAAAGGCCAGTTGTTCGATGGCGCCAGCGCCGGTCAGCAATTTGTGGGCGATCTTGAATGAGGAAGTACTCATGTGCGCGGCCTCTTATTAGTCGATGGGCTGGCACAAGAGTAGCTGACCGAAACAGGTTGTCTTTCATTCAGCAGCTGAATGGTCACAGAACCCATGTGGGAGGAGGCTTGCCCCCTCCCACATGGGTTCTGTGCTGGGCTTTAGACTTGGGCAGTACGCAGTTTCTCGCTACGGCCGCGCAGCCATTCCAGGGTCAGCAACAGCAACACCGAGAAGGCAATCAGCAACGTCGCAGCCGCCGCAATAGTGGGGCTGAGGTTTTCGCGGATACCGCTGAACATCTGCCGTGGCAGGGTCGCTTGTTCAGGGCCGGCGAGGAACAGCGTCACCACCACCTCGTCGAACGAGGTCGCGAACGCAAACAGCGCCCCGGAAATCACCCCCGGCGCAATCAACGGCAAGGTCACCCGACGAAACGCAGTCAGTGGCGAAGCCCCCAGGCTGGCCGCTGCACGCACCAGATTGTGGTTAAAACCCTGCAACGTCGCCGACACCGTGATGATCACAAAAGGGACACCCAACACCGCGTGCACCACGATCAGCGAGAAAAAGCTGTTACCCAAACCCAGCGGCGCAAAAAACAGGTAGCTGGCCACGCCGATGATCACCACCGGTACCACCATCGGCGAAATCACCAGCGCCATGACCAGTGCTTTGCCGGGGAAATTGCCACGGGTCAGGCCAATCGCCGCCAGCGTACCAAACACCATGGCCAGCACGGTGGCCGCCGGGGCGACGATGATGCTGTTCTTCAGCGCTCGCATCCATTCGGCCGAAGCGAAGAAGTCCTGGTACCAGTGCAGCGAGAAGCCCTGCAACGGGTACACCAGAAAACTGCCGCTGTTGAACGACAGCGGGATGATCACCAGCACGGGCAAGATCAGGAACAGCAGAATCAAGCCGCAGAGGATCCGCAAGCTGTAGAACCAAACCCGCTCAACGGGCGACATATAAGGGCTCAGCATCGCAAGGTCTCCTCAGCTCAGGCGCAGGCGGCTGGCGCCGACCAAACGGTTGTAGATCAGGTACAGCACCACGGTCGCCAGCAGCAGTAAGCCGCCCAACGCCGTCGCCATGCCCCAGTTGATGCTGGTGTTGGTGTAGAAGGCCACGAAGTAGCTGACCATCTGGTCGTTCGGGCTGCCCAACAGTGCCGGGGTGATGTAGTAACCAATCGCCAGGATGAACACCAACAGGCAACCAGCGCCAACGCCGGCGTAGGTCTGCGGGAAGTACACGCGCCAAAAACTGGCGAACGGGTGGCAGCCCAGGGAAATCGCCGCACGCATGTAGGTCGGCGAGATGCCTTTCATCACGCTGTAGATCGGCAGAATCATGAACGGCAGCAGGATGTGCACCATGGAGATGTAGACACCGGTGCGGTTGAACACCAACTCCAGGGGCTTATCGATCAGGCCCATGCCCATCAGCGCACTGTTGATCAGACCGCCGGATTGCAACAGCACGATCCACGCTGCCACTCGCACCAGGATCGAGGTCCAGAACGGCAGCAGCACGAGAATCATCAGCAGGTTGCTTTTACGCGCCGGCAGGTTGGCCAGCAGATACGCCAGGGGATAGGCCAACAACAGGCAGATCACGGTGATCACCAGGCCCATCCAGAAGGTACGGGCAAAGATATCCAGATAGATCGCCTGATCCGGGGTGGCCGGGGCCACTTCGCCGAGGTCGTCGATGCGGTGATCGACGGCCGCCAGCAGGTAGAACGGTGTCAGGCTGCTGGTATTACGCCGGATCGCTTGCCAGTACGCCGGGTCGCCCCAGCGTTCGTCGAGGGTTTCCAGCGCTTCTTTATAGGAGGCAGGCGCTTCGGTGAACGGCAGCGCCCGCGCGGTTTTTGTCAGCAGGCTGCGATAGCCGGCCAGCTCCATGTTTAAGCGTTTGGACAGATCGCCCAGGGTCTGGTTTTTGCGCGCCTCACCCAGGTCTTCACTGAGAGCCTGATACACCGGTTCACCCGGCAGACCACGGCCGTCCCAGGCAGTCACCGCCACCACGGTACGCGGCAGGCCGCCCACCACTTCCGGATTACCGACGCTCTTGAACAAAAGCGCGACGATCGGCACCAGAAACACCAGCAGCAAAAACAGCACCAGCGGTGCAATCAAGGCCTGGGCCTTCCAGCGATTGACCCGCTCGGCACGCGCCAGGCGCTGCTTGAGGGTGGGGCTGTTGACCTCGTTCGAGGGAACGGCGATGGCCATGGCTAACTCCGAAAATCTGAAAGTGACGACAAACCTGTGCCTGGGCTCAGACGCTGTGGTGAGCGGGCATGCCCCGCGCTGGGCGGCGAAGCGGCCCCTCTGACAGTCACCGCGTTCTTTCAGACAGAACACGGCGCCTGGTTTGGGACTGCTTCGCAGCCCAGCGCGGGGCAAGCCCGCTCACCACAAAAGCCCCTTGAACACAGCAGGCGGGTTACTTGGCAGCCCAAGAATTGAAGCGCTGCTCAAGCTGCTCGCCGTTGTCCGCCCAGAAGCTCACGTCGATCTGCACCTGGTTGGCGATGTTCTCTGGCGTAGTCGGCATGTCCTTGAGGATGTCCTTGGCCAGCAACGGTACGGCTTGGGTGTTGGCCGGGCCGTAGGCGATGTTTTCCGAGTAGGTCTTCTGCTGCTGCGGTGCGACCGAGAAGGCGATGAATTTCTTCGCTGCTTCTGCGCGATCCTTGGCCAGGCCTTTTGGAATCGCCCATGCATCGAAGTCGTAGATGCCGCCGTTCCACACCACTTTCAGGTTGCTTTCTTTCTGCACGGCAGCGATTCGGCCGTTGTAAGCCGAGCTCATCACCACGTCACCCGATGCGAGGTACTGCGGCGGTTGTGCGCCAGCTTCCCACCATTGGATCGACGGCTTGAGTTCATCGAGTTTCTTGAACGCTCGGTCTTGGCCATCTTTGCCGGCCAGCACTTTGTACACGTCCTTCGGCGCTACGCCGTCGGCCATCAAGGCGAATTCCAGGGTGTACTTGGCACCTTTGCGCAGGCCGCGCTTGCCCGGGAATTTCTTGGTGTCCCAGAAATCCGCCCAACTGGTTGGCGCGGAAGCCAGTTTGTCGGCGTTGTACGCCAACACAGTCGACCATACGAAGAAACCCACGCCGCATGGCTGGATCGCACCCTTCACGTAGTTGGCGCTGTCGCCGAACAGTTTCGGGTCCAGCGGTTCGAACATGTCTTCGTCACAACCGCGGGACAGTTCCGGCGATTCCACTTCTACCAGGTCCCAGGACACGCTTTTGGTGTCGACCATGGCTTTGACCTTGGCCATCTCACCGTTGTACTCACCGGCGACGATCTTGCCGTTGCCCGCGCTTTCCCACGGTGCATAGAAGGCCTTGACCTGTGCAGCCTTGTTCGCGCCACCAAAGGACACGACGGTCAGGTCCGGGCCGGCCATGGCCTGTGTCGCGCCCATCAAGCTCAAGGCCAGGACGGAATACTTCAGGGATCTCAACATTGTTGTTCTCTCCACGTGCAGGGTTGGTGAAGCCATGGGGCGATCAATTCGCCTCTAGAAGTGGGTCGAGTGCGCGAACGTGCTCGACTTGCCAGCCAATCGGTACCACGTCGCCGACCGCCAGTGCTGGGTCCAGCTCGGCAATCGGTTGTTTCACAAAAAAATCGGTCTTGCCGCAGACTTCCAGGCGCACACGCACGTGGTCGCCCAGGTAGATAAATTCGGCCACCCGCCCGGAGAAGCGGTTGATGCAGCTTTCGCTGGAGCCATTGAGGCTGACCCGTTCCGGACGCACCGATAGCGTTACAGGGCCACCGATCTGGCCGACATTGATCGCCAGTGCTTCAACCTTCTCGCCCCGCGCCAGCTCGACCACGCAGCGGTCTCCGGTGTGGCTGTGCAAGCGGCCGTTGAGGCGGTTGTTCTCGCCAATAAAGTTAGCGACGAAGGTGTTCTTCGGTTCTTCGTACAGCGTGCGCGGCGGGGCGATCTGCTGGATCTCGCCCTGATGGAACACCGCCACGCGGTCGGACATGGTCAGGGCTTCACCCTGGTCATGGGTCACGTACACCACTGTCACGCCGAGACGTTGGTGCAGGTGCTTGATCTCCATCTGCATGTGTTCGCGCAATTGCTTGTCGAGAGCGCCGAGCGGTTCGTCCATCAGTACCAGTTGCGGTTCGAACACCAACGCGCGGGCCAGGGCCACACGCTGTTGCTGGCCTCCGGACAGTTGCGCCGGGTAGCGCTGGGCGAACGCGTCGAGCTGGACCATGCTCAGCACGCGCTTGACCCGCTCACTGACATCGGTCTTGCTCAAACCACGCACGGACAAGGGAAACGCCAGGTTCTCGGCCACGGTCATGTGCGGGAACAGCGCGTAGTTCTGGAACACCATGCCAATGTCGCGCTTGTGCGGCGGCACGTTGTTGATGGAGCGCCCGGCCAGCTGGATTTCACCGGCAGTCGGCGTCTCAAACCCGGCGAGCATCATCAGGCTGGTGGTCTTGCCCGAACCGGAAGGCCCGAGCAAGGTGAGGAACTCGCCCTTGCGAATTTCCAGGTTGAGGTCTTTGACGATCAGGTTCTCGCCGTCGTAGCTCTTCTGCACGCCACGAAAGCTGACCAGCACATCATTTGAATCCACCTCGCTCATACCCGCACCTTTGTGTTTTGGACTGCTGTGGCACAAGCGTAGTCCAGGCGCGAGACCCCGGAAATCGGGGGCCAGGAGAGAATTGCATCAGCAGGATGGAAGCTTGGGGGTAGGGATTGCCCTACACGCATGGCGGGGATGGAACAGTGCTGCAGTGCGAAGCGCCGGGAATGGCGTCAGCGGGGTTTGAAGCAGGTCGCAAACAGGCATGTCATCACAACAGCTTGTGTTCCATGGCGTACTTCACCAGCTCAGCCAGGGAGGTGATATTGAGCTTTTGCATCAATCGCGCCTTGTGAGTGCTGATGGTCTTGCTGCTCAGCGCCAGTTGCTGGGCAATGTCATTGACGTTGGCGCCCTGCGCCAAGCGTTCGAACACCGAGAACTCCCGTTCCGACAGCAACGAATGCAATGGCCGGGCGTCGGTCAGACCGACTTCAAACACCATACGGTCGGCCAGGTCCGGGTCTATATAACGCCCGCCGGCCGCGACTTTGCGGATCGCCGTCAGCAACAGCGCCGGGTCGCTGTCCTTGGTGGCGTAACCGGCGGCACCGACTTTCAGGGCACGGGCTGCCATTTGCGCTTCGTCGTGCATCGACAGCACCAGGATCGCCGGCGGGTTGCTCAACGCACGGATGCGCGCAATCGCTTCCAGGCCGTTGACGCCGGGCATCGAGATGTCCAGCAACACCACCTCGCACGGCACGTGGCGCAACGTCTCCAGCAACTGCTCGCCATTGCTAGCCTCCCCCACCACCAGCAGGTCTTTGGCCAGGCCGATCAGTTGTTTTATGCCTTCACGAACGATGGTGTGGTCTTCGGCTACCAGTACACGGATCACAGGGACTTCCTCTTGGCGTTATGCATCCAGCGGCACCGTCACACTCAGGGTGGTGCCCTCCCCCAACTCGCTGTGCAGGCTCAATTGCCCGCCCATGATCAGCACCCGCTCGCGCATACCGACCAGGCCAAACGATACCGCACGCCCTTCAGGCTGGACGAAACCCACGCCGTCGTCGCTGATGGTCAACCGCAAATCCGAGCCTTCTATGGCCAGCGTCAGCTCCACAGTATGCGCCTGGGCATGGCGCATCACGTTGGTCAGCGCCTCCTGCAGGATACGAAACAGGCCGATGGCCTTGGCGTCGCTCAGGGTCGGCAGGTTATCCGGCACCTGAACCAGACAGGGAATCTGCGTGCGCGCTTCAAAACGACGGGCTTGCCATTCAACTGCGGAGGCAATGCCAGCATCGAGAATCGGTGGGCGCAGCGCCGTCGCGACGTCCCGCACCAGTTGGAACAGTTGAGCAATCAGGCGCTTCATGCTGTTCAAGCGCTCGTGCAGGCCAGGGTCCAGTTGCGCATAAGCCAGCTCGCACATGGACGTTTCCAACTTGAGCACAGTGAGCATCTGACCGAGTTCGTCATGCACTTCACGGGCGATGCGGGCTTTTTCTTCCTCGCGCACGGTTTCCAGGTGGGCCGACAGTTCGCGTAGTTGCGCTTCACTTTGCATCAACGCGGCCAGCGTGCGGCGCAACTCGGTGACGTCGTTCAGGTAAACCACCAAGTACTCAGCCTCGGCAAACCGCAAAAAGCTCAACGACACGTTGGCCGGCAGGATGCTGCCGTCGGCGCGCAAACAATCGGTGGCGAAGTTCTGTGGTCCCTCTTCGCTGGCCCGTGCGCGCTTCCACAAATTGAGCCAGCGGTCCATGTCCAGGGTCGGGTCGAGGTCAACCAGCGGCCGCTCGATCAGTGCGCCAGGAGCATAACCGAGCATGCTTTCGGCGGCGTGGTTGGCGTAGCGCACATGGCTGTCCCAGTTGACCCACAGGATGCCAACGGTGCTTTGGTCGATGGAAAACTGTGTCAACCGCAGCGCTTCGGCACCGGCAGCGCGGGCGGCGCTTTCTTCACGGGCGGCCAGCAGGCCATGCTCCAACACACGTTGCTGGCGGCGCTGCCAGAACACGGTCGCCAAACTGGCGAGCAGCAGCAGGCTCAGTAACAGGCTGAGGTTCTGCCACAACCCAGGCGACTCCGATAACCGTGGGTATTTGGGTTGCAGCCAGCGGCTGTGCAGTTGGTCAAGGTCGCGGGCGGGGATAGCGCCCAAGGCACTTTCCATGATGCCCGCCAGTTCGGGCCAATCGCGCCGTGTGGCCACCCGCAACAATTGCGGCAGACCGATGTCCCCCACCACCGCCAAACCGGCGAACTCGGCCTCGCCGGATAATCGGCTTAATTGCGCTTCATCTACCACGGCATAACGCGCTTGCTGGCTGACCAATAACTGCAAGGCCTGGCGCTCGATGGGCACACCTTGCAGGTTGAGGTTGGGATAAGTGCTGCGCAAGTAATCGGCCACGGCGCTGGGCATGCGCACGGCGACGCGGGATTGATCGTCCAGTTTTTCCAGCTCAACCGCGCCGCCGCCCTCGCGGATGCCGACGATATGCTGGGGCACACGCATATATGGGTCGCTGAATAGCCACAGGCGCAAACCGGCTGGGGTTTGTTGCAGGCCGGGGGCAATGTCCACTTCGTCGTCGCGGACGGCGGCTTCCAGTTGCTCCTGGTTGGGGAAATTGCGCCAGGTCAGCTCGATATTCAGCGCCTTGGCCAGCCACTGCATCAACTCCACATTGGCCCCGGACAAGCGCTGCAAGCGACGGTCGTATTGCGCGTAAGGCAACTGCAGCACTACGCCCACCCGCAATTCCGGGTGCTGGGCCAGCCATTCGCGCTGCTGCGCATTGAGCTGCGCCTGCGGGGCTGCAGGCGTAGGTGAGGCGTTCGCCATCAAGGCGACGCACAAACAGCCGATAACCAGCAGACAGCGAAAACCCATGATCCACGTCTCACATCACTGACAAAAACTGACCAACCCATTAGGCTGCTGGAATCTCTTCTGGCCGGAAATCTACGATGCCCTATCGAAACCGTTCGGCACTGCCAGCATTGTGCCTGTCGCTGCTGTTTACCAGTGCCTTTTCTGTACAGGCCGCCGACGCCCCCGCGCCGGCCGACGAAAAACCCGTCGAGCGCCAGCCTCTGCTTGAGCGCAGCCAGGAAGACGCCACCGCGCTGGAGCGCACCATCCCTCAGCAGGAACAGCAACAATTGCAGGCTGGCAGCGACTCATTCCTCGCCCTGTGGAAACCGGCCAACAGCGCCGAACCCGAAGGTGTGGTGATTATCGTACCGGGCAGCGGTGAAAGTGCTGACTGGCCGCAAGCAATCGGCCCGTTGCGGCGCAAATTTCCCGACGCCAATTGGGGCAGCCTCAGCCTGTCATTGCCGGATGTGAGCGTAGATACCCTGCCGCCGCGCGTTATGGAAGCACCCAAAGCCACTGTCGACACCAGCAGCAAAGAAGCGAGCACCGCCGACAAACCGATCGAACAAGCCGCCAGCGCCGAAGCCGAGGGCACCGATCCGTCAGTGGTGCCGGGCGCCGACGAGCAGGACAAGACCGACGCCTCGCGCATCTTCGACCGCATCGACGCTGCCGTGGCCTTCGCCCAGACCCAGAACGCACGCAGTGTGGTGCTGCTGGGCCATGGCACAGGCGCCTGGTGGGCCGCGCGTTATCTCACCGAGAAACAACCGTCCCAGGTGCAGAAATTTGTGATGGTCGCGGCGCAGACGCCTAACGGACGCCATCCGGACGTGCAGCAACTGGCGCCCGGCCTGAAACTGCCGACTGCCGATGTCTTCTATCAAGACAACGCG
This sequence comes from Pseudomonas sp. RIT357, assembly GCF_000632245.1. Taxonomy (NCBI): domain Bacteria; kingdom Pseudomonadati; phylum Pseudomonadota; class Gammaproteobacteria; order Pseudomonadales; family Pseudomonadaceae; genus Pseudomonas; species Pseudomonas sp. RIT357. The sequence continues at coordinate 27,772 of NZ_JFYX01000001.1, forward strand.
CTGGCACGCAAAAACGCTCAGGCCCGTGCCCAGGCTGCCAAGCGATTGAAGAATGATGGCTATAAGCAGGTGTCATTGAAAACCGTGCCCGGCAATAGCGCAGCCGAGCAGGAGCAGTTGTATCGCAGGATTCGCGGGTGGTTGAGCCCGCAGGCCAGCGCCGACTGAAGAACAGCACAAAAACAATGTGGGAGGGGCTTGCCCCTCTCCCACATTGGAATGTGGTTATCCGTGAAAGAGCGGCATCTAGCGAAAATCACGGCGCTCGCGAATCAACGAGTAAGCATTGTGCAATTCACGGGTTCGCTCGGTCGCCTCACGCACTTGCGCGAGACTGGCGCCACTACCGGCCACCTTGTCCGGATGGTGACGGCTCAGCAGGCGGCGATAGGCACGTTTGATGACCGACGGCTCGGTGGTAGCGGTGACGCCGAGCAGTCGCAACGCTTCCTGATAGGTCGTGCCTCGATTGACCAGCGGCTTGCGCTCAGGCGTGTAGTCCGCCGCCAAGGCCTGAAGCTGCTGCGGCGTCCAGCCCAACCACTTGCCCCACAGGTTGATCAAGTCGCGCTCGGCATCATCCGCCTTACCGTCCGCCCACACCATCCGCCAACAGGCGCGCAACACACCTTCCGCCGCATGGGGCTGAGCCTTGAGCACGCGCAGATAACTGCGCATACGATCGGAGCCCGACTTACCGCGATTGAACGCCGCAATCGCGCGGCGCTGGGCGGACTCGGTCATGTCCAGCGAGCGCATCTCCTGACGCGCCTGCTGGATATGCCCGTCCACCACGCGCCCGTTGCTTTTGGCCAGGCGCCCGAGCAATACAAACAACAACTCATCATTGCGCAGCACCGGGCGGCCGCCCATGCGCTCGCGCAACTGAGCCCAACTGCGCAATTGCATTCGGCGGTCCAACGCCTGCCCCAACAATGCACCCAACAAGGCCCCCGGAATACTGGCAATGGCAAAGCCAGCCCCGGCGCCGATCAGCGTCCCTGGCCACAACATGCTACTGCCCCGCTGTCAGCAGGGTTTCGACTTGCGCCAAGCGCTCCAGCGTGCCGACATCAATCCAGCGTCCCGCCATGTGTTCCCCCGTTACCTGACCCTTGGCCATCGCCGCACGCAGCAGCGGCGCCAGCTTGAAGGCACCGGCACTGCAACCCGCGAACAACTGGGGGTCGAGCACTGAAATGCCACTGAAGGTCAGGTTATCGGCACCGGGCGTCGCATCATGAAGCAGACCCTCATCAAGGAAGAAATCACCGCCCGAGGGATGATGCGCTGGGTTGTCGACCATCACTAGGTGAGCCAGGCCGCTGAGCGGTTGCTTGAGTTGGGTAAAGTCGTAGTCAGTCCAGATATCGCCATTGACCACCAGAAAAGGCTCGTCCCCCAGCAACGGCAACGCCTGGAAAATCCCACCGCCGGTTTCCAGCGGTTCGCCCTCCGGGGAGTAGCGGATGCGTACGCCAAACTGCGCACCATCGCCCAAATAGCTCTCGATCTGCTGGCCGAGCCAGGCGTGGTTGATCACGATATCGGTGAAGCCGGCCTTGGCCAGCGCCTCCAGGTGGTATTCGATCAGACGCTTGCCGCCGGCCTGCACCAGCGGCTTGGGCGTGTGCAAGGTAAGCGGACGCATCCGCTCACCTTTGCCGGCGGCCAGGATCATGGCCTTCATACGCTGGCCTCAGCGGGTTGGCGCAGACTGGTCAGCAGCTCAGCCAATTCGCTCAACTCCGGGCGATCGGCGAGCACTGCTTCTATATAAGCAAAGAAGCGCGGCACGTCGGCCAAGTAGCGTGGCTTGCCGTCGCGATGGCAAATACGCGCGAAGATGCCAATGACCTTGAGGTGGCGCTGCACCCCCATCAGGTCGCTGGCACGCAGGAAGTCATCAAAATCCGGTTGCACCGGGATGCCCGCTTGGCCCGCACGCTCCCAATAACCGCGCTGCCAATCGCGTACGCGCGCCTGGGGCCAACTGAGGAAAGCGTCCTTGAACAGGCAGGTAATGTCATAAGTGACCGGGCCGTAGACCGCGTCCTGGAAATCCAGCACGCCGGGGTTCGGCTCGCTGATCATCAAGTTGCGCGGCATATAGTCGCGATGCACCAGCACTTTCGGCTGCGCCAAGGCGCTGTCGATCAGCCGGTCGCTGACGCGCTGCCAGAGGGCTTGTTGTTCTGCATCCAACTCGACACCCAAATGGCGCCGTACGTACCACTCGGGAAAGAGTTCCAGCTCGCGGCGCAACAAGGCAACGTCATAACTGGGCAGTGGTGCGTCCATCGGCAACTGCTGGAATGCCAGCAAGGCGTCGATGGCGTCGGCAAACAGCTGATCGGCGTTTTGTTCGTCAATCACGTCCAGGTAGGTTTTTCTGCCCAGGTCATTGAGCAAAAGAAAGCCGCGCGACAGATCTTCTGCATAAATTTTTGGAACATTTATGCCCGACTTCGCCAGTAAATGGGCGATATCGACGAAGGGTTTGCAGTTTTCCTGGGGGGGCGGAGCGTCCATCACCACGAAAGTCCGGCCGCCACCCTCCCAACGGAAGTAACGCCTGAAACTCGCGTCGCTGCTGGCCGCAGTCAGTGTGGCCGGGGGTACGGAGCCCCAGTCTTGAGCGTTGAAAAGGATCGGCAACTGCTCATCCAGCCAGACTTCCAGCTGTTGTAAACGTAGATCTTGCTCAGGCATTACAAGGGTCTCCGACGGCGCTAGCCGTCAAGCGGGTCATGCTTTATTATCACGCATCTTTTTCAGACCATCGAGAGGCGTGCGGCCCAAACCGCGGGCAGATGGCACGCAGGAAGCCCGGACTAATAAGATGGCATTGAAATCCCCCGCGTTTCGTAGAAAATTTCCGTTGCTGGTAACCGGCAGTCTGCTGGCCATGCAACCCTTCGCCACCTCATTCGTGGTCGCCGCGGAACAGTATGACTGCTCAGTCTCTGCTTCGGGTGCCTGGGATTGCGCGCCGAAAACCGCCGCAGCCCCATTGCCACCGCGCCCGGTGCATGACGGAGCCGCCGTCAGCTCGGCCAACAGCACGGCGCAGGCCGAAGCTGATGGCACTGCCGCGGCCGAACCCAAGACCGCACTGGTCACAGAATCCAAGGGCCGTGGCCTGCGCTCACGCAGCGCCGACTACAGCCACTTGGACTGGGTACCTCGCGAAAAGTTGACCGCAGCCCAGTTGGCCGAAACCGGTCCTTATTGCGGCGGTGCGTACATCGAGCCGACTCGTCCTGGCATGAACGACAAGACGAACAAGAGCGATGCGCCCACCTTCATCGGTGCCAAGGCCTCTCGTTACGAGCAGGAACAACAAGTCGCGACCCTGGCAGGTGACGTCGTCATGCGTCAGGGCAGCATGCAGCTTGAAGCCGAAGAAGCCAGCTTGTACCAGGCCGAAAGCCGCGGCGAGCTGAACGGCAACGTACGACTGCGTGACAACGGTGCACTGATCGTCGGCGACCACGCCCAGGTTCAGTTGGACACCGGCGCGGCCCAGATCGACAACGCCGAATACGTGCTGCACAAGTCGCGTATCCGCGGTAACGCGCTGTACGCCAAGCGCGCCGAAAACGCGATCATCCGTCTCAAGGACGGTACGTACACCACCTGCGAGCCGGACAGCAACGCCTGGCAGCTTCGAGGCAACAACATCACGTTGAACCCAGCCACCGGTTTCGGTACGGCCACCAACGCGACGTTGCGGATCAAGAACATCCCGATCCTGTACACCCCTTACATCTATTTCCCGATCGACGACCGTCGTCAGTCCGGCTTCCTGCCGCCGAGCTTCAGCACCGGCAGCGAAACCGGCTTCACCCTGGTTACGCCGTACTACTTCAACCTGGCGCCGAACTACGACGCCACGTTGTACCCGCAATACATGACCAAGCGCGGCATGATGATGGAAGGCGAATTCCGCTACCTCACCAAGTCCAGCGAAGGCCAGTTCGGCGGCGCGTACCTCAACGACGACAACGACGAACGCAAACTGCAGACCGATTACGAAAAAACCCGCTACATGCTCAATTGGCAGCATAAAGGCGGGTTGGATTCGCGTGTACTGACCCAGGTCGACTACACAAAAATCAGCGACCCTTATTACTTCCAGGACCTCAAGTCCTATCAGGAAGGTGTCGAGAGCCGGGACTACGTCAACCAGCAGGGCTCCGTGAGTTATCGCGGCGACTCCTACCAGGCGCGCTTGAATGTCCAGGCTTACCAGCTGGCCACGATCTCCCAGATCACACCGTATGACCGACTGCCACAGATCACCTTCAATGGTCAGCTGCCATACCACCCAGGTGGTTTGAACTTCAGCTACGAAACCGAAGCAGTTCGGTTTGAACGCAGCCTGGAAAGCGGCAACTTTATCAATGAAAACGGTGATTCCGAGCGTCGCCTGGACACTTACGTCAACGGCCTGACCCGTGCAAACGGTACTCGCCTGAACGTAGCGCCAGCCGTTTCATACCCGATGAACTGGACCTACGGCTTTGTGACGCCGAAGCTCAAGTACGTCTACACCAAGTACGATCTTGACCTAGACAACAAAGGCAAGAACGACATCATCGCTGCACAAACATTGGCAGCGAATAACGGCACCCGATACGCTGGCGGCACGTTCAAAAGCTCCCAGGACCGTGCAATTCCTGTAGCCAGCGTCGACAGCGGCCTGTACTTCGATCGCAATACCAACTGGTTCGGCAAAGACTATCGCCAGACCCTTGAACCGCGCGCGTTCTACCTGTACGTGCCGAACAAGGACCAAAGCGATATTCCGGTGTTTGACACCAGCGAATCGTCGTTCAGCTACTCTTCGCTGTTCCGCGACAACCGCTTCAGCGGGGCCGACCGTATCGGCGACGAAAACAAGCTGTCCCTTGGCTTGACCAGCCGCTGGATCGAAGAAAACGGCTTCGAACGTCAACGTGTAGCCGTGGGCCAGGCGGTGTACTTCAAGGATCGTGAAGTTCAACTGCCAGGCATCCTCGCCGCAGACCGTGCCGATGCACAGTCCGACGTCTCTCCGGTTGCCCTGGACTACGAGTTCCGCTTCAACCGCGACTGGCGCGCCACGGCCAACTACAACTGGGACACCGAGGAGCACAGCCCTCGCTCCGGCAGCGCGATGCTTCACTACCAGCCGGAAGACAACCCGAACAAGATCATCAACGTTGGTTACCGCTATCGTAACGACCAGGTTGTCTACAACCAATTGACCGGTAAGTGGCAGTTCGGTGGCGACTACGGTCAGCCAGGCGACCCGAACTACGTGAAGGATTACTACAAAATCCAACAACACGACTTCTCGATGATGTGGCCGATCATTCCTCAGTGGAATCTGATCACCCGCTGGCAGTATGACTACGCACGCAACCGTACACTGGAAGCCTTTGGTGGTTTCGAGTACGACAACTGCTGCTGGAAACTGCGCGTCATCAACCGTTACTGGGTTTCCAACGACGAATACAGCCAGATCGCCCCGCTGAACGAAAAGGGTGACCACGGGCTCTTCCTGCAGATCGTCCTCAAAGGACTCGGCGGCCTGACCGGCGCCAAGGTAGAGAGCTTCCTCGACAAAGGCATTGAAGGTTATCGTGAACGTGAAGACCAAGCTTTCTGATTGTCTGCGCCCGCTAGTGCTGGGCGCACTGTTCCTGGGGACCGCATCGGCACACGCTGCGGTTCAACAGCTGGATAAGGTAGTGGCCATCGTCGATAACGACGTGATCATGCAGAGCCAACTGGACCAACGGGTCAAGGAAGTTCAGCAAACCATCGCCAAGCGTGGCGGTGGTGTACCGCCTACCAGCGTCCTGGACCAACAGGTACTTGAACGCTTGATCGTCGAAAACCTGCAACTGCAGATCGGTGATCGTTCCGGTATTCGTATTTCGGACGAAGAGCTGAACCAGGCCGTCGGCACCATCGCTCAACGCAATAACATGAGCATCGACCAGTTCCGCTCAGCCCTGGCCCGCGACGGTCTTTCGTACGAAGACGCCCGCGACCAGATCCGCCGCGAGATGATCATCAGCCGTGTGCGTCAGCGTCGCGTTGCCGAGCGAGTGCAGGTGTCCGAGCAGGAAGTGAAGAACTTCCTGGCCTCCGACTTGGGCAAGATGCAGCTTTCCGAAGAACTGCACCTGGCCAATATCCTGATCCCGACCCCGGACAGTGCCAACTCCGAGCAACTGAATGCGGCGGCGGCGAAAACCCAAGCTATCTATGATCGCCTGAAAGGCGGTGCTGACTTTGCTCAGATGGCCATTGCCCAGTCCGGCAGCGACAACGCCCTTGAAGGCGGCGATATGGGCTGGCGTAAAGCCGCTCAACTGCCACCTCCGTTCGACCGTGAACTGAGTGCCATGGAAGTGGGCGGTATCACCCAGCCAGCCCGCACCCCAGGTGGCTTCATTATCCTGAAGTTGCTGGAACGTCGCGGTGGCGAGACCTCGCTGAAAGACGAAGTTCATGTTCGTCATATCCTGGTCAAACCAAGCGAAATCCGTACCGAGGCGCAAACCAAGGAGCTGGCCCAGAAGATCTATGACCGCATCGAAAGCGGTGAAGACTTCGCCACCTTGGCCAAGAGCTTCTCGGAAGACCCAGGTTCAGCCCTCAACGGCGGCGACCTGAATTGGATCGACCCGAAAGCGCTGGTGCCCGAGTTCCAACAGGTAATGGCCGATACTCCGCAAGGCGTACTGTCCAAGCCGTTCAAGACCCAATATGGCTGGCATGTACTGGAAGTCCTTGGCCGCCGCGCCACTGACAACACCAGCCAGGCCCGCGAGCAACAAGCGCTGAACGTACTGCGTAACCGCAAGTACGACGAAGAGCTGCAAACCTGGCTGCGTCAGATCCGTGACGAAGCCTACGTGGAAAACAAGCTGCCAGGCGCCGAGCAAACAGGCACCGACCAGGCAGCACAGTGAAACCCCAGCGTTTCGCGGTAACACCCGGCGAGCCGGCCGGCATTGGTCCAGACCTTTGCCTGCTGCTCGCCTCGCAGCCTCAACCATACCCCCTGATTGCCATTACCAGCCGCGACCTGCTCCTTGAGCGGGCCGCGCAACTGAGTGTGGCTATCAACCTGCTGGACGTGGCGCCGGGCAACTGGCCTGACCTGCCGGCGCCCGCGGGCAGCCTCTATGTGTGGGACACCCCACTGCAGGCCAAGGTGGTTGCAGGGCAACTGGACAAGGGCAATGCGGCTTTTGTGCTCGAAACCCTGACTCGTGCGGGGCAAGGCTGCATCGACGGTGACTTCGCCGGCATGATCACCGCACCGGTCCACAAGGGCGTGATCAACGAATCCGGCATCGCCTTTTCCGGCCACACCGAATTCCTCGCCGAACTGACACACACTGAACAAGTCGTGATGATGTTGGCCACACGCGGCCTGCGTGTCGCCCTGGTGACTACGCACCTGCCGCTGCGTGACGTCGCAGACGCCATCACCGCCGAACGCGTGGAGCGCGTCACGCGCATCCTGCACGCCGACCTGCAGCAAAAATTCGGCATCGCTCAACCGCGTATCCTGGTCTGTGGGCTCAACCCCCATGCAGGTGAAGGCGGGCACTTGGGCCATGAAGAAATCGACATCATCGAACCAACCCTGGAGCGTCTGCGCCAAGAAGGCATGGACCTGCGTGGCCCACTGCCAGCGGACACTCTGTTTACCCCCAAATATCTGGAGCACTGCGACGCAGTGTTGGCGATGTACCATGACCAGGGGCTGCCGGTGCTGAAATACAAAGGCTTCGGCGCCGCCGTCAACGTGACACTGGGCCTGCCGATCATCCGCACCTCCGTCGACCATGGCACTGCCCTGGACTTGGCGGGCAGCGGCAAGATCGATACCGGCAGCCTGCACGTGGCCCTGGAAACCGCCTATCAGATGGCCGAGACCCGTATATGACTGAGCATTACCAACACCGGGCGCGCAAGCGCTTCGGGCAAAACTTCCTGCACGACGCTGGCGTGATCGACCGCATCCTGCGCTCCATCCATGCCAAGCCCGAAGACCGCCTGCTGGAAATCGGCCCAGGCCAGGGCGCATTGACCCAAGGCCTGCTGGCCAGCGGTGGCCAGCTGGACGTGGTTGAACTGGACAAGGATCTGATCCCTATCCTCAACCAGCAGTTCGCCGGAAAATCCAACTTCAATCTGCACCAGGGCGATGCACTGAAGTTCGACTTCAACTCCCTCAACGCCGCGCCTAACAGCCTGCGCGTGGTCGGTAACCTGCCGTACAACATCTCCACACCGCTGATTTTCCACCTGCTGAACAACGCCGGGATCATCCGCGACATGCACTTCATGCTGCAGAAAGAAGTGGTGGAACGCCTGGCCGCAGGCCCAGGTGGTGGTGATTGGGGCCGTCTGTCGATCATGGTTCAGTACCACTGCCGCGTTGAACACCTGTTCAACGTGGGTCCGGGTGCATTCAACCCGCCGCCAAAGGTCGACTCGGCCATTGTTCGCCTGGTACCGCATGCTGTTCTGCCCCACCCGGCCAAGGACCACAAGTTGCTGGAACGTGTCGTGCGCGAAGCGTTCAACCAACGCCGCAAGACCCTTCGCAACACGCTCAAGACCCTATTGAGCCAAGCTGAAATTGAAGCCGCTGGCGTCGACGGTAGCCTGCGTCCCGAGCAACTGGACCTGGCCGCGTTCGTGCGCCTGGCAGACCAGCTTGCCATCCAGCCTGCTCCAGCAGTCGACTGAAGCACCCAGCCATGGCCAGACACATGTCTGGCCTAGTGCCCACCTCTTGGCCTAGACTGATCCGCATCTGCTGTCCTCCGCTTTTGCTTTTAAGGCCTCTTGCATGTCCGATCCTCGCTACCAGATCGACGTCAGCGTCGTGACCCGCTTCCTGGCGGACCAATCGCAACCTGAACAGAACCGCTTTGCCTTTGCCTACACCATCACGGTGAAGAACAACGGGCAGGTGCCGGCCAAGTTGCTATCACGCCATTGGGTAATCACCGACGGTGACGGCCAAGTGGAAGAAGTGCGCGGCGCAGGCGTGGTTGGCCAGCAACCGCTGATCGACATTGGCGCCAGCCACACCTACAGCAGCGGCACGGTGATGACCTCCAAGGTCGGCACCATGCAAGGCTCGTATCAGATGAAAGCCACCGATGGCCAACTGTTCGACGCCATCATCAAGCCATTTCGCCTTGCCGTACCGGGAGCCCTGCACTGATGGCGACCTACGCAGTCGGCGACCTGCAAGGCTGCCTGGAGCCGCTCAAGTGCCTGCTTGAGCGCGTGGCCTTCGACCCGGCCAATGATCGGCTTTGGTTAGTCGGTGATCTGGTCAATCGCGGCCCTGAGTCCCTGGAAACCCTGCGCTACTTATATAGCCTGCGTGATTCCCTGGTGTGCGTGCTGGGCAACCATGACCTGCACCTGTTGGCGGCCGGCAATAATATCGAGCGCCTGAAAAAGGGCGACACCCTGCGGGAAATTCTCGAAGCGCCCGACCGAGCCGAGTTGCTCGATTGGCTGCGCCGGCAAAAGATCGTGCATTACGACGAAGGCCGCAACATGGCCCTCGTGCATGCGGGTATCCCGCCGCAATGGACGCTGAAGAAAGCCCTTAAGTGCGCAGCCGAAGTCGAAAGTGCCTTGGCCGATGACAGCCTGTACACCACCTACCTGGACGGCATGTACGGCAACGAACCGGTGAAGTGGGATAACGACCTGACGGGCGTCGCCCGCCTGCGGGTGATCACCAACTACTTCACGCGCATGCGCTTCTGTACCGCCGAGGGCAAGCTGGACCTCAAGAGCAAAGAAGGTGCCGACACCGCCCTGCCCGGCTACAAGCCGTGGTTTGCCCATAAGGAACGCAAGACCCGTGATACGAAGATCATCTTCGGCCACTGGGCCGCCCTGGAAGGCAATTGCAACGAACCCGGCGTATTCGCCCTCGACACCGGTTGCGTGTGGGGCGGCGCCATGACCCTGATGAACATCGACACTGGCGAGCGCCACAGCTGCCAGTGTGAATCTCCCCTTCCCATTACACTGCCGGCTGCCGCCAAGCGCTAGACGCTAAGCGCCGCCAAGACAAGGAGCCCGCCATGAGCGAATTCAAACGTATCCCTCCCGAACAAGCCCAAGCCCTGCGCGAGCAAGGCGCGGTGGTGGTTGATATCCGCGACCAGCCTACTTACTCGGCAGCCCATATCACCGGCGCCCAGCATCTGGATAACGTTAACATCGCCGACTTCATCCGCGCCGCCGACCTCGACGCGCCACTGATCGTGGCCTGCTACCACGGCAACTCCAGCCAAAGCGCCGCCGCCTACCTGATCAGCCAAGGCTTCTCCGACGTCTACAGCCTGGACGGTGGTTTTGAGCTGTGGCGTACGACCTATCCTGCAGAAATTTCTTCGGGCGATTCGCAATAAATATTTTCAAACCCCGCTACCCCGCGTGACGCTTGGGCTCGCGCCGTTTCTGACGAACGGCGCAGGCAAACTAATTGCGTATCACGCCTTGACCTCCCAGATTCCGAACTATCCTTAAGCGCAGGCCATCCGAATCAGGGGAGAGCCGGTACACCGGCGTGCGGGTCATCGGTAGCGTTTAGGGTGTTCTGGGGGGAAAACGGCCATTGGCGATCGTCAATGACTGCCAGCATCGACTGATAGATCCGGCGTCGGCTCCACGTATCGAGCGAGGTGACGACGTCATGAGTATCTTTAGCCACTTCCAACAACGCTTCGCGTCCACACAGCAGGAAGAACTCACGCTGCAAGAGTATCTTGAGCTGTGCAAGCAGGACCGCAGCACCTACGCATCTGCCGCCGAGCGCCTGCTATTGGCAATTGGTGAGCCGGAGCTGGTGGAAACCGCCAATAATTCGCGCCTGTCGCGAATATTCTCCAACAAGGTGATCCGCCGCTACCCGGCCTTTGAAGACTTCCACGGAATGGAAGAATGCATTGATCAGATCGTCTCCTACTTCCGCCATGCCGCCCAAGGCCTGGAAGAGAAGAAACAGATCCTCTACCTGCTCGGCCCTGTCGGCGGCGGTAAATCGTCCCTGGCCGAAAAGCTCAAACAGCTGATCGAGAAAGTGCCCTTCTACGCGATCAAGGGCTCGCCGGTCTTCGAGTCGCCACTGGGCCTGTTCAACGCCACGGAAGATGGCGCGATCCTCGAAGAAGACTTCGGCATCCCACGCCGCTACCTCAACACCATCATGTCGCCCTGGGCCACCAAGCGCCTGGCCGAGTTTGGCGGTGACATCAGCCAGTTCCGCGTGGTGAAACTCTACCCCTCGATCCTCAACCAGATCGGCGTTGCCAAGACCGAGCCGGGCGATGAGAACAACCAGGATATTTCGGCGCTGGTGGGCAAGGTCGATATCCGCAAACTCGAAGAATTCCCGCAAAACGACGCCGACGCCTACAGCTACTCGGGCGCACTGTGCCGGGCCAACCAAGGCCTGATGGAATTCGTGGAAATGTTCAAAGCACCGATCAAGGTGCTGCACCCACTGCTTACCGCGACCCAGGAAGGTAACTACAACAGCACCGAAGGCTTGGGCGCGATTCCGTTCACCGGGATCCTGCTGGCCCACTCCAACGAATCGGAATGGCACACCTTCCGTAACAACAAGAACAACGAAGCCTTCATCGACCGGATCTACATCGTCAAGGTGCCTTATTGCCTGCGAGTCAGCGATGAGATCAAGATCTACGACAAGCTACTGTTCAACAGCTCCCTGGCGAAGGCCCATTGCGCACCCGACACCCTGAAGATGCTCGCCCAGTTCACCGTGCTGTCGCGCCTCAAGGAGCCAGAGAACTCGAACATCTACTCGAAGATGCGCGTGTACGACGGTGAAAACCTCAAGGACACCGATCCTAAAGCCAAGTCAATCCAGGAATACCGCGACACGGCAGGCGTGGATGAAGGCATGAACGGCCTATCGACGCGCTTTGCGTTCAAGATCCTGTCCAAAGTCTTCAACTTCGACCCGCACGAGATCGCCGCCAACCCGGTGCACCTGCTCTATGTGCTGGAGCAGCAGATCGAACAGGAACAGTTCCAGGCGGAAACCCGTGAACGCTACCTGCGCTTCCTCAAGGAGTACCTCGCGCCGCGCTACATCGAGTTTATTGGCAAGGAAATCCAGACCGCGTACCTGGAGTCCTACAGCGAGTACGGCCAGAACATTTTCGACCGCTATGTGCTGTATGCGGACTTCTGGATCCAGGACCAGGAATACCGCGACCCGGAAACCGGCGAGATCCTCAACCGCGTAGCCCTCAACGAGGAATTGGAAAAGATCGAGAAACCCGCTGGCATCAGCAATCCGAAGGATTTCCGCAACGAGATCGTCAACTTCGTACTGCGTGCCCGCGCCAACAACAACGGCAAGAACCCTACCTGGCTCAGCTACGAGAAGCTGCGGGTGGTCATCGAGAAGAAAATGTTCTCCAACACCGAGGATCTGCTACCGGTCATCAGCTTCAATGCCAAGGCCAGCAAGGAGGACCAGCAAAAACACAACGACTTCGTCACACGAATGGTCGAGCGTGGCTACACCGACAAACAGGTACGACTGCTCTCCGAGTGGTATCTGCGGGTTCGCAAATCGCAGTAAGGCAGCGATAGGCGTGCACTGCCAGGTCATGGGCCTGGCAGTTGACCGCTTGTCTCTAAGCTTCCAGCTCGCCGCTTGAAGCTTGTAACGTGAAGCTGCCCGGAGGGCTCCTCATGAGCTATGTGATCGACCGACGCCTCAATGGCAAGAACAAGAGCACGGTAAACCGCCAGCGTTTCCTGCGGCGTTACCGTGACCACATCAAAAAGGCCGTCGAAGAGGCCGTCAGCCGCCGCTCCATCACCGACATGGAGCATGGTGAGCAAATCAGCATTCCCGGACGGGATATCGACGAACCGGTCCTGCACCATGGCCGCGGCGGCAAACAGACCGTCGTGCACCCTGGTAACAAGGAGTTCACCACCGGCGAACATATCCAGCGACCTCAAGGCGGTGGTGGTGGCAAAGGTCCAGGCAAAGCCGGCAATTCTGGCGAAGGCATGGACGAGTTTGTGTTCCAGATCACCCAGGAGGAATTCCTCGAATTCATGTTCGAGGACTTGGAATTGCCCAACCTCGTCAAACGAAACCTGACCGGTACCGACACCTTCAAGACCGTGCGGGCAGGTATCAGTAACGAGGGCAACCCGTCACGGATCAATATCATCCGTACCCTGCGCTCGGCCCATGCACGGCGTATCGCCCTGTCGGGCAGCAGCCGCGCCAAATTGAAAGAGGCCAAGGAAGAGTTGGCGCGCTTGAAGCGCGAAGAACCGGATAACTTCGGCGATATCCAGGAAATCGAGGCGGAAATCGAGAAACTCAGTGCGCGCATCCATCGTGTGCCGTTCCTCGACACCTTCGACTTGAAATACAACCTGCTCGTCAAACAACCGAACCCCAGTTCCAAGGCGGTGATGTTTTGCCTGATGGACGTTTCCGGCTCCATGACCCAGGCCACCAAGGACATCGCCAAACGGTTCTTCATCCTGCTCTACCTGTTCCTGAAGCGAAACTACGACAAGATCGACGTAGTGTTCATCCGCCATCACACCAGCGCCCGGGAAGTCGACGAAGAAGAGTTCTTCTACTCGCGGGAAACCGGCGGCACCATCGTGTCCAGCGCCCTGAAGCTGATGCAGGAGATCATGGCCGAGCGCTACCCGGCCAACGAATGGAATATCTACGCCGCTCAAGCCTCTGACGGCGACAACTGGAATGATGATTCGCCCATCTGCCGCGACATCCTGATCAACCAGATCATGCCGTTCGTGCAGTACTACACTTACGTTGAAATTACCCCCCGTGAGCACCAGGCCCTGTGGTTCGAATATGAGCGCATCGGCGAAGCTTTTGCCGACACGTTCGCCCAGCAGCAACTGGTCTCGGCCGGCGATATCTATCCGGTCTTCCGTGAACTCTTCCAGCGCAGGTTAGTGACATGACCGCCAAAAAAGAGACTAAGCGCCAACCCATTTCCACCGGCTCCGAGTGGACCTTTGAGCTGATCCAAGCCTATGACAAGGAAATCAGTCGGATCGCGGCGGGTTATGCTCTGGACACATACCCCAACCAGATCGAAGTGATCACCGCTGAGCAGATGATGGATGCCTACGCGTCTGTCGGTATGCCGCTGGGTTATCACCATTGGTCCTACGGTAAACACTTCCTCAGCACCGAGAAGTCCTACACCCGTGGCCAGATGGGGCTGGCCTACGAGATTGTGATTAACTCCGACCCATGCATCGCCTACTTAATGGAAGAAAACACCATCTGCATGCAGGCATTGGTGGTGGCCCACGCTTGCTATGGGCATAACAGCTTTTTCAAAGGCAACTACCTGTTCCGCACCTGGACCGATGCGAGTTCGATCATCGATTACCTGGTGTTCGCCAAGCAGTACATCATGCAGTGTGAGGAGCGCCACGGGATCGACGCAGTGGAGGACTTGCTCGACTCTTGTCATGCCCTGATGAACTACGGGGTCGACCGCTACAAGCGCCCGTACCCGATTTCCGCCGAGGAAGAACGCCTGCGTCAGAAGGAGCGTGAAGAGCACCTGCAGAAGCAAATCAACGACCTGTGGCGCACTATTCCTAAACGCGCCGACAAAAACAGCGACAAGGACAATGCGCGCTTCCCCGCCGAACCTCAGGAAAACATCCTATATTTCCTGGAAAAACACGCCCCACTGCTGGAACCATGGCAACGGGAAATCGTGCGCATCGTGCGCAAGATCGCCCAGTACTTTTATCCACAGCGCCAAACCCAAGTGATGAACGAAGGCTGGGCGACGTTCTGGCACTACACGCTTATGAACGACCTGTACGACGAGGGCTTGGTCACCGACGGCTTCATGATGGAGTTCCTCACCTCCCACACCAGTGTGGTATTTCAGCCTGGCTTCGACAGCCCGTATTACAGCGGCATCAACCCTTACGCTCTGGGTTTTGCCATGTACCGCGACATCCGGCGCATGTGCGAACACCCGACCGAAGAGGACCGCCGCTGGTTTCCGGAAATCGCCGGCAGCGACTGGCTGTCCACCATCAAGTTCGCCATGAGCAGCTTCAAGGACGAGAGTTTTATCCTGCAGTACCTGTCACCCCAGGTGATACGCGACCTCAAGCTGTTCAGCATCCTCGATGACGATCTCAAGGACGATTTGGTGGTGCCGGCCATCCACGATGAGCCCGGCTACCGCATCATCCGTGAAACCTTGGCCGCGCAGTACAACCTGGGCAACCGGGAGCCCAACGTACAGATCTACAGCATCGACGTCCGCGGCGACCGCTCGCTGACCTTGCGTCACCAGCAACATGACCGCAAACCCCTGGGCGAATCCACCGAGGAAGTACTCAAGCACTTACACCGGTTGTGGGGCTTCGACATCCATCTGGAAACACTGCAAGGCGATCAGGTGATGAAAACTCACCATGTACCACCGCGCAGTGATCACAACGATAACGACTATGGTCGCCTGGACATGGCCGTCGTTCACCTCTGAAACAGCAAAGCCTCCATTGGTCAGGCACAGGCGGTATCCTGTGCCGCTAATGGAGGCTTTTTCATGAAAATCTACAAAGTCGGCGGCGCCGTGCGTGACCGCCTGCTGGGCATCAAGGTCACTGATATCGACCGCGTCGTTGTCGGTGCGACCACCGAGGAGATGCTAGCGAAGGGCTTCAAGCCGGTAGGCGCTGACTTCCCGGTGTTCCTGGACCCGAAGAACGGCGACGAATATGCTTTGGCCCGCACTGAGCGCAAGAGCGGCCGGGGCTATGGCGGTTTTGTCTTTCACGCCAGCCCCGAGGTCACGCTGGAAGAAGACCTGATCCGTCGCGACCTGACCATCAACGCAATGGCTGAAGACGATGACGGCAACCTGACCGACCCCTACAACGGCCAGCGTGACCTCGAAGCCCGCGTTCTGCGCCATGTTTCCCCCGCTTTCGCCGAAGATCCCCTGCGAGTTCTGCGCGTCGCACGTTTTGCCGCGCGCTATGCACATCTTGGTTTTACAGTGGCACCGCAGACTCTGGAACTGATGCGTCAACTCAGCGAGTCAGGCGAATTGGAAGCCCTGACGCCGGAGCGCAGCTGGAAGGAAATCTCCCGAGCACTGATGGAAGATCAGCCTCAGGTGTTTATTCAGGTCCTGCGCGACTGCGACGCACTGAAAACCTTGATGCCGGAAGTAAATGCACTCTTCGGCGTCCCCCAACCCGAGGCCCACCACCCCGAGATAGACACTGGCGTGCATACCTTGAGCGTGCTGGAGCAGGCCGCCTTGCACAAACAGCCACTGACCGTGCGCTGGGCCTGCCTGCTGCATGACCTGGGCAAAGGTCTAACGCCTGTGGATAAGTTGCCGCAGCATATCGCCCATGAGCATCGGGGCTTGAAGCTGATCAAGGCAGTCAATGAACGTTTCAAAGTGCAAAGGGATTGCCAGGAGCTGGCGCTGCTGGTGGGTCAATATCACACCCACGGCCATCGAGCGCTGGAGCTGAAAGCCTCGACGCTGCTGGAGTTACTGCAAAGTTTTGACGTATATCGCCGACCGCAGCGCTTTGAGGAGTTTGTGGTCGCCTGTGAAATGGATGCCCGGGGCCGCAAGGGCTTCGAGCAACGCAGTTATCCACAGGCAGATTATTTGCGCGGTGCAGCGCAGACAGCACGCGAGGTGGCGGTGGCGCCATTGGTGGAGAAGGGTTTCAAAGGCCCTGAGCTGGGCGAAGCCTTGAAGCGCGAACGGCTCAAGGCGTTGCAGGCCTACAAGGAACAACGCGCCCTATCGAATTAGAAGCGCATTCGGCGTCAGGTGCTGGCCCTGCCACTCAAAGGCGACAGGCGCCAGCAACTGATCGATCTGCGCATCCCGCCACAGAGCAGCCATCGTTTTACCCACCTCAGGATGCACGCGGTCCGGTGCCATCAACGACAGCGGCCACAAAACAAAGGCGTTTTTCAGGATTTCCGCACGGGGCAGGATCAAACCGTCGAAATCCCCCACCAACTCGCCGTACAGCAGCACATCGATGTCCAATGGCAGGCCTTTGCGGTCCGGCGCGTAGCGGCCGTTTTCAGCTTCGATGGTCTTAAGACGGCGGTCCAATTCTGTCAACGACAGGTCGGTATAGGCCGACACCACCAGATTGAAGAACGGCCCGCTTTTGATGCCCACCGGCTGGCTTTCAAACACCGCCGAGCAGCGCATATCCGTCAGAAAGCTCGCTAACGCGTCGAGCCCGGCGCACAGATGGAGCTCGCGCTCGATATTGCTACCGAGGCCAAGGTAAACCTGAGTTAGCGACATCCGCGCTCAATCTCCACGCCCACACCTTTGGCGGCCGGTACTGCGCCGGGCTTGGTCAGTTTGAGGTGCAGCCAGGGAATCTGGAACTCACTCATCAACACTTGGGCCAAGCGCTCAGCAAAGGTTTCCACCAGTTGGTACTGGGACTGTTCGGCAAACGCCTGGATACGCGCCGAAACGCTGGCGTAATCCAGCGCCAAGGTCAGGTCGTCACCTGCGGCGGCCGGGCGGTTATCCCACGCGAAGCTCAGGTCCAGACGCAGGCATTGGCGGATCCCGCGCTCCCAGTCGTAGGCCCCGATCACGGTGTCGACTTCCAGGCCTTCGATAAACACTCTGTCCAAGCTCTTCTCCGCAGCACGACAAGGGCGCGATGCCCCGTTAGAATCAGGGCGTCCTCGCCCGGAATAGTTAGCATGTTTTGGTCACTGGCGATTCTCGCCTACCTGCTCGGCTCGCTGTCCTTCGCCATTTTGCTCAGCCGCCTGACGGGAAACCCCGACCCGCGAATGAGTGGTTCCGGCAATGCTGGCGCCACCAACATGTTGCGCCTGGCGGGCAAGAAGCTCGCCGTGCTGACGCTGCTGGGCGATCTGTGCAAGGGCTTGCTGCCCGTGCTGATCGCCAGCACCGCCGGCCTTACCCTGCAACAGCAGGCCTGGGTGGGCGTGTGCGCCGTCCTGGGCCATCTGTTTCCACTGTACTTCCGATTTCGCGGCGGCAAAGGTGTCGCCACGGCGGCCGGTATGCTGCTGGGGATCTACCCACCGGCGGCACTACTGGCCGTGCTTGCCTGGCTGCTGACGTTCTACCTGACCCGAACCAGCTCACTGGCGGCGCTGATCGCCACGCCGCTCACCCTGCCATTGCTGGCCTGGCAGGAACCGGCGGCGCTGCTGCCGATGAGCGTGCTGACATTGCTGATCGTCTGGCGCCATCGGGGCAATTTACGCGACCTGTTTGCCGGGCGCGAACGGCATTTTTAAATCCCCAAGATGAGCCTGGCTCACGTCGCGCCTAAATAACGGCCTACAACGGCGGCAGCTGCTCCATCGGCCAACGTGCCTGCACGCTGATCGCCAGGCTCTCGTGCTGCCCCGCCAGCAGACGCTGGCAACCGGCATAGGCGATCATGGCGCCATTGTCGGTGCAAAACTCAGGGCGCGCGTAGAACACATCACCCTTCATATCACCGAGCATTTTTTCCAATGAACTGCGCAGCGCCTTGTTGGCGCTGACGCCGCCAGCGATCACCAGACGCTTCATGCCAGCCTGTTTCAGGGCACGCTTGCACTTGATGGTCAAAGTCTCCACCACGGCCTGCTGGAACGCCAGAGCGATGTCGCAACGGGCTTGCTCACTGTCGTCCCCGGCGCTGACGCTGTGCTGCCAGGTATTCAGTGCGGAGGTTTTCAACCCGCTGAAGCTGAACATCAAACCGGGGCGATCGCACATCGGACGCGGGAATGTGTAGCGACCAGCAACGCCCTTTTCGGCGAGACGGGCGATTTCCGGTCCGCCGGGGTAATTGAGGCCCATCATCTTCGCAGTCTTGTCGAAAGCTTCGCCGGCGGCGTCGTCCAGCGACTCGCCCAAAAGCGTGTATTGACCGATTCCGTCAACCTGAACCAGCTGCGTATGCCCCCCCGAAACCAACAAAGCGACGAACGGGAACTGCGGCGGGTTTTCTTCCAGCATCGGCGCCAGTAAATGGCCTTCCATATGGTGCACACCCAGGGCTGGAATACCCCAGGCGAAAGCCAGCGCCTGTGCGCAAGAGGCCCCAACCAGAAGGGCTCCGACCAATCCAGGGCCCGCCGTGTAGGCAATCGCGTCGATCTCGGTCGGCACACAACCGGCCTCGTCCAGCACCTGGCGAATCAAGGGCAGCATGCGCTTGACGTGATCACGGCTGGCCAGCTCCGGCACCACGCCGCCATAAGCGCGGTGCAGGTCGATCTGACTGAACAGTGCATCGGCCAAAAGCCCGCGTTCACTATCGTAAAGTGCGACACCGGTTTCGTCGCAGGAGGTTTCAAGTCCCAGTACTAGCATGGGTTTGCGCCTTGTAGAGGCTAAATTCGAAGGCGCGCATAATAGTCGCCACTCCCCCTCCCGACTAGCGGTTTTCGATCAGAGGCTTTGCATTCCGGTCAATGAGGGGTTAACATCCGCAACCCTTAAAAACCGACGACCTCAGCCGCGAATTTTTTGCGACGAGAACGTTGATCCCGGTAATGAAAGAAGGTAGCTCTGGATGCCAGCCGTCAAAGTTAAAGAGAACGAACCCTTCGACGTAGCTCTGCGTCGTTTCAAGCGCTCCTGCGAAAAAGCCGGTGTACTGGCCGAAGTTCGTAGCCGCGAATTTTACGAGAAGCCAACTTCTGAGCGTAAGCGTAAAGCAGCAGCCGCTGTTAAGCGTCACGCCAAGAAAGTTCAGCGCGAGCAGCGCCGCGCCGTTCGTCTGTACTAATACACAGACGTTCGTAGCAAGCTTCTGCCAAGCCCGGCCCTTCAGCCGGGCTATTGGCATTTGCAGATATCGCTTGATGCTTCATCGTCGAAGCCGCACATGCGACTGAGACAACTGCTTCACACGTCAGGACTGGCTCTTTTGCCAGCGGTGCACGTCTCTTCTGACGAGCCTAACAAGGCTACTGACGAGCACACTTATTCTGTAAACAGGCGATCAACGGTCGGCTGTGCCCATCGATGAGCTTCCGAGGCCGCCAGCGGCCAAGACCGGAGCCAGGGGCAACATTTCTTCGCCGAAGACTGATAGAAATTAACGTCAGTGAATGCTCGGCAGATACACTTCCATACAGCCCAAGCAGACGATTGATGGTCGAGCCACTCGACTCAAGCGCTTGAGCACTTCACGGGCCCTCATTTACACGCAGTGCTGACGAGAACGCCATGGCCGGGCTAATTCCCCAGAGCTTTATTGACGACCTTCTGAACCGCACCGACATCGTCGATGTTGTCAGCTCGCGCGTGCAATTGAAGAAAGCCGGCAAGAATTACACCGCCTGCTGCCCGTTCCACAAAGAAAAAACCCCGTCGTTCAGCGTCAGCCCAGACAAGCAGTTCTATTACTGCTTTGGCTGCGGCGCAGGCGGTAACGCCCTCGGTTTCTTGATGGACCACGACAACCTGGACTTCCCCCAGGCAATCGAGGACCTGGCGAAAGCCGCCGGCATGGAAGTCCCCCGCGAAGAAAGTGGCCGCCCGCACAAACCACGGCAACCCACCGATTCGCCGCTATACCCGCTGCTCACTGCCGCCGCCGACTTTTACCGGCAGGCACTGAAGAGCCATCCTCAGCGCAAGGCAGCAGTCGATTACCTCAAGGGGCGCGGCCTTACCGGTGAAATCGCTCGCGACTTCGGTCTCGGCTTCGCGCCACCCGGCTGGGACAACCTGTACAAACATTTGAGCAGCGACACTCTGCAGCAAAAAGCCATGATCGACGCAGGCCTCCTGGTGGAAAACGCCGAGACCGGCAAGCGCTACGACCGCTTCCGCGACCGCGTGATGTTCCCTATCCGTGACAGTCGCGGCCGTATCATCGCCTTCGGTGGCCGCGTACTGGGCGACGACAAGCCCAAGTACCTGAACTCCCCGGAAACCCCGGTGTTCCACAAAGGCCAGGAACTCTACGGCCTGTTCGAAGCGCGCAAGAACAATCGCAACCTCGATGAAATCATCGTGGTTGAAGGCTATATGGACGTGATCGCCCTCGCTCAGCAAGGCTTGCGCAACGCCGTGGCCACCCTTGGCACCGCCACCAGCGAAGAACATCTGAAGCGCCTGTTTCGCGTCGTGCCCAGCGTGCTGTTCTGCTTCGACGGCGACCAGGCTGGCCGCAACGCCGCTTGGCGCGCACTCGAAGCCACGCTGTCGAGCCTGCAGGATGGGCGCCGCGCGCGCTTCCTGTTCTTGCCCGAGGGAGAGGACCCGGACACCCTGGTGCGCTCCGAAGGCACTGACGCATTCCGTGCACGCATCAACCAACATGCGCAGCCGCTGGCCGATTATTTCTTCCAGCAACTGACTGAGGAAGCCGATCCGCGCTCCCTTGAAGGCAAGGCCCATATGGCCACCCTCGCAGCGCCGCTGATCGACAAGGTGCCTGGCGCCAACCTGCGCACCCTGATGCGCCAACGCCTGCTGGAAATTACCGGGCTAAGCGGCGAAGCCGTCAGTCAGCTGGTGCACAGCGCACCGCAGGATGCTCCGCCCGCCTACGACCCGGGCATGGATTACGACGCCATGCCGGACTATGCCGACTTCCAGCCGCAGGAGGCCTACGCGCCCCAGCAGGAATGGACGCCGAAGAAGCCCGGTGCCGGCGGCAAGAAATGGGACAAGAAACCGTGGAGCAAGAACGGCAAGCGTGGCGATCGCGATGAGGCCTACGCCCCACGCACGCCAGTTGCCGTAGAAGCGCCCACGCTGATCGCCCTGCGCACGCTCATTCACCACCCGCAACTGGCGGGCAAGGTCGAAAGTGCCGACCATTTTGCCAATGCGAGCAATACCTACGCTCAGGTGCTGATCGCGCTGATCGAAGCCGTGCAGAAAAATCCTAAGCTAAACTCAATTCAGCTGATGGCACGCTGGCACGGCACAGAACAAGGGCGCTTGTTGAAAGCACTTGCGGAAAAGGAGTGGCTAATTGACGGCGATAACCTTGAACAACAGTTTTTAGACACCATTACTAGGTTATCTGCGGGTCAGCATACGCAAACCCTCGATGAACTCATCAAGAGAGCAAGACAGCCAGGATTATCGGCTGAAGAGCAAATTCAGATAGCAAAACAGATGCGCGACCTCTTAAAACAGAATGTTTCCGCATCAAACCCGACCTCAGCTGGCGTGTGAGGTCATAGCTCGGGTATAATCCTCGGCTTGTTTTTTGCCCGCCAAGACCTTCAGTGGATAGGGTGTTATGTCCGGAAAAGCGCAACAGCAGTCTCGTATCAAAGAGTTGATCACCCTTGGTCGTGAGCAGAAGTATCTGACTTACGCAGAGGTCAACGACCACCTGCCTGAGGATATTTCAGATCCTGAGCAGGTGGAAGACATCATCCGCATGATTAATGACATGGGGATCCCCGTACACGAGAGTGCTCCGGATGCGGACGCCCTTATGTTGGCCGACGCCGATACCGACGAGGCAGCCGCTGAAGAAGCCGCTGCTGCGTTGGCCGCGGTGGAGACCGACATCGGTCGCACGACTGACCCTGTGCGCATGTATATGCGTGAAATGGGTACCGTCGAGTTGCTGACACGCGAAGGCGAGATCGAAATCGCCAAGCGTATCGAAGAGGGCATCCGTGAAGTGATGGGCGCAATCGCGCACTTCCCTGGCACGGTTGACCACATTCTCTCCGAGTACACTCGCGTCACCACCGAAGGTGGCCGCCTGTCCGACGTCCTGAGCGGTTATATCGACCCGGACGACGGTATTGCGCCGCCTGCTGCCGAAGTACCGCCGCCTGTCGATGCGAAAGCCGCAAAAGCGGACGACGACTCCGATGACGACGAGGCTGAAGCCAGCACCGACGACGAAGAAGAAGTCGAAAGCGGTCCAGACCCGATCATCGCTGCCCAGCGTTTCGGTGCGGTTTCCGATCAAATGGAAGTCACCCGCAAGGCCCTGAAAAAGCACGGTCGCTCCAACAAGCTGGCAATTGCCGAGCTGCTGGCGCTGGCTGAGTTGTTCATGCCAATCAAGCTGGTTCCGAAGCAATTCGAAGGCCTGGTTGAACGCGTTCGCAGCGCCCTTGAGCGTCTGCGCGCACAAGAGCGTGCGATTATGCAGCTCTGTGTTCGTGATGCTCGCATGCCGCGTACTGACTTCCTGCGCCAGTTCCCGGGCAACGAAGTTGACGAAAGCTGGAGCGACGCTCTGGCCAAAGGCAAGGCGAAGTATGCTGAAGCCATTGGTCGCCTGCAGCCGGATATCATCCGCTGCCAGCAGAAGCTGACTGCACTTGAGACCGAAACCGGTCTGACGATTGCCGAGATCAAGGACATCAACCGTCGCATGTCGATCGGTGAGGCTAAAGCCCGCCGCGCGAAGAAAGAGATGGTAGAAGCGAACTTGCGTCTGGTGATCTCCATCGCCAAGAAGTACACCAACCGTGGCCTGCAATTCCTCGATCTGATCCAGGAAGGCAACATCGGCTTGATGAAGGCTGTCGACAAGTTCGAATACCGTCGCGGCTACAAGTTCTCGACTTATGCCACCTGGTGGATCCGTCAAGCGATCACTCGCTCGATCGCCGACCAGGCCCGCACCATTCGTATTCCGGTGCACATGATCGAGACGATCAACAAGCTCAACCGTATTTCCCGGCAGATGTTGCAGGAAATGGGTCGCGAACCGACCCCGGAAGAGCTGGGCGAACGCATGGAAATGCCTGAGGATAAAATCCGTAAGGTATTGAAGATCGCTAAAGAGCCGATCTCCATGGAAACCCCGATCGGTGATGACGAAGACTCCCACCTGGGTGACTTCATCGAAGACTCGACTATGCAGTCGCCAATCGATGTCGCCACAGTTGAGAGCTTGAAAGAAGCGACTCGCGACGTACTGTCCGGCCTCACTGCCCGTGAAGCCAAGGTACTGCGCATGCGTTTCGGCATCGACATGAATACCGACCACACCCTTGAGGAAGTCGGTAAGCAGTTTGACGTGACCCGTGAACGGATCCGTCAGATCGAAGCCAAGGCGCTGCGCAAGTTGCGCCACCCGACGCGAAGCGAGCATCTGCGCTCCTTCCTCGACGAGTGATACCAGAACCCCCGGCCCATGCCGGGGGTTTTGTTTTGCATAGATAAAATCCTGTACTGCCCCACTCCCCCCGCAATGCCCGTCTACACTCGACACATTCCCCCGTGCCATAACGAGACCGTTATGCCCAGATTGCCGACCGTGATACTGCTGTCGCTGCTGAACTGGACCGCAACGGCTGGCGCGTTGACTCTTACTGATGATGAGCGTGGCTGGCTGGCGGACCATCAGGAGCTGAGACTGGGAGTGGACCCCTCGTGGCCACCCTTCGAATACCGTGATGAAAATGGTCGATACCAAGGCTTGTCGGCGGATTATGTGCGTCTGATCCAGGATCGCCTGGGCGTCAGGGTCAAGATAATCGAGCCGCCGAGCTGGGGTGCCGTATTGGAGATGGCTCGAAGCAATCAGCTCGACCTTATCCCCAGCATCATGTCGACACCGGAGCGCCAGAATTATCTGGCCTTCACCCGGCCTTACATCGATTTTCCGATGGTGATTCTTGCCCACGAAGGCGGGGCACGGCCGCGTAATCTCAAGGACCTTTACGGATTGAAGGTTGCCGTGGTGGAAAACTACGCCCCTCACGAGTTGCTGCGCACCCACCATCCTGACCTCAACCTGGTCGCGATGCCCAACGTCAGTTCCACGCTGCAGGCCTTGGCGACCGGCGAAGTCGATACCGTGGTCAGCGACCTGGCGTCCAGCGTCTGGAGCCTGCGCGAACTAAAACTCGATGGTCTATACGTCAGCGGCGACACCCCTTACCGCTATCAATTGGCGATGGGAGTGCCACGGGACGACAAAATACTGGTGGGCATCCTGGATAAAGTCCTGGCCGACCTCAGCCCCGATGAAACCAATGCCATCCAACAGCACTGGGTAGGCAACTTCACGGATAACCGCACGTTCTGGCGCGACCTGCTGATGTACGGCCTGCCCGCCGTGCTGCTGCTAATCGCCGTATTGGCCGTCGTGATTCGGATCAATCGCCGGCTGAGTTCGGAAATTTCCCGCCGCGTCGCGCTTGAACAAGAATTGCGCAGCAGCGAGTACCACTATCGCGGCCTGGTAGAAAGCTTGTCCGCTATTGCCTGGGAAGCCAGCATCACCGATTTCACCTACAGCTACGTGTCGCCCCACGCCGAGGACCTGCTGGGTTACCCACGAGCCCATTGGCTGATTCCGGGCTTCTGGCGCAACATCATTCACCCCGCCGACCTGATCCGCACCGAAGCCTATTGCTATCGCGAAACCCGCGCCAACCGCGACCACAGCATTGATTACCGAGTGATCACCGCCGACGGCCGCTGTTTGTGGGTACGCGATATTGTCAGCCTGATCGAACACGGCCATGAGCCGGTGCTGCGCGGCTTGATGATTGATATCAGCGAGGCCAAGCGCACCGAGGAGGCGCTGCAGCTGTCCGAGCAGAAGTTTGCCTCGGTCTTCCAGCAATGCCCCGACATCCTGGTGATCGCGCGGCTTTCCGATGGCTGTCTGCTGGAGGTCAATAAAGCGTTCGAAGATCAAATCGGCCTGACTGCCGAGGAAGTGATCGGCAGAACCGGCACGGAACTGGAGATATGGGGCATCCCGGGCATCGGTCCGGAGTTGTTGCAACGCGTCCAGACAACCAGTATTCGCAACCTTGAAATGCCGTTTTTGCGCAGCAACGGCCAAGCCTTCACCGGGCTTATCTCCGCGGAGCCCTTCCAGCTCGACGCGATTGAAGCCATCGTGGTGGTGGTGCGCGATATCACCCAACTCAAGGAAACCCAGCAACTGCTGCAAACCTCCGAAGAGAAGTTCGCCAAAGCCTTCCATGCTTCGCCCGACGGCTTGCTGCTGAGCCGCCAACGCGACGGCCTGCTGATTGAAGTCAACGAAGGTTTCAGCCGCCTGACCGGTTACACCAGCGCCACCTCTCTCGACCAATCAACCCTGGAACTGGGCATCTGGGTCGATCTCAACGAACGCAAACACATGCTGGAACTGATGCAGCGAGATGGCTTTGTGCGTGATTTCATCTGCCACATACGACGTAGCGACGGTGAAATTCGGATGTGTGAAGTGTCCAGTCGCCCGCTGCCGATCGCCGGGGAAGACTGCATGCTGACCATCGCCCGCGACATCACCGAACGTCAATTGATGCAGGAAAAACTGCAACAGGCCGCGACGGTATTCGAGAGTACCGCCGAAGGCGTGTTGATCACCGACACCCGGCAGAACATCAGCGCCGTCAACCGCGCCTTCAGCGAAATCACTGGCTACAGCGAAGCCGAAGCCCTCGGCCAAACACCCCGCCTCCTCGCCTCTGGCCTGCATGACAGCGCGTTTTACGCCGCGATGTGGCACCAATTGACGGCCCAAGGTCATTGGCAGGGCGAGATTTCCAACCGTCGAAAGAACGGCGAACTGTACCCCAGTTGGCTGACCATCAGCGCTGTGCGCAACCGGGATCAATTGATCACTCACTTTGTGGCGGTGTTTGCAGACATCTCCAGCCTCAAACTGGCCCAGGCGCGCCTCGATTATCAGGCGCACCACGATCCACTGACCGGGCTGCCCAACCGCACTCTATTTGAAAACCGGTTGCAGGCAGCCCTAAACGGCCATCAAGAGACTGGCAAACAGGGCGCGGTGTTGTTCCTCGATCTGGACCGCTTCAAACACATCAACGACAGCCTCGGCCACCCGATCGGCGATCTGCTGCTCAAAGACATTGCCGTGCGCCTCAAGGACCAACTGCGAGACATCGATACCGTAGCGCGCCTGGGCGGCGATGAATTCATCATCCTGCTACCCGGCCTGCAACACGCCAATGACGCCGAGCAATTGGCCAACAAGTTACTGACCTGCTTCACCCCGCCATTCCAGGCTGGCGAGCACGAGTTCTTCATCAGCGCCAGCATCGGCACCAGCCTTTACCCGCAGGACGGTACGGATGTCGCCACCTTGGTCAAGAATGCCGACGCTGCGATGTATCGATCCAAAGCCAAGGGACGTAACCGGGTCGAAAGCTACACCCGCGACCTGACGGCTCAGGCCAACGAGCGTGTGGCACTGGAGCATGAACTGCGGCGAGCCATCGAACGTAAAGAGCTGAGCCTGTATTACCAGCCGAAACTGAGCCTGGTAACACAAGAACTGATCGGTGCCGAAGCCCTGATCCGCTGGCATCACCCCACCTTTGGCGACGTACCGCCAGAACACTTTATTGCCCTGGCCGAAGAGAACGGCACGATCCTGCAAATTGGCGATTGGGTCTTGGAACAGGCCTGCCGACAACTGCACGCGTGGCAGGGCACCTACGAAGATTTCGGCCCGCTGTCGGTCAACCTCGCCGGTGCGCAGCTACGCCATCCCGGCTTGCTGAGTCGAATAGAACAACTGTTGCGCGACTACCACCTCGACCCAGGTCACCTGCAACTGGAGATCACTGAAAATTTCATCATGAGCCAGGCCGAAGAAGCACTTGAGGTGCTACACCAACTCAAACAACTGGGCGTGCAGCTGGCAATTGATGACTTCGGCACTGGCTACTCGTCCCTCAGCTACCTTAAACGGCTACCGCTGGATTTCCTGAAGATCGACCAATCCTTCGTCCGCGGCCTGCCGGACGACCCCCACGACGCCGCCATCGTGCGCGCTATCATCGCCCTGGGCCACAGCATGCAATTCACCATCATCGCCGAAGGCGTGGAGAACCCCGCGCAGCAAGCCTTCCTGGCAGCTGAGGGCTGCGAACAGATGCAAGGCTACATCGTCAGCTTGCCACTGCCGCCGGAGCTTTTTGTCGCTACCTTCCTTCGTATGAGCATTGAGGATTTTTCGGATAGCACACAGAAGAAACCATAGTTATAATCCGCGACCTGTTAAGGGCCTATAGCTCAGTTGGTCAGAGCAGAGGACTCATAATCCTTTGGTCCACGGTTCAAGTCCGTGTGGGCCCACCATACTCAAAGCCGCGCATTGCGCGGCTTTCGCGTTTCTGGGTGGTTCTCCACTAATACAGTCCTATGGTCCAAAGGTACAAAATCGGTACAGTGCTGGTGCGCCAGTACACCTTTGGAGTCCTTTCAGATGGCAACATTAGTCAAAACTCCTTCCGGCACTTGGAAGGCTTTGATCCGCAAAACCGGCTGGCCAACAGTAGCCAAAACCTTCCGCACCAAGCGCGATGCGGAGGACTGGTCACGTCGCACCGAAGACGAAATGGTCAGAGGTGTTTATATCCAGCGCACCGGCTCCGAGCGCATGACGCTGGAGGCAGCCCTCAAGCGATACTTGAGCGACATCACCCCCACCAAGAAGCCCACCACTCAGCGTGGCGAAACCTCGAAAGCCAAGAAGCTCATCGAGCATCTGGGCAAATACTCACTGGCTGCGCTCTCCGCTGACATCATCGCCGGCTATCGCGACAAGCGCCTGAACGAGCCCAGCCGTGGTGGGACCATTAGCAACAACACTGTGCGCCTCGAACTGGCCCTATTGAGCCACCTGTACACCGTAGCGATTCAGGAGTGGGGTTTGGGCCTGACTTTCAACCCAGTGCTGAATATCCGTAAGCCTAGCCCTGGGGATGGTCGTGATCGGAGGCTATCGCCGGAGGAAGAACGTCTTCTGCTCGCGGCCGTGAATCGACATAGCAATCCTATGTTGGGCTGGATTGTTTGCATCGCCCTGGAAACGGGTATGCGCTCGTCAGAGATCTCATCCCTACGTCGACCTCAAGTCGATTTGGCAAAGCGCGTCATACGTCTCTCAGACACAAAGAACGACGGCTCGCGCACTGTGCCTCTCAGCAAGCGTGCCACCGAAGTATTCAAAGCCGCGATGGATAACCCGGTGCGACCAATCGACTGCAACCTGGTGTTTTTCGGCGAGCCTGGAAAAGACGGGAAACGTCGGCCGTATACCTTCACCAAAATTTGGGGTCAGCTAAAGAAGAAGCTTGGTCTACCTGACTTCAGGTTTCACGACTTGCGCCATGAGGCAGTGAGCAGGCTTGTCGAAGGCGGGTTATCTGATCAAGAGGTTTCGGCCATTAGTGGTCACAAGTCGATGCAGATGCTCAAGCGATATACCCACCTTCGTGCTGAAGACCTAGTTGAGAAGCTGGATAAAATCTCAAGATAACAGTAACCCTTGAAGCTAAAGCATCCAAAAAAACACAAATATTTATATTAATTTCAAAAATTTCCTAGACAACGATACGAGCCCTTGAATTACAAGGGCTTAGCCAAAGTCAAGAAAACCAACATATATAATCTTGGTAGCAATATGGCGACAGTACGACTACCAAAGTAATACTTCTTGGTCGATCCGTGTCACCACTTAGTTTGACACCAGCAAATCATCGCGTAAAACTTCGCTCAACTTCTCCCACCATGGCGAACTTACACATGACAACTGAAGAGTATCTACTGAACCGTTTTGGCCCTTTGATGAGCATCCCGGACATTGCCATTCTACTAGGGCGTTCGCCTGATGGAGTAAGGGTTTCTCTATATTCAGACACCGACATTTCCCGAAAACTGAAACCGGCAATGATTCGGATCGGCCGCCGCGTATATTTTAGGACAATGCAAATCAATGACGCATTGAATCTGGACATTGAGGTAAGCCCTAAGAGCAGCTTGCAATGAGCCACAAGTTTTATAATTTAGTATGGGCCCATGACTTTGACTCACCTACCGAAAAGCTCGTGATGCTCGAAATAGCTAGTCATGCTGACGACAGTGGAAAGGGCTGGCCGAAAGTGAAGACTATCGCCGGCTGCTGCGGAATATCGGCGCGGCAAGTACAACGTATAATTAAAAAATTTGAGCAGACCGGTCGGTTAACTATTGAAAATGCATACCGACCAGACGGCGGGCAGACTTCAAACAGATATTTCATAACCCTCCCACCGGTGAAATCACTGCGCCCCGGTGACAGGGCTGTCATAGGGGGGGTGTCAACAAAGTCACCCCCTTCCCAGACACCATCATGTCACACCGGGGATGACACAGCAGTGACACCCCAAGAACTACCAACAGAACAAAAAAAAGGAATACAACAACTAACTGAGGCTGGCCTCCGATACCCGGGGAAATTAGAAGCCAGTGATCGCATGTGGATCAGCAATATTTTGCAAGATGTACCTAGCCCGGATGCTCAGCAGCTTTTGGACGAACTGGCAGCCGCACTGAAATCAGGGAGGATCAGAGGCCGAGCCTCAAAATGGTTTAACGGGCTTATTCTAAACTATAGAAAGGGACTTTTCTGTCCAATGGCGCGGCCGAGCAAACCAAATCCTTTGTTTAACGAAATACCAATTGAAACTCACGCCAAACCAAATGCCCGTAACAAGGAGGCACGTAACCAAGCATTGGAAAGCATGAAAAAATTCACTTCCAGCAAACTTGTACGCTAGCAACTCCACAGAAAACTTTTCACAAAACTGAAAGGAAGCTTCTCAATGCCATTACATTTCAAGCAGCTTGAAAGCTATTGCGACAGCTTAGACAGAACAGGCGATATCCAAGTAATTTTAAAAGCTCACTACAAGCATGGCTTTGCACTGAGCGTATCAGATGGAACCATTGGCCATACTGTAACGGACGACGAGAATCGACCTTTCTTCTTCAGGACCGTCGAAATGGCCTTAGACGAACTTGCCAACATCCCCTATTTATCCGATCAAATCATGGTTGACCGAAAATCTTGGTCTTAGCCATAACCCACCAGAGCACAAGCAACGCACACACGACTTAGTAATCCAATACCGATATTCAAATTTCGCTTACATCAGAAAAGCGAAAAAAATAACTCGACCAAAGCGCCGTATACACAGCCTACGCGTCCAAGTAACTACTGGAGGTAACAATGATTTCATATGCATACTTACCAATGCTTGTTCTGAGCACATTCCTAATTATCTCCATCCGAAGATTTTGGATATGCACTGCCCGTATGGGTTTAATGCTGGAGTTCTCACGGCGCGCACCAACACTACTCCATCGGGACATCATGGCTGCGGTCCTCGCGCTGGTGCCGCTCGCGATGGCATTTATCGACTGGTTTGGCATCACTCTTCCCCGCCAATCAGCTCCAATTCCTCCCCTGCTCGGCGCTTTCATGGCAGCCGGTAGCCTTGGAGCATCACTTACCATTTTGAACAACTCCCTTCACCGGCTTGCAGGTAACTGGGCAGGCACCAAGGAAAGCGTGCTGCGCACCCTGGCAGCGATGCAAATCATTGATGCAACTGAGCTAGCCTTTTCTATGCACGCCGACAAAATCAACATCGCAAAACAAGAGAGCGCTGGACGGCCCCCAATCGTTATCCAATCCAAGGAAGAAAAATGAAATCCCACCTTACTATCCCTGCGTTTCTGATGATCGTCATCGCGTCTCTTTCAGGCTGCGGCAGAGATGAGCCCGTGCAGACGGTTGATTGGTACAAAGCAAACTCGCTTGAACGACTGAAGGCTTTGGAAAGGTGTAACGCCAATCCGGGCGAGCTTGCTCTGACACCGAACTGCGTCAACGCGAAAACCGCCGCAAACGCATTAGTGCTTGAGAACCGGGAGTACAAGCAGCGAGAACCCACGAATTTCTCTTCTCAGGGAAAATAGACATGGCGACCAAAACAGGAATATTTGAATGGATCGGAGGGTCTATGGATCAAACCCTCCATACGTTCATCAGCATTACTTCGAGCCGAGTGATTGAGGATTTCACGCTCACCGTGACGATAGGCGGGACGCTATATTTGACGATGGTCGGCTACATGATGATCACCGGAACAATTGAGCAGTCAGCCTCTCACTTTCTCAAAACCTGCGGAAAGTTCCTGCTTATCAGTGGCCTGGCCATGAACGCCGACACGTACATGTCATGGGTAGTAGAGGCATTGAAGGGGCTTGAAACAGGAGTAACGGCCGCCTTCACAGCGACAAGTGATCCCTCAACCTCGGACTCGGTTTTCCAGGTCATCGACAAGGCAATGTCGGACGGCTGGCAGATCGGTGCAGATATGTTGTCGAAAATGGGACAACGCCACTCCTATGAAATCGGGATGATTATTTGGGATGCCCTGAACGCCCTCGTCGTCTACACCGCTACGCTGCTCATCGCGGTTCCAGCAGGTGCCATGATTGTTGTAGCAAAAGGAATGCTTTCGGTAATGCTCGGAATCGGGCCAGTCTTCATCATGATGCTGCTGTTCGGACAGTTCACGTCCAAATGGTTCGATAGCTGGTTTGCCCAGGTCATCACGTACATCATGCAGACGGCACTGGTTAGTACGGTTCTCAGCTTTGGAATCAAATACTTTTCCTCGATAACTGCCAGCATATTGGCGAACCCAGGCGACTACCCAATCGCTACGTTCCTGGAGCTATTGGTTACTACCATCGTCGTGCTTTACATGATGTATCAAGCTCATGGCGTTGCAGGAGGCCTTGCAGGAGGTATATCGAGTGCAGCACTGACCTTGCGCGGAATCGCAAACGGCGCCATGGCACCAATCACAAAGGGCCTCAACAGACAGTCAACGCGCCGTGACATGCAGTCGGGCCAGATGGTCACAGCTGGAAGACTGAACCACCTCGCGGCTGGGAACACAGCCTGGAATCCAGCGTACCGACAGCACGTCATGCAGAACATGGGCAAAAATTGGGGAAGTGCAACTGGGGGCAAAGTAAATCAGTAGCCACTGACCCACGGCTGATCAGACCTCGCTTCGGCGAGGTCTTTTTCTGAGCACTTTCAAAAAGCGTATGACGGGTCAAGGGGTTGGTGCGGCCCGCAGGAGCGAAGCGACGAGGACTCGGCCCCTTGACGCGGCAGAAGCGACCAACGCTCAAGTCATGGGCGCAGGGGATCAAGGCCGTAGGCCTCCCCTGCACCCTTGACGACAGAGGGCGACTCGCTCCCTTCCCGCTCGCGGGAAGGGCGGGGGGATGGGCAATTCTCAAACACGTTAACCGATTGTAAATAAACGATTAATAACAAAAACAAGACAGTTTCAGCGCGCCTCTGATTCATGTTCAGTCATGAGGCGCATTGAACCCGCCCCGGACACACAACCCACTGAAAACGAATGCAAAACGACTACGAAAACTCCGCGCGTTGCTTGGGCAACCCCTTCGGTTGCATCCCGTGTCCGAGCTTGCCGGACTGGCTGCGTGGGCAGGTACGGCGGGCAGAGCCCTTGACCTCCCCCTTGCCATAGGCTCAGTGCTTACTGTTGCATCAAGGGTCCGGCTACGCCCGGCATCCTCACCCGTTCGGTGCTCGCCTTCGGCTCCGCTCCGCATGCGGCTTCCGGTGCCGCCCTTGACACCACATCCAGCAAAAACCTTGCTAATTTGCTACGCACCACAGACATAGCGCTAACGCGATCCCGCGTTCGGCCAAACAGCGAGAAATACGCATGACCTCAAACAACCAAGAGCCACCGCAGCACCAAGGAAACACCAAAATTGAAGCCGTTGATACGAAGGAACCGGAGCATCAGATTTCTGAGGCAGAGCAGAGCGAGCGTAAGAAAGCTGTCGCATTTGCCACCGCATCCATCGGCCTTTCTGGATTCGAAACCTCAGAAGAAATGAAACACCTTGGTCAGCTTTACATCACCGGCAAAATTGACCTGAACGAATTTGTGATGCTCTCGCAGAAGATGCGTCCTGACAGCGACGATTCTCAGCCATCAGGAACGCAGTGAGCTTTGCAAAAAGCTTGTTCATGAACAAGGAACGGATTGCATGGAGATCTAATGCAGGATAGGCGAAGCGCCGGATAACTACCCCGGTAGTGTGTTGATCAAGAACAGCGCGATTCCAATTCAGAGGGTAGAACTCGCTTCTGCCACATCTGTCACTCACGCAGTGAATCATCCAGTCTGACGTCGCAGCAAAAACACAAACAGGAAGCACAGCGATTTTTCAATCCATCGTCGCCCCCCTATCCACAAAAGCTTGTTCATGAACAAAAACTATGGCGAGTGGAGATCTAGTGCAGGATAGGCGTTCGCCGGTAAAATGTGGTTCACTACGAAAATATCGAACTGTCGATACCAAGCGAGGAATGCACATGCCGCGCAAAGCGACCATCGGCGCCACAAGAGATAGCGCCGTTTACCGGGTACGCATACCGGCCGAGTTGAAATCAGAGTGGGAAGCGCACTGCGAGAAAAAAGGTATATCTCAACACGGCGTGATCCGAGCGCTAATGCGCTACGTCATCCAAGATGAAATGCCTCCTGACGTGAAGAACTGGATATCAGGACAAATCGCAGGCGAGCCAGACGAAGGTCCGAAACAAAGGCTTGAGGTTCGATTCACACCGAGTGAGCACCATGAGATCGTGGCGCGCTCAGAAGCCGAGGGATGCTCGCCTCAGCGGTGGGTCATCAATTGCGTTCGGGCCAGTTTGACCAACCAGCCCCAATTCACGATGGAGGCTACGAAGGCCCTTTGGGACTCGTCGGGACAGCTTCGAGCCATTGGGAGGAACCTGAATCAGATAGCAAAAAAACTGAATGAGGGCGGCGACCAGGCGCTCACTACTGAGGAAATAAAGCAGCTATCCGACTACATCTACAGCCATACCGAACTCGTTTCTGACCTCCAAGACGCCAGCTTAAGTCGATGGAAAATCACCTAAAAACCTAGGCAAAATCTTTGCACCCGCAGCCTAAGAGATGTTTTAGTACCATAGACCGAGTCGAACTCGAACATTTTCTTGGAGAGGACCGCTACAGAGCCCTGCACCCGACAATCATGGTATCAACCGGTAGACGAACACGGATGTCTCCCGTAGGCACACCGAACCAACTGCAGTAGCTTAAAGCCAGCCATCGTCAAAATGGATTAAAAATGTCCGAGCAGATGTCTAACCCAAAACACATAGGAAGTGAATATGCCTAAAGTCATCAGTATGATTAATTGGAAAGGTGGTGTTGGAAAGTCTACCTTGTCGTTACACTTAGGCGTCGGAGCTATGAAGTTCTCGAATCCAGAGTCGCGGGCTAGAGTACTTCTGGTAGACTTGGATCCGCAGTGCAACTTATCCTATCTCGCCTTAGGCGTATCAAAATATATCGATCACGTTTACGACAAGAAAAAACCCACTTTGAAGAATTTATTTGATTCCTATTTTAAAGGGGAGACTTTCGACACAACAAAAGCAATCATAAAAAAGCCGATTACTGCAAGCCCTGGAAAAATATGGGTAGACGTTGACCTTTTGCCTTCCCATCACGACTTAGTATTGGTAGATATGCGACTAGCTCGCGAAAAGAAAAGTGGAACTACTCACCAAGAAGAAACACGGTACGAGATAGACAAACTATCCATTATCCAAAACGCTTTAGATCAAGTCGCGGATCAATATGACTATATCATCCTAGACTGCCCACCAAATATAAATCTCGTAACACAGAATTCCTTCTTTGCCAGTGACTCATATGTAATCCCAGCCATACCAGACTTCCTCTCAACAGTCGGTATCTCGTTGATTCGAACTGAAATGGATCGCTTGAACAAAAACTTCAGCCAAATGATAGGATATTCAGGAATCGACGCAACTTATGCAGATGCCGAATTGAAAGGAATTATTTTCAATATGGTAGATGAGTACGGCGGCGGCCCCAAACAAACGCATGACACCACGATCAACTTGATGAAGACACAACATCCAAATTTAGTGTTCGAAAATTATGTAACTGATGGTGATGGCATATCTACCGCTGCCGATAATAATATGACCGTCTACAGCTATGACCACTTTCCCAAGGCTAAGGCAAACGGACAAAAACAAGCCGAAGCCCTGGAAAGGGTAACTGCCGAATTTATTTCGCGTGTCTAAGGAGGAAGCATGAAGGCTAACGAACTATCTAAAATATTGCGCCAAACCGCTACCCTGCTTGACATGTACGATGACAAGGACATCCATCACATACTAAGTGACCTTACCAAACTTAAATCTCAAAATCTCGAAAAACGCACTGAAACGCCTAGGCGAAAAGCTCAAGTAGAGCAGTTAGATAAAGCAAAGCTGAATGAACTTTCTAATTGGTTAAGGCATGCGTCCCTAGAAGAAGTTCAAAACTCGATGGAGGTCGACAGTTTTTTTAAAAGCGGGGATAACGTCCGTGCCTTAGCCAAGTTAATTGGTTTAAGCGTCAGTACGCGTCAGAGTAGAGATGCATTGATCCAAACATTACTTAGCCATTTAGATCGAACTCGCATGCATAGAACAATAAGCGAACGCGATCGAAGCATAGAGGAGCCTTCCCGCAGCGTAAACACTTCTGCCGAAGAAACTGAGCAATCTTCCGAGGGTGCCACAAGCAAATCTGGCTAATTCGAAAACAGCCTATCAGTACTGCCAAGGCATTCTTCACCAATGCCTTGGCAGGCCACCGCACCTACTTCTCTAACGGCCCTCCACTCTAAACTCAACTCGAGTTATATTTTAGAGAGCTTTCATGAATTACTTAGATCCAGGGCGTAGACGAGAGTTGACCGCCGTTCTTATATCAGAAAGTTCAACACCATCAGCCTGAAGCTGCTGCCGCATTTCGTTGAACACCTTCCCACTATTTCCAGGGTCACTAATAGTGATTATTGTTGAAAACGGAATTCCCTCAACAGGGAAGTCATAACCACTTCGACACAGCGACTCCAACACTAACCTCCACCGAGAGGACGTGCCAACGCCTCGAAATTTCTGCTCAAATCGTTTGACCGGCCACCATTTAGCACCTTGCGCAATTCGCTCTTTTTCAATACTTTTATCTGCGTCATTCTTAAGCTTGTTTTTAAAAACCATTTCACCGGTTTTTTTATCTAAGGTCTCTTGACGCAACCAAGTATCAACGTTGACAAGAACAAATTCAGCCCCAAAATCACGATCAATTGGCGGCCTATAGACTGTGGTTATTTTAACTTTCCCTGAGCAATTTCCATTTTTTACCAAACAGGCGGGCCACGAAAAATCAAAAGTTAACTCTTGCCGCTGATTCAAAACCCCGTTAAATACAAGCGTAATCTCGCTGTCATCAATAACCAAGCTTGGCAATGCTGAAGCAGGAATTCCCGCCCCGACAAAGTCCTTTGCAATCTTACTAAGCTTTTTGTGTGTAAGCCATTTCGGAACAATTGAGTTATGAAGTAGAAGAGCTGCTAGTGTCTCTCTAGGGGTATACCCCTCTATTGAGTGGTCGAGCACTGCTAGCGTTTTCGCAACTAGAGGCGACGCAAAACTAGTACCACAGTTGCCTGCAATTCCGCCCCTTGGAGTTAAAGAAAAAAGGCCGTGCCCGTTATCATAGCTGCCACCTATGTGTGCAACATCAGGCTTAGCGCCCAAAGATGGGCCTGGACCGCGACGCGAGTATCTGGACGGTTTTAACTCGCCTTTAATGCAAGCTGGGTCTAACGCACCAACCGTAATAGAGCGCACGCTATCTGCGGGTTGAAAAATCTTATCTCGGCCCTGAGAGCTATACTCAGCCAAGAACTTCAAGCAATTGTCCGGCCCATCAGGCCAATGGCCTCTAAGCGTTTCTCCATCCAGGTTTCCAGATGGTAAAACGAAAATAATATCATGCTGATCAGCTATCTGATCTAATATATTTGCAAACAAACTATACCGCCTATCTTCCACTGGAAGAGTGACAGAAAGGCTCATATTAAAAATTCGGACGCCTGCGGCTATAGCCGTGGAGAGCTCAGAGTCCAGCTGCTCCAAAAAGTCTAGAAACCCACGAGGGTAATAAAAATCGTAATTCGATGTAGGATGGAGCCCGAGGTCATAATATTTACAATCAATCTCGTCGAATTCCTGCCCATCATTTAAATGTTTACTACCAGAAACAAGCCCGGCAATAAATGTTCCATGCGAGTTATCCTGAAGGGATTCATCTATAAAGTCCACCTCACCTAGTCGCCAAGGTTCCAAACAATCTAGGCGACTGACACCTGTATCAATAATGCCCACCACTGGGTAGTTTGTTAACTCACCCACTTGTGGAAAACTGCTCATTTCAACCTCATCCGTCCCCATTTTTGCCGACTGCAAGATAGGAGGCAGGAGTATAGCTCGAACAGCAGAATGTGAATCCATGTAACTTACAAGCTTTTGGTGTGCAGCCAAACTAGTATCCGACTTATCCTTCAGACGAATTACAAATAGTGCATTTGGTGTCCACTCAGCTCTCACCTGAGTAATTTCTATCGATAAACGTAAGGACAATAACCCGTTTTTAAAGTCATCAACGTTCCGGTTAGCTAAGGTGACAGCGCGAGCTAAAGAGGGCTTCTCTTTGGAGGCATCAGAAGCAAAACTCTCCACATAATAAGCACTCCCGGTTCGAGGATCAGATAACCACTTAGCCGCCTGCTCTATTGAGAATTTACGCCTATCCGCGTCATCATATATTCTAATTCTCTTGACAGCCCCGACTTCACTACGAAGCCTAGTAGGCTTCGCGATCATTTTATTTTTATCTTCGTCAAAAACCCAGTTGGTTTCGTCTTCTGCACTCAGAACCTTTTTCCGCAAAGCATCTAACTCGGATGAGTTAAGCTCAACTATCACAGTTCCGAGTTCATTACCACTCAGAGAACGTATTTTACTAGAGGGGAACATCACCCTGTTAGGTCTGTGAGATTTTGCCCATGCACTCTCTTGAAGCTCAACATGGGCATAGACCAAAGTTTCCTGATTTGAAAACGGCCTCAATGCCAAAATGGCACTAGCGAGTTCCACCTTATGAGCAATGAAGGCTGCGTCCTTACCAGCGTAAAAATCGGTGTTACTCCCCCCTGGATTGACTTCAACATGCTGTACATAGTGCTGAGAGTTCAACACAATTTGAACCGGATTATTTGCCATTACGAACACCTCCCTGCGTTTTTTCTTTCCGGACCCAGCGGCTTATTGTTGACTGGGTTCGACTGAACAACTCAGCCAGTTTGTCCTGCGGCATAGTTATCTCAGCATCATGGGCTAACGCATACGCTAAGTCTTCCGACCGCCCTATTACTAAGTCTCTATTTTCGCTTTCCAACACCTGAGCACTTAATTGAACATACTTCCTGACAGATTCAATAAACTCATATTTGTCCGCCAGTATGGCAAATCTTCGCTTAACAAAATCCGATAGCTTTTCAATATCAGACCCGCTATATCCTTTTGAAACCCAGGCCAAGAACAATAGCTGGACAGCTGATATTTTCATGCCGCCAGAAAACTGAGCCTTTAAAATCTGAACGCGTGCATCCCAATTAGGCTTAGGAACTTCTATCCTAATATCAAATCTACGCCATACGGCAGGATCAAGTAGCGACTCATGATTTGTAATAGCTACCGTAAACCCTATCGAGCTTCTTTCATCGAGGCACTGAAGCAATGTGTTGACAACTCGCTTTAATTCTCCAAGCTCGTTTGGATCATCTCTAAGTTTCGCTACAGCATCAAACTCATCAAGAAGAAGTATGCATTTATAGCGATTAGCAAATGTAAAAAGGTTAGAAATATTTCTAGCCGTAGTTCCTAAAAATGAAGAGACCAAGCCATCAAGTCGTGCGACCACTAATGGATAACCTAGTTCTTTAGCCATATGGTGAGCCAATAGAGTCTTGCCCGTCCCCGGGGCACCAAACATCATCAATGATAGCGCTGGCTTGACCCCTGCGGCCTTCAGCCGGTCTATGTTCCGCCACTCATCTAAAAGACCATCGACGCTGCCTGAAAGCCCAGTATCAAATATCGGTACGACTGGTCGCACAAAATCCGGAAATATTATCTCGGCTAAGGGGGCACTTGTTTCCCTATCTACAGGGGCCTTGACGCTAGGAGTGAGTAACTCTCCCCCCATAGAGGCAAGCGATAACACAACTCGACTTGGTTGAATTTCGACACTTTTGCCTGGGGCCTGAAGCAGCTTCGCCAATCCTTGCGCCTGGGCTCCTTGGCCATCCTTCTCCAGCGCCTTCGCCAGCCTGCGCAAATGGTTCTCAATAGCAGGATTGGGAGTTTGCATAGCAGCACGGCAGACCGCCAAAACGATTGAAAAGTGTTCCATTACGCCTCCTACCCACAATATCGCCATAATATGCATGAATTTCGATTTTTATGCATCATTGAGGGCATTTTATCTTAATACTGTATGAATGAACAGTCATCTGGATAGGATAAGCGAATATACCCGCTCGACGGCCTGCGAGTAGACGACGAGGCACCACCAGCAAGGCCAAGCTCGCTAACGGAGAGTTTTCGTAACGTAAACGGAGTGGAAAGAAGGAAGGATTACTACCACGCGGGATCACGGGCTGGGCGAAGGCGGGAAAACAGGGGCGAAGTAAGCCATGGGAGCCATCCTTGTGCCAGACAACGCTAGCCCTTTAGCGCGCAAAAGTAGTTACTACTGACCCTATTGATCTGTTGCGGGCAGCTTAGGGCAGCAGTAGCATGCCTGAACCCACCCGCCGCCCGTCCCCTGGGGACGACACGCGCCTTGATCACTTGATCCCGGCATTCGGCGCCTTACTAGGAATGTATTGGTGTTCAACGCACGAAGCGCAGATAAATCAATCATACGTCTCCCCATCGAGCAGAAGGAGCAGGCCGCTCAAAAGGATGCAAGCACACTGCTGGCACGCGAAATCTACCATGATCTCGCCACCCTGCTGGCAGAGAGCCTGAATAATCAGCCAGACAATGATGACGATGTCGACCTGTATCGTTCTCATAGCGCAATCCTGATTGATGGCAAGCGCGGTGCTGGCAAAAGCTCGGTGCTGGTCAATCTGAAGTTGTATCTCGAGCGTGAGCACCCAGAACTGGAAAATCAAGTCCATATCCTCAAACCGGTTGACCCAACCCTGCTCGAAGATACTGATGACCTGTTCTTGAACGTTATTGTTGCAGCGGTAATTCGCGACAAAGCTATTGCTCGTGCGCTCAGCTGTGCTGACCACAAAGCAGAAGCGTTCCATCATCAGCTACAGGTATTGGGCAACACGCTGGAAAACCTGCAGTCGCAGAGGGATAAGTACGGCCTAGACAAATTGCGGGCGTTCATGGGCAGCCATGACCTGATGCAGCAAGTTCATATCCTGTTCAAGAAAGCGTTGGATCTAGTCGAT
Organism: Pseudomonas sp. RIT357; assembly: GCF_000632245.1. NCBI lineage: Bacteria > Pseudomonadati > Pseudomonadota > Gammaproteobacteria > Pseudomonadales > Pseudomonadaceae > Pseudomonas > Pseudomonas sp. RIT357. The sequence continues at coordinate 69,153 of NZ_JFYX01000001.1, forward strand.
AAGAAGTTGCTGGTATTGCCAATCGATGATGTCGACACTTCGATGAACCGGGCTTTCGAAAATCTGGAAGTGGTTCGGCGTTACCTTACCTCTCCTTTTGCGCAACCTATAATCAGTGGCGATCTGTCGCTTTACCACGAAGTAACTTGGCGTGATTTTCATTCGAAGATTACTAAAGATAGTAGCGCCAACTCGGAGGTTGCGGTTATTAAGGCCAAGGAGCTGGCAACAGAGTACCAGCGTAAGGTAATGCCACTGCAACTACGGCGAAAAATGCCTTCTACCAGCAGCTACATAAAGCGCAAAGACATTGTGCTTTGCAACGGCGAGGCAGACTACTTTTCACTCCACACATTCTGGCGTTGGATTGACGCATTGCTGAATGACCGGACCAATTGCGTAGAAGGGCATCGGTTGTGGATTTCAGTCGATACGGTTCGCGAGCTGACCCAACTCATATTTTCTTTAAAACATCAGATTCCCAAGCTGCACGAGTTCCTCGTCAGCCTCAAGTCGGGCGCATTGAGTGAGCATACCCTACAGCGTCTGATATTCATGCCCGCCGGTGCAGCATTCCGTATAGAGCAATTCTCCGATGACTACCAAAAGGCGCAAAATTTGCTTGGGAAAAGTCAACGAGAGACCGCACGCAATCGAGCCTATACGGATTTCCTAAACCCACGACAAGACGTGGAGGCACAGCACCTGGCCTATTGGCATGCGATAATTCTTGACTGCAAGGGCGTATTATTAAGCCATCTACGCCATGAATACAGAAGAACCGCCGAATACTTGGTCTTGGCCGCTGACCTGCATTTTGCGCGACTGATAAAAAATCCCAGCTTAAAACTAGCTGATTTGTTCGACACCACGTTGTTTAAGCCCCGACTTGTGTCCAAAGAAACTGCCGAATCCTTTCCTGTGAGCAAACAACAGATTGATGGTAGCGAGCTATATGAAAGAGCACCCTACAATTTGGTAAAGGATCTACCATTTAACGAAGACTTTCCTTATACGCTGCCAGAAGTCGGCTTCGCTACCAAGACTAGAAACTCTCTTGCCTTTACAGAAGACACTCAACTGCTCATTGATCTCATGCTCCATCGAAGCTTTTACAACGAAAATAAAAAAGCCAGTTTGATATATTGCGGAAGATTGTTTGAACTGGTCATAGCTAGCTTGGTCAGGGATCTAGATCCTCGGGACATATCTCATATCGTGGCTCGACCTCCGTTCTATTCCCTGCCAGCTATCGCTGGCACGGAGGACAGTGAGCTGGAAACAGCACCGACAGAAACCGATGTTGAAACCGATTATGACTCTGCAATTGCCGACCTGACCATACGAATAAATGAATGGCGACGCAGCGAGCATATTGACCAGCAGTTACTATCTAGCTGGCTGGTATTTAACGTAATGAATCGCTATTTCAAACAAGCTTGGTACTTCAATAAACCGTTAAAGGTTAACCAGAGCTCGGCCAAAGAAGATCACTCATACCTTATCGATGTTTCCAGACGTGCCTATCGCAGTCTTTGGAGTGCGTTCGCAATGCTGGAAAAAGGCGAGATTTTTGGCATGCCATATGTTATCGCTAATGTAAACGTCGGTGAGGGCGAAAGTTTTGAGAACAGTGACCTTTACCGGCAGAATATATCGCCCTTTATGCATCGCTCCGGCAATCGCTCATTCGGACGAGAAACTCACTCCTACACTCACGCTTTAGCATCGCACCCGCTGAGGGTCCTTATTGAAACCGTTCATCAGCAAGTCAGTGAGATGCCCAGCAAAAAATTGCACACTTCCAACGCGCCTTTCTATGCGAGTGAAGGACGCAAAGTGACCGCAATTATCAAGAAGCACTTCAACGTCAAAGGGCGAATTGATGATGAGATCGAAAGCATAATCGTTACTAAAAAAGATCTATCTGAAATAATTGAGGAAGGCCTGAAGAACGACCTCACGAAGGAAACATTACTCAAGAGCAAACACTTCTCCTTCCTCATGAAGCGCGTGACTGAGGATAATTGAGATGCTTGAGCAATCCCTGCTTGAGCTAACTGTTGCGAGCCTGCTTTCAAGCCAGGCCTTGGTCGACCAACTGCGTGAAGATCTGCTATCACCTCAAGCCCCCGAGCGGCTCGGCGAATTCGACAAGCGCCACAAAGTTTATCTGCAACACTTGGCGAACGAAATCGACCAGCGCCACCATGGCCGCTTTCGCTTGAACGACTTGGCCAGCGCGGCGGCGCATGCGTTGCCACCAACGCTGTTGCGAACCCCGGACATTAAGCCTCTGGATGCCCTATTCGAAGATCTGTTCCTGTGCAATGGGGACTACATCCACTATCGTCCGGAGCGTCTGCGGGACTATGCCAGTCTGTGCGCGAAACTGGACCCCAGCGCAGTAGTAGCGTGGCATCTGGCAAAGCAGTTCAAAAAATCTGCTGGGCTTAATGCTGGCGATATCTGTCGCATTGTGCAGGCCCAGCAACCTTTGTTCAGCCCCCCTCCAATTAGCAACAAACCATTTGCTGAAGGTCATGTCCATCTGGGCGGTATTCATTTCGACGGCATCATCCTGATGAACCAGCTAGCCAATGAACCAGGTATGGAGGACTTTGCCCCACTACATCGGCTCACGCACGCCTTACTCAGTGAATGGCCTTCCCGAGGAACCGTTGGCAAATCCCAGCAGGTACACATCCTGAGCCTCTGCCGTCGTGCCCTTGGCAACCAACACATGACAAACCCCGTGACAATACTCGACTGGTCCAGCCTGGCCCATCTGCAGGTTTGTGAAGACGATATACGCAAACCAAACTGGCTCAAGCGCCAGATTGCCCTCGCGGTTACCCTCGGAGACCTGGACAAGGCATGGCTCTGGCTATTGATATGGCTCTGGACTCAGTACCAGTCTGACGTCGCCCCGCCCACGTTGCGGATGAGCATCTTCTTTCTGATATCGGCATTGATGACCAAGCGTCGTCAACTGATCATGGACGGCCAAGGCCTCTCGCGGTTCTCCGGTATATACGGGAAATTTGCCTCGGCGTCGGGCTCGAAATCTCACACGCCGAAACAACGTAGCTCCTTTGCACAAGGCAGCGTGCGAAAACTATTTCAAGGTGCCGACGACGTCGCCGAAATCAAGATCAGCGAGCAAGTGTTTAACCCCGAGAGTATTCGTGGCTGGGCCCTGGCAATCAATCGCCATCACGGCCTGAATAGTGTGCCGTTTCTGAAACAGGTAAGTCCGAAACAAGCCGTCCGCGTCAAGGCCCAGATGGAGCGCTGGCATTTCTGCGTGCATTTCCTGCGCCGCACCGAACACCTGAAAAATCGCAGTCAACTTTGGCTCGAGGGTGAAAACCTTTTTCAGAAACTCAGTCAACAGACTGGCTGGTCTGATCCCACGTTCCTAGCTGGGTATCTAAGCCCGGATTTTTACTTCGAACCGGATGCCTGGGTTCGTGGCCTCGATGTTGCGGGTGACGAAAACAAGACCCGCAATGAGATCTATGCCCCCATGCTGCGCTGGCTTCGTTCGGGCTTGCAGCCCAACGTGCGCAAAGCTGGCGCGCACAGCGGCTTTCATTTAAGCATCCATACCGGCGAAGACTATGCCCACCCGTTATCGGGTATGCGCCATATCGATGAAACTGTCCGCTTCTGCGAAATGCGCCACGGTGATCGCATCGGCCACGCCTTGGCATTGGGTGTATCCCCGCGTACTTGGTGCGAAAACCAGGGCGACATGCTGTTGCCGGTCGATGAGCACCTGGACAACCTGGTATGGCTCTGGCACAACGCGACACTACTGGCGCCGCGCCTACCACTGGCCAACAAGGTCTTGCCACGCCTGGAGCGTCGCATTGCGCAGTTCGCAGCCCAGGTTCCGTGGGTCGGGACAAACTACCTGAATGCGTTCTACCCCAACACACACAAGAAAACTCCAACCACCACCTCAGCGGCCCGCTTTATAAGCCCGCACACCTTGCACGACGGCTGGAGGTTAAGGCGCAACTGCTTCCATATGTTGGAAGGATACCGCAGCAACCGCATGAAAGATGCAAAGGTACTTGCCGCAGTTCCGGATCTGACGCTGCTTTCGGCTATTGATTTCGACAAGCTCAATGGTAGCCATGCCGACCCCACCCCTGAGCTGCTCTACTGGCGTCGCTCGACACACATAAAGCATGGCAGCGGCAAGCCAATGACAGTACGGGTCAGTGTGCGCCCTCATGCGACAATCGACTATCTGTTACCTCGTCATGACGCCCATCTGCAACTGCTGCATGACTACGAAACCGAAGACGACCTTGAACTGATGGAGGCCCTTCAGGACTGGCTGATCGACGAGTATGACCAGCGCGGTGTGATATTCGAGACCAACCCCAGCTCCAACGTGTATATCGCGCGAATACGCCGCTACGAGGACCACCCTATTTTTCGCTGGAACCCGCCTGACGAAAGCGTGCTGGAACAGGGCGCACGGTACAATCGGTTCGGGCTGCGTCGGGGACCGATACGGGTAACTGTGAACACCGACGATCCTGGCGTAATTCCGACCACCTTACGAACCGAGTACGCCCTGTTGCTGGAAGCCGCCCGTGCGCAGGGGGTTTCGCGCACGTGCGCCGAGGAATGGCTGGAGCGGCTTAGGGTGTATGCCAACGATCAGTTCCACCGCACACACCAGCCAGTATTCCAGGACCGCTAGCGGGCAAACACGGCGATGTCTAGCGCTGTAATACCCATCGGTGCAGGTTTGAGTACACCTAGACTAACCCGACTATCGGCCGGAAACACCCTAGCCCTGCGCCACCTCACAACCAAGTCCCACCAGCAATTCCCTGTGCTAGACAGTCTCCACCCCATAGGGATCACCTGCCGTCCAAAAGTCCGCACTAGGGTGATCACCGTACGGGGCAGAACCTCGGTGCAGATTCAGTACAATCACAGTACAGTCCTCAGCTTGAGAAAATTTCTCAAAATTACGTTCAACACCTGTAAAGACGGGGCCTCCAGCTATGCCGACCTACGTTCATCTACGCACGATTTCTCTAGGCATACCCGGTCGCCCAGCAACTCATAATCCCTTGGTCCACGGTTCAAGTCCGTGTGGGCCCACCAACTCAAAAGCCGCGCATTGCGCGGCTTTTGTGTGTCTGAAGACCCACTCTCAGTATCCGGACTGTCCACACAACGTCCGCCGCCCCACTTCGCAAACAACTGCCCAATATCCCTGGTTGCTTTGAACTCAAGCGCATTAACGCACGGGTCAAACAGGAACAATGTCGCCTGCCCTCCTACTTGGCCCTTGAACCGAATATGCGACTCAAGCGCAAACGTCGTACCTCGCGCCTGCAAGCGGTACGCCAGTACGTGCCAATCTTCACAGCTCAATACCACGCCGAAATACGGCACGGGGACATCGTGGACGTCGACGGCATTGGTGTGGGCCGCGTCCTGGAAGGCGGTTTTCGGATGTCCGGGGATGACCAATGGGTGGCCGAAGAAACTACTGACTGTGGCTGGAGCGCTCGCCCCAAGTAAGAATAATCCCGCTGGGCAACCTGACGTTTTACCGAGAGGTCATCCTACTGAGTCGCTATAGCCAACGGCACTTACCAGTGCCACAACTGTTTGCCCGCTGCCTGCTGGACGATTCAAGCCTGTAACATGCGTTCCCATTGCAGCCCGTCACGGAGCCTCCCTTGCCTGTCCTCGATGAAATCGATCGCCAACTGATCGCCGCCTTGCAGATCAACGCCCGCGAAAGCGTAGCCATGCTTGCCCGGCAGTTGGGCATCGCGCGCACCACGGTGACCTCCCGCCTGGCGCGCCTGGAGAAAACCCAAGTGATCACCGGTTATGGCGTGCGCTTGGGCCAACGGGTAGCGGACGGTGGTTTGCAGGCCTACGTGGGCATCACTGTGCAACCTCGCTCAGGCAAAGAAGTGTTGCGCAGGCTGAGTGCCATGGCTCAGGTGCAACAGTTGTGCGCGGTGAGCGGCGAGTTTGATTACGTGGCTTGGCTACGGACGGATTCGCCGGAGCAACTGGATCAGTTACTGGACCAGATCGGCAGTGTCGATGGTGTAGAGAAAACCACCACCTCGATCATCCTCAGTAACAAATTGGATCGCGGACAACCAATCTGACCAGCAATCTCGTCACTTCGACTGAAAACAATTCATTCCGACGACACATTGCGTCTTATTAACGAGCGCAACGCTCCCTAAACTGGCTGCCATCTTTTCCTATAATCAGCGGGTCGTGCCCCGCCGGGTATCCAGCCAGGTCAGCCATGAATACGTCGAACAAAAACAGTCGCCACCCTGCAGACGGTAAAAAGCCCATCACCATCTTCGGCCCGGATTTTCCGTTTGCCTTTGATGACTGGATCGAGCACCCCGCAGGCTTGGGCAGCATCCCCGCCGCCAACCATGGTGCAGAAGTAGCCATCATCGGCGCAGGTATCGCCGGGCTGGTTGCCGCCTATGAGCTGATGAAGCTGGGCCTCAAACCCGTGGTGTACGAAGCCTCGAAAATGGGTGGCCGTTTGCGCTCCCAGGCTTTCGAAGGTGCCGAAGGCATCATCGCCGAGCTGGGCGGCATGCGCTTCCCGGTGTCGTCCACCGCCTTCTATCACTATGTGGACAAGCTGGGACTGGAAACCAAACCGTTCCCCAACCCACTGACGCCGGCCTCCGGCAGCACCGTGATCGACCTCGAAGGCCAAACCCACTACGCACAAAAGCTGTCCGACTTGCCTGCACTGTTCCAGGAAGTGGCTGACGCTTGGGCCGACGCCCTGGAAGCCGGCTCGCAGTTCGGTGATATCCAGCAAGCCATTCGCGACCGCGACGTACCGCGCCTCAAAGCGCTGTGGAATAAGCTGGTGCCCCTGTGGGACGACCGCACCTTCTACGATTTCGTCGCCACGTCCAAGGCGTTCGCCAAGTTGTCGTTTCATCACCGTGAAGTGTTTGGGCAAGTCGGTTTCGGCACCGGCGGCTGGGACTCGGACTTTCCCAACTCGATGCTGGAAATCTTCCGCGTAGTGATGACCAACTGCGACGACCACCAACACCTGGTGGTCGGTGGCGTGGCCCAAGTGCCAATGGGTATCTGGCGCCATGTACCGGAACGCTGCGCCCACTGGCCGGCCGGCACCAGCCTCAGCTCGTTGCACAGCGGCGCGCCGAGAGCCGGGGTCAAGCGCATTGCACACGCAGCCGATGGCCGTTTCGCGGTGACCGACAACTACGGCGACACCCGCGAATATGCCGCCGTCCTCACCACCTGCCAAAGCTGGCTGCTGACCACCCAAATCGAATGCGATGAAACCCTGTTCTCGCAAAAGATGTGGATGGCCCTGGACCGCACCCGCTACATGCAATCCTCGAAAACCTTCGTGATGGTCGACCGCCCCTTCTGGAAAGACAAAGATCCGGAAACCGGCCGCGACCTCATGAGCATGACCCTCACCGACCGCCTCACCCGCGGCACTTACCTGTTCGACAACGGCGACGACAAACCAGGGGTGATCTGCTTGTCGTACTCGTGGATGAGCGACGCGCTGAAAATGCTTCCGCAGCCTATCGAAAAGCGGGTAAAGCTGGCCCTGGATGCCTTGAACAAGATCTACCCGAAAGTCGATATCAAGGCGCGCATCATTGGTGATCCGATCACCGTGTCCTGGGAGGCCGACCCGCATTTCCTCGGGGCCTTCAAAGGCGCGCTGCCTGGCCACTATCGTTACAACCAGCGTATGTATGCGCACTTTATGCAGAAGGACATGCCGGCCGAACAGCGTGGGATTTTTATCGCCGGCGACGACGTTTCCTGGACACCTGCCTGGGTGGAAGGCGCAGTACAAACCTCGCTGAACGCGGTGTGGGGCATCATGACCCACTTCGGTGGCAGTACTCACGCCGAGAACCCAGGGCCGGGCGACGTGTTCGATGACATCGGACCAATCGCCCTGGCCGAATAAGGAGTTACGCCATGCGTGTCGCCCTGTACCAATGCCCGCCGCTGCCACTGGAAGTGGCGGGCAACCTCAAGCGCCTGCGCCAGCTCGCACACGAAGCGACCGGCGCCGATGTGCTAGTGCTGCCGGAGATGTTCCTGACCGGTTACAACATCGGCGCAGAAGCCGTCGGGGCATTGGCCGAAGCGCGGGATGGCGAGTCTGCCCAGAGCATTGCCGACATCGCGCAAAGCGCCGGACTGGCCATTTTGTATGGTTATCCTGAGCGGGCCGACGATGGGCAGATCTACAACGCCGTGCAGCTGATAGACGCCAACGGCCAGCGCCTCTGCAACTATCGCAAGACCCATCTGTTCGGGGATCTGGACCATTCGATGTTCAGTGCCGGCGACGATGACTTCCCACTGGTGGAGCTCAACGGTTGGAAGCTGGGATTCCTGATTTGCTACGACCTGGAGTTCCCGGAAAACACCCGACGCCTGGCCTTGGCCGGGGCCGAATTAATACTGGTGCCCACCGCCAACATGGTGCCGTTCGATTTCGTTGCCGACGTCACCGTGCGGGCGCGGGCCTTTGAAAACCAGTGCTATGTGGCCTATGCCAACTATTGCGGGCACGAAGGCGAGATTCAGTACTGTGGCCAAAGCAGCATCGCCGCACCGGATGGCCAGCGCATCGCCCAGGCCGGTCTGGATGAAGCCTTGATTGTCGGCACGTTGGATCACCAATCGATCCTCGACGCCCGCGCCGCCAATCACTACCTGCAAGACCGTCGCCCCGAGCTTTACGGCCCGCTGCACAAGCCCTGATCCGATGGGTTTGTTAGCATAGGCACTTGCCCCGTTCTGGAAGTGCCCATGCCTGTCCCGGCCCACCCTTATCCCGTTCATTTGACCCTGGCCAACGGCCTGCGGGTTTGCCTGCGCCATGCGCCACGTTTGAAGCGTTGCGCCGCAGCGTTAAGGGTGGCTGCCGGCAGCCATGACGTACCGTTGGCTTGGCCGGGTCTGGCGCATTTTCTTGAGCATTTGTTGTTTCTCGGCACCGAGCGGTTTCCCAGCGGCGAAGGGTTGATGGCCTACGTACAACGTCACGGTGGCCAAGTGAATGCCAGCACCCGCGAACGCACCACAGACTTCTTCTTTGAACTGCCCGTTCCGACCTTTGCAGAGGGACTTGAACGGCTGGCCGACATGCTGACCCATCCGCGCCTGACGCTGGAGGATCAACTGCGCGAGCGCGAAGTGCTGCACGCAGAGTTTGTCGCCTGGTCTCAAGATGCCAAGGCTCAGCAACAGGTGGCGCTGTTCGAAGGCTTGGCGGCGGATCATCCGTTGCGTGGTTTTCATGCCGGGAACCGCGACAGCCTGCCGGTGGAGCGCGAGGCGTTTCAACAAGCCTTGCGGGAATTCCACACACATTTCTATCAGAGCGGGCAGATGACTTTGAGCCTTGCCGGTCCGCAGTCGCTGCAAGAGCTGGAAGCCCTGGCGCAGCAGTTCAGTGTGCAACTGGTCTCTGGCCCGCAACATCCGCAGGCGTCGCCACCGGCCCTGATGCAAGGCCAGGCTCGGCGGTATCAGCACACCGAAGGCGACCACCTGCACCACGTCATCACCTGTGACGTACCCCGCGAAGCACTGGATTTCCTCTGCACTTGGCTAAACGCCTCTGCACCGGGCGGGCTGCTCGCTGAGTTGAAAGCACGGCAATTGGTCAGCGCACTGCAGGCGTCAGTCCTGTACCACGCCGTCGGACAAGCAGTGCTGGATATCGAATTTACGCTCGGGACCGCAGACAAACCGGCGACACACATTGAGGCACTGTTGCACGACTGGCTGAGCTTTTTCTCACACAGCGACTGGACTCCGCTGCGCGAAGAGTTCGCGCTGCTGAACGTGCGACAACAACAGATCCAAGGCGCCCTGACATTGGCCCGAAACGACAGCGACGATCTGGGTGAACAAGGCATCGCCGCGCTCAAGGCCCTGCTTGAATCACTGCAACTACCGCCCGCTGAACATCGCTGGCAACTCCCATCGAACAATCCGTTCCTGCGCCCACCGGTCAAGCAAGAGCGCGCAGGCCTGATCCGCGGCCAAACCAGCGCCCACCGAGGGCTGCGAACCTTTGCCCAGGATCGCTCGCGGGGTCGCCGGGAGGTAGCGGCGCTAACATTCAGCCAGGCCTTGGCGGATGACAGCGACGAAGGCGCGCTGTACCTGCAATGGCGGTTTGGCTCGCCAGTTGCCGCCGGGGTGGAAAGCAGCTTGCAGCCCTTGCTTGAAAATGCACGTCAGGCGGGTGTTGAAGTGTCCTTTGAAGCCACCGGTAGTGACTGGCTGGTGAAAATGACCGGCCTGCACGAGCCCATGCCGGCCGTGCTGGAGGTCTTGGCGCAAAGCCTGAATCAGCCGCAAGAAGCTGTCATCGCGCCACCGCCCATGATCCCAATCCGAGCGTTGCTCAAGGCGCTGCCCTCGTGCTGCGCCGCTGGTAATGTCGCCCCCCACGAGCAGCCTGCATCCTGGGCCACCGCACGCTGGCATGGCCTGGGCCTGGGTTTACCCATCGCAACTCAAGCGTTGATCAAAGCGGCCGCCGCCCGTCTGCCTGGGCAACCTGCCCACATCGAACAAACACTGCAAAACCTCAGTGGTCAACGCGTGTGGCATGAGATAAAAACCAGCTCCACCGAAGCCGCCTTGCTGCTGTTTTGCCCGACCCCGAGCCAATCCCTGGCCGATGAAGCGTCGTGGCGACTGCTTGGACACCTGCTCCAAGCTCCTTTCTACCAACGCCTGCGGGTTGAACTGCAGTTGGGCTACGCAGTATTCAGCGCAGTCCGACAGATAAACGGGCAAACCGGCCTGTTGTTTGGCGTGCAGTCTCCCAGCGTGTCCCTGGAAGGCATCGTTGAGCACCTGGAAACTTTCCTGGCCCAACTGCCAGCGTTGGTCGGCAGTTTCGAAGATCTGGGCAACCTTGCCCTGGCTCAACAATTTTCACCTCAAGCGTTGCCGGTCGGCCAAGCTGCCGAGCTGCTGTGGCACGCACACTTGGCCGGCCATTCGTCGGGTTATCTCACGCACATTCAGCAACTGATCCACAGCGTTAGCCGTGAAGACCTGCTGCGGGCCGCCCAGCAATTGAATGACGCCCTAGGTGGCTGGCGCTACGTAGCCAACGGCCCGGAGACGTTGAGCGCCTGAACGCCAGCAGGCTGATCATTGCCAACCCTGCAACAGGCTTTTTCCACCAAGACAGCGCTAACCTGACAAGAATTGAGTAACATTCCTACGCACACATCTGAACATCTCCGACTGGAGGTGGACTATATGTATTACTTGGTAGTAAACGTCCCATCACTTCGTAGGAGTAAGAATATGACTTGGTCCAAACCTGCTTACACTGATCTGCGCATCGGTTTCGAAGTCACCATGTACTTCGCCAGCCGTTAATCCGCTGGGTAATACAACGCCTCGGTTCGCCCGGGGCGTTTTTGTTTTGAGCTTTGCGTGATGGAGTAACCATGTTCGTCCAGATTCTAGGTTCCGCCGCCGGCGGTGGTTTCCCGCAGTGGAACTGCAACTGCGTGAACTGCGCAGGTTTTCGTGATGGCAGCCTGCGGGCCCAGGCACGTACCCAGTCGTCCATCGCGATCTCCGACGATGGTGTGAATTGGGTGCTGTGCAATGCCTCCCCGGATATTCGCGCACAGCTGCAAGGCTTTGCGCCGATGCAACCGGGCCGTGCCCTGCGCGACACCGGCATCAGTGCGATCATCCTGATGGACAGCCAAATCGACCACACCACGGGCCTCTTGAGCCTGCGCGAAGGCTGCCCGCACCAGGTGTGGTGCACTGACATGGTCCATGAAGACCTGAGCACCGGCTTCCCGCTGTTCACCATGCTCACCCACTGGAACGGCGGTCTGGCCTGGAACCGCATCGAACTCGACGCCAGCTTCACCATCCCGGCCTGCCCGAATCTGCGCTTCACTCCATTGCCACTGCGCAGCGCTGCGCCGCCTTACTCGCCGCACCGTTTCGACCCGCACCCCGGCGATAACATTGGCCTGATCGTTGAAGACCTGCGCACCGGCGGCAAACTGTTCTACGCCCCGGGCCTGGGCAAAGTCGACGCGCCACTGTTGGAGATCATGGCCGGCAGCGACTGCCTGCTGGTAGACGGCACGATGTGGGACGACGATGAAATGCAGCGCCGTGGCGTCGGTACCCGCACCGGTCGCGAGATGGGCCACCTGGCGCAAAACGGCCCCGGCGGCATGCTGGAAGTGCTGGAGCAACTGCCGGAGCAGCGCAAGGTGCTTATCCACATCAACAACACCAACCCGATCCTCGATGAAGATTCTCCCGAGCGGGCGGAGCTGGTGCGGCGCAATGTCGAAGTGGCTTACGACGGCATGAGCATTGAATTGTAGGAGCAGACGACATGACTGACACACCGTTGACTACCGCCGAATTCGAAGCCGCCTTGCGCGCCAAGGGCGCCTTCTACCATATCCATCACCCTTACCATGTGGCGATGTACGAAGGCCGTGCCAGCCGCGAACAAATCCAGGGCTGGGTCGCCAACCGTTTCTACTATCAAGTGAACATTCCCCTGAAGGACGCCGCGATTCTGGCCAACTGCCCGGAGCGCGAGATCCGTCGCGAGTGGATCCAGCGCTTGCTCGACCACGATGGCGCTCCCGGTGAGGACGGCGGTATCGAAGCCTGGCTTCGCCTGGGCGAGGCTGTCGGCCTCGACCCGGACCAACTGCGCTCCCAGGAATTGGTGCTGCCCGGCGTACGGTTTGCGGTGGACGCCTACGTCAACTTCGCCCGTCGCGCCAGTTGGCAGGAGGCCGCCAGCAGCTCGTTGACCGAACTGTTCGCGCCGCAGATCCACCAGTCGCGCCTCGACAGTTGGCCGCAGCATTACCCGTGGATCGACCCAACCGGCTACGAATATTTCCGCACTCGCTTGGGTCAGGCCCGTCGCGATGTGGAGCACGGCCTGGCGATCACGCTGCAGCACTACACCACCCGCGAAGGCCAGGAGCGCATGCTGGAAATTCTCCAGTTCAAACTGGACATCCTGTGGAGCATGCTGGACGCCATGAGCATGGCCTACGAACTCAAACGCCCGCCCTATCACAGCGTGACCGAGCAGCGGGTCTGGCATAAAGGGATCACCCTATGAGCTTTGATCGCAGCAGAACACCGACCTGGCGCCAGGGTTATCGCTACCAGTACGAGCCTGCGCAAAAGGGCCATGTGCTGCTCTACCCTGAGGGCATGATCAAGCTCAATGACAGCGCCGCGTTGATCGGTGGTTTGATCGACGGCGAGCGCGACGTGGCCACAATCATCGCCGAGTTGGATAAACAATTCCCAGGTGTGCCTGAGCTCGGTGACGACATCGAGCAATTCATGGAGGTCGCCCGTGCTGAGCACTGGATCACCCTTGCCTGAAAAGCCGGCCATTGGCCTGCCGCTATGGCTGCTGGCCGAGCTGACTTACCGCTGCCCGCTGCAGTGCCCGTATTGCTCCAACCCGCTGGACTTTGCCGAGCAGGGCAAGGAGCTGAGCACCGAGCAGTGGATCACGGTATTTCGCGAAGCCCGGGAAATGGGCGCCGCGCAGCTGGGGTTTTCCGGCGGTGAACCGCTGGTGCGTCAGGACTTGGCCGAGTTGATCGCCGAGGCTCGCAAACTGGGGTTCTACACCAACCTGATCACTTCCGGCATCGGCCTCACCGAGCAGAAGATCAGCGACTTCAAGAAGGCCGGCCTGGACCATATCCAAATCAGCTTCCAGGCCAGCGACGAACAGGTCAATAACCTGCTGGCCGGCTCGAAAAAAGCCTTCGCGCAAAAATTGGAAATGGCGCGTGCGGTGAAAGCCCACGGCTATCCGATGGTGCTGAATTTCGTCACCCATCGGCACAATATCGACAAGATCGACCGCATCATCGAGTTGTGCATCGCGCTGGAAGCGGACTTTGTTGAGCTCGCGACGTGCCAGTTCTACGGCTGGGCGCAGCTCAATCGTGTTGGGCTGTTGCCAACCAAGGAGCAGTTGGTGCGCGCCGAGCGCATCACCAACGAATACCGCGCCAAGCTCGAAGCCGAAGGTCATCCGTGCAAGCTGATCTTCGTCACGCCGGATTACTACGAAGAACGCCCGAAAGCCTGCATGAACGGCTGGGGCAGCATCTTTCTGACCGTCACGCCAGACGGCACCGCCCTGCCCTGCCACGGCGCCCGACAAATGCCAGTGCAGTTTCCCAACGTGCGCGACCACAGCATGCAGCACATCTGGTACGACTCGTTCGGCTTCAACCGCTTTCGCGGCTATGACTGGATGCCCGAGCCATGCCGTTCATGCGATGAGAAGGAAAAGGACTTCGGCGGCTGCCGTTGCCAGGCCTTCATGCTCACGGGGGATGCGAGCAATGCCGACCCAGTGTGCAGCAAGTCCGAGCAACACGGCATCATCCTGCAAGCGCGGGAAGAGGCCGAACACGCCACCCAGACCATCGAGCAACTGGCCTTTCGAAATGAGCGCAACTCACGGCTCATCGCAAAAGGCTAACAGCCTCAGCGCTTGGCGATGATGTACACCGCGTGGATGATCCCAGGGAAGTAACCGCACAACGTCAGCAGAATATTCAGCCAGAACGCGCCGCCGAAGCCTACTTGCAGAAACACACCCAGTGGCGGCAGCAGAATGGCGATGATGATACGAATGATGTCCATGGGTCAGCTCCAAAAAATCGGCTCGTGCGAGCCGTGTAGCTAATCGACCTTTGCCATTCGTGAGGGTTCAGTGAATTCTGGCATTGAGCCATCCTGTAACGAGCAGGCAAAAAAACGCCCCCAGCCAAAAGAATCAGGCTGGAGGCGCCGCGTATACCGCGAGACGGTTCAGAAAAATGGGATTAAACAGCGATGCCCTTGCGGCATTGCAGCTGTGCGGTACGCACGCGGGAGAACGCGCGAGCGAGGCGTAGGAGCATTTCGTCAATGTTGCTTTTGCTCACCGTCAGCGCTGGCGTGAAGCGTAGGCAGTCAGGTTGCGGGGCGTTGAGGATCAGGCCTTCTTGCAGTGCGGCGCTTACTACAGCATCGGCAGAATCATCCGACAACGTCAGCCCCCACATCAGGCCCTGGCCGCGCAGTTGGCCGTGGTCGTAGCGATAGGCCAGACGGGTGAGGCCTTCGCCAAGATAAAGGCCGGACTCGCGCACATGCTCAAGAAAGCCATGCTCCAGCACCGTATCGAGCACCGCCGCGCCGGCTGACGCCATCAACGCATTGCCGTGATGAGTGCCTTCCAATTCACCTACTTCGAAACAACACGCCTTACCACGTGCCAGCAGCGCCGCCAGGGGCACGCCGCCGCCCAGACCTTTGCCAAGGGTGATGATGTCGGCGCGTACACCGTACTGTTGTTCGGCCAGCAACGTGCCGTAACGACCGAGGCCTGTCTGCACTTCGTCAAGGATCAGCAGGATCCCCAGTTCACGGCACAAGCGCTCAACGCCCTTGAGGTAGCGCTCCGTCGCAGGGGTTACGCCGGCACCCTGGATCGGTTCGAGCATGATGGCTACGGTTTGAGCATCGACAGCAGCGTGCAGCGCCGGCAGGTCGTTGAAAGGCACATGGCTGAAACCAGGCAATTGCGGTTCGAAACGGTTTTCCAAAGTACCGGCCGATGCAGCCAGCGCCGCGAAACTGCGGCCATGGCAACCGTTGCTGGCACTGATGATGCGGTACGCGCCACCCCGATGCAGCTGACCCCATTTGCGCGCCAGCTTGATCGCCGCTTCACAGGCTTCCGCGCCACTGTTGAGCAGGTAAGCCTGGTCGCTGCCGGTACGGTGACACAAACGGTCGACGAGGTTGAGTTGGGCACGGTTATGCAGACCCACGCCGGGGTTGATCAACGCTTGGGTCTGGTCACTCAGCGCTTTGATCAACACCTGGGGGCTATGGCCGAGGCTATTGGCGCCATTGCCTTGGCTGAAGTCCAGGTAAGCGCGGTCGTCGCTGTCCCACAACCAGGAACCTTGGCCACGCACGAAGACTTGCGGCGGCCTCGCCACCGTGGGCATCAAGGATTCGCTGGACGGATCATCGTGCTGCGTATCCAAGACCAAATCGTCCAGGCTAGGCGCGGGGCGGCGAATAGAGAACAAGTTCACAGATCCCCCCCGATAGCAACCGAGCAAGTCGCGAAGACTGCCTGTGAATTTTTTGAGTTGCCTATGTAAACGCTATCAACACAAACACTGTTCATTGCCTGATCTGGCCCTGTAAGCCCTGCGAATAGGCGCTAGACTAGGCGCCTAAAGGGCTAACAGCCATTTCGATTTTTCAGCTTTTTCGATAAGAAAGACTTATGGATTTCAAGCAACTGCGTTATTTCGTCGCGGTGTATGAAGAGGGCCATGTAGGCCGTGCCGCCGAACGTCTGTCGATTTCCCAACCAGCGTTGTCGCAACAGATTCGCCAACTGGAGCAGAACCTGGATGTGAGCCTGTTCGAGCGCAGCAGCAAACGTCTACTGCCAACCCTGGCCGCTCACACGCTGTACAACCACGCGTTGCCGTTGATAGATGGCATGCAGCAAGCCGTCGAAGCGCTGCGCAACTTCAAGGGCCAGGCCCTGCGCACCTTGGCTATCGGCGTGCTGCAAACCGTGCACACCAGCCTGGTGCCGCAGATGCTTGAGCGCGTACGCAAGGCCCAGCCGCATCTGGTGGTGCAGATTTACGAATTGACCGGGCTTGAGATTGAACGGCGGCTGCTCAATGGTTCGCTGGACATCGGCATCAGTTACCTGCCACCCCGTCAGCCGGGATTACATGGCGTGCTGCTGTATGAAGATGAGTTGAAAGTGGTCATTCCGGACGATCATCCCCTGCGCGAATTCAAGAAAGTCTCGCTGAAACAGGCGGCCGAGTTGCCGATGTTGTTGCTGGGGGAAGAGTTTCAAATCAGGCAGATCTGGCAGGGCCAACTCGCCAACCTTGGGCGACGGCCACAAGTCCAGGCTGAGCTCAACACCATGGTGGGGATTCTCGACAGCCTGCCCCATACCAAACTGGCAACGGTGCTGCCGGGGCGCTCCCAGGACGAACACAACAGCCAGATGCTGCTGTGGAAACCCTTGAGTGAACCGAGGGTGCCGCTGAAAGTAGGCTTGGTGTGCCGTGACGTGCAGCGCCAGCAAGCAACAGTGGCACTGCTGCGCACCTTGCTTGAAGACGTGATGAATGCCCCGCAGGCGCCGGCCTGACTTTTTCGCGGGCAAAAGAAAACCCCGCCGAAGCGGGGCTTTGCAGACTGTTTCCCTGACATCCATTTCACTCCGCCGTCCTGGCAGAATCCTACGTGTCCGTGTTGTTTCTTTGCGCTTCCTGCGCGACGTCCATGTGAAGTAGATTATCCGTGGATCCAATTTGGCGATAGAGGACGAATAGCAGCACGTCATGTAAGAGAATGCTTACACGCCCTCGCCCCCCTTAAAACAGTGCCTCATCCATCAAAAACAGTGATTCGCTACCGGCCTTTACCGATGCACTCAGCGAGTGAATACGCGGCAGCAGGCGCGCAAAGTAGAAGCGCGCGGTCCCCAGCTTGCTGGCGTAGAAGTCTTCTTCAGCCTCTTTGCCCAACGCGGCCTTGGCCATACGCGCCCACATGTAGGCGTAGGCCATGTATCCAAACGCATGCAAATACTCCACTGAGGCCGCACCGATTTCGTTCGGGTTGGTCTTGGCGCGATCCAGCACCCAGGCCGTCAACTCATCGAGGTTGTCCACCGCCGCACTCAGCGGTTTGGTGAACTCAGCCAGGTCGGCGTTCGAGTGAGCAATGAACTGGCGGATCTCGTCGGCAAACAAGGTGTAGAACGCCCCGCCGCTGCCCACGATCTTGCGCCCCATCAAGTCCAGGGCCTGAATGCCGTTGGTGCCTTCGTAGATCTGGGTGATGCGCACATCACGCACTAGTTGCTCTTGGCCCCACTCGCGGATGTAGCCGTGGCCACCAAACACCTGCTGGCCGAGCACCGTGGTTTCCAGGCCCAGGTCGCTGAGGAACGCTTTGGCCACCGGCGTCAGCAATGCCACCAGGTTATCCGCACGCTCACGGGCTGCGGCGTCTTCGCTGAACTTTGCGATATCCAGCTGCGTTGCCACGTAGGTGGAGAACGCGCGGCCGCCTTCGTTCGCAGCTTTCATGGTCAGCAGCATGCGGCGCACGTCCGGATGGACGATGATCGGGTCAGCGGCTTTGTCTTTCGCCTGAGCGCCTGTCGGTGAGCGGCTTTGCAGACGATCACGCGCATATTCAATTGCGTTTTGATAGGAACGCTCGCCGGATGCGAGACCCTGGATACCCACACCCAGACGCTCGTAGTTCATCATGGTGAACATCGCCGCCAGCCCACGGTTAGGCTCGCCCACCAGGTAACCCACGGCTTCGTCGAAGTTCATCACGCAAGTAGCGGACGCCTGGATACCCATCTTGTGTTCAATGGAACCACAGCTCACCAGGTTGCGCGCGCCGAGGCTGCCGTCGGCATTGACCATGAACTTTGGCACCAGGAACAGCGAGATCCCCTTAGGCCCGGCCGGCGCATCCGGTAGCTTGGCCAAGACCAGATGGATAATGTTTTCGGTGAGGTCGTGCTCGCCACCGGTGATAAAGATCTTGGTCCCGCTGATTTTGTAGGAGCCGTCCGTCTGAGGCTCGGCCTTGGTCCGGATAATCCCCAAGTCTGTGCCGGCATGGGCCTCTGTCAGGCACATGGAACCGGCCCATTCACCGGAATACATCTTCGGCAGGTAGGCAGCCTTGAGCTCTTCGCTGGCATGGGTGTTGATCGATACGCACGCGCCAGACGTCAACATCGGATACAGGCCAAACGCCAGGCTCGACGAGTTGATCATCTCTTCAACCTGGGCCGACACCGCCTTGGGCATGCCCATACCGCCAAACACCGGATCGCCGCCGACGCCGACCCAGCCGCCTTCAGCGTAGGTTTTGTAGGCCTGTGGATAACCGTCCGGGGTAAACACCGCGGTGTTATCCCAGCGGCAGCCTTGCTCATCGCCACCGCGACTCAGCGGGGCGATGGATTTGGCGGTGACTTTGCCGGCTTCCTCGAGGATCGCCTCGACAGTTTCGGCGTCAACGCTGTCTGCCAATGCCGGCAATTGGGCCCATGTATTGGCGACCTCAAAAACTTCGTTGAGGACGAAGCGCATATCACGCAGCGGCGCTTTGTAATCAGCCATGGCAAACCTCGTGAGAACGGGAAAAGTGATTCGATAGGATCGGTTTTACAGGCTCCGAGTGTACCCGAACAACTTTTCAGACACATAGGGTCCACTTGTGACTGATTGGTATTTTTAAGTCACTACAGTGCAAATGCCTCCGCTGGCAGACTCATCAGGCATTCGCTGCCCGCTTGCACAGCGGCGCGGTGGGTTGTGGTACGCGGCAGCAGACGCTTGAAGTAGAACTCGCACGTGGCCAGCTTGGCCTTGGCAAACTCGACATCGTCATGGGCCTGCGCCGCGATCGCCATGCGCAGCCACAGGTAGGCAAGGACGATGTAACCGCTGTACATCAAGTAATCCACGGCAGCGGCGCCCACTTCGTCGGGATTTTTCATCGCGGCCATGCCGACCTGGGTGGTCAACTCGCCCCACTCCTGGTTCAACTGATTGAGCTGCGCCACATAGGCCTTGAACTGCGGATGTTCGGCATTCGCGGCGCAGAACTTATGCACAATCTTGGTAAACCCGCGCAGCAACTTGCCCTGGCTGCCCAGCACCTTGCGCCCCAGCAGGTCGAGTGCCTGAATGCCGTTGGTGCCTTCATAGATCGGCGCAATCCGCGCATCGCGAGCCAACTGCTCCATGCCCCATTCACGGATATAGCCATGGCCGCCAAATACCTGCATGCCGTGGTTGGTCACTTCCAGCCCGGTGTCGGTCATAAAGGCTTTGCAGATCGGCGTGAGGAACGCCAGCAGGTCTTCGGCTTCCTGGCGTTGAGCGGCATCGCTGCTCAGGTGTGCAGTGTCGAGTAATTGCGCGGTGAAGTAGGTCAGCGCGCGATTGCCTTCGTTGAAGGCTTTCATGGTCAGCAGCATACGACGCACATCGGGGTGCACGATGATCGGGTCGGCGGCTTTGTTCGGCGCCTTGGCGCCAGTCAGGGAGCGCATTTGCAGGCGGTCGTTGGCGTATTTGATCGCGCCCTGGAAGCTCGCCTCGCCGTTGCACAGGCCCTGCATGCCGGTACCCAGCCGCGCGTGGTTCATCATGGTGAACATGCAATTGAGGCCTTTGTTGGCCTCTCCAATCAAAAAGCCCTTGGCGCCGTCGAAGTTCAGCACGCAGGTGGCCGAAGCCTTGATGCCCATCTTGTGCTCGATGGAGCCGCAGTGCACCGCGTTGCGTTCGCCGGAGTCAGCGTGGAACTTGGGCACGATAAACAGCGAGATACCTTTGGTGCCCGCGGGTGCATCCGGCAGTTTGGCCAACACTAGGTGGATGATGTTGGCGCTCATGTCATGCTCACCGGCCGAGATGAAGATCTTGCTGCCGGTGATCGCATAGCTGCCATCGGCCTGGGGCACGGCGCGGGTCTTGATCAGGCCCAGGTCGGTGCCGCAATGGGCTTCGGTGAGGCACATGGTGCCGGTCCATTCGCCTGCGGTAAGTTTGCCCAGGAACGTGGCCTTCTGCTCTTCCGTCCCGTGGGCGTGGATCGCCGACATCGCGCCGTGAGTCAGGCCCGGATACATGCCCCATGAGGTGTTGCTGGAGCCGATCATCTCGCTGAGCACCAGGCCCAACGATTGCGGCAAGCCCTGGCCGCCGTAAGCCGGATCCGCCGCCACACCGTGCCAACCGCCTTCGACGTATTGGGCGAAGGCTTCCTTGAAGCCCTTGGGCGTGGTCACGACGCCATTGTCGAAATGGCAGCCCTCTTCATCACCGCTGCGGTTGAGGGGCGAGAGCACGTTCTCGCAGAATTTGGCGCCCTCTTCGAGGATAGCGCTGACCATGTCCGGGCTGGCGTCGGTTGCGCCCAGCGCGGCGTAGTGACCGTGGAAATCAAATACGTTGTCGATCAGAAAGCGCATGTCGCGCAGGGGAGCTTTGTACTCAGGCATGGTCATGTCTCCGGCAGCAGATGGTCTCAACCTACTGCTGGCCAGCGTCGCAAACAATCACTGTAGAACCGCTGAATACACCGCCATTACTTAACCGGCAGCGCTGTCCATACGCACCGCGCCACGGCGCGTCTGCCCGGCGGCGATCACGCAGTTACGCCCGGCGCCCTTGGCCGCATACAGCGCCTGGTCGGCGGACTTGAGGACTTCTTCGGAGCTGCGCTGCTCGGCCTGGCGTTCGGCCACGCCGATACTGACCGTCACCGACACACTCGTCGCGCCGCTGCCCGCCCGGCGCTGACGGCCTTGTTGATCATCCTGGGGACGGTCCGCGTTGCGCAGCTTAATGTCATAGCTGGCGATAATTTCGCGGATTTCCTCTAGGTGCGGCATGCACTCATCCAGGGTTTTGCCGGCAAACACCACGGCGAACTCTTCACCGCCGTAGCGGTAGGCGCGTCCACCGCCATTGACCTTGGACAACTTGCTCGCCACCAGGCGCAGCACTTGGTCACCCACATCGTGACCATGGGTGTCATTGAACCGTTTGAAGTGGTCGACGTCGGTCATCGCCAACACATAGTTGCGCCCCAGCCGCTGCATGCGCTCGTTGAGGGCGCGGCGTCCCGGCAGGCCGGTCAGCTCGTCGCGGAACGCCATTTGATAGGCCTCATGGGCCACGCCGGCCGCGATCATCAACATCACCTGGCTGCACATGATGTTCAGGGTGAACGGCAGGATGAAAGTTTTCGGCAGCATCCAGAACAGCCCCAGCAACCCCACCAATTGCGCCGCGTGCAGCGGGCGCGGCTGGTACCAGTATTGGGCGGCGAGGGTGAGAAAACCGATCAGGAACATCGGGTACGACAACTGGATCAGGCTCATCCAGGTCCCGTGCAGCGCCGGCCAGCGGATCTCCGCCAGCCAGTTCAACACCGCTTGGGGATAACTTTGCTCCAGGGCCAGCGCCACGCTGCCTATCGCCAGTACCACAGCGCAACGGGCCACGAAGTCGCGGAACAGATGGGTTTTCTCCTGCCACAGCGCGTAGATGCTGAACAGCAGCGGCAACAGCAGGCAACACAGATGAAACACCACGGCAGCGTCTTCGCGCACGCGGCCGTTGTCGCGATAGAAATCGGTCTGGGTATCGAGCAGGAAGTAGGCGATGTACACCGTGATCATCAAAAACAGCTCACGCTGGCGCCGATACACAGCGCAGTACGAACCGCCGAGCAACAGCACCAAGGTTGGCAACACATTGAACAGTGACGTGAAGAAGACGTTGAGGTCCTTGACGTACGCAGCCGAGAGCCCGGCCAGCAAGAGCAGCAACGAAGGGAGGAAATGACTGAAACGAACAGCGGACACGCGTGACAAGGGTAGAACTCCGACCCGCAAAAATGATGGCTATGTGCCTTAGCGCGGACAGTTAAGCACACCCTGCCTGTCACGTATCACATTGCCATCACTGTAACGGCAGGCGGCGACAATCCCTGAGCGCTGCGCTGTGTTTTTTATCGCCCATAAAAAACCGCCGCTTCCAAGGGAAGCGGCGGTTCAGGCAAACCCGGTGAGGCTTAGTAAGCCAGGCCGAAGTCTTCCTCTTTCATGTCCATCAGGTTGTTGGCGCCCGACAGCATGGTGGCTTTGTGCGCCAAAGTACGCGGCAGAATGCGTTGGAAGTAGAAGCGCGCAGTCTGCAACTTGGCGGTGTAGAACGCCTCTTCGGTCGTGCCGGCAGCCAGTTTTTCGGCCGCCAGGCGTGCCATGTCGGCCCAGAAGTAAGCCAGGCAGGCGTAACCGGAATACATCAGGTAATCCACCGAAGCGGCACCGACTTCCTCACGGTCTTTCATCGCGGCCATGCCGACCTTCATGGTCAACTCGCCCCACTCTTTGTTCAGTGCAGCCAGCGGTGTAACGAACTCCTGAACGGCCGCGTTACCTTCATTGGCCTGGCAGAACTTGTGCACGATCTTGGTGAAGCCCTTGAGCGCCTCGCCTTGGGTCATCAGCACTTTACGGCCGAGCAAGTCCAGCGCCTGGATACCGGTGGTGCCTTCGTACAGCATCGAAATGCGGCTGTCGCGAACGTTCTGCTCCATGCCCCACTCGGCGATGAAGCCGTGACCGCCGTAGATCTGCACGCCATGGTTGGCCGATTCAAAACCAACTTCGGTCATGAATGCCTTGGCGATTGGCGTCATGAAAGCCAGCAGGCCATCGGCCTGTTTCTTGGCTTCGTCATCGGTGCCGTACTTGACGATATCCACTTGCTTGGCCGTGAAGTACACCATTGCGCGATTGCCTTCGGCGAAGGCTTTCATGGTCAGCAACATGCGACGCACGTCTGGGTGCACGATGATCGGGTCAGCGGCCTTGTCCGGTGCTTTGGGGCCGGTGAGGGAGCGCATTTGCAGGCGATCGCGGGCGTATTTCAGGCCGCCCTGGAAGCCGATCTCGGCATGGGCCAGGCCTTGCAGCGCAGTGCCCAGGCGAGCGGTGTTCATAAAGGTGAACATGCAGTTCAGGCCTTTGTTCGCCGGGCCGATCAGGAAACCGGTGGCCGCGTCGAAGTTCATCACGCAGGTGGCGTTGCCGTGGATACCCATCTTGTGTTCCAGGGAACCACAGGTCACCGCGTTGCGCTCACCCACCGAACCGTCGGCGTTAGGCATGAACTTGGGCACGATAAACAGCGAGATGCCTTTAGTGCCGGCCGGTGCGTCCGGCAGGCGGGCCAATACGATGTGGACGATGTTGTCGGCCATGTCGTGTTCACCGGCCGAGATGAAGATCTTGGTACCGGAGACTTTGTAGGAGCCGTCGGCCTGAGGCTCGGCCTTGGTGCGCAGCATGCCCAGGTCGGTGCCGCAGTGTGGCTCGGTCAGGCACATGGTGCCGGTCCATTCGCCCGATACCAGCTTGGTCAGGTAGGCCTCTTGCTGCTCGGGGGTGCCGTGCTCGGAGATGGTGTTCATCGCACCATGGGACAGGCCTGGGTACATGCCCCACGACCAGTTGGCTTCGCCGACCATTTCGCTCACGGCCAGACCCAGGGATTCCGGCAGGCCTTGGCCGCCGTGCTCCACGTCGTGGGCCAGGCTAGGCCAGCCGCCTTCGACGAATTGTTTGTAGGCTTCTTTGAAACCCGTCGGCGTCTTAACGCCTGACTCACTCCAGGTGCACCCTTCGATGTCGCCCACGCGGTTCAACGGTGCCAGCACTTGTTCACAGAACTTGGCGCCTTCTTCAAGGATGGCGTCGACCATGTCCGGAGTAGCGTCCTGGCAAGCCGGCAGACTCTGATAGTGCGCTTCATAACCGAGCAGTTCGTCACGAACGAAGCGAATATCACGCAAGGGGGCCTTGTAGTCAGGCATAGCGATAAACCTCTGCTGATGTAGCTGGAATGAACAACCGCGTGGATTTGTTGTGGCGGTCAAACAGGTGTTTGAAACATACGTTTACGACCTGGGGATGTCAAGCGTCGGGCAGATGCCGTCTGTCATGACGCACGTCAACCCAGGCGCAACAAGGCCTGAGGCGAGATGCCACATCGGGGAGAGTGTAGAGAGGGATCAGAATAAAACAGGACAAATGTGGGAGGGGGACGAGCCCCTCTCACATTTCGAGCGCCAGCAGATCAGGCGTAGGTGTCGATCAAGGTGCCGAGCATTTCGTCGGAAGCCTTGGCGACTTTGACGCCCAGCTCCACCTGAAACTTGCCTTCTGCCAGTTCCACCATATTGCTGGCAGAATCGGTCGGCTGGCCACGGTTGATCGCCTGCAAGCGATCATTCTGGGCATCGGAAGGTTGGCTGGTGGCTGCGCTGGCGATCTTGCCAGCGGCCTGGTCGACACGGCTCTGCCCGGACTGAATGGTGTTCAGGCCCGAATAAAACGCGCTGCTTCCAGAGATTTCCATGGCGTAAGCCTGCCTTTAGAGAATCGTGAATGCTGATTGAAGCAGAGAACCTGGCAAAACGCCCGTCAAAAACACTAATGGCATAATGCCTTAGCGATAGCCAAAATCAGTCAAGCAAGTCCAACTGTAAGTATTGCGCCACGGCTTCGGCGCTGGCGTGCTTGAGTTTCGGCACTCGACCCAGGCACGGAGCAGGTAGCCGTTCGGCCAGGGTGGCGAGGTTTTCTTCCAGACGGGAGGTCTTGGGGTCGATGATGTTCGCCACCCAGCCCGCCAGCGACAGACCATCCCTTGCGATGGCTTCGGCGGTGAGCAAAGCATGGCTGATACAGCCCAGGCGCACGCCTACCACCAAGATCACCGGCAGTTTGAGCCCGATGGCCAGGTCCGACAGATTGGCCTGGTCAGCCAACGGCACGCGCCAGCCACCTGCGCCCTCGATCAAGGTGAAATCCGCTTGCCGCGCCAGAATCTGCTGCATGGGCTTGAGCAGCGATTGCACCGTCAGCGAAACCCCCGCCTCCCTTGCTGCCAAGTGCGGGGCGATGGCGGGCTCGAAAGCCACCGGATTGACCTCGGCATAACTCAACGGCAATGAACATTCGGCCAGCAGCGCCAATGCATCGGCATTGCGCAGGCCCTCGGGGGTTACTGCGCAACCGGAGGCGACAGGTTTACCAGCGGCGGTGCTTTTGCCGGCTTGGCCGGCTGCATGCAGGAGGCCGGCGGCGATGGTGGTCTTACCGACGTCGGTGTCGGTGCCCGTAATGAAATAAGCGGCGTTCATAGAGGTTTCTCCAGTACGGCGTACACCACTTGATAAGTCGCCGGCAGGCCTTGGGACTGGCGGAATCGCTCATAAGCCTCGACCAGTGCAACAATCCGCGCACGGCCCGTCAGCCCTCCGGGGCGTCCGGGGTTGAGATTGTGTGCACCAAGAGCCTTCAATTCATGGGTCAGACTGCGCACATCCGGGTAATGCAGCACATGGGGCTGGCGCTCCAGGCTGACCACACGCAGGCCGCTGGCCGCACACAGTTGTTGGTAAGCCTCGAAGGTACGGAAGCGATTGACGTGCACCAGGCCATCGGCGGCGCGCCAGCTTTCGCGCAGTTCGTCCAATGTACCCACACACAAACTGGCAAAGGCCAATACCCCGCCCGGTTGCAGCACGCGATGTGCCTCGCTGAGCACTGCATCGAAGTTGGCACACCATTGCACCGCAAGGCTGGAGAAGATCAGCCCGCAGCTTGCATCGTGCACGGGCAAACGCTCGGCATCTCCCGCGATGAAATGCGCCGCGCCGCCTAAAGGCCGCGCATGGTTGAGCATGCCCTCAGCGATATCCAGCGCCACGCCCTCGCTGGCCGGCAATAACTCACCCAGCACGCGACTGAAATACCCAGTGCCGCATCCCATATCCAGCCAACGTCGTGGCGCGCACGCTAACGGCAGGCGCGACAGCAGTTCATGCCCCACCGCTCGCTGCAGCTCGGCGACGCTGTCGTAACTGGCCGCCGCACGGGAAAATGACGCCGCTACCTGGCGCTTGTCCGGCAAGGCACCCGGCAGAGGGGGGTGGGATAAATCAGTCATCAACGCACTCATGCAAAAAAGCCTGGATGGCCCCCGCTACTCCGTGGGGATCCTCCAGAAGAAAAGCGTGACCGGCCTGTTCAATCAGACCGATTTCAACATCGGGGAGCAGCGTCAGCAGGTCGCTGGCGGCTTCGGCAGGCACCAACCCGTCCATACCGGCAAACAGATGCAACTGCGGGCCGCGATAGGCCAGCAAGGCTTCGCGGGTGTCCAATTGCGCAAGCAGTTCAAGACCGGTCATCAACGCGCCGGACAGCGTCTGCGGCGCGCCGCTGACCAACAAACGCGCCAGCCCGCGAGGGTCTTCAGCACCTTTGGCGCACAACAGTCCGAAGCGCTTGAGGGTGACCTGGGAATCGGCGTGGCAGCCGGCGAGGAAGGAATCGAACGTCTGCGCAGGCATCGCACTCGGCCAACCCTCGTGGGCGACAAAACATGGATTGCTCGCCAGGGTCAGCAACCCGCAGCACCGTTCGCCACGTCGCGCCGCCAATTCCGAAGCCAGCATGCCGCCCAGGGACCAGCCGCCGAGCCAGGCGTTATCCGGCAATGTGGCGTCGAGTTCATCCAGCCATTCGCCGAGATCGCTGGAGTCCAGCACCGGCAACGGCTCGATCTGTACGTGCAGGTGTTCGTCCAGCCCTTGCAATGCGGCGGCCAAAGGTTCCAGCGGCGATACGCCGAGGCCCCAGCCGGGCAGCAATATCAGTCGATCACGCATGGTCGGGCTCCAGGGCGCCTAGCAAGCGGAAACACTCTTCCAATGCGTTTAACAATAGCTGCACCTGCGCCTCGCTGTGGGCCGCCGTCAATGTCACGCGCAAACGGGCGCTGCCGACGGGTACCGTTGGTGGTCGGATCGCGGTGACCATCAAGCCGCGCTCGCGCAGCATCTGGGACAAACGCACGGCTCTGGCGCTGTCGCCAATCAGGATCGGTTGGATCGGCGTAAAGCTGTCCATCAAGTCCAGGCCGAGCTGCTCGGCGCCCTGTCGGAACTGGCGGATCAGCCCATTGAGGTGCTCACGCCGCCAATGCTCGGTGCGCAGCAGCTCCAGGCTTTTCAACGTGGCGCAGGCCAACGCGGGTGGTTGGCTGGTGGTGTAGATATACGGCCGGGCGAACTGGATCAGGCTTTCGATCAATTCTTCACTGCCCGCCACAAACGCGCCGGCGGTGCCGAAGGCTTTGCCCAGGGTGCCGACCAGTACCGGCACGTCTTCCTGACTCAAGCCAAAATGCTCGACGATCCCTGCGCCGTTGGCCCCCAACGGGCCGAAACCATGGGCGTCGTCCACCATCAGCCAGGCGCCTTTGGCCTTGGCTTCACGGGCCAGCGCGGGCAAGTCGGCCAAATCGCCGTCCATGCTGAACACGCCATCGGTGACCACCAACGTATTACCGGTGGCTTTCTCCAGGCGCTTGGCCAGGCTGGCGGCGTCGTTATGCAGGTAGCGATTGAACCGCGCACCGGACAGCAAGCCCGCATCCAGCAAGGACGCGTGATTGAGACGGTCTTGCAGCACCGTATCGCCCTGCCCCACCAGCGCCGTGACTGCGCCCATATTGGCCATGTAGCCCGTGGTAAACAGCAGCGCACGGGGGCGACCGGTCAGGTCAGCCAGGGCCTCTTCCAGTTCATGGTGCGGCGTGGCGTGCCCGACCACCAAATGCGATGCGCCACCGCCCACGCCCCAACGGGACGCACCGGCACGCCAGGCTTCGATCACTTGAGGATGATTGGCCAGGCCCAGGTAGTCGTTATTGCAGAAGGCGAGCAACGGTTGGCCGTCGACCACCACTTCAGGGCCTTGGGGGCTCTGCAGCAGTGGCCGCTGACGGTAAAGGTGTTCGGCACGGCGGGCAGCGAGGCGCGCGGATAGATCAAAAGACATGCAGGCCTCGGACTAGCAGGATTAACTCGATCAAATTGTAGGAGGAGGCTTGCCCTTGATAGCGGTGGGCCAGTCACTTTATTTATCGACTGACACTCCCTCATCGGGGGCAAGCCCCCTCCCACATGGGCCTTTCATTTCAATCAGACGACAGCGTTGTAGAACTGCTCGCTGCTCTTCTGCTCGACCAACGCCTGCTCAATCGCCGCTTGATGCACTTCATCGGCGTGCTCTTCACGGGCTTCCGGCAGGATGCCCAGGCGCGAGAACAGTTGCATGTCCTTGTCGGCCTGCGGGTTGGCGGTGGTCAACAGTTTGTCGCCGTAGAAAATCGAGTTGGCGCCGGCGAAAAACGCCAGGGCCTGCATCTGCTCGTTCATGGCTTCACGGCCGGCGGACAGCCGAACATGGGACTGAGGCATCAGGATGCGCGCCACGGCGAGCATCCGGATGAAGTCGAACGGGTCGATGTCTTCGGCGTTTTCCAGCGGCGTACCGGCCACTTTCACCAGCATGTTGATCGGCACCGACTCCGGATGCTCCGGCAGGTTGGCCAACTGGATCAGCAGGTTGGCACGGTCGTCGAGGGACTCGCCCATGCCGAGGATGCCGCCGGAACAGATCTTCATCCCCGAATCACGTACATAGGCCAGGGTTTGCAGGCGCTCGCTGTAGGTGCGGGTGGTGATGATGCTGCCGTAGAACTCCGGCGAAGTGTCCAGGTTGTGGTTGTAGTAGTCGAGGCCGGCCTGGGCCAGGGCTTCGGTCTGGTCCTGGTCAAGACGGCCGAGGGTCATGCAGGTTTCCAGGCCCATGGCCTTCACGCCTTTGACCATCTGCAGCACGTACGGCATGTCTTTGGCCGACGGGTGTTTCCAGGCGGCGCCCATGCAGAAGCGCGTCGAACCGATGGCCTTGGCGCGGGCGGCCTCTTCGAGGACCTTCTGCACTTCCATCAGTTTTTCTTTTTCCAGGCCAGTGTTGTAGTGGCCCGACTGCGGACAATATTTGCAATCTTCCGGACAGGCGCCGGTTTTGATCGACAGCAGGGTCGACACCTGCACACGGTTCGCGTCGAAATGCGCACGGTGTACGGTCTGCGCCTGGAACAACAGGTCATTGAACGGCTGCACAAACAGTGCTTTGACTTCAGCCAGGGACCAATCGTGACGCAAGGTGGCGGTGATGCTGGCGCTCATGGGCGATTCCTTGATTATGCTTTGGCAAACGCTGCGGGAAGGGCAATACCCACAGGCGCGACACGGATGCTCGGCATATTTAAGGAAGATTCATGCACTGTCAACCAAGATACAAACACGAAGTTTACATCTGGTCAAAAAACATACGCACCTGTTTAATCTGCGATGAGGCCACAGAAACAGACGATTGTGTGTGCAACGTCTGCGAAACCGAGCTGCCCTGGCTGATGGATCACTGCCAGACCTGCGCGCTACCCTTGGCGATGGACGGTTTGATCTGCGGCCAATGCGTGAAACACCCCCCCGCCTTTAAACAAGTAATCGCCCCCTGGACCTACAGCTTTCCCGTGGACACCTTGATCAGTCGCTTCAAGCACCAGGCGCGCTGGCCCCTCGGGCATCTACTGGGGCACTTGCTGGGGCAACACCTGCGGGATCGCTTCGACAACAACGAACTCACCCGCCCAGACGTTCTGCTGCCGGTACCCATGGCCCGCCAGCGCTTGCGCGAGCGTGGTTATAACCAGGCGCTGATGCTGGCGCGCTGGCTCAGTGCCGACCTGAATATCCCCTACGATGAACACCTGTTATTACGCCCCCATGAAACCATGGCGCAACAGACCCTCGACGCCAAGGCGCGCAAACGCAACCTGCTCAACGCCTTCGCCCTGACCCCTGACGCCCTTGTACAAGGCCGCCACCTGGCGCTGGTGGACGACGTGCTCACCACCGGCGCCACCGCCCACAGCCTGGCGCGGCTGTTGATCAACGCCGGCGCGCGACAGGTGGACGTGTACTGCCTGGCCCGCACACCCAAGCCCGGCACTTGACTCTCATGTCTCACAGCCGCAACGTCCGCTCATCCCAACACAGCATATGCCCATGTCTCTTCCGACTTTACTGAGCCAACACATCGTCCGCCGCCCCCAACGCATCGCCCTGCTTGGGCATATCGCCGAACAGGGCTCCATCACCCGCGCCGCCAAGAGTGCTGGCTTGAGCTACAAGGCCGCTTGGGATGCCATTGATGAACTGAACAACCTCGCGCAAAAACCGCTGGTAGAACGCAGCGTCGGCGGCAAAGGCGGCGGCGGCGCCAGGCTCACGGCTGAAGGGGAACGGGTATTGCGCCTCTATCAACGCCTGCAAGCCTTGCAGGCAGAGGTGCTGGGCTCGGACGAAGCCGCCAGTGACTTCAATCTGCTGGGCCGTCTGATGCTGCGAACCAGCGCGCGCAACCAGTTGCATGGCCTGGTCATCAGAATTGAAAGCCATGGCCGCAACGACCTGATTCATTTGCAACTCGCGGGTGGATTGACCCTCGCGGCGCAAATCACCCACGACAGCACACAACGGCTGGAGCTGGAGATCGGCGTGGAAGTCGTCGCGCTGATCAAGGCTGGCTGGCTGGAATTGCTGGCACCGGATGGCGCCGTAACACCCGGACACAATTGTATGAGCGGGACGCTAGACGCCATTCTCCACGCCGAGGACGGTCCCAGCGAAGTGCGTATCGCCCTGCCCAATGGCCAGGTTTTATGCGCCCTGGCGCAGCCCGACGTACTCATCGCCCTGGACGCCGCCGAAGGCCAGGCGATCCAAGTGCAATTTGCCCCCAGTCATGTGCTGCTCGGCACACCGGTCTGAGCCGCAGAGTTCTTCAAACTGCAACAACTTCGTCACACCCGCTCCTTATGGTGTCTGCAAAAACCGCAGGGAGCCTGAGATGAGCCTATTAGAAGAAAACCAAGCCACCGACCTTGAACAGATGGTTGGCCTCACCCGCCGCCGCTTCATCGGCGCCGGCGCCCTGTGCGGTGCCGCGATGTTCCTGGGCGGCAACCTGCTGAGCCGCAGCGCACTGGCCGTGAACGCCGCTTCCGCCAGCCCGCTGCTGGGGTTTGCCAGCATCGCTGCCGCCACCAGCGACACCATCACCTTGCCGCCGGGCTACAGCGCCTCGGTGCTGATCAGTTGGGGCCAGCCGCTGCACAAAAGCGCGCCGGCCTTCGACCCTTCCGGCAACGGCACGGCCAAGGCCCAGGAACAACAATTCGGCGACAACAACGATGGCATGAGCCTGTTCGCCTTCCCCGGCGACGACAACCGCGCGCTGATGGCGATCAACAACGAATACACCAATTACCGCTATCTCTACGCCCACGGCGGCGCGCCGCAATCGGCGGAAGATGTGCACAAGGCCCAGGCCAGCGAAGGCGTGTCGGTAATTGAAGTCCGGCGCAAGGGTGACACCTGGCAGTTCGTCCAGGACTCGCGTTACAACCGCCGTATCCACGGCAACTCGCCAATCCGCCTGAGCGGCCCCGCTGCTGGCCACGACTGGCTGAAAACCAGCGCCGACAAATCCGGCAAGAAAGCCCTCGGTACCTTCCAGAACTGTGCCAACGGCAAGACACCCTGGGGCACTTATCTGACGTGTGAAGAGAACTTCACCGACTGCTTCGGCAGCAGCAACCCACAACAAACTTTCGACGCCGGACAGAAACGCTACGGCGTGGTGGCCGCCAGTAAAGACATCAACTGGCACCAGCACGACCCACGCTTCGACTTGGCCAAGAACCCCAACGAACTCAATCGTCATGGCTGGGTGGTGGAAATCGACCCATTCGACCCGCAATCCACCCCGGCCAAACGCACGGCGCTGGGCCGCTTCAAACACGAAAACGCCGCCCTCGCTGAAACCCGCGACGGCCGCGCGGTGGTGTACATGGGCGACGACGAGCGCGGTGAGTTCATCTACAAGTTCGTCAGCCGCGACAAGATCAACCACAAGAACCCCAAGGCCAACAAAGACTTGCTCGACCACGGCACCTTGTACGTGGCGATCTTCGACGCGGGCAACGGCGATGCCGACCATCCAAAGGGCAAAGGCCAGTGGGTCGAGTTGACCCATGGAAAAAACGGCATTGACGCCAGCAGCGGTTTCGCCAACCAGGCAGAAGTGCTGATCCACGCGCGCCTGGCCGCCAGTGTGGTCAAAGCCACGCGCATGGACCGCCCGGAATGGATCGTGGTCAGCCCCACCGATGGCCAGGTTTACTGCACCCTGACCAACAACGCCAAGCGCGGCGAAGACGGCCAACCGGTAGGCGGCCCCAACCCACGGGAAAAGAACGTCTACGGCCAGATCCTGCGCTGGAAAGCCAATGCCGATGACCACGGTGCGGCCGATTTCAGCTGGGATTTGTTTGTGGTCGCCGGCAACCCCGGCGTACACGCGGGCAAGCCCAAGGGCGGATCGTCCAACATCAACCCGCAGAACATGTTCAACAGCCCCGACGGTCTGGGCTTCGACAAGGCCGGACGCCTGTGGATCCTCACCGATGGCGATTACAGCAACGCGGGCGACTTTGCCGGGATGGGCAACAACCAGATGCTCTGCGCCGACCCAGTCACCGGAGAAATCCGCCGCTTCATGGTCGGGCCGGTGGCGTGTGAAGTGACGGGTATCAGCTTCTCACCGGATCAGAAAACGTTGTTTGTGGGGATTCAGCATCCGGGGGAAACCGGCGGCTCGACTTGGCCGGAGCATCTGCCGAATGGCAAGCCGCGTTCGTCGGTGATAGCGATTCGGCGAGATGATGGCGGGATTGTCGGCGCCTGATAGACCGCTATCGGGGGCAAGCGTCCTCCCACATCAGACCGCATTCCTACAGGATAAACGCGGTCACCTGTGGGAGGGCACTTGCCCCCGATGACAATGGCACAGGCGCCCCCTATCTCAGGCTTGGTGCGTTACCATACCCGGCCGGAAGCGGCGCCCTGCTGCCCGCAGGAGTTCCCATGGCCCATCCGTTTGAAACCCTCACCCCTGACCTCGTGCTCGACGCCGTCGAAAGCATCGGTTTCCTCAGCGATGCTCGTGTTCTGGCGCTCAACAGCTACGAAAACCGCGTGTATCAGGTGGGTATCGAAGACGGTGAACCGCTGATCGCCAAGTTCTATCGCCCTCAACGCTGGACCAACGACGCGATCCTTGAAGAACACCGCTTCACCTTCGAGCTGGCCGACTGCGAAGTGCCAGTAGTCGCGCCATTGATCCACAACGGCGAGAGCCTGTTCGAACACGCCGGTTTCCGCTTCACCTTGTTCCCTCGCCGTGGCGGCCGTGCGCCAGAGCCCGGCAACCTTGATCAACTGTATCGACTCGGGCAACTGCTCGGCCGTTTGCACGCGGTGGGTTCGACCCGCCCGTTCGAACACCGTGAAGCCCTGGGCGTGAAGAACTTCGGTCACGATTCACTCAACACGCTGCTCGAAGGCAATTTCATTCCCAAAAGCCTGCTGCCGGCCTACGAGTCCGTTGCCCGCGACCTGCTCAAGCGTGTGGAAGAGGTCTACAAGGCCACACCGCACAAGAACATCCGCATGCACGGCGATTGCCACCCCGGCAACATGATGTGCCGCGACGAGATGTTCCATATCGTCGACCTGGATGACTGCCGTATGGGGCCGGCGGTGCAGGACCTGTGGATGATGCTCGCTGGCGACCGTCAGGAATGCCTGGGCCAACTGTCCGAGTTGATGGACGGCTATCAGGAATTCCACGATTTCGACCCGCGGGAATTGGCGCTCATCGAACCGCTGCGCGCCCTGCGCCTGATGCACTACAGCGCTTGGCTGGCGCGGCGTTGGGACGATCCCGCCTTCCCCCACAGCTTCCCGTGGTTCGGCAGCGAGCGGTATTGGGGTGATCAGGTGCTGGCACTGCGCGAGCAGCTTTCGGCGCTCAATGAAGAGCCGCTCAAACTCTTCTGATTGCTTTCGAACGTGGGAGGGGGCTTGCACCCTCCTACACTAAGCAGACCTCATTACCAAGCCAGTCCCATTGCCTGACAAATATCCTTACAATCGCGCTTTGTTAGCTGCCTAAGCAAGGATTCTGCAATGCACGCCGCCAACCCCCGCAAGGGGTACATCCTGGGCCTGAGCGCCTATGTCATCTGGGGCTTGTTCCCGCTCTACTTCAAAGCCATCGCCAGCGTACCCGCCGCCGAGATCATCGTTCACCGTGTGCTGTGGTCGGCGTTGTTCGGTGGCTTGCTGTTGATGGTGTGGAAGCATCCCGGTTGGTTCCGCGAGCTGCGCGACAACCCCCAGCGTCTGGCGATCCTTGCCCTCAGCGGTTCGTTGATTGCCGGTAACTGGCTGACGTATGTGTGGTCGGTGAACAGTGGCCGCATGCTGGAAGCCAGCCTGGGTTACTACATCAACCCGTTGGTGAATGTACTGCTGGGCATGTTGCTTCTCGGCGAACGCTTGCGTCGCCTGCAATGGGCTGCCGTGGGCCTGGCCGCAGTGGGCGTGGCGCAACAGGTGTGGCAAGTGGGCAGTTTGCCGTGGGTGTCGTTGGTGCTGGCGCTGACCTTTGGCTTCTACGGCCTGATCCGCAAACAGGCACCGGTCAAGGCGCTACCAGGGCTGGTGGTGGAAACCTGGATGCTGGTGCCAATTGCCGTCGCGTGGCTGCTGTTCAACCCCTCCGCCCACAGTGCGCAACTGGCGTTCTGGAGTACGTCCGAAGCCTGGTGGCTGGTGGCCGCGGGTCCGGTAACGCTCATCCCGCTGGTGTGCTTCAACGCCGCCGCACGGCATTTGCCGTACACCGCGCTGGGTTTCTTGCAGTACGTCGCGCCGACCCTGGTGTTGCTCGAAGCCGTACTGCTGTTCGGCGAACACCTGGCGCCAAGCACGCTGATTGCCTTCGCCTTTATCTGGGCTGGGTTGGTGGTCTACAGCGTGGACGCCTGGCTGACCGTGCGCAAACGCTGATCAAATAACGTACAGCATCCTGCAAGCCACAGCCGGCATGGCTTGCAGGCATTCACCCCAAGGTTATCCACAGGCCCATGCAAGATTTCCATGCATAACCTTGTGGACAAATTATTCCTCGTTACGCAGCTCCACCATCAAGTCATCGGCCAAGGTTTCCAGGGATTGCTGCAAGCTCTCCAGGGACAACGATGGTGGCACCTGCAACAACGCTTCAGCTGTGAACAGCGGGTCGCCACTCATAGGGGCCGGGCGCACATCCGTGCTCAAGCGCTCCAGGTTCACGCCCTGCTGACTCAATAACGCCGTGATCTCACGCACGATGCCCGAACGGTCATTGCCCACCAACGTCATCACAATTGGTTTGGACGCCGAGGCCTGCCCAGTGCTGCCCTCACCCACCAGCACGCGAATGCCGTGTGTGGATAAGTCCTCCAGCGCCCCCAATAACGCCTGACGGCTTTCCGTAGGTACGCTGACCCGCAGGATCCCAGCAAACTGCCCGGCCATATGGGCCATGCGGCTTTCCAGCCAGTTGCCACCGTGGGCGGCAATGTTCTGCGCGATGCGCTCGACCAGGCCGGGTTTGTCGGCGGCGATAATTGTGAGTACAAGATGGTCCATGGCGAAGCCCTCTGAATTCAATCTACAAGGTGGACCCGGGGGCCCACGAAAACAAATCGTGTACCATTTTTATATTTATCTGGAACAATCTAATAGTTTTTTGAGAACATCCTGTTCTCCGCTGTGACCGTACGACCAAAGTGGGTCGCTAAACGACGTATTTAGTCTAATTTTCACAACCGCAAGTCATCATGTAGTATGCCCAACAGTGCACTACATAATGAAAATCTGAAAAAGCGCATAAGCTCCGCAGAGTGAGGCAAGCAATGACTGAACACGTTCAAGTCGGTGGCCTGCAGGTCGCCAAAGTCCTGTTCGACTTCGTGAACAACGAAGCCATTCCCGGTACCGGCATCACTGCCGACCAGTTCTGGGCCGGCGCCGACAAGGTCATCCATGACCTGGCACCGAAGAACAAAGCCCTACTCGCCAAACGCGACGATTTCCAGGCGCGCATCGATACCTGGCACCAGACCCATGCCGGCCAGGCTCACGACCCGGTGGCCTACAAAGCCTTCCTGCAAGACATCGGATACCTGCTGCCAGAAGCCGCAGACTTCCAGGCTTCGACCCAAAACGTCGATGACGAAATCGCCCGTATGGCCGGCCCACAGCTGGTGGTGCCGGTGATGAATGCCCGTTTCGCCCTCAACGCCTCTAATGCGCGTTGGGGTTCGCTGTACGACGCGCTGTATGGCACCGACGCCATCAGCGAAGCCGACGGCGCCGAGAAGGGCAAGGGCTACAACAAAGTGCGTGGCGACAAAGTGATTGCCTTCGCCCGTGCCTTCCTCGACGAAGCCGCGCCGCTCAGCGCCGGCAGCCACGTCGATTCAACCGGTTACAAGATCGTCGACGGCACATTGATCGTCAGCCTCAAGGGCGGCAGCAACAGCGGCCTGCGTGACGATGCGCAGCTGATCGGCTTCCAGGGCCCGGCGGCCGAGCCGATTGCGATCCTGCTCAAACACAACGGCCTGCACTTCGAAATCCAGATCGACGCCAGCACCCCGGTCGGCCAGACCGACGCCGCCGGCGTGAAAGACGTACTGATGGAAGCTGCGCTGACCACCATCATGGACTGCGAAGACTCCGTCGCCGCCGTGGATGCCGACGACAAAGTGGTGATCTACCGCAACTGGCTCGGCCTGATGAAGGGCGACTTGGCCGAAGAAGTGGCCAAGGGCGGCAAGACCTTCACCCGTACCATGAACCCTGACCGTGTCTACACCGGCATCGACGGTCAGGACGTGACGTTGCATGGCCGTTCGTTGTTGTTCGTGCGCAACGTTGGTCACTTGATGACCATCGACGCGATCCTCGACAAGAACGGCGATGAAGTGCCGGAAGGCATCCTCGACGGCCTGGTCACCAGCCTGGCGGCGGTCCACAGCCTCAACGGCAACAACACCCGCAAGAACAGCCGCACCGGTTCGGTGTACATCGTGAAGCCGAAAATGCACGGTCCGGAAGAAGCCGCGTTTACCAACGAGCTGTTCGGTCGCATCGAAGACGTGCTGAACCTGCCGCGCAACACCCTCAAGGTCGGGATCATGGACGAGGAGCGCCGCACCACGGTCAACCTCAAGGCCTGCATCAAGGCGGCCAGCGAGCGCGTGGTGTTTATTAACACCGGCTTCCTGGACCGTACCGGCGACGAAATCCACACCTCCATGGAAGCGGGCGCGATGGTGCGCAAGGCCGCCATGAAGGCCGAAAAATGGATCGGCGCCTACGAGAACTGGAACGTCGATATCGGCTTGAGCACGGGCCTGCAAGGCCGCGCACAGATCGGTAAAGGCATGTGGGCGATGCCCGACCTGATGGCCGCGATGCTCGAACAGAAAATCGCTCACCCATTGGCCGGTGCCAACACCGCCTGGGTACCGTCGCCTACGGCGGCTGCGCTGCACGCCCTGCACTATCACAAGGTTGACGTATTCGCCCGCCAAGCCGAACTGGCCACGCGCGAGCGCGCCTCGGTGGACGACATCCTGACCATCCCCCTGGCCAGCAACACCGATTGGTCCGAGGAAGAAATCCGCAACGAGCTGGACAACAACGCCCAGGGCATCCTCGGCTACGTGGTCCGCTGGATCGACCAGGGCGTCGGCTGCTCCAAAGTGCCGGACATCAACGATGTGGGCCTGATGGAAGACCGCGCCACCCTGCGTATTTCCAGCCAGCACATCGCCAACTGGTTGCGCCACGGCATCGTCAACGAAGCCCAGGTGATGGAAAGCCTCAAGCGCATGGCGCCAGTGGTGGACCGTCAGAACGCAGGGGACGCGCTGTATCGCCCACTGGCCCCGGACTTCGACAGCAACATCGCGTTCCAGGCAGCGGTGGAGTTGGTGATTGAAGGGACCAAGCAACCCAACGGTTACACCGAGCCGGTGTTGCACCGTCGGCGTCGGGAGTTCAAGGCTAAAAACGGCCTGTAAATGAAAAAGCCCTGATCGAGAGATCAGGGCTTTTTCTTTGGGGCTGTGTTGTGGATGTACGCGGTCAACTGTGGGACGGGGCTTGCTCCCGACGAAGCCCGTGCAGATACCGCAAAAATCAGGAAGCCATGCCCAACTCGCGCTTGACCAGTTTCGCTAACTTCACGCTGTCGATCGGCTTGAGCAAAAAGTCCACCACACTCAAATGCATCGCATCGATCACATCCGGCGCTTCGGCGTCCCCCGACATGATGATGATCGGCAGCGCCGCGCGGGTGGATTCGCGCACTTGGCGGATCAACTCCAGGCCATTGCTCGGTGCCATGCGCAAGTCGGTGATCAGCAAACCGATGGAGCTGCTGGATTTCAACAAATTCCACGCTGCCTCACCACTCTCGGCAGTCATGCAGCGAATACCGTCCAGAGCAAGGATCTCCGCCAGCAGTTCTCGCGCATCCTTGTCGTCATCGACAATCAGCACGCGTTGCGGCGGTAAATCAGGCTCCAGCATCACGGCGCTCAGGGCCTCGCGCTCGGCATCACTCAAAATATCGTGGTCGGACATACGGTTCTCAACAATTTTCATCAATCTCCCAGCACACTCGTCAGACATCTGCGGAAGGGCGATCAATGTGCACTTCGTCGGAAAGTTTGACTAGTGGGTGTTCCACGGGGTTTGGACGATATTCATGTAAGGTTTTTCCCTAGCTCTACGCTGTTTTCATCGACCTAGACTTACGTCCAATGGGCACCTATCGCGTAGGAGTCGACCATGCAGGACGATAACGACAAAAAAACTGCGGTCACTGTTATGAGTAAAGCTGATGCTTTCACGCAGGCGGGTAAAACCGCCGTGTTGCAGAACATCCACGGCACTTTGCAATTCCTGCAACGTTTCCCGCCATTCAATCAAATGGAAAATGCGCACCTGGCATTTCTGGTTGAACAGTGTCAATTACGTTTCTTCGGCCCTGGCGAGAGCATTCTCAAGCCGTCGGGCGGGCCGGTGGAGCACTTTTACATCGTCAAACAAGGCCGCGTCGTGGGCGAACGACCGGACTCGGCAGAAACCACCTTCGAAATCACCACTGGCGAGTGCTTCCCCCTTGCTGCGCTTTTAGGTGAACGAGCCACGCGCACCGAGCATAAAGCCGCCGAAGACACCTTCTGCCTGCAACTGAACAAGCCCGCCTTTATCAAACTGTTTGCCCTCTCCAGCCCGTTTCGCGACTTTGCCCTGCGCGGCGTCAGCAGCCTGCTGGATCAGGTCAACCAGCAAGTGCAGCAAAAAGCCGTGGAAACCCTAGGCACGCAGTACTCGCTCAATACCCGTCTGGGCGAATTGGCCATGCGCCACCCGGTAATGTGCAGCCCGGACACGCCACTGCGCGAAGCCGTGACGCTGATGCACGAGCAACAGGTGGGCAGCATTGTGATCGTCGACGTCCATCAGTCGCCCCTGGGGATTTTTACCCTGCGCGACCTGCGCCAAGTGGTCGCCGACGGCACCAGCGATTTCAGCCAGGCGATCGACAGTCACATGACCCAGGCGCCGTTTTTCCTGACCCCGGACCACAGCGCATTCGACGCCGCCATCGCCATGACCGAACGGCATATCGCCCATGTGTGCCTGGTCAAGGACCAGCGCCTGTGTGGCGTGGTATCCGAACGCGATCTGTTTTCCCTGCAACGGGTCGATCTGGTGCACCTGGCCCGCACCATCCGCAATGCGCCCCGGGTGGAGAACCTGGTGGCGATTCGCGGCGAGATTGGCCAGTTGGTCGAGCGAATGCTCGCCCATGGCGCGTCATCCACCCAGATCACTCACATCATTACCCTGCTCAACGATCACACGGTGTGTCGAGTAATCGAGTTGACCCTCGCCGAAAAAGGCGACCCCGGCGTGCCGTTCAGTTGGTTATGTTTCGGCAGCGAAGGCCGCCGCGAGCAGACGCTTTACACCGACCAGGACAACGGCATTCTGTTCGAGGCCAAGGACGCGGTGGAGGCCGCCGAGATTCGCGGTCGGTTGCTGCCCCTGGCGCAGCAGATCAACCAGAGCTTGGCGCTGTGCGGGTTCAGCCTGTGCAAGGGCAATATCATGGCCGGCAACCCCGAGCTGTGCCTATCGCGGGCGGAATGGGCGCGGCGGTTTGCGGCGTTTATTCGTGAAGCAACGCCGGAGAACCTGTTGGGTTCGAGCATCTATTTTGATCTGCGGGTGGTGTGGGGCGATGAACAGGGGGGCGATTTTTTGCGCCAAAACGTCCTGGATCAGGTCGCAGATAACCGGCTGTTTCAACGCATGCTTGCCGAGAACGCCTTGCGCCAACGGCCACCTGTAGGACGTTTCCGCGAATTCGTGCTGACACGCAAAA
Source organism: Pseudomonas sp. RIT357 (assembly GCF_000632245.1). Classification (NCBI taxonomy): domain Bacteria; kingdom Pseudomonadati; phylum Pseudomonadota; class Gammaproteobacteria; order Pseudomonadales; family Pseudomonadaceae; genus Pseudomonas; species Pseudomonas sp. RIT357. Next base: position 110,227 of record NZ_JFYX01000001.1, read on the forward strand.
GCGGTGAAAAAGCCACGCTCGACCTCAAGGTGCAGGGCCTCACACCGTTTGTCGACGGCGCGCGCCTGCTGGCGCTGGCCAATGGCATCCACGCCAACAACACCCTGGAGCGTCTGCGCCAGTTGGTGGCCAAGGAAGTCATCGAGCCGCTGGACGGCGCCGCGTATGAGGAGGCGTACCACTTTATCCAGCAAACCCGCATGCAGCAGCACCAGTTACAGACCCGCGAGAACCAGCCGTATTCCAACCGCGTCGACCCCGATAGCCTCAACCACTTGGACCGGCGCATTCTGCGCGAATCCCTGCGCCAGGCCCAACGCCTGCAAAGCAGCCTGACGTTGCGGTATCAACTGTGAGTTTATTCGACTGGTTACGTGCGAAAAAACCTGGCCTTGATGCCGCGCAACAACGGCGCCTGGAGCAACTGTCCAAGCCCGCGGCATTGGGCGATAACCCACTGCGTACCCAACGCTGGGTGGTGGTGGATCTGGAAACCAGCGGCCTGAATCTCAACCGTGACCAAGTGCTGTCCATCGGCGCGGTGGTGATCGAAGACGGCGCGGTGGACTTTTCACAGCTGTTCGAACGTACCCTGCAGCGCGCCGAAACAAAGCTCAGCCCCAGCGTGTTGATCCATGGTCTGGGGCCCAGCGCCATCGCCGCTGGCAGTGATCCGGTGGAAGCGCTGCTGGACTTCATGGCATTTGTCGGCGACAGCCCATTGCTGGCCTTCCATGCACCGTTCGACCAGCACATGCTCGGCCGCGCACTCAAGGACAGCCTGGGTTATCGCCTGGCGCATCCGTTTCTGGATGTGGCCGACATCGCCCCACTGCTGTGCCCCGAGGCGCCTATCCGCGAAGCCGGACTGGACGACTGGATAAACCATTTCAAACTGCACGTGGGCGAACGGCATCACGCCAGCGCCGACGCCCTGGCCACGGCGGAGCTGATGCTTATCTTATTCAGTCGTGCGCGACAACAGCAGATCGACTCCCCGAAGGCGCTTCAGGAGCGCTTGAGCCAATGGAAACGGCGCAAGCAAGCGCCCTCTTTCTAACCACTTAAATAAATGACCTTTAGGTGAATGAGCTTTCATTGTGGTGAGCGGGCTTGCCCCGCGCTGGGCTGCGGAGCAGCCCCAATCCAGGCACCGCGTTTCTTCAGTCATAACCCATTGGCAGGTGTTGGGGCCGCTTCGCAGCCCAGCGCGGGGCAAGCCCGCTCACCACAGAAAATCTAGTCACCACAGAAAGCCCCCTCACAACAGAAAACCTACTCACCACAGAAAGCCCCCTCACAACAGAAAACCTACTCACCACAGAAATCCCACACCACAAAGAGCCCGTCTCACCAGGCAACGCTCATCGACCAATGAGATGTCATTAAGCCTTCAACCCGACGGACGCCAATTGCGTCCATCCCACGCCTCTGACACAATCGCGAATAATTCTCGTTAGTTTAAACCCCTTGTTTATTCGGTGATGCCTTGTCGTCGGTCCAGAACCCACACAGTGAGCTTGTTGGCGCGTTGTATCGCGACCATCGCGGCTGGCTGTTGGCCTGGCTGAGGCGCAATGTGGCCTGCCCGAGTCGCGCCGAAGACCTGAGTCAGGACACCTTCATGCGCCTGCTGGGCCGTGACGAGCTGCGCGCCCCCCGCGAGCCACGGGCATTTCTGGTGGCGATCGCCAAAGGCTTGCTGTTCGACTACTTCCGTCGCGCCGCCTTGGAACAGGCCTATCTCGCCGAATTAATGCTAGTCCCGGAAAGCGAACACCCTTCTGCGGAAGAACAGCAACTTATCCTGGAAGACCTCAAGGCCATCGACCGCCTGCTCGGCAAGCTGTCGAGCAAGGCCCGCGCCGCGTTCCTCTATAACCGCCTCGACGGCCTGGGCCACGCGGAAATCGCCCAGCGCCTCGGCGTGTCAGTACCCCGTGTGCGCCAATACCTGGCCCAGGGAATTCGCCAGTGCTACATCGCGTTGTATGGCGAACCGTTGTGAGTGCCATCAGCTCAAAACCGGTCTCCGCCCGTGTGCTGGATGCGGCGATTGCCTGGCAGCTGTCCCTGGATTCCGGCGACGGCAGCGCGGTGGAACGTGAAGAGTTCAGCAAATGGTTGGCCAGCAATGAAGAACACGCTCGCGCCTGGCGCCAGCTGGGGATGCTCGACCAGCGCTTTGGCGTGGCCTCGGGCCCGGCGCGGGCGGCGTTGTTGCAATCGCGTGAAGGTATTCGCCAACGGGTGCGCAAGCTCGGTACTGGCCTGGCGAGTATCGCGCTGGTGTGCGGTTTGGCGTTGTTTGCCGGCGAGCGTTATGTGCCGATCCACTATTGGCTGGCCGACCAACGCACCGCCACTGGCGAACAGCGCACGCTGAAACTCGCGGACGGCACGCAGATCAACCTCAATACCCACAGCGCCATCGACGTACGCTTTGATGAAAAACGCCGGCTGATCGTGTTGCAGGAAGGCGAAATCCTCGTCGAGACCGGCCACAACGACGCGCGCCCGTTCTACGTGCAAACCCGCGACGGCAGCCTGCGGGCGCTGGGCACGCGGTTTATCGTCAGGCGCGAAGACGACGCCACGCGGTTGAGCGTCTTGCAATCGGCAGTCGCGGCGCAGCCGCAAGCATTGCATCAAGAACAGATTTTCAAGGAAGGCCAGCAAGTGCTGATGCGTGGCGACGGCCTCGGCCCAGCACTGGCCGTCACCCCTGCCACCGACGCCTGGACCCGCGGCATGCTGGTGGTCGACAACGCCCGCCTGGGCGATGTGGTGGATGAGCTCAGCCGCTACCGCACCGGCTACTTGGGTGTGGATAAAAACGTGGCTGACCTGCGCATCACCGGCAGCTTCCCGCTGCACGACACCACCCTTGCGCTCAACGCTCTGCTGCCGACCCTGCCGGTGCAGATCGAGCAGCACACGCCGTGGTGGGTAACGGTCACGGGTAAGCCTTAGGTTCTGGGGTGGCTGGGCTATCGCTATCGACGATTCGACTTGCCCCCGATGAGGCCCTCACACCCACCGCAAAAATATTTTGATCCTGCCCTATCACTTCTCGATTCTCGTTCGGCACATAGGCAATTGCGAATTACTTCCATTCAGGAGCCGCCCCATGTCCCGCACGCTAGACACCTTGTTGCGCCCCAGCCTGTTAGCCGTGGCTATAGCCCTCAGCGCCCCGCTGGCCAGCCCTTCACTGTTTGCCGCCGAACAAGCGTCCAGCGTGCGCGCCTACAACCTGCCGGCTGCACCGCTGGCCACCACCCTGAACCAAATCGCCAGCCAGGCCGGCATCGCGCTGACCCTCAACCCGTCGCTGGCCGCCGGCAAGACCTCGGCGCCGGTCCAGGGCCAGTTCGATGCACAAGGTGCACTGCGCGAGGCGTTGCGTGGGACTGGGTTGCAATTGGAACAGGGTGGTGCGGGGACGTTTACCTTGGTGGCGATTCCTGAGGGGGTTGTGGCGTTGCCAGAGACCAGCATCATTGGTCAGGGCGATACCGAAAGTGCCTGGGGTCCGGTCGAGGGCTACCTGGCCAACCGCACTGCCGCCGGTACCAAGACTGACACGGCACTGGTCGAGGCACCGCGTTCGATTTCCGTCGCCACCCGCGAGCAGATGCAGGACCGCAACGTCCAGAACCTGGATGACGCGGTGAAGTACATGCCCGGCATCGTCTCCGCCAGCTATGGCAGCGATACCCGTTACGACTGGATGCGCGTGCGCGGCTTCGAACCGACCCAATTCCTCGACGGCCTGCCACTGCCACGCGGCGTTTACGCCAACCCGAAAGCCGAAACCTGGAACCTCGACCGTCTCGCCCTGCTGCGCGGTCCCGCCTCCTCGGTGTATGGCCAGACACCGCCCGGCGGCCTGCTGGATATGGTCAGCCGCCGCCCCAGCGCTGAACAGAGCAATGCGATCCAGGTGCAATACGGCAGCGACAACTACCGCCAGATCAACTTCGCCAGCACCGGCAAGATCGACGATGAAGGCCAGTTCCTTTACGGCGTCAGCGGTGTGGTGCGTGATGCAGGCACCCAGGTCGACCATATCGATAACAAGCGCTACAACATTGCGCCGAGCCTGACCTGGAACATCGACCCCGATACCAAATTTACCTTGCTCTCGCAGTTCACCCGCGACGATACCGGCACCACCAGCCAGTTCCTGCCGATCCAGGGCACCAAAATAAAATCGTCTTTGGGCGAAGTATCCCACCACAAGAATCTGGGCGATCCTGACTACGAGTTCTACGACCGTACCTACTACGCGCTGGGCTACGCGTTTGAACATCGCTTCAACGATACGTGGCAGTTCAAACAAAACCTGCGCTATACCAAGTCTGAGCTGTCGTTCCAGCAATTGACCGTCGGTTCTTATATCTACCAACCAGCTGACGCGGCGGGCAATATCGCCCGTTCTTCGACGAACGTTGACGAGAACATCGGTCAGTTCGCAGTGGACAACAACTTCCAGGCTGACTTCGCCACTGGCGATATTATCCACACCGTGCTGCTGGGCCTGGATCATCAGCGCACCGATACCTCGTTCCGGACCATCTACGGCACCGCATCGAACATCAACATCTTTGATCCGGTCAACACCGCGCCGACTGTGCGTCCGGTCGGCGTGACGCCTTACTACGACTACAACCAGAAAACCGTGCAGACCGGCCTCTATGTGCAAGACCAGATGGCCCTCGACAAGTGGCGCCTGACGCTGGGTGGCCGTGAAGATTGGGTACACCAGGGCACCACGTACTTCAACAAACTAGACGCGACCAATACCGACCGCAGCAAGAACTTCAGTGGCAACGCGGCGATCAGCTATGTATTCGATTCTGGCTTTGTACCGTACCTGTCCTATGCCGAATCCTTCCAGCCAGCGAGCAACGCCAGCACCGACCCGGTCAAATCGTACAAACCCACCGAAGGCAAGCAGTGGGAACTGGGGATCAAGTACCAACCGCCCGGCTCTAATACCTTGCTGAGCGCGGCGGTCTACGACCTGACTCAGAAAAACGTACTGGTAACCCGCACCGGCGCAGGCAACGAGTCGATCACCGACCAGGCCGGCGAAGTGAAGGTCAAGGGTCTGGAACTGGAAGCCGTCTCTGACGTGACCGAGAACCTCAAGGTGATTGCCGCCTACACCCTGTCCAAGTCCGAGGTGCAAACCGGCACCTATAAAGGCAACCGCCTGCAACTGATCCCCAATCAGCAAGCCTCGCTGTGGACCGACTACACCTGGCACACCGGCCCACTGGATGGTTTCGGTATCGGCTTCGGCGCGCGCTACACCGGCAACACCTATGGCGACCAGGGCAACACCTGGACCGGCAAAGCCAATGCCTACACCGTATTCGACGGCGCGGTGCACTACGACCTGGGCCGAATCGATAACAGCCTCAAAGGCGCGTCGGTAAAACTCAACGCTACCAACCTGTTCAACAAGGACTACATTTCCACCTGTGACGGTTCCTACTGCTACTTCGGCGACCAACGCAGCGTAGTCGCCAGCGCCACTTACCAGTGGTAATCGGCTGAGTTAACAACCAGGCCGCCTCCTTGGGGCGGCTTTGGTGTGTCTGAAGGTTAGAAAATGAAAAGCAAAACCATCCGCCGCTGGTCCTTCATCCACACTTGGACCAGCCTGATCTGCACCGTATTCCTCCTGCTGCTCGCCCTCACCGGCCTGCCCCTGGTGTTTCACCATGAGATCGACCATCTGCTGGGCAACGAGCCCACACTGGCGCAGATGCCTGCCGATACGCCGCAGCTCAACCTTGAGCAACTGGTCGCCAAGGCGCAGGCCCATCGCCCCGGTGAAGCCATGCAATACCTGGCGTGGGACGAGGACGACAAGAACGGTGTGATCGCGATCATGGCCGCTACTGCGGGCACTGAGCCCAATTCGTCCCACACCTTTATGCTCGACGCGCGCACCGGCGAGTCGGTGGAGATGCCTTCGGCCAATGGCGGTTTCACGCTGTTCCTGCTGCGTCTGCATGTGGACATGTTCGCCGGGCTGCCGGGCAAGTTGCTGCTGGCGTTCATGGGCGTGTTGTTTGTGCTGGCGATCATCTCCGGCACAGTGTTGTACCTGCCGTTTATGCGCCGATTGAAGTTCGCCACTGTGCGCCAGGACAAATCCACCCGCCTGCGCTGGCTGGATCTGCACAACCTGATCGGCGTGGTCACCCTGACCTGGGCGCTGGTGGTGGGCGTGACCGGCGTGATCAGCGCCTGCGCCGACCTGATCATCGCCGCGTGGCGTCAGGACAGCCTCAGCGCGATGATCGAACCGTACAAGAATGCCCCGCCGCTGACCCAGCGTGCCCCAGCAACGGAACTGCTGACCATCGCCGCCAAGGCCGCCCCTGGTATGCAGCCGGATTTTATCGCCTTTCCTGGTACACGCTTTTCCAGCGAGCATCATTACGCGGTGTTCATGAAAGGCAGCACCCACCTGACCTCGCACCTGCTCACGCCGGTGCTGATCGACGCGAGCACCCTGGCCGTCACCGCCGTTGCCGAACGACCGTGGTACATGGACGCCATGGGCATGTCTCAGCCGCTGCACTTCGGTGACTACGGCGGCATGCCGATGAAAATCCTGTGGGCGGTGCTGGATGTGTTGACCATCGTTGTGCTGATCAGCGGGATTTATCTGTGGATCGTCCGGCGCAAGGCGGGCAAGGCATGAAGCCAAGACAGTCGAGTTTCTGGAAGGTATTTGGCATCCCGCTGGGGATTGGCCTGCTCGGCGCCGCCGGGTTGTTTGCGGCGTTGCTGGGTGATGGGCTGTGGGATTCGTTGAGTTGGGTGGGGTTGGGGATACCGGCCGCCATTGGCATGTGGGCGTTGTTCAAGCGGCGTGGCTGAGGGCGCTATCGGGGGCAAGCCCCTCCCACAGGTGTTCCGTGGTCGTCATGACAACTCGGTCAACCGTGGGAGGGGCGGTGCGACGATTCGACTTGCCCCGATGAGGCCCTCAAAAACACCCGCACGCCCCCTCGCCAGCCACCGCGCAACCCTCTAGGCTAGCCACAGTCAATTTTGAGGTTTGCCCATGTCCACTCCCAGCATGACCTTGTTCCATAACCCCGCGTCACCGTTCGTTCGTAAGGTCCGCGTGCTGCTGATCGAAACCGGCCAGCAGGATCGCGTGGCCCTGCAAGAGTGCATGCCGACCCCGGTCAGCCCGGACGCGCAGGTGGTGCAAGGCAACCCCGTGGGTAAGATCCCGGCCCTGCGCCTGGCGGACGGCAGCGCGTTGCACGACAGCCGGGTGATCCTTGATTACCTCGACCACCAGCATGTGGGCAACCCACTTATCCCCCGCGACGGCGCGGCCCGCTGGCGCCGTCTGACCCTGGCCTCGATGGCCGACGGCATCATGGATGCCGCCGTGCTGGTGCGTTATGAATCGACCCTGCGCCCGGTGGAGAAACATTGGGCGCCTTGGCTCGACGAGCAGCGCAACAAGATCCGCCGCGCCCTCGCCGAGCTGGAACAGGATGCCATCGCCGAGCTGACCAGCCACTTCGACATTGCTTCGATCAGCGTGGCCTGCGCCTTGGGCTACCTCGACTTCCGTCATCCGGACATGCAGTGGCGAGTCGACAACCCTAAGCTTGCCGGCTGGTACGCCGAAGTCAGCCAGCGACCTTCGATGCTGGAGACCCAGCCGCCGGTCTAGCAAACCGCTCAGCTTTCCTGTGGTGAGTGGACGGTCTGTGGTAGTGGGCTGTCCGTGGTGAGCGGGCTGTCTGTGGTAGTGGGCTGTCCGTGGTGAGCGGGCTGTCTGTGGTAGTGGGCTGTCCGTGGTAGTGGGCTGTCCGTGGTGAGCGGGCTTGCCCCGCGCTGGGCTGCGAAGCGGCCCCAAAACTTGCCAATCGGGTATTGCTGAAAAAACGCGGTGTCTGGATTAGGGCTGCTTCGCAGCCCAGCGCGGGGCAAGCCCGCTCACCACAGACAACCCGTTCACCCCAAAAAATCCACTCACCACAGACCGTCCACTCACCACAGACCGCTCACTCTCCACAGCCCGCCCGCTCACCACGCAAACCTCACTCACCACAACAGCGGAAAACAGCGCGTTAATTTTCTCCACCAACTGCGACCGCTCTTGCCGATCCTCTCGTAACCCACTCATTGCACCGCCTCCAGATCAAACGCCAACGGCTCGACCACCTTGCGCTTGCCCACGCCGTACCAATCCAGTTTGCGCGTCAGCACCATCACCGTTCCCAGCAGGCCGAACAACAGCAGCGAGCCCATCAGCAGCGCGTAATCCTCGGCGCTCAACAGCCCGTATAACAAGCCGTACAACGCCGCCAACCCCGCCGAAAACCCCAGGCCGTGGGCGACGCTGCGCAGCACATGGCACACATAAAAGCCGATCAACATCACACAGGCACTCGCCGAGATCAGGTACGCCAGGGCAAAACCCAAGTGCTCGGACAACGACAACAGCAGCAGGTAGAAGAACGCCAGCGCCACACCCACCAAGGCGTATTGAATCGGGTGCACTGCCAGGCTCTTGAGCACTTCGAAGAGGAAGAAGCCGGCAAAGGTCAGGGCGATGAACAGCAGCGCGTATTTGATCGCACGGTCGCTCTTGAGGTACTGGTCCACCGGATCGATGAAGTTCACCCCGAAGCTGCGGCTGTTGAAGTCCTCACAGCTGTTTTCGGACAAGCAGCCACGCAGGGCTTCTTCGAGGTTGGTGGAGAAGAACGAAGTCTGCCAGTTGGCGGTGAAGCCCTGGTCGGTGACCTCACGCTGAGCCGGCAGGAAGTTGCCGATAAAGCTCGGGTGTGGCCAGTTGGACGCGAGTGAGACCTGGCTGGTCTTGCCCACCGGCACCACTTGCAGTTGCTCGGTGCCCTGCAGGCGCAGGTCAAAGGTGAAGTCCATGGCGGCCGGTTTCTTGTTGTCCTGCGCCGGCAGTTCGACGTGTACACCTTCACCCAACCAACCGACCTGACTGCCCGGCGAGAACTCCAGGCGCTGGCTGCCCAGCTCCAGTTTCAGCGCGTTTTCGATACCGCGAATATCGCTGATGCCCACCGCCAGAAACGCCGGCTCAAAGCGGTAATCGGCATAGTTCTCGGTGATGCCCCATTGCTCCGGCAGCACAAAACGCCCGCTGATGCGATTGTCGGCGTGGAACAGCCGAGCTTGGTAAATGCCCCGTGCGCGCAGTTCTGTCTGCACCTTGCCGTCGAGTTCAAAACGCTCCGGAAGGAAATACAAACGACCACGCACTTCACGGGTTTCTTCGTAGCGCTTGTTGAGCTTTTCATTGAGCTTCCACTCACGCACGGTCTTGCGATACGGCACCACCATCACCGGGCCGGTGAGGCGTTGGGCGTAGCTGGAGCTGCGTGCGATGTCCATCAGTACGCCGTCGCGCAGTTGCTGGCGGTCGCTGATGATGCCGTTGATCATCAGCAACGGAATCAGCAACAGCAGGATCAGCAGCGCAATCGCGCCAAGTTTGAAAAGCAGGCTGCGGTTCATGGGTCTCTCCCTGTTTTGATGGAGAGAGAGTGGGCCGCGCATGTGGGGGATTTATGTGGGCAATGTGGAGACTGTGTGGAGATGCAGTTCTACGCGCACGCCGCCAGGGACGTTACCGATCTGCAATGCGCCGCCGTGAAGCTTCATCACTTCCTCGACAAAGTTGAGGCCCAGCCCCGTGCTTTTGCGTCCGCTGGCCGGGCGTGGCAGGGAATAAAAACGTTCGCTCAGGCGCGGCAACGCGTAGTCGGGAATCGGTGCGGCCTGGTTGAACAGGCTCACCTGCACATCGTTATGGTGCGTCTGTGCAGCGAATGCCAACAGGCCGCCAGGGGGGGTGAAATCCAAGGCGTTCTCCAGCAGATTGCCCAGTGCCTGGCGAAGGAGGAAGGGCTCGCCGAACACCTTCACATCCGCCGCAATCGTCTGCTCCACTTGCAAGCCGGCGCCTTCGATCCGCGCACATTGGGCCTTGAGCACGTCGTCGACCAAGGCTGCCAGCGGGATACTCACCTGCTCTTCCAGGCCTTGGCGTTGTTCCACTTGCGCCAGGTTCAGCAAGCGCTCGATCAACTGCTGCAGGCGTGCGCTTTCACTGTCGATATTGCCGACAAAACGCTGCTGCTGCTCGCGGGTCATATCACCCTGCAACAGCTCTGCCGCGCCACGAATCGCCGCCAATGGGCTTTTCAATTCATGGGTCAGGGTGTGCACGTAATGCTCGACGTAGGCCTTGCCCTCCAGTTGCGTGCGCATGTGCTCCACGGCAGTGGATAACTGCTTCAACTCGCCGCCACGGTAGTGAGGCAACTCGGCGCGCCGGCCTTCGCTGACCGCCTCGGCATAGGCCGTCAGCCGTCGCAGCGCGACGCTCAACCACCACGACAACAGCGCGCCCAACAGCAGGCCCAGGATGACTAATCCGGCGCCGTACCACAGCAGGCGCCGCTCAGTGCGATCCACATAAGGCTGCAATGAACTGTTGGGCTTGGCCACGGTGACCACGCCGATGATCTGGCCGTTGTCGCGGATCGGTGCACCTACGTGCATCACTGATGAAGTGGCGTCATCCGGTTGGCTGCGGGTGGAGCGGGCGCCGTATTCGCCGCGCAGCGTCAGGTAAACATCGTTCCATTTGGAGTAGTCCTGGCCCACCGCTTCGCCTGTGGAGTCGAGCAACACGATGCCTTTGGCGTCGGTGACATAGATGCGGTGGTTGACCTGGTTTTTCGGCAGGCCCCAGATGGTCGCGCCCGGCTGACGGTTCCCGTAGGCCTTGAGCAATTCCTGCCAGTGGCTTTGGCCGAGGGTGCGGTTTTTGACGTCATCGCGCAGGATCTCGGCCAACAGGTTGGCGGTGTCCACCAGGGTTTCCTCGGTGGACTGGCGCACGCCGGGACGGATTTCCTTCATCACCGTGCTGAGCACGAAGTAACCGGTGAGGCCGATAAACAGCGCGTACACCAGGAAAATCCGCAGCCCCAGGCGCATCAGCTGTTGCTCGGGCTGTAGCTGTAGCCCAGGCCGCGATGGGTCTGGATCGGTTCGGCGTCGGCCGCCACGCTACGCAGTTTGCTGCGCAGGCTTTTGATATGGCTGTCGATATTGCGCTCGTAGCCGGCATCCGCCGGTACGCCTACCGCATCCAGCAATTGCTCGCGGCTGAACACCCGCTCGGGTTGTTCAAGCAGGCTCTGCAGCAGACGGAATTCATGGCGCGTGAGGCTCAGGGGCTGGCCCCGATAGGTGATCTGCATGCGTTCCAGGTCCACCTGGAACACCGCCGGTGCAACGCCGGGGCCGACCCGTTTGAGAATCGCCCTGACCCGCGCCGCCACTTCCCGTGGGCTGAACGGCTTGACCACATAATCATCGGCGCCGATTTCCAGCCCCACTACCCGGTCGATCTCAGCATCGCGCGCGCTGAGGAACATCACCGGCACTTCGGTGAAACGGCGCAATTGCTTGCAGGTTTCAAAACCGCTGATGTCGGGCAGGCCGATGTCGAGGATGATCAAGTCGGCGGGAGTCTGCCGCTGATGGGCCAATGCCTCCTGGCCGAGACTCAGCCAGGTGGTGGTAAAGCCCTCGCCTTGCAGGGCGAATATCAGCGTGTCGGCTATCGCCGCTTCGTCTTCGACAATCAGGATGTGGGGCATGGGTTCAAATCAGCAGTCCGGTTTGTCGGCAGTGTACCGACGAGCCGGGTTTACCGCTGCGCCAAATTCACGCAAGGCCTTGGCGCCGATCAGCAACGGATAATTGAAGCTGCTGCGGTCGGTCAGGTTGACCTCGACGGTCCGCTTGACGTTGCCCAGGCACATTTCCAGGTCAATCACCGGGCGCTTGGCGACGCTGGCTTCGTCCTTGTCGTCGTCTTCGTCGGCGCGGCTCTTGATCTTGCTGATGCGCGAGACTTTGTGTTCGTAGACCTTATCGGAGGCGTCCTTGCCGCCGAGACGGAAGCGCACCCAGTCATCGCCATCACGGGTGAAGGTGTCGATGTCGCGGGCCGACAGCGAGGCGGTCAGCGCGCCGGTGTCCATCTTGGCCTTGAAGGTTTCGCCGATCTCCGGCAGTTGAATGTATTCGTAGCGACCGTAAAGGGTCGGTTCGGCCGCCATGACAGGCAGCGCAACGAGGGCAAGCAAGGCAAGGATAGATTTCACTTAGGTGGTTTCCTTGAATTAATTAGGCGGATTCTAGACCGCAAAAGCGACCGTTAGTTAGTCAGCCCAACATACCCGGAACATTGTGAAACATTCGTCCGACGCTTTGCGATTTGGCCTCTAGACTCAGCTTGCTTATCATGATCCGCCCACAAGATCCCAAGAGTTGCTTATGCGCCGCCTGCTCACCGGCTGTTTGGTCACCCTGCTGCTGTTACTCAATACGCTGATCCTGATCGGCCCCTTGCTGGTGTTCGCCCTGCTCAAGCTGGTGGCACCGGGGCGCTACCGTGACTATGCGTCATGGGCGGTGATGTGGATCGCCGAGACCTGGGCCGAGATCGACAAACTGATCTTCGCCCGCTGCATCCCGACGCAATGGGACATTCGCGGCGGCGACGACTTGCGCAGGGACACCTCCTACCTGGTCATCAGCAACCACCAGTCCTGGGTGGATATTCCGGCGCTGATCCAGGCGCTCAACCGGCGTACGCCGTTCTTTAAATTCTTCCTGAAAAAAGAACTGATCTGGGTGCCCTTCCTGGGCCTGGCCTGGTGGGCGCTGGATTACCCGTTCATGAAACGCTACACCAAGGCGTTCCTGGCCAAGCACCCCGAGCTGGCGGGCCAGGACTTGAAGATCACCAAACAAGCCTGTGAGCTGTTCAAGCGCCAGCCGGTGACGGTGGTCAATTACCTGGAAGGCACGCGGTTCAGCGAGGCCAAACGCAGGCAGCAGGACTCACCCTTCACCCAGTTGCTCAAACCCAAGGCAGGCGGTGTGGCGTTTGTGCTGGCAGCGATGGGGGAACAGCTGGACGCAATCCTCGACGTCACGGTGGTCTATCCGCAGCAGAAGATTCCGGGGTTCTGGGACTTGATCAGCGGCGCGGTGCCGAAGGTGATCATCGACATCCAGACCCGTGAGCTGGACCCGGCGTTGTGGCAGGGAGATTACGAAAACGATCCAGCATTTCGCCAGACCGTCCAGAACTGGGTCAACCAGCTCTGGAAGGAGAAAGACGCGCGCATCGAACAACTGCGCGCGCAGAGCATTTAGCTGCCGGTGCCCCAGGCCTGGGCCAGTTTGCCCAGCACCGAACTGCTGGCGCCCTGGCCGCCCAGGTATTGCAGGATCACCGGAGCGAATTGGCCGATCATGCCGCTGTCCATGCCCAACGCGCTGAACGCGGTGTTGAGGTCGTTGGTGTTCTTCACGTTACCCAGCAAGCCGTCCAGGCCGCTGGTTTTGCTGCCACCGGTCTGGCCGAGCATCCCGCTCAAGGCCCCGAGGCTGCCCAATGCATTGTTGCCCGACAGCTGATCCAGGCCCGGCACACTGTTGCCCAGTTGCGAATAATCGTTGCCGCTCAGTTTGTTCTTGGCCAGGCCCAACATCGCGCCGGTGCCACCAACGGCTTGCTCGGGGGTGATATTGAGTTGCGAGGTCAGCGCGCTCAGCAAACCGGCCGTCTCGGACGACGGTGCGGCGGCAGCGGCTTTGTTGCTACCGCCCTGCATGCCGGAAATGGCATTGGCCGCATCACCAAGGCTGAAGCCCGCGGCGAGTACGGGGCCGGCCGCCAGAGTCATCAGGCAGGAAAGGGCGAAACCGCGTGAAATCTTCATTGAAACAACCTCTGGATATAGGTGCGAAAGCAGGCGTTTGACTGGACATTCCGGGGGATTGTTCCCACACCCGCATCCGAATCGCCCTGCCCTACGTATAGGCTTCATACGCTGCCCGGAGCTGGATGGAATGAATGCCCAAGCTGAACTAACCTCTGCCTACCGTGCGCAGTCCCGTCGCCCTCAAACGAGAGCCTGGAGAAGCCCTATTACGCTCACTGATGCTGACACGTTGCGGCCCCTGCTGGCCCAATGCGCCTTGGGCAATCGCCAAGCGTTTGAAACGCTCTATCGCAGTGTTTCGCCGCGTCTGCACGGGGTCGCCATGGTGTTTATGGGACGCCAGGACCTGGCTGAAGAGGTGCTGCAGGAAGCCTTCGTACGCATCTGGTACAACGCTTCGCGCTACGAAGCCCACCTGGCGGCGCCGATGACCTGGATGATCAACATCACCCGCAACCTGGCCATCGACCAACTGCGTAAACGCCGCGAACAGCCTTTGGCCGACGGTCAACAGGACGCCCTGCTCGACGAAAGCCCCAGCGCCTACGAACGGCTCGACAGCGAACGCGAAGCCCGCGCGCTCAACCGCTGCCTCGACACCCTCGACAGCATGCAGCGTCAATCGATCACTGTGGCTTACTTCCAGGGCCTGTCGTGTTCAGAGTTGGCCGAACACTTGGCCGCGCCGCTGGGCTCGGTCAAATCCTGGATTCGCCGCGGCATGGAGCGCCTGCGCAGGTGCCTTGAATCATGAACTACAAAACCACAGCCCTGCGCCGCGCCCTGGCCGCCGACTACGCCATCGGACTGATGCCCGCCACCGCCCGTCGGCGTTTTGATGCGCTGTTATTGGAAGACGCCGCGCTGCGCGTTGAACTGGGCCATTGGCAGGAAGCGCTTGCCAGCCTGACCGGCGCATTGCCCGAGCGGCCGGTGCCCGAGCATGTGTGGGCGGGCATCAAGTCACGGATCGAGCCGCAGGTGCTGCACATGCCGGCCAAGAAACCGTTGTGGACGAACCTGCGACTGTGGGCGGCGGCGTTCGGGATTGTTATCGCAGTGCTGGTGGGCGTGTTGTACCAGCGCGACCTGGGTGTGGAGTACAACGCCACACTGGTCGCCGCCAACCAACAACCCGCGTTGCAGATCAAGGCCTTTGCCGACCACCTGCAAGTGGAACCCTTGTCACTGGCCGCCGTGACGTCGGCACAGGACCTGGAATTGTGGGCCATCAAGCCCGGAGGCAAACCAATCTCCCTGGGCTTGGTGCCCGCAGTGGGCAAAGGCCGAATCCAACTGAGCGAAGCGCAGCGAGCCTTGCTGACCGCACCGCTGACCTTGGCCGTGAGCCTGGAACCACACGGCGGCTCGCCCACCGGGCAACCCACCGGACCGGTGCTGTATCAGGGCCAATTGGCATCACTTTGACCTGCAAGGGGGGCCAGGAACCCATCGCGCAAACCAGAGTCCATGACAGCACTGAAAGCCCTGTCAGGAACAACGTTATGAGCGCGACACGCCCCACAATCATTGAGCCCAAGCCGCCTTTCTGGAGCCGTCCACGCCTGTTTATCGGCGTCTGCGTGGCCGTGATCGCCGGCCTCGGCGGCGCGTTCTACACTCAGGACAACGTCAAGTCCGCCGCCACCCTGATCACCACCACCCAACAGCCGGCGGCGCAGGTCATGGCGCACAAGGATTACCTGGAAGTGCAACCCATCGCCATCACCGCTCCCGCGCCGGACCAGAGCCTGGAACTGTGGGCGATACCCGACGGCGGCAAGCCCGTGTCACTTGGACTGATACCGGAGGATGGCGAAGGCATCATCGGCTTGAACCCGAGGCAGCAGGCCTCAATCAGCAAACCGGTGGAATTGATGGTGAGCGCGGAGAGCAAAGGCGGCTCAGTGAGCAAGCAACCGACGGGGCCGACCGTCTATCAGGGGGCTTTGGCAACGCGCTGAGCCCATTGCCGCAAGGGTGCTCTGAGCACCCCGTTTTTTATCAAAATTGAATCTAAGCCACTGTCATTTCTCACAGTAGATGCTTGATGAAAACTCCCTCAGCATTCAAGTCCAATGCACAAGGGAGTCTCTCTCATGAACCTCAGCCGTGTTGTTTGCCTATTGGCAATGCTCACTGTGACCGGTCACGTCTTTGCACAAACTTCTTCCTGCCCCAAGCCTGCCGACATCAAGCAATACCGGATGGACAAAGGCGGCTACCACTATGTGGCTGATGGTCCTTTGGATCAGAAATGGGCCGGCGAGAACGAGACCGCTAAAGAACTGCGCATGGCAAGCCTGGAATTCACGGCGGCAAACTACAAGCCCATAAACGACGAGAGAAACAGCATGCCTGCGGTCATCTGTGATTACTCCGGGGCCGGCGATGACGCCGTGAGACTGGTACTAAAACCTGTGCATCAGTTCTCACATGCGCCCAATACGTTCTGGGAAGCCAACTACTGCAAGGCTAATGACAACTTGAAATGCATGTTCAACCATCAATGAACGTTGCGCTGCGTAGGGCTGATTTGTAGTCATCAGCCCTAACTTAGGTAGTCCGTTTCCGAAACGCTACCAACTTCCTTGTACACGCCTTACATCCTTTATGGCGCCTTCTTATAGTCCTGCACCTCAGTCTTGGAGGTGTACGCGATGCAGGGACCTTACGCATTTATCAATGAACGGCCGCAGCCTTATCCGTTGCTCAAACTGAGCCTTTCTCTCACCCCAAATACCCAAACCAAGTTCGACATCCTCAACCAACACATTCGCAACACCGTAGTACTGCCTGGACATTTGGTCATTATTGGGGACAGCCGAACAGCTTCCTGTACCGCTGAAGAAGCCCGACTGATGCGATCGGCAGCCAACATCAAGCATGCGCTGTTGGCACACTCCGCCGCGGATCAATTTATGATCAAAAACTACGATCAATTGCAGACCATCATGTCCCATGCGTCTTTGGGCATCGGCAGTGTGAGCGGTGCTTGGAGCAATCACCTGACGCAGATCGAGCAGACGCTCAAGGAAATCGATGAATTGCATAAGCAGTACCTGAGGAACGGTACCGTGAGTGCGAGAAATGAATTTCTGGCTAAGCGTAGGGCGTTGTTTGCGAAGCTGGATACCCAACTCTCCGGGATGGCGCGCTTTGGTACGGGGCTGAAGAATGAAGGTTCAATCAAGAGAATGCTGGGGATCTCCAGCAAGAGCTATTGGCATCACGGGGAGATTCGCGGGTATGAGGACACAGTCGAGCGTATAGCCAAGGCGTCGCAGATATTGAAGAAGGGCACTTACATTGGTCTTGCGCTGGATGTTGGGTCGACAGCATTGGAGATAGCAGAGGCGTGTTCCACCGGGCGTGAGCAAGAATGTACGCGGGCGAAATATGTTGAAGGAGGCAAGTTGGTAGCTGGCGTTGGTGGCTCATACTTGGGAGCAAGACTTGGAGCCTCGATTGGCATCGGCGCCTGCATGTTAGTTTTTGGAATACCCACGGCTGGCGCCGGAGCCTTGGCATGTGCCATCGTCGGCGGTGCCGCAGGCGGCCTAGGGGGAGCCGCGCTGGGAACCGGACTTGCGCAAAGCACAGGCGATTTTATCTATAAGACTGCGAGGGATTAAATGGTCTGGTTCTACCTCGGTATGGGTTCAGTCATCCTGATGCTATTGAGCTTTCCGCTGATCTTTTGTGCCATGTATAAAAAGCTGGATGCTGCAGAAGGCTATGTGCAATACAGCACCTATCTAGTCGTGCAAAAACATATCTTCCGTAATTCACACTTTGAAGGACGCCCCCAGCGCGTATTCGCCATGGCGACGATTATTCTTATTCCAAAAATACTTCAATGGAAACATCTGGTGCTTGTTGAGGACGTTGAAAGAATACCAAGACACCTTAGGTATTGGATGGTGATACCGACACTCACTGCCTGCCTATCCTTTGCCGGCATGTTTATCAGTTGGTTTTTTATATAAGACTTATCTGCGATAAAAAAGGGCGACTCTAAGTCGCCCTTATCTATCAACTACGCCGCACTAAACAACTTATGCGGATCAATCACAAACTTCTTCGGCACGCCCGCATCGAACTCGCCATACCCACGTGGTGCGTCATCCAGGCTGATCACCTGCACACCGACGATTTCGGCAATGTTGATACGGTCCCACATGATCGCCTGCATCAGTTGGCGGTTGTACTTCATCACCGGCGTTTGCCCAGTGTGGAAGCTGTGGGATTTGGCCCAGCCCAGGCCGAAGCGGATGCTCAGGCTGCCCATTTTCGCGGCGGCATCCACAGCACCTGGATCTTCGGTGACGTACAGGCCGGGGATACCGATCTTGCCCGCCACACGCACCACGCCCATCAGTGAGTTGAGCACCGTGGCCGGGGCTTCGGCCTTGACGCCGTCGTGACCGTGACCGCGTGCTTCAAAGCCTACGCAGTCAACCGCGCAGTCCACTTCGGGCTCGCCGAGGAGCGCGGCGATTTGTTCGTGCAATGGGGTGTCGGTGGAGAGGTCGACGATTTCAAAACCCTGGGCCTTGGCGTGGGCCAGGCGGATGGAGTTGACGTCGCCGATGATCACCACCGCCGCGCCCAACAGGCGTGCAGACGCAGCAGCTGCCAGGCCGACGGGACCGGCGCCCGCGATGTAGACGGTGCTGCCAGGGCCAACGCCAGCAGTCACCGCGCCGTGGTAGCCGGTGGGGAGAATGTCGGAGAGGCAGGTCAGGTCACGGATTTTCTCCATGGCCTTGTCACGGTCGGGCAGTTTCAGCAGGTTGAAGTCGGCGTATGGCACCAGCACGTATTCGGCCTGGCCACCGGTCCAGTCGCCCATATCGACGTAGCCATAAGCACCACCGGCACGGGCCGGGTTGACGGTCAGGCACACGCCGGTGTGCTGTTCTTTGCAGGAGCGGCAGCGGCCGCAGGCGACGTTGAAGGGGACGGAAACCAGGTCGCCGATCTTCAGGTTTTCGACGTCGCTGCCCTTCTCGATCACTTCACCGGTGATCTCGTGACCGAGCACCAGGCCGGTCTGGGCGGTGGTGCGGCCGCGCACCATGTGTTGGTCGGAGCCGCAGATGTTGGTGGAGACCACGCGCAGGATGACGCCGTGTTCAATCTTCCTGCCACGGGGGTCCTGCATTTTGGGATAGTCGATTTTCTGTACTTCGACCTTGCCGTTGCCGAGATACACGACACCACGATTACCAGACATGCTTTCACCTCGCTGTTGTTTTTATGGAACTGCGTTGCCCTTTTGGGTGGGCAGCGCGTTTAAGTGCTCGGGTACAGATGCTGTTATTGCGTTGTTTGTGAGGGCCTCATCGGGGGCAAGCCCCCTCCCACAGTTGACCGAGTTCTACCTTTGGAATGCGGTCGAATGTGGGAGGGGGCTTGCTCCCGATGGCGGCAGTCAGAGCACCACCGTCCGATTGGCATTCAAGAACACCCGCCGCTCAATGTGATACCCCACCGCCCGCGCCAATGTCAGCCCTTCGATGTCCCGCCCCTTGGCAATCAAATCCTCGGGATAGTGGCTGTGATCCACCACCTCCACGCCTTGGGCGATGATCGGACCTTCGTCCAGATCGTTGTTGATGTAATGCGCCGTAGCGCCGACGAGTTTCACGCCCTTGTTGTACGCCTGGTGATAAGGCTTGGCGCCCTTGAACCCCGGCAGCAACGAGTGGTGGATATTGATGGCCTTGCCGTCCAGCTTGCGGCACAGCTCCGGCGACAGCACTTGCATGTAGCGCGCAAGGATCACCAATTCGGCGCCCGTCTCTTCAATCACCTGCCACACCTGACGCTCCTGGGACGGTTTGTCGTTGGGGTCGAGGGGGAAATGGTAGTAGGGAATTTGATGCCAGTCGGCCAAAGGTTTGAGATCGGGATGGTTGGACACCACTGCGACCACATCCATAGACAGCTGACCGATACGCTGGCGGTACAGCAGGTCGTTTAGGCAGTGATCGGCCTTGGAGACCATGATCACCACTTTTGGCCGGTAGTTCGGCGCCGTCAGTTCGAAGATCATGCCAAAGGCTTCACCGCGCGTGGCCAGGCCATCGCGGAAAGCCTGCTCGTCGAAGCCATCCGGCTGGCGGAATTCGACGCGAATAAAAAACCGACCCGAGAGACGGTCATCGAACGAATGGTGCTCGGTGACGTAGCAGCCCTGTTCGAACAGATAGCGGGTGACCGCGTCCACCGTGCCGAGCACGCTGGGGCAGTCGGCGGTCAAAATCCATGTATCGGGTGCGCGGCTCATACTGGAATCCTCAGGCCCTTGTGGCGAGGGGGCTTGTCCCCCGTTGAGCTGCGAAGCAGCTCCAAAACCCGCCACTCGGTTATTACAGAAAAAATGCGCTGACCTTAGTGGGACCGCTGCGCGCTCCAACGGGGGGCAAGCCCCCTCGCCACAAAAGCGCCCACTCGATCAGGCTTGAACGCTCAGGCCGAATTCGGCCGAGGCGTCCTGCAGCCACAACCACCAGTAATCCGAGAAGCTGCGACGAATCACCAGTTCCCAGGTGTCTTCAGCCGTGTGGCGGATCACCAATTGCGACTTGGCGAACACCGTGCCCACTGCCTTGCCCACCGGGAAGTTGTTGGGGTGCACGTCGTAGCTGGTGGATTTCATCAGCACATCACGCACGTTCGGGCCGCTCAGTTCGAGGATCTGCTGACCGCCACTGACGTTGACGACCTGGATATGCAAATCACCCAGAGCGGCGCGCAGGTTTTGTTCGGCGGCGAATTCCTCACCGCTTGGCACGATCAGCAACCACTCATCCGGGCCGAGCCATTGCAGGCTGGTTTCGCCTTTGACGATGACCTGCAGGGCGCCGGGCAGTTCGATGCCCAGGGCCTTGTGCACGCCGGCGGCGAAGGCTGCGTCATGGCCGTCACCACGAAGGGTCAGGTGACCGAGGAGTTTCTTTTCACGCACGGTCACGCCGGCGTTCTTGCGGCCCTTACCGACCAGGCTGGCGAGGTCGGCATGGTGCAGCGACGACTCGGCCTTGGCGCCGGAGGTGGGGCGTTGTTGGTAAACATTGGCTGCTGTCATAAAGCACCTATCTGAATTCTGGGGTGACTGTTCTGGCCTCATCGGGGGCAAGCCCCCTCCCACATTTGAAAGTATTCACCCATCAAAATGTGGGAGGAGGCTTGCTTCCGATGGCCGCGCCGCGGTCTATCAGATGTTCTGCCGATCACCCTTAGGATCAAAGAACACCGAAGACACAATCTCCGCCTCGATCACGCTGCCATCCGCCTGGGGTGAGAACACCCGCTCGCCGATGCGCTTCAAGCCGCCCTTCACCACGCCCATGGCAAACGAATAGCCCAGGGAGTTATGCGCATAACTTGAGGTGACGTGGCCGACCATCTTCATCGGGATCGACTGCTTCGGATCGAACACCAGTTGCGCGCCTTCCGGCAGCCACACAGTCGGGTCGATCGGCTTCAAGCCCACCAGTTGCTTACGCTCTTCGCGCACGCAGTCTTCACGGTTCATCCCACGCCAGCCGATCCACGAGAACGGTTTGGTGCGGCCAACGCACCAGCCCATGTTCAGGTCGTCCGGGGTCATCGAGCCGTCGGTGTCCTGGCCGACGATGATGAAGCCCTTCTCGGCCCGCAGTACGTGCATGGTCTCGGTGCCGTACGGGGTCAGGTTGTACTTCTTGCCGGCCGCGACGATCTGTTCCAGCACGCCCATGGCGTAGTCGGCCTGCACGTTGACTTCGTACGACAGCTCACCGGTAAACGAGATACGGAACACCCGCGCCGGCACACCGCCCACCAGGCCTTCTTTCCAAGTCATGAACGGGAAACCGTCCTTGTCCAGGTCGATGTCGGTGACTTCGGCCAGCAGCTTGCGGCTGTTAGGACCGGACAGGGTCATGGTCGCCCAATGGTCGGTGACCGAGGTGAAGTACACCTTGAGGTCCGGCCATTCGGTCTGTTGGTAGATTTCCAGCCACTGCAGCACACGGGCGGCGCCGCCGGTGGTGGTGGTCATCAGGAAGTGGTTGTCGGCGAGACAGGCGGTGACGCCGTCATCGAAGACCATGCCGTCTTCCTTGCACATCAGGCCGTAACGCGCCTTGCCCACATCGAGCTTGGTCCAGGCGTTGCTGTAGATGCGGTTGAGGAACTCGCGCGCATCCGGGCCCTGGATATCGATCTTGCCGAGGGTGGACGCATCCAGCAGGCCGACGCTGTCACGCACGGCCAGGCATTCGCGTTTCACGGCGGCGTGCAGGTCTTCACCGTTGCGCGGGAAGTACCACGGGCGTTTCCACTGACCGA
The DNA here is from genome assembly GCF_000632245.1 of Pseudomonas sp. RIT357. Lineage (NCBI taxonomy): Bacteria > Pseudomonadati > Pseudomonadota > Gammaproteobacteria > Pseudomonadales > Pseudomonadaceae > Pseudomonas > Pseudomonas sp. RIT357. Next base: position 132,420 of record NZ_JFYX01000001.1, read on the forward strand.
CGTCTTCAAACTCGGCGCCGTTTTTCACGTGCCAGGCTTGCAGCGCGGTGTAGCGCACGGGTTCGAAGATGTGCCCACAGTGCCGGCCCGCTACTGCGCCGAAGGTCACCGGCGTGTAGTTGGGGCGGAACATGGTGGTGCCCATCTGCGGGATGGTCACGTTCAGCGAGCGCGCGGCAATCGCCAGGCCGTTGACGTTGCCGAGCTTGCCCTGGTCGGTGCCGAAGCCCAACGCGGTGTAGCGTTTGACGTGTTCCACCGACTCGAAACCTTCGCGGGTGGCGAGTTCGATGGCGGCGGCGGTGACGTCGTTCTGCAGGTCGACAAATTGCTTCGGCGCCCGTGCGGTAGCTTTCTCGTGAGGCACTTGGAACAGCGCCAGGGTTGGCTCTTCCAGACGGCTCAAGGCTTTTGGCAGCGTACCTTCCACCGGGGCAAAACCGGCTTCGCTGGCCGCGCGTACGCCGCCTTCAAAACCATCCGCCAGGGAATCGCCAAGGCCGTAGACGCCGTTGATGCCACCGACGCACACACGTTTCTGCGGTGCTTCGCCCGGTACAAAACCGAGGATGTCTTCGCGCCAGGTCGGCTTGCCACCCAGGTGCGAGGCCAAGTGGACCACTGGGCTGTAGCCGCCGGAGCTGGCCACCAGGTCGCAGTCCAGCCACTCGCCGGGGCTGGTGACTTTATGCGCCTTGACGTCGATCGCGGCGATACGCGCAGCGGTCACGCGCTTGGTGCCACGAGCCTCGATCACGGCGCTGCCGGTGAGGATACGAATACCTTTGGCGCGAGCTTCTTCAACCAGCGCGCCGCGTGGGTTGTGGCGCACATCAGCCACCGCCACCACTTGCAGACCGGCATCGAGCCAGTCCAGCGCAACGCGGTAAGCGTGGTCGTTGTTGGTCGACAGCACCAGCTTTTTACCCGGTGCTACGCCATAGCGACGCACGTAGGTGGAAACCGCACCCGCGAGCATATTGCCCGGCACGTCGTTGTTGCCGTACACCAGCGGACGCTCGCAAGCACCGGTCGCCAGGACCACACGCTTGGCACGCACGCGGTGGATGCGCTGGCGCACCACACCAATCGGCGCACGGTCACCCAAGTGATCGGTGAGGCGCTCGTGAATGGTCAGGAAGTTATGGTCGTGGTAGCCGTTGACGGTGGCGCGGGGCAGCAGCACCACGTCCGGCAGGGATTTCAGTTCGGCAATGACACTCGCGACCCATTCAGTGGCCGGCTTTCCGTCGAGGCTTTCGCGGGAATCGAGCAGCGAACCGCCGAACTCTTCCTGCTCATCGGCGATGATCACGCGGGCACCGCTGCGCGCAGCAGCCAGTGCAGCAGCGAGGCCGGCGGGGCCTGCGCCGACCACCAGCACGTCGCAGTGACGGTTGAAGTTGTCGTAGGTGTCCGGGTCGTTCTCGGTCGGCGAGCGACCCAGCCCTGCGGCCTTACGGATGTACTTCTCGTAGGTCATCCAGAACGATTGCGGGTACATGAAGGTTTTGTAGTAGAAACCCGGCGGCATCAGCTTGCCGCCGACCTTGCCGAGAATGCCCATCATGTCGTTGTTGACGCTCGGCCAGCCGTTGGTGCTGGTGGCGACCAGGCCTTGGTACAGCGCCTGTTGCGTGGCGCGCACGTTAGGGATTTGCGTGGCTTCGGTGGCGCCGATCTGCAGCACCGCGTTTGGCTCTTCAGCGCCGGCAGCAAAGATGCCCCGTGGACGCGAGTACTTGAAGCTGCGGCCAATGATGTCGACGCCGTTGGCCAGCAATGCAGCGGCCAGGGTATCGCCTTCAAAGCCTTTGTAGCTCTGGCCGTTGAAGCTGAAGGTCAGGACTTTATTCCGGTCGATCCGGCCACCGTTGGACAGGCGATTGATCTGGCTCATACCTTCTCTCCAGAGGCCTTGGCGGTGAATTGCGGCTTCTCACCGATCTTGTAGGTTTCAAGAATTTCGTAGGTCACGGTGTCGCGGGTCGCGTTGAAATATTGGCGGCAACCGGCGGCATGGATCCACAGTTCGTGATGCAGGCCGCGCGGGTTGTCGCGGAAGAACATGTAGTCGCCCCACTGCTCGTCGGTGCAGGCATTCGGGTCCAGCGGGCGCGGGATGTGCGCTTGGCCGGACGCGTGGAATTCCTCTTCGGAGCGCAGTTCGCCACAGTGAGGACAGAAGATATGCAACATAGGAAATTTCTCCTGTTAGTGGGCGACGGCCGCAGCGCCGTGTTCGTCGATCAACGCACCGTTGTGGAAACGGTCGATAGAGAAAGGTGCAGCCAATGGGTGCATTTCACCCTTGGCGAGACTCGCGGCAAACACGTTGCCTGAGCCCGGCGTAGCCTTGAAGCCACCGGTGCCCCAACCGCAGTTGAAGAACATGTTCGGCACTGGGGTCTTGGAGATGATCGGGCAGGCGTCCGGCGTGGTGTCGACGATGCCGCCCCACTGACGGTTCATGCGCACGCGCGACAGCACCGGGAACATCTCGACGATGGCCTGGATGGTGTGTTCGATCACCGGGTACGAGCCGCGCTGGCCGTAGCCGTTGTAGCCGTCGATACCGGCGCCGATCACCAGGTCGCCCTTGTCGGACTGGCTGATGTAACCGTGCACGGCGTTGGACATGATCACACTGTCGATAATCGGCTTGATCGGCTCCGACACCAACGCTTGCAGCGGGTGGGATTCGATCGGCAGGCGGAAACCGGCGAGCGAAGCCATGTGGCCGGAGTTACCCGCCGTCACCACACCGACGCGCTTGGCGCCGATAAAACCCTTGTTGGTTTCCACACCGATGCACACGCCGTTTTCCTTACGGAAACCGATCACTTCGGTCTGCTGGATCAGGTCCACGCCGAGTGCGTCAGCGGCGCGGGCAAAGCCCCAGGCCACGGCATCGTGACGGGCCACGCCGCCGCGACGTTGCACGGTGGCGCCAAGCACCGGGTAGCGGGTGTTCTTGGAGCAATCCAGGTACGGAATCTCGTCGGCCACTTGCTTGGCATTGAGCAGTTCGCCGTCCACGCCGTTGAGGCGGTTGGCGCTCACACGGCGCTCGGAATCACGGATGTCCTGCAGGGTGTGGCACAGGTTGTAGACGCCACGCTGAGAGAACATCACGTTGTAGTTCAGGTCCTGGGACAGGCCTTCCCACAGTTTCATCGCGTGTTCGTACAGGTGCGCCGACTCATCCCACAGGTAGTTGGAACGCACGATGGTGGTGTTGCGCGCGGTGTTACCACCGCCCAACCAACCTTTCTCGACCACGGCCACGTTGGTGATGCCGTGCTCTTTCGCCAAGTAGTAGGCGGTCGCCAGACCATGCCCGCCGCCGCCGACGATAACCACGTCGTAGACCTTCTTAGGGGTCGGCGTGCGCCACATCTTCTGCCAGTTTTCGTGGTGGCTGAGGGAGTGCTTGAAGAGGCCGAAGCCCGAGTAGCGTTGCATAGTCATTACTCCAAAACCGCGCTCAGCGATAAACCGGGAAATCAGCGCACAGGGCAGACACGTGCTTGGCCACGTTGGCCTCGACGTCGGCATCGCCGAGGTTGTCGAGGATGTCGCAGATCCAGCCGGCCAACTCAACACACTGCGCCACTTTGAAACCGCGCGTGGTCACCGCCGGGGTGCCGATGCGAAGGCCCGAGGTCACGAACGGCGACTGCGGGTCATTCGGCACGGCGTTTTTGTTGACGGTGATGTGGGCGCGACCGAGGGCGGCATCCGCCTCTTTGCCGGTGAGGCCCTGACGGATCAGGCTGACCAGGAACAAGTGGTTATCGGTGCCGCCGGACACTACATCGTAGCCGCGTTTGATAAACACGCCGGCCATGGCCTGGGCGTTGTCGATCACCTGCTGCTGGTAGACCTTGAAGCCTGGCTCCTGGGCTTCCTTGAAGCACACGGCCTTGCCGGCGATCACATGCATCAGCGGGCCGCCCTGGGCGCCAGGGAACACGGCGGCGTTGAGTTTCTTTTCAATTTCTTCGTTGGCCTTGGCCAGGATCAAACCGCCACGTGGACCGCGCAGGGTTTTGTGGGTGGTGGTGGTGACCACGTCTGCGTAGGGCAGCGGGTTCGGGTACAGGCCGGCGGCAACCAGGCCGGCGACGTGGGCCATGTCGACGAACAGCAGCGCGCCGACTTTGTCAGCGATGGCGCGAAAACGTGGGAAATCCAGGGTCTTGGAGTAGGCAGAGAAACCGGCCACCACCATTTTCGGCTTGTGCTCGACGGCCAGGCGCTCGACTTCGTCGTAGTCGATCAGGCCGGTGTCGGTGTTGATGCCGTATTGCACCGCGTTGTAGAGCTTGCCCGAGGACGACACTTTGGCGCCGTGGGTCAGGTGACCGCCGTGGGCCAGGCTCATGCCCAGGATGGTGTCGCCGGCATTGATCAACGCCAGGTACACAGCGCTGTTGGCAGACGAACCGGAGTGTGGCTGCACGTTGGCGTAATCGGCGCCGAACAGTTGCTTGGCGCGCTCGATGGCCAGGGCTTCAACCTTGTCCACGTGCTCGCAGCCACCGTAGTAGCGCTTGCCTGGGTAGCCTTCGGCGTATTTGTTGGTGAGGCCGCTGCCTTGAGCTTCCATCACACGCTTGCTGGTGTAGTTCTCCGACGCGATCAGCTCGATATGATCTTCCTGACGCTGCTCTTCGGCATTCATGGCCGCCAGCAGTGCGTCGTCATATCCCTGGATCTGGTCTTGTTTGCTGAACATCGCGTCTCTCCCAGCCTTTCGTATTGTTGAGGCCCGTCGCAGGGCCCTTTGATGCGATGGTAGGGCTGGCGCAGACAGGCCAAATGCCTACGGACGCCACGCAAAGGTGCGTTTACGACATTGCCGGAACAACACAGAACAAATGTGGGAGGGGCTTGCTCCCGATAGCGGTGTGTCAGCCACAGCATGTGCAAGCTGATCCACCGCTATCGGGAGCAAGCCCCCTCCCACAATGGGTCAGGTGATGAACTTGCGAAGGAGTAGCAGCAGCAGGAAATGCGCGGGATAGAGCACATACGCCCAACGACGCATGGCCGGGGGCCCGGCGCTATTGGCATGTCGCAATAAGACCAATCCGGCCAATGGCGCAATCAGGCATGCAGCCAACCCCAACAGCGCCACCGGCGTGCCGCTATTGAGCAGGATCTGCCACTGGTTGGCCGCGACGCAGACCAGGCCCGGCAACACACTGAAATACCAAGGCCGACTAAACACCAGCAGCATCGCCAATGGCAGCAATACACCAAAGAAACCGAACATTAAGTGGGATGAAAATACGGCCGCTATCGTGGCGGCGATCAACGCCAATCCTCGATCAATAAGCGCCTTCTGCTGCCATCCTCGGGCAACCAGCAAGCCCAAGGCCAAGGTCGGCAGCACATTCAACGTATCGGCATCGTCGATAAACATCCGGTACGGCACTTCGCTGATCACACTGAACAGCAGCAGCCAGCCCAGGTAACGCCAATGCCCAGTCACCGGTGCGTTTGCGACGCGGTGCAGGTTCGCCGCAATCGCCAGGCAAAACCACGGGAACGCCAAGCGCCCCGGTACGTAGAGGCCATCGAGGCTCAAGCCGACATAACGCAGGTGGTCGAGCACCATGCTCAGCAGCGCCAGCCACTTGAGCAAATCCAAAGCGCCATCACGGACACGTCCGACAGGTATCGTTTCAGTACCGTGCATAATTCCCCAGTGACTTTGCATTTACAGAGCGTGCGTACGCCCGACAATCTTGGTTAAAGTGCGCACCAACATCGACCACAGGAATGGGCCATGACCGACAAGAGCCAACAATTCGCCAGTGACAACTATTCGGGCATTTGCCCGGAAGCCTGGGCCGCCATGGAACAAGCCAACCAAGGCCATCAACGCGCCTATGGCGATGATGAATGGACCCACCGCGCCGCCGACGGTTTCCGCAACCTGTTCGAAACCGACTGCGAAGTGTTCTTCGCCTTCAACGGCACCGCCGCCAACTCACTGGCGCTGTCCTCCTTGTGCCAGAGCTACCATAGCGTGATTTGCTCGGAAACGGCCCACGTCGAAACCGACGAATGCGGCGCGCCAGAGTTTTTCTCCAACGGCTCCAAGCTGCTCGTAGCCCGCACCGAAAACGGCAAGCTGACCCCGGAATCGATCCGCGAGATCGCGCTCAAACGCCAAGACATCCATTACCCCAAACCCCGCGTAGTCACCCTGACTCAAGCCACTGAAGTCGGCAGCGTGTACACCCCGGAAGAAATCCGCGCCATCAGCGCCACTTGCAAAGAACTGGGCCTGAACCTGCACATGGACGGCGCGCGCTTTTCCAACGCCTGCGCCTTCCTCGGCTGCTCGCCAGCAGACCTGACCTGGAAAGCCGGTGTGGACGTACTGTGCTTTGGCGGCACCAAGAACGGCATGGCCGTGGGGGAAGCGATCCTGTTCTTCAACCACAAGCTGGCCGAAGACTTCGACTACCGCTGCAAACAGGCCGGCCAGCTCGCGTCGAAGATGCGCTTCCTGTCGGCGCCATGGGTGGGGCTGCTGGAAAACGACGCCTGGCTCAAACATGCACGCCACGCCAACCACTGCGCACAACTGCTGAGCAGCCTGGTGGCGGATATTCCGGGCGTGGAATTGATGTTCCCGGTACAGGCCAACGGCGTATTCCTGCAACTCTCGGAACCAGCCATTGCCGCGTTGACCGCCAAGGGCTGGCGCTTCTACACCTTCATCGGTAAAGGCGGCGCGCGATTCATGTGCGCGTGGGATACCGAGGAAGAACGCGTGCGCGAACTGGCCGCAGACATCCGCGAAGTTATGGGCGCCTGACAATCACTCACTGATGTGCATAAAAAATGTGGGAGGGGGCTTGCTCCCGATGGCGGTGGGTCAGCTTGCACATGCAGTGGCTGACACTCTGCTATCGGGAGCAAGCCCCCTCCCACATGTGGACTGTGTTGTGCCTGGAGGAAGAGCGTGCGCGAACTGGCCGCAGACATCCGCGAAGTCATGGGCGCCTGACAATGACTCACTGATGTGCATAAAAATGTGGGAGGGGGCTTGCTCCCGATGGCGGTGGGTCAGCTTGCACATGCAGTGGCTGACACTCTGCTATCGGGAGCAAGCCCCCTCCCACATTTGGACTGTGTTGTGCCTGGAGGAAGAGCGTGCGCGAACTGGCCGCAGACATCCGCGAAGTCATGGGCGCCTGACAATGACTCACTGATGTACATAAAAAAATGTGGGAGGGGGCTTGCTCCCGATGGCGGTGGGTCAGCTTGCACATGCAGTGGCTGACACTCTGCTATCGGGAGCAAGCCCCCTCCCACATTTGGACTGTGTTGTGCCTGCTTGAGCAATCAGAACTCGATACGCACATCCCCCTTCGGCACGCTGCAGCACGACAGGATGTAACCGTCGGCTTCGTCTTCCTCGGTGATCCCGCCGTTGTGGTCCATCTCGACCTCCCCGCCCAGCTTCATCACCTTGCACGTTCCGCAAATGCCCATGCCGCAAGCTTTCGGGATCAACAGCCCAAGCTTGGCCGCCGCTGCGTGCACGGTTTCGCCCGGCGCCACGCGGATGCTCTTGCCTGACGAAATGAATTCCACCTGATGCAGGTCTGCCAAATCGATTTCCGGCGCGTCGGCCGCTTGTTCGGCTTGTTCCACCGCATCGGCACGAGCTTCCGGCGGCGTCGCACCGAAGGATTCCTCGTGATAGCGCGCCATGTCGAACCCGGCCACTTCCAGCAGGCGCTTGACCGCGTTCATGTACGGCGTCGGGCCGCAGCAGAACACTTCGCGCTCCAGGAAGTCGGGCACCATCAGTTCGAGCATCTTGTGGTTCAGGTAGCCCCGATAACCGGCCCAAGGCTCGCCCAGACCGTGCTTCTCACATATCAGGTGCAGGCTGAAGTTATCGATCCGCGACGCCATGTGCTCCAGCTCGCGGTGGTAAATGATGTCTTTGGGCGAGCGGGCGCTATGGATAAAGGTCATGTCGACATTGGCGTTGGTGTCGTAGAACCAACGCGCCATGGACATCACGGGAGTAATCCCCACACCGCCGCTGAGGTACAAGACTTTGGGGCTTGGGAAGTCGATGGCGTTGAACAACCCCACCGGTCCGTGTACCGCCAGTTCCTGGCCTTCGTGCAGCGTGTCGTGCAGCCAGTTGGACACCTTGCCGCCCGGCACACGCTTGATGGTCACCGAGAAGCTGTAAGGCACCGAGGGCGAGCTCGAAATCGTGTACGAGCGCATGATCGGCTGGCCTTCGATTTCCAGCTCCAGGGTGACAAATTGCCCCGGCTTGAAAAAGAACAGGATCGGCTGGTCGGCCATGAAGCAAAAGGTGCGCACGTCCCAGGTTTCCTGGATGACTTTGACGCAACGGACGATGTGCCGACCATTGGCCCAGGTCTGGGTAGTTACTGGATTCAGGAAACTGTTGGACATGCTGATTCTCCACTGCCGATATTCGGCTTTATGGTGGCGATTCTGCGTAACGCGAGAACCACCCATTTACCTATCTGCGACATTCACATACTTATCGCGACCAGCCCCCAACGACAGGGGGTTGCGCGTCGGGATCAGATTGGGCCATGTCGCCCATGGATAAGGATCGTCGCAACGCCGGCCCCACACTCGCACCCAACAACTACGCTTTCTTTACGCCTTGCATAGCATCAACCGTAGCCACTATTCGCCGGCCACACAGAATGGCCATGAGGACACACACGATGGACGTCACCGCAACCTTAAGCTTGGGCGATCCGCTGGAACCCGCACGCAAGGCCACCGCGCAAATGCTGCAAGAGCGCGAGCGCACGTTTTCGCTGCCGCAGCCGTTCTACTCTGATGACCGGCTGTTTGATATCGACATGCAGGAGATTTTCCAGAAAGAGTGGTTGATCGCTGGCATGACCTGCGAAATTCCCGCCAAGGGCAACTACCTGACCCTGCAAATCGGCAAGAACCCGATCATCGTGATTCGTGGCGCCGAAGGCGTGGTGCATGCGTTCCACAACGTCTGCCGCCATCGTGGTTCGCGCCTGTGCACCAGTGACAAGGGCAAGGTCGCCAAACTCGTGTGTCACTACCACCAGTGGACTTACGAGCTGGACGGCCGCCTGCTGTTTGCCGGTACCGAAATGGGCGCCGACTTCGACATGAAGCAGTACGGTTTGAAGCCGGTGAACGTGAAGACCGCCGGTGGCTACATCTTCATCAGCCTGGCCGAGAACCCGCCGGCCATTGATGACTTCCTGTCGACCCTGAACCACTACATGGAACCGTACGACATGGAGAACACCAAGGTGGCGGTGCAAACCACCTTGATGGAAAAAGCCAACTGGAAGCTGGTGCTGGAAAACAACCGCGAGTGCTACCACTGCAACGCCTCGCACCCGGAACTGCTCAAGACCCTGCTGGAATGGGACGATGTCACCGACCCGCGTGCCGACCAGGCGTTCAAGGACCACGTGGCCGCCTCCGCAGCCGCTTGGGACGCGGAAAAAATTCCTTACGCCCACGCCAGCTTCGGCCTGCGCAACCGCATCGTGCGCATGCCGCTGCTCAAGGGCACTGTGTCGATGACGCTGGACGGCAAGCAAGGCTGCGCCAAGCTGATGGGCCGCATCAAAAACCCCGATCTGGGCTCGATGCGCATCCTGCACCTGCCGCATTCCTGGAACCACTGCATGGGCGATCACATCATCGTGTTCACCGTGTGGCCAATCAGCGCCCAGGAAACCATGGTCACCACCAAGTGGATCGTGCACAAGGACGCCGTCGAAGGCGTGGACTACGACGTGGAGCGCATGCGCCAAGTGTGGGACGCCACCAACGACCAGGACCGTCGCTTGGCCGAAGAGAACCAGCGCGGGATCAACTCCACCGCTTACCAGCCAGGGCCGTACTCCAAAACCTATGAGTTCGGCGTGGTGAACTTTGTGGACTGGTACAGCGAGCGCCTGCTGAGCAATCTGGGCGCTGCACCGGCGCCTTACCTCAAAGGCGTGGCTGCACACGAATAACCGATACCCGCAGCTCAACAAGGTGGGAGGGGGACAAGCCCCCTCCCGCACTTGAACCTCACACTGCTCAATATTTGATCAAATCTCTCGCAGGCCTCTGCCAGCGCGCCCTCCAGCCTTTACCCAACAACTTATCCACAAAGCCACCCACAGTAATTGTGGGCAACTGGCTTACTTGTCCAAAATTAACTGAAGAAAATCCGTGACTTATTCAACTCCACGGGTTTCGCCCTACTTTGATCAATTTATGATCAATAGCCTGCAAGCCACGTAATACAAAGCCCACAGCGGTACGCAAACACCTTATCCACAGATCCGCCAACAGACTTTGGGGGCAACTCTGGCGACGCTGTGGAAAACCGCCTCAAACCTTCATAAACCGGGGCATCTACCGGTTTAGCGGAACAAAAAGGCCGAATTGATCAAAATACAACCAACTCACTGAGAGCCACTGTTTATATGGCCTGTAGCTGATAGCGAACATCTTATCCACAGAACCGCCAACAGAGTTTGGGGGCAAGTCGAGAATGGGCAGCGTCCTTATCCACATCAAAACGCCTGTAAAAACCGCCACTTAGCCTGGTTGTTTTTCGTACAGCGCGCTGCAGGCCTTGATTTACATGCTCTGTGGACAACCACAAACACCTTATCCACAGGCACGTGCACAGTGATTGTGGGTAACCACCGCTTATCGGCCAACTGTACAAAAAATACTCAGATTCAAAGTTCATCTACACTCACTTTTGCAGTTATATCCATTGGCCTGGGTTAATGCAGAAGTCCTTGGCGCGATAGAGGGAGATAGATCAGTGATAGGGCGGGGTCATTCCAGCCATCACTGCGCCAAAGGTTTTACGCTGATTGAATTACTACTGACGCTGGCCCTCCTGGCCACGCTTTCGACAGTGGCTTATCCGCTGACGGCGTTGATGGGTAAACGCGACAGGGAACTTGACCTGCAACGCTCGTTGCGGGAAATACGCCGTGGGATCGACGCCTACAAAGAGGCCAGCGACGACGGACGTATTGAAAAAAGTATCAGCGACAGCGGTTATCCACCCTCCCTCCAAGCATTAGTCGAGGGGGTCACGGACAAGACCGATCTCAAAGGCAAAAAACTCTTCTTCCTGCGCCGCATCCCCCGCGACCCCGTCTGCGAGTGTCCGGAACTGTTGCCCGCGCAAACCTGGCAACTGCGCAGTTACAAGAGCACCGCTGATAACCCACAAGAGGGGGAAGATGTATTCGACGTTTCGTCCCGCAGCACTCGGGAGAGTTTGAATGGAACGTCATACAGCCAGTGGTAATCGGGGTTTTACCCTGATCGAGTTGCTGGTGGTGATGGCTATCATCGCCACCCTCATGACCCTCGTGACGCCCCAGTATTTTCGCCAGCACGCCAAGGCCCAGGAAACCGTGCTGCGCCATAACCTGTCTTCCATCCGCCAGGCCCTGGACCAATACCGTGAAGACCACGGCAACAATCCCGAGTCCCTGCAAGCCCTGGTCGACCGGCGCTATTTGCGCGAAATCCCCATGGACCCGCTCACCGGCAAACGCGACACCTGGCAACTGCAACCCTCCGACGAACAAGGCCTGGGCGACGTGCGCAGCGGTGCGCCCGGCAGCGCCCACGACGGGAGCGCCTATGCAGACTGGTAAACACAGCCAGGACGGCTCGGTGTTCATGGGCATGTTGGTGACAGTGGCCGTGGTGGCCGTGATGTTGATGGAAACAGGCACGCTGTGGTCCAGCGTGTTGCAGCGCGAGCGTGAGTTGGAACTGCTGGCGCGAGGCAATGAAATTCGGCGGGCGATCGGCCTGTACTACGCCGCCGGTAATACGTTCCCCAAGTCCCTCGAAGATTTGGTGCTGGACCGCCGCCAACCGACCATCAAGCGCTACCTGCGCCGGGTCTATGACGACCCGCTGACCGGCACCGCCGATTGGGGCGTGGTCCCGGGGCCGGGTGAAACGATCATGGGCGTGTTCAGCAACGCCAGCGGCACGCCGTTCAAGCAAAGCAACTTTGCGGTGATCAATCAGAGTTTTACAGGGCAAGGCAGTTATCAAGGGTGGGTGTTTCTGTACGGCCCTGGACAGAGTAACCCTCCAATCCCCAGCACTCCCCGTGGAGACCAGCCCAACCAATGATGCCCTTGCACACACACTGATCGTTCCAGCCGTTCGGAACTTTTCTATCTGAATTGAGGCGGACTACAACATGAATAACCTACAGCGCTACACAAGGAACTTGATTAACTGGGTGCTCGCACTGGCAATTCTGATGCCGGCGCTGGCGATAGCCCATGGCGGCGTGGATACCCCCGTCGCACGACAGATCCACTGCAGAATGCTTCCGGACTTTTGGTCAGGTAGCAAAAGTGACGCTGGGTGCGCAGCACTGGACAAAAAAAGTGAAAAGTATCCAGGTCAACAATGGAATGAAGTCGCGCATTTGATCCGGGCGCCCGGTTATGAGGACCTGGAGACCGTCAAGCGAGAAGTGCCGGACGGCAAACTGTGCTCGGCAGCCGACAGCAAAAAAGACGGCCTGAACCTGGTGGGGAACGAATCGCCGTCGGAGGCGAAATGGGATTGGCACCGCACCGACGTGACGCCCGAAAACGGCAAAATGGACGTGCGCATCATCGGCACGGCGCCCCACGTGCCCAGTTTTGCGCGGGTGTTCCTGACCAAACCAGGCGTTGACCCGACCCGCGCGCCCTTGACCTGGAATGACTTGACCCTTATCCACACCGAGCAATTCACGGTCGCGCAAACCAACTGGGGCAACAAGCCACCGGCTATTTCGGCCTCGGGATACTTCAAAATGTCAGTTCCGGTTCCGGCACAGCAGTCCGGCAAGGCGACGCTCTTCGTGCAATGGCAGCGCATAGATCCGGCCGGGGAAGGGTTCTACAACTGCAGCGACATTAACATCGTCGGGGGCGGTATTCCGGAGCGCTGGCGCGAGCTTGGCCAGTTCATCGACGCCGTCATGGGCGCCCTCAAACCCGGTGACGCCGTGCGCTTCCGCATCCTCGACAACACCCCGCGAGCCCAGGAGGTCGTCGATATAACCCTGCCCATCACGGCGGCCAATCTGGACGCGAAAATCTGGGGCCAACAACTGGCCAGTCAGATCAATGCGAGCATCGCCAAAGTCGGGGAAAAGCACGGCAACGACATTGCGTTCAACTCAGCCGACCCAAGCGCCAACTCAGTGTTCGTCCAGAACGAGGGTTACTCCAAGGCGATGTCCATCATTCCGGGTGGGGAAACGCCTGTTAACCCAGCGCCACCGGTTGCCCGTATTACCGGCCCCACTTCGTTGAAGTCCGGACAGGCATTTACCTTCAGTGGCACGGGCTCGACCGGTAGCAACGGGCAACTGCTCTACCAATGGGCGGTGCCTGGGATGACCGGGGCGCAGAACGCCGCCAACGTCAGCGGTACTGCCTACACCGTCACAGAGGCGACCCCGTTCAAGGCACGCCTGAATGTGCGCGACCAGCAAAACGGCAAGACCAGCCAGGCGGAGTTCGACTTCACGGTGACTCCGGACAGCGGCGGCGGAGAGTATCCGGCCTACGTAGAGGGCACACCGTACAAAGCCGGGGACATCGTGAGCAACGCTGGCGGTAACTACCGCTGCAGACCGTTTCCGAACAGCGGCTGGTGCGCTGGTGCCGCATGGGCTTATGCACCGGAAACCGGCGAAGCATGGCGCGACGCTTGGGAAAAGGTGGAATAAGCCGACGCGCATATTCATTAACTCGATAACCCCAAGAGCCAAACGTTATAGGGCGCCTCACGGCGCCTTATATCGACGAACGCTACAGTTGTAGAGGTGTAATTCGAATAGCGATGCAGTACTACCGGCGGTGCCCGCTCAAACGCGGGCGGGGAGATGGCTACACAACCGCCGTGCCTTGGCACTCCCACAGGGTATCTCCATGTACAGTCGCACCTTTTTCCGCACCCGCTCCTGCGGTTTCACCTTGCTTGAGCTGCTGGTAGTCCTGCTGATCATCGCCCTGCTCGCCAGCTACGTCGGGCCGAAGATGTTTGATCGATTGGAACTGGCCAAGGTGCAAACAGCCCAGGGGCAGATGAAGTCCCTTGCCGATGCCTTGCATCAGTACCGCTTGGACAATGGCACCTACCCCGACGAAACACTCGGCCTGAATGCGCTCACGACGCGCCCCGCCAACGCGAACAATTGGCAGGGGCCGTACCTCAAGTCACTGCCGCCAGACCCATGGGGCAACCCTTACCTTTTCAAGAACCCCGGTACTGCGCCCAACGACGCAGAGATCATCTGCCTGGGCCGAGACGGCAAAGCGGGCGGTGAGAACACCTACGCCGACATCGTCTACGGGCTGTGACCCACCATGCGCCGCCTGCCGCTTGCCTTAACCCTGTTGTGCTGCATGGGCGTTGCCCAGGCCAACTGCTGGCAATTGGCGGCCAGCCGTTACCACGTTGACCCGCTTCTGCTGTACGCCATCGCCAAGGTCGAGTCCGGCCTCAACCCACACGCGCGTAACGTCAACAGTGACGGCAGCCAGGACATCGGCCTGATGCAAATCAACAGCCGTCACTTGCCTGCGCTCGCGCAATGGGGCATCACCGAACAACACCTGATTACCCAGCCCTGCACCAGCGTGATGGTCGGCGCGTGGATCCTCGCCGGGTTTATCCGCGAACAGGGCTATGGCTGGCAGGCAGTCGGCGCCTACAACGCCGGGGCCAAATCGGATCGCCAGGCGCAGCGCTCGCGCTACGCCCGGGCGGTGTGGCGCTACTACGGTGAGTTACTGCAACAACGCCAACAACTGGCGAGGCAGGCACCATGATCGACGTCGACGCACGCATCATCCGCGACGGCCATTTGCAGTCCCTGCAACTGCACGCCGTGGACCTCTCCCAGGCGCGCCGGCAACTGCAGGCCGAGGGTGTGCAAGTCATCTCGCTCAAAGCCCGCCGCCAACTCAAACTGCCGAGTCGCCGCAGCACGTTCGCCCTTGGCCTGTTTATCCAGGAACTGGTGGTGCTGCTGGACGCCGGACTGGTGCTGGTGGAAGCGGTGGAAACCCTGCGCGACAAGGCGCCGCCGGGCGTCAACCGACAGGTCATGAGCGATCTGCTCGCCTCCATGTATGAAGGCAACTCACTGTCCAAGGCGATGCAGCTCAAGCCACAGACGTTTCCTTCGCTGTTGATCGCCACCGTGGCGTCCTCCGAGCACAGCGGCCAATTGGCCGTGGCTCTGCGCCGCTACCATCATTTCGAAGCGCATTTGGAAACCGTCAAAAAGCGCGTCAGCGGCGCCCTGATGTACCCCTTGGTGGTGCTCAGCGTGGGCGCGTTGATCCTGCTGTTTCTGCTGTTTTTCGTGATCCCGCGCTTCGCCTCGGTATTCGATGCGGTCACCGACCTGCCAGCCACCGCGCGCTTCATGGTGTGGTGGGGTGCGCTGGTGGACGCCCATAGCCTGGAGATGCTGGTCGGCCTGGTACTGGTCATCGCTGCACTGGTGCTGATGTTTCGCAGCGCCGGGTTCAAGCGTCGCGCAGCGGGCCTGTTCTGGAAAATCCCCAGCCTGGGAGCCCAGCGCACGCTGTTTGTGCTCGCGCGGTTTTATCGCACCGCAGGCATGTTGCTGATGGGCGGAATGCCGGTGGTCACGGCGGTGGAATTGTCCGGCGCGCTACTGCCCGTGGAACGCCAAGGCGCCTTGCGCCAAGCCATGACCGATATCCAGGCCGGACAACCCCTCTCTACCGCCCTCGCCCGCCATCAACTGACCACCGCCGTCGCCGAACGCCTATTGCGGGTGGGCGAGCAAAGCGGCGAATTGGCGGCCATGTGTGAGCGCATCGCGCAGTTTCACGATGAGGCACTGGAGCGCGCCATTGAGCTGTTCAGCAAGGTGTTCGAGCCACTGTTGATGCTGGTGGTGGGCGGGCTGATCGGCTTGATCGTGTTCATGCTGTACATGCCGATTTTCGAACTGGCGGGTTCCATTCAGGGGTAACGCGATGAGTGAGCAGACACTGCAATGGCAAGCGCTTGCGGCACAACGAGGCATCCCCTTGTCCGATTACCTGCGGGAGGTCCTGGAAAAAGCACCCGACCAATTAAGCACTATCGCCCAGCCCCTCGGCCTGCTTGCCATCGCCCCGCAAACCCTCAGTGAAAACTGGCGTTTTGATCTGCTGGCATTGCCTCAGGCACTGATCCATAACGCGCTGCCTGTGGATAACCACGGTGAGCCCTGCCTGGTACTGGGCGACCCGTTCACCCTGGCCAGCCGACACTGGTTGCAGTCCTCCAAAACCTTGCGCCAATTACCCCTCGCCATGAGCCTGCCCGGCGCGGTGAAAGCTCAATTGACTCTGGCCGAAGCCAGCCAACGGGTCATGCAACCCTTCGGCAGCGACGATGAAAGCGCCCGTGTCATCCAGGCCGCCCAGGAAATCTCATTGAGCAGCATCGCCCGCGACGACAACCCGGTGGTGCGCCTGGTCAACTCCATGTTGTTCGATGCGCTGCAAAGCCGCGCCAGTGACATCCATGTGGAAACCACGCCCCAGGGCCTGGTGATCAAATACCGTATCGACGGCGTGTTGCAGCAGATGGGCCAGGCCAGCGGCCTGGACATGGCCGAGCAGGCACTGTCGCGGATCAAGGTGCTGTCGGAGCTGGACATCGGCGAGCGGCGGGTGCCCCAGGACGGACGCTTCAAGATGAAGATCCAGGGCCGCGAGGTGGATTTTCGTGTGTCGATCATGCCCAGCATCCACGGCGAAGATGCGGTGCTGCGGATTCTCGACAAGTCCCAGCGCGGCGAATCCCTGAGCTTGGAAACCCTTGGCCTGAGCGCCGACACCATCGCGCGCATCCGCGTATTGGCCAGCGAACCCTATGGCATGTTGCTGGTGACCGGCCCCACCGGCAGCGGCAAATCCACCACGCTGTACGCCGCCCTGTCAGAGACCAATACCGGCGAGAAAAAGATCATCACCATCGAAGACCCGGTGGAATACGAACTGCCCGGCGTGCTGCAAATTCCGGTCAACGACAAGAAGGGCCTGACCTTCGCCCGTGGCCTGCGCTCGATCCTGCGCCACGACCCGGACACGATTCTGGTGGGGGAAATCCGCGACGGCGAAACCGCCGGTATCGCGGTGCAGGCGGCGCTGACCGGGCACCTGGTGCTGTCGTCGGTGCACGCCAACAGCGCGTTCAGTGTGCTGGAGCGCTTTACCTATATGGACGTGGACCCGGCCAGTTTTGTCGAAGCCCTCAACGGCGTGGTCGCCCAGCGCCTGGTGCGGCGCATCTGCCCGGACTGCGGCGTCGACGCCGAGCCCGACCCCGATATTGTCCGCCTCGCCCAACTGCCTGACGCCCAACTCAGACAGGGCCACTATCGTGTGGGCACAGGCTGCGAGACCTGCCGCCACACCGGCTATCGCGGCCGGCTCGCCCTGGCCGAAGTGCTGACGCTGACCGACAGCATCAAGGAGGGCCTGCTCAACCGCAATTCGGCCTCCAGCCTGCGTGAACTGGCGCGTGAAGCCGGCCACGTATTTATCCGCGATATCGCCCTGGCCCATGCCGCCCAGGGCGATACCACGCTCAAGGAGATACACCGTGTCATTTCCCTTTATTGAGCATGTGGTGTGGCTGCACAGCACCGGTGCCGAGTGGGCCGCGCGCCCGCGCTGGCGCGGTGCGCCGGTGTGGCGCGCGCAACATGAAGGCGTGCCCTTGGCCGCCTGCGCCGAGCTGTTGGAACAGGCGCCGCGCGGCCGCGTAGGGTTCCTGGACCGCGCCACGGTGCTGCTGGGATTTCCCCATGTGCATTACCTGATGCTGGGGTGGCAAACCGGGTTGTACAGCGCAGACGATTGGCAAGGATTCGCCGAGGCCACGTTCAGCCAACAAGCCGGCATCGACCCTGAGCAGTGGCAGATACACGTGGCGGACAGCGCCTTCGGCCATGAGCGCCTGGCGGTCGCGATGCATCGGGAGCTGCTGCACGACCTGCGTGAGCTATTCAAGCTGCGTCGCCTGCCGCTGGTGACGTGTATGCCATTGCTGACAGCGGTGGCGCAGCGGTATTGGCGGCACTTACCGGCCGACTGTGTGCTGGTGGTGCCCGAAACCGAAAGCCTCAGTTGCCTCTATCGACAACAGGGTGTGATCGACCAGGTCTGCGTCATACCCACCCCACGCGGCAGCACCTTGAGCGACAACCTGTTCACCGCCGACCTGCTGGTGGAGCGGCATGCCGCTGCCACCTTGGTGGTCACCAACACCCCGGCGGAAAACCGGTTGGGTCCGGTGCACCCCTGGCTGGAGGAGTCGTCTGTATGAAATCCAGGCTCGCGACTGTCTGGCAGCACCTGCGTACGCCTCAAGGGCCACACGTGGATTTCCAACGCGCCAGCGCCACCCGCCGGCCTTGGGTGACTGTCCTATGGCTGGGCGCGGCCGCCCTGCTGTTCAACACCTGGCAGCACTGGCAACGCATGGAGCAACAGCAACAACAGACCGACGCATTGGAGCAGCACTTCATCCAGCTGACTCGCCGTCAGGAGCAGTTGATCCAGGCCGCCATTCGCCTGTCGCCCACGCAAAAACAGCAGTTGTCCACGTTCGCCCAACAAAAGGTCACGCCCTTCGCACTGATGGATGCCGTGGCCCAAGCCTGGTCCCGAGATATCGCCCTGACCCGCGTCGAGATCAACACACAGGCCCAACTGATTCATCTGGACCTGGAAGCCAAAGTGCTGGGCGACGCCTTTCGATTTGCCGAGCGACTCAAGGCGCAACCCGGTGTACAGGTGAACCTGCAACAAAGCGCCCGCAAGGCCAACGACCCGCAACACCCGGTGCAGGTCAAACTCACCGTTGGCGCGGGGTAATGCCCATGCATGCCCTTACTCGCCACCTGCCGCGCCTGCGCTGGCAACTGACCCAGTGGCAACAACGCCTGGGATTTTGGGGCCTGCTGGCGGTGGGGGCCATGATGGCGGCGCTGGTGATCGAAGTGACGGTGATCTACCCGGCAGGCATCAGCGACAACCTGCGCCGCCAGGAACTGCAGGCCGGCATCGATGAACAGCCTCAGGATGTGCAAGTCACCGAACCGGCGGTGGTCGAGCGCTTACCCAGCGCGCAGGACTTTGCCCCCCGCCTGGAAACGCTGCTGGGGGTGCTCAGCCGCTACGGCTTTGCCATCGAACAGACCACGCTGGCCTACTCCGCGCCCGGCGACACAGGGCTGCAACGGCTGGACGTGGAGATCCCGCTCTCCGGCCCCTACGCCTTATTGCGCAATGCCCTGGTCGACCTCTCGAACGAGCCCGCCGTACGCATCGAGCGCGTGACCCTGGAGCGCAAAGACATCAGCAGCGGCATGCTGGACATCAACCTCAAGGTCAGTGTGCTGGGGGTGGTGGAATGAAGCTGCCACTGTATTTGCGCGTGCTCCTGTTATTGACCCTGATCAGCTGTGGCTGGCTGTTCTGGCAGGACACGGTGGACAGCCCTGCCCCTGCATCGTCACCCGTGACGACCACGGCGCAGATCAAACCCACAGCGCCAGCGTCACCCTCCGCGCCAGCCTTGGCTGAGACGGTCGACCTGTTCCCCACCCAAACCTGGACACCTGCGCCGCCCCCCATTCCAGTCGACACCGCACCGCCCAAACCACCTGCGCTGCCCTTCAGCGTGAGCGCGCAGTGGCGTTATGAGAACCAATCGAAAATCGTCGTGCTGCGCGGTAACGATCGCCAATACACGCTGTGCAACCGCTGCTCGGTGCCGGGGCGCATCGTGCCCGGCAAGATGCTCGACTCGCACTACCGACTGGACAAGCTGACCGACACGACCGTGGTGCTGACCTACATGCCGCTCAAGCATGTCAGCACCTTGCGGCTTGACACTCACTGACCAGGGCGGGACACGATCATGGCGTTACGTACATGGATTTACTTGAGCCTGACCCTGGCTCTGCTCAGCGCGTGCCAGACCCAACGCGCAATCAAAGAAAGCGATGAGTTGCGCCAAAAGGGCGACATCATCCGCTCGGTGGAAGTGCTGCAAGCCGAAGCCAAACAAGACCCGGACGACGTGCAACTGCGCACCGCCAATTTCAGCAAACTGGAGTTGCTGGTGGCCCAGTACAGCCGCGAGGCCAGTACCGCACTGATGCGTGGAGACGACGCGGCCGCCATCCGCGCCCTGGAAACCATCCTCAAATACGACCCCAGCAACCTCGGCGCACGCCAGGAAATCCAGAGCATCCAGGCGATGAAACAACTGCGCCCACAACTGGCGCAGGCCTACGAAATGAAACGCGCAAACCCAGTGGAGGCGCTCAACCTGGTGCGCCGGATCATCGCGCAAAAGCCCAACTACCGAGAGGCCCTGGACTTTCGCAATGCCCTGACCCGCGAGCTGGTCAGCGCCGACTACCTCAGCGCCGACCTTTCCGAGGCCATGCGCAAACCCCTGAGCCTGGAGTTCAGCGCCCAGAGCCTGACCACGATTTTCGAGACTATCGCGCGCCTTTCAGGGGTCAACTTCGTCATCGACAAAGACGTCAATCCCAGCGCCTCGGCAAGCATGACCGCCAGCCGAACCACCGCCGAAGATGCGCTGAACCTGCTGCTGACCACCCAAGGGCTGGACAAGAAAATCCTTAACGCCAACACCATCCTGGTTTACCCCCGCCGCCCGGACAAAGAACGTGAATACCGTGAGTTGGCCGTCCGCACCTTCTACCTCAGCCATGGCGACCCCAAGGTCATCGCCGCCGAGATCAAGCAGGTGCTCAAGCCCAAGGAGGTGTTGGTAGACGAGCGCCTGAATGCGGTGATTGTGCGCGATGGGCTGGACACCCTCAGCGCCGTGGAAAAACTGGTGGAGGCCATCGACATTGCGCAGTCGGAAGTGACCATCGATATCCAGGTGCTGGAGGTCAGCCTGACCGACGAATTGAACCTGGGCATCCAGTACCCGGAAGGTATCGGCTTGTCGGTAGGCAACCTGGCCAACGTGCCCGCCGGGCTTGCGGGTATCCCCATCAGCGCGTTGCGCGGGATCAACGGTGACAACATCCTGCTGGATTCGGGCAGCACATCGGCGCGTATCAATATGCTGCAGCGCAGCGGCAACACCGTGACCCTGGCCAACCCCAGGGTGCGGGTGCGCAATCGTGAAGAAGCCCAGGTGAATATCGGCGACAAGATCCCGGTGGTGACCACCACCACCGCCAACCAGATCACCACCTCATCGGTGTCTTATCAGGACGTGGGGCTGCAGATCACCGTCAAGCCCAATATCAGCCTGAGCGATGAGGTGAACCTGGAGCTGAACGTGGAAATGAGCCACATCACCAAGCGCATTCCCGGCTCGGAAAATGTGCCAGCCACCTTCGAACTGGGCTCACGTTCCACCAAGACCCTGCTGACCGCGCGCAACAACGAAACCCAGATCGTCTCGGGGCTGATCCGCACCTCGGATATCGACGAAGGCTCGGGGCTGCCGTGGTTGAGCCAGATCCCGTGGATCGGGAAGAAGCTGTTCGGCACTAACCAGAACACTCAGCAGAAAACCGAGATCATCCTGCTGCTGACGCCGAGGATCGAACGCAACCTCGACCTGCCGATTTCCCAGATCAGCACCTTTCACAGCGGCACCGAAGCGCGCAGCTCAACCCAGGGCATGATCCTGCGCGACACCACCGACAAAATGATCCTCAAGCCGATGGGCGGCGACCCTACACCGGCCCTGCCACCGCCGATGCAACAGCCGGATGCCACCTGGCAGCCGCTGCCGCCACCGCTGCCGGAGCTGGTGCCGAAACCCGCGCCAGCCACCCCTTAACCTCAGAACCTGATGGAGATAAAAATGTGGGAGGGGGCTTGCCCCCGATGGCGGTGGATCAGTTCAGTACATCTGTGACTGACACAGCGCTATCGGGGGCAAGCCCCCTCCCACATTTGTTTTGCAGTGTTGGTGGGTTAGCGCACGACGCCTTCTTCTATGAGCAACTTGAGAATGGCTTGGGCGCCTTCCTCGGCGCTGACACCTTTGAGCACTTGCCCACCGCCACCACTGGCCTTGGCCGTAGCGGCTTTCATGCGGTCGGCGCCGCTTTTGGCTTTGATCACCTTGAGGCGTTTGGGACGAGGCTTGGCCGGTTGCAGCACCGCGCCTGTGAATAACTCATCGGCTTCAACTTCAACCTCATGGGCTGCCAACTCACCGCGTTGCGCCGGGCCATAGGCGCTCTGCCGAGGCTTGGGCGCGGCGTTATCCACAGTCGCCAAAAACGGCAAGCGCACCTTCAAGCGCCGCCGCTGCCCACGCGGCAAGGCTTGCAGCACATGAGCAACGCCGCCTTCGATGGACTCCACCTGAGCCAACCCGACAACCAGCGGCCAGCCCAATTGCTCGGCCAGCAGAAACGGCAGCATGCCCGAGCCTTCACCGGTTTCGGCCTGGCTGCCGGTGAGCACCACCTGGGCGCCTGCCTCGCGCAGATAATCACTGAGTACCGGCAAGGCATCGGCACCCTCCGGTTGTTCGAGTACATGCAGTTGCGGCAAGCCCATGCCCAAGTAGCTGCGCAAGGTGGGTTCGGCGATATTGCCCGCGTGCAGCACCTGCAACTTATCCCCAGCCATTTGCAGGCCGAGTTCAACGGCTCGCGCATCCTGCTCTGCCCGGCGCGGGCGCCCGGAGGTGGGGTGTGCGCCGATGGACACCAGGCTGATTACATTCGTGGTCATAGTCATGTCCTCAAGCCGCATCGCGCTTGGCGCCGTTGCGGTAGGCCTCGACCGCATCGATCAAGGCTTGCAGTATCGCGGCGCTTTCGCCGATCACCGACAGGTCGGCACGCTTGATCATGTCGCAACCCGGATCGAGATTGATCGCCACCACCTTGTCGCAGGCGCCGATGCCTTGCAGGTGCTGGATAGCCCCGGAAATCCCCACGGCCACATACACCCGTGCGGTGACCCAGGTGCCGCTGGCGCCGACCTGGCGATCGCGGGCCATAAAGCCGTCGTCCACAGCCACACGCGACGCGCCTTCGGTGGCGCCCAGGGCAGCAGCGGTCTGGTGGAACAGGTTCCAATCCTTCACGCCGTTGCCGCCAGAGAAAATAAACTCGGCCTCGGCCATGGGGATCGCCGCCGGGTCCACTGCCACCGCGCCGAGGTCTTCGATGCGCGGCAGGCTGCGTGCCAGGGTTGTGGATAACTCCACGGGCAAGACTTCATGACGTGTGTCGCTGACCGGATCGGCACATTCGACGGCGGCGAGGATCAGGCGCGGAAGTGGCCGCGCCAGGTCTTCCTGGCCAGCGCCGGCGCGGCCGATGCACGCGTCGCCCTTGATCTGCCACACCCGCGTGGCCGGGCGCTCCTTGAGGCTCGCGGCAAACCGCCGACCCAGCTCACCACCGCCGCTGCGGCTGTCGGGCAGCAACCAATGGCGTGGGTTGAACTGGTTATCCACAGCCCGCAAACCCTGCACGCGTTGTTCCGGTGAATAACCGTCGAATTCGTGGCCGTCCAGCACCAGCAGACGGTCGACACCGGCCGTGGCGAACGCGTTTTCCTTATGCTCGCCAAACACCACCGCCAACACCGCACCGTCGCTGCCGGCAAGTTGTCGCGCCAGGCCGAGCAGGTCGCGGTCGTGGCTGCTCAAGCGGCCGCCGACCATGTCCGGCACCACGTTGATATAGAACGCCGGCGCAGGCACCTGATGCAGCGGCAACTGCACTTCAATCGCCGCAGTACGCTTGGTCACGCCACCCTGCTGGGCGCCGCTGCGGTCGATGCGCTTGATGCCGTTAGGGCCGATAAAACCGACGCCATGTACGTTTTTGCGGATAACGCCGTTCGGCCCCATCCAGCTGTGTTGTACCGGCTGCATCGCCGCATGCAACGGGTGCAGGCGGTTACGGGCGATCCATTCGGCCCGTGGGTCGCGGCGGATAATGTCGCTCATCAGTGCACCTCCGCAGGTTCACGTTTGATGGGAGCTTTGGCTGGCGACGCCTCGTCAAGCAACGCATCGGCCACCAGCTCGGCGATATCCTTGATCAACGGACGCGGCTCGACCACACCTTCAAGCATCGCAGTGCATTGTGGACAGCCCACCGCCACCAGCTCGGCGCCGGTTTCGCGGATGTCGTCCATGCGCATGTCGGGGATACGTTGCTTGCCGGGGATGTCGGTGATCGGCGCGCCGCCGCCACCGCCGCAGCAACGCGAGCGGAAGCCCGAACGTTGCATCTCCTTGACCTCGATCCCCAGCGCCCGCAGCACTTCGCGCGGCGCCTCGTATTCGCCGTTATAGCGGCCCAGGTAACACGGGTCGTGGTAGGTCACGCTGTCACCTTTGTGCTGGCCCAGGTTCAGCGCGCCCTCGCCGATCAGCTCGGCCATGAAAGTGCTGTGGTGCTGTACGCGGTAGTTGCCGTTGAAGGCGCCGTACTCGTTTTTCAGCACATGGAAACTGTGCGGATCGCAGGTGACGATGCGCTTGAAGCTGTACTTGGCCAACGTCTGGATATTGCGCGTAGCCAGCAGTTGGAACGTCGCCTCATCGCCCAGGCGACGGGCAACGTCGCCACTGTCGCGCTCTTCCAGGCCGAGCACGGCGAAGTCGACCTTGGCGGCTTTAAGCACTTTGACGAACGCACGCAAGGTGCGTTGGTTGCGCATGTCGAAGGCGCCATCACCGACCCAGAACAGCACGTCAACGCTGCTTTTGTCGCTGAGCAACGGCAGGTTCAAATCCGCCGCCCAGTTCAGGCGACCGCCCGGTGCGAAACCGCCAGGGTTGTCGGTGGCGATCAGGTTTTCCAGGACTTCGGCGCCTTTGTTCGGCGTGGCGCCTTTCTCCAGGGTGAGGTGGCGGCGCATGTCGACGATGGCGTCCACGTGCTCGATCATCATCGGGCACTCTTCCACGCAGGCGCGGCAGGTGGTGCAGGACCATAGGGTCTCGGCGTCCACCAGGCCGTTGACGATCGGTTGATGCGGATTGCCGCTGTGTTCGCCAATGGCTTTGCCTGGGTATGGGCTGCCGGCGAATTTGGCATCGGTGCCGCCGGCCAGGCCGACCACCATGTCCTGGATCAGCTTTTTCGGGTTCAACGGCTGGCCGGCGGCAAACGCCGGGCACGCCGCTTCGCACTTGCCGCACTGCACGCAGGCGTCGAAGCCGAGCAGTTGGTTCCAGGTGAAATCCTTGGGTTTCTCCACGCCCAACGGCGCGGATTTATCACTGAGGTCCAGCGGCTTCAAACCGGTGGAACGACCACCGCCAAAACGTTCAGCGCGACGGTGCCAGGCCAGGTGCAGGGCACCGGCGAAGGCGTGTTTCATCGGGCCGCCCCAGGTCATGCCGAAGAACATTTCGGACACGCCCCACAGCACACCCACACTCAAGAGCGCAGCCAGCAACCAACCGCCGAAGTCCGCCGGCAGAATCCCGGCCACGGGCAAGGTCACCAGGAAAAAGCTCACCGAGAACGCCATCAGGCTTTTCGGCAGGCGCATCCACGGGCCTTTGGACAGGCGTGCCGGCGGGTTGCGCCGACGCAGGTAAACGAAGGTGGCGCCGACAAACATCAACACCGAGGCCAGCAGCAAGGCGTAGCCGAGGATACGGTTTTGCAGGCCGAAGCCATGCACCAGAATCGCCAGCAGTGCCGACAGCACAAAGCCCAGGGCCGTGGCGACGTGGGTGTTGGCGATGTATTTGTCGCGGGCGACCACGTGGTGCAGGTCGACCATGTAGCGCTTGGGCATGGCCAGCAGGCCGCCCAGCAGGTCGACTTTGGACGCGCGGCCACGGCGCCACATGTTCACCCGGCGCAGGGCGCCGAGGACGGCAAGGCCCAAGGCGGCGAACAAGAGAATAGGCAGCAAGGTGTTCAACATGGTGAAGCTCCCACAGACCACACAAATCTAATGCGAAACTGACCCGAATGTGGGAGGGGGCTTGCCCCCGATGGCGGACTGTCAGTCGGTACAGTTGTCGCTGACCCACCGCTATCGGGGGCAAGCCCCCTCCCACATTTTTGGCCCTGTGGTGTCAGAAATCCTTGCACAGGCGCAGGGCGTCATAGATGGCAGCGTGGGTATTTCGCTGGGCCACACAGTCACCGATGCGGAACAGCAAGTACCCCTCGCCCGTCTCGCTCAGGCACGGCTGCGGCTTGATCGCGAATAAGGCTTCAACGTCAATCTGACCCTTGTTGCGCGAACCTTCCTTGAGCCCGTAGTAGATGGCTTCGTCCGGACGCACGCCGTTTTCGACGACCACCTGGTCCACCACCCGCTCTTCTTTGGCGCCGGTGTATTCGTTCTCCAGCACCGCCACCAGCTTGTCGCCTTCGCGGTAGACCTTTTCCAGCATCATGTCGCCGGTCATGATCACTTCTTTCGGGTACATGCTGCGGTAGTAGGTCGGGAACGACGTACCGCCAATCGCCACGCCCGGCTTGATGTCGTCGGTGACGATTTCCACCTGGCTGCCTTTGTCCGCGAG
Source organism: Pseudomonas sp. RIT357 (assembly GCF_000632245.1). Taxonomy (NCBI): domain Bacteria; kingdom Pseudomonadati; phylum Pseudomonadota; class Gammaproteobacteria; order Pseudomonadales; family Pseudomonadaceae; genus Pseudomonas; species Pseudomonas sp. RIT357. Next base: position 159,072 of record NZ_JFYX01000001.1, read on the forward strand.
GAAGTCCGCAACCGACATGCCGGTGAATTCGCAGATGGTGTCGTAGACCAGCACGTTCTTGCCCGGCGCGACTTTGCCGTCGAGCACGTCCCAACTGCTCACCACCAGGCCTTCGGCCGCGCCCCAGTGTTCGTTCTGCTCGATGTTCGGATGCCCGCCGACCGCCAGCACCACCACGTCTGGACGCAGGTCCAGGATGGTCGCGGCATCGGCCGCCACGCCCAGGCGCAGGTCGACTTTCAAGCGCGCCAGTTCCAGTTGGAACCAGCGCGTGATCCCCGCGATCTGGTCGCGTTGCGGAGCCTTGGAAGCAGTGGTGATTTGCCCGCCGATAAATTCTTTCTTCTCGAACAGGGTTACGTCGTGGCCACGTTCGGCTGCTACACGCGCAGCTTCCATCCCTGCTGGGCCGGCGCCGACTACGACGACCTTGCGTTTCGGTCCGGTGGATTTCTCGATGATGTGCGGCACGCCCATGTATTCACGGGACGTCGCGGCGTTCTGGATGCACAGCACATCCAGGCCCTGGTACTGGCGGTCGATGCAATAGTTGGCGCCGACGCACTGTTTGATCTGGTCGATCTGGCCCATCTTGATCTTGGCGATCAAGTGCGGGTCAGCGATGTGTGCACGGGTCATGCCGACCATGTCCACATAGCCGCCTTCAAGGATGCGCGTGGCCTGGTTCGGGTCCTTGATGTTCTGCGCGTGCAGCACTGGAACCTTGACCACTTCCTTGATACCGGCCGCCAGGTGCAGGAACGGCTCCGGCGGGTAGCTCATGTTCGGGATTACGTTGGCCAGGGTGTTGTGGGTGTCGCAACCCGAGCCGACGACGCCGATGAAATCGAGCATGCCGGTGTCGTCGTAATACTTGGCGATCTGCTTCATGTCCTCGTGGGACAGGCCGTCCGGGTGGAACTCGTCACCGCACAGGCGCATGCCCACGCAGAAGTCATCACCGACTTCCGCGCGCACGGCTTTCAACACTTCCAGGCCGAACTTCATGCGGCCTTCGAAGGTGCCGCCCCATTCGTCGGTACGCTTGTTGACCCGCGGGCTCCAGAACTGGTCGATCATGTGCTGGTGCACTGCCGACAGTTCCACACCGTCGAGGCCACCGGCCTTGGCACGCTTGGCGGCACTGGCGTAGTTGCCGATCACGCGCCAGATCTCTTCCGGCTCGATGGTCTTGCAGGTTGCGCGGTGCACCGGCTCACGTACACCGGACGGCGACATCAGGGTCGGCCAGTTAAAGCCGTCCCAACGCGAGCGACGGCCCATGTGGGTAATCTGGATCATGATTTTGGCGCCATGCTTGTGCATGGCGTCAGCCAGGTTCTGGAAGTGCGGGATGATGCGGTCGGTGGACAGGTTCACCGAACTCCACCATTCCTGGGGGCTATCGATGGCGACCACCGAGGAACCGCCGCAGATCGCCAGGCCAATACCGCCCTTGGCTTTCTCTTCGTAGTACTTCACATAGCGATCGGTGGTCATGCCGCCGTCGGTGGCATACACCTCGGCGTGGGCGGTACTGAGCACGCGGTTGCGGATGGTCAGTTTGCCGATCTGGATCGGCTGGAACATTGCTTCGAAAGCCATGGCACGGTCCTCGGCTTACAACGGCTTGACGGTGAACAAGCCGTCATCGTGGCCCTCTTCGGAGCCTCCGTAGACTTGTTCGGCCACAGTGCGGATCTTGCTGCCACGGGCCTCAAGAATCTGGTCCATCGCGCCGGCAAACCAGCCGGTGAACATGTAGTCCACTTTGCGCCCGACCTTGCCGTACACGTAGACAAATGCCGAATGTTCGAGCTTGACGCTGGCGGTGCCTTTATCCAGGTCGATGTCCTGGATTTTGAACAGGCCCCAGCCGCGTTGCGACAGGCGCTTCATGTAGTGTTCAAACACCGCGACGCCTTCCAGGCCGTGGCATTCAGCTTCTTTTTCACACCAGTGCCAAGCGGATTTGTAGCCTGCTTTGTAGAGGATTTCGGCGTAGGCGTCAGCGCCCAGGACTTCTTCGATGCCCATGTGGTTGTTGACGAAGAAATGGCGCGGCACGTACAGCATCGGCAGGGCGTCGGAGGTCCAGACACCGGTTTCGCTGTCGACTTCGATAGGCAATTGAGGGGCGATCTTGGCCATGGAAACTTAACTCCAGAAAATTCGTTTGTATGCCCTCGGCGCCGGATGGCCGAGGGTAAAGAAGTGTCAGCGGTGGCTTATTCGCCCCAGACGTCCTTGAGCACGTTGACCCAGTTCTCGCCCATGATCTTGCGCACCACGCGCTCGCTGTGGCCGCGCTTGAGCAGGGTTTCGGTGAGGTTGGGGAACTCGCCCACGGTGCGGATGCCCAGCGGGTTGATGATCTTGCCGAAGCTAGTCAGGCGGCGGGCGTAGCCCTTGTCATGGGTCAGCATTTCGAAGAAATCCTGGCCATGGCCCTGGGTGAAGTCGGTGCCGATGCCAATGGCGTCTTCGCCGACGATGTTCATGGTGTATTCGATGGCTTCGGCGTAGTCGTCGATGGTCGAATCGATGCCCTTGGCGAGGAACGGCGCGAACATGGTCACGCCGACAAAGCCGCCGTGGTCGGCGATGAACTTCAGCTCTGCATCGGACTTGTTGCGCGGGTGCTCTTTAAGACCGGAAGGCAAGCAGTGGGAGTAGCACACCGGCTTTTTCGATTCGAGGATGACTTCTTCGGAGGTTTTGGAGCCGACGTGGGACAGGTCGCACATGATGCCGACGCGGTTCATCTCGCCGACGATCTCGCGCCCGAAGCCCGACAGGCCGCCGTCACGCTCGTAGCAACCGGTGCCGACCAGGTTCTGGGTGTTGTAGCACATCTGCACCACACCAACGCCGAGCTGCTTGAAGATCTCGACGTAGCCGAGTTGGTCTTCAAACGCGTGGGCATTCTGGAAGCCGAAAATGATGCCGGTCTTACCCAGTTCCTTGGCGCGACGGATGTCGGCGGTGGTTTTCACCGGGATCACCAGGTCACTGTTCTCGCGGATCAGGGTCTGGCTCGCGACGATGTTATTGATGGTGGCCTGAAACCCTTCCCACACCGACACGGTGCAGTTGGCGGCGGTGAGGCCACCTTTGCGCATGTCCTCGAACAGGTCGCGGTTCCACTTGGCAATAATCAGCCCGTCGATAACGATGCTGTCGGCGTGCAATTCGGCTGGGCTCATCAGGCGTCCCCTTATTGGCGATTCATGCGCCGAATCGTCTGCCGGCGCTTTGGGGCCAGCATATGCCCAGGGGCAACCTGAGCCGGGTGCAAAAACGACAGGGGAATTGCCGAAAGCGTCAATCCGCGACAAAGGCCTACATGACAGCTCTGACTGGCGACTGTTCTTTGTCTTACGCTTGAGCCAGAATTCCCGCATCACCTGATATGAGACGGCGCAATGAAATCGATTTTCCTGGCTTTGGCACTCATCGCAACCGGCGTCCACGCGGCTGAAGACACCGACAGCACGCCGTGCGATGGCATCGAAAACGACAAGCAAACCCTGGAATGCGCCACTTACAACAAAACCACCGCCGAACAATTGTTGAAAGACAACTATCAGGGCCTGCTGGAACGCATGGGTTCTACCTATGGCAGCGACAAGACCAAGCTCGCCGACATTACCGCTCGTCTGAAGGACGCCCAGCAGAAGTGGGAAAAACTACGTGACGCCGATTGCGCGGTGGACACCTTCCCGGCAGTGACCGGCACCAAAGCCTATGCGATTGCGCAAAATGACTGCCTGGCGCGGATGAGTGATGAGCGGTCGGAGTTTTTGGAGTCGATTGGGCAGGAATAAGCGACAATCCCCGCCACTTTTACTCTGAGCCAAGGTTTTTCATGACTATCTGCGGCATCGAAATCAAAGGCAGCGAAGCCATCATCGCTGTCGCCTCCCTGGACAACCAGGCGCTGAGCCACGTCGCCCTGGCTACCAAGAAAATCGCCCTTGAAGACGATGATGAAGCGGCCAACGTCAAAGCCTTTGCCGCCCAGGTGAAGGCCTTCGTGCAGGCCAACGCCGTCACTCGCATCGCGATCAAGAAGCGCAGCAAAAAAGGCGAATTCGCCGGTGGCCCGACCACGTTCAAGATTGAAGGGGTGTTTCAACTGCTGGAGGGGGTTGAGGTGACGTTGCTGTCGCCGCAGACCATCAATGCGCAGAACAAGAAGCACACCTTTGAACTGCCGGCGACGTTGAACAAGTATCAGCATGAGGCCTTCAAGACCGCGTGCTCCGCCCTGCTGAAGAAATAAGCCACGCCGAAATCCACTGTGGGAGGGGGCTTGCTCCCGATGGTGGTGGATCAGCTTGCTCATGCATTGGCTGACCTACCGCTATCGGGAGCAAGCCCCCTCCCACACTGGGTCTGTGGTGTTTTCAGTGGGGCGTATGGCGCTTGTGCCGCAGCCAATCGCCGAACGTTTTGTCCTCCAGGGCATACCCACCCCGGCTCGACTTCCACACCAACTCCTTATCGCGTAACGCATCGATACAGGCCTGAATGGTCTGGGTGCCCGGCACCACGTCGCTGCCCATGTCCTCCAATGCCTTGCTGACCGCTATGAGTGTGCTGTCGGTAAACGGCGCAAAAGGTTCGTTGTTGTGTGAGCGCGCCACCATCACCTCCAACACCGCACGCTGCGGGATCGTCAGGGCGTTCCAAGCGCTTTCGAATTCGGTCCATACACCCGCGCGCAGCAGTTCGGCGCGGCTGTGCAGCAGTTCGCCCAGATTGCTGGCCTCGCCCAACTCCAACGCCACTTCGCCGATGATCGTGCGCAGCATTTCGGGACGACGACCGACCAACTCGAAGGCTTCGTCGATATCCGCAGCACTGAATTGATTGTCTTGGGCCAAGTGCGCATTGAGGTGCACGGTGTAGGCCTGGGTGAACTCTTTGCCCAGCAACGGAAACGGCGTAATGCTGGAGCCGAAAAACGGTTGGCTTTTGCCCAGCACCAAATGGGCCAGTTTGTCGCGATTGGAGCCCGTGAACACGAGATGCAATCCGCTGCCCTCCTCGTCACGGCCCTGGTTGAGTTGGTCCCGGGCAGCTTTGAGCGCGAACATCGCGTTGATACCCGAATCGCTGGTCAATGCGTGCTGTGCTTCGTCTATCACCAGCACGACGGTTTTTTGCGCAACGCTGTGGAGCAATTCCAAAGCTTGGGTCAACGTGGCGCCGACCGGCAATTGTGGCTTGCTGAAATCCCAGGACAGGGTACGCAGAAAGCTGAGCTTCTCGATCCCGATATTCTTGGCCAGCTTACGAATGCCCTTTTCATAGGGAACCAGCGCAGCGGCTATGGCGCTGGCGATCAACTCGGCGGGGTCCTTTTCCTTGTCGGCCCACAAATCCACGTACACGGTCAGCCAGCCCCGAAGCTGACACTCCGGGATCAGGTCTTCGCGCAAAAAAGTACTCTTACCGGTGCGGCGCGGCGCTGCGAGAAACAGGCCGGAAGTGAAATCCTGAATACCGGCCCCCACAAGACCATCGGCAATGCTGCGCGCCAGGACCGGGCGGCGGAACACGAAACCGCTGTTCTTGGACATGGTTTTATACTCAATTATGGAAAGGACTATAAATTATAGTCACGAGTATAATTGACTATAATTGCCCGTCAAACCACCTCCCGTCGCCGATCCTCCCTCGGGCACTTCGCAAACCTAGCGCGATAGCTGCGCGTGAAATACGACGGCGACTCAAACCCACAGGCAATGCTGACTTCCAGCACGCTTAAATCGCTCTGGCGCAGCAGTTGCCGGGCCTTTTCCAGGCGCAGGCCGAGGTAGAAGTTGCTGGGCGTGTCATTCAGATGCAGGCGAAACAGCCGCTCCAACTGGCGCCGAGTCACCTTGATCGCTTCGGCCAGGGCCAAGGTGCTCAAGGGCGGTTCGGTGTGTTGCTCCATTTCGCCGATCACTTGCACCAATTTTTTGTTGTTGATGCCGTAGCGCGTAGCGATCTGCATGCGCTGGTGGTCTTTGCGTGGGCGGATGCGGCCGAGTACGAATTGTTCGGAGACTTGAATCGCCAGTTCCGGGCCGTGGGCCTGGGCGATCAGGTCGAGCATCAGGTCGATGGACGCGGTGCCGCCGGCGCAGGTGATGCGGCGGCGGTCGATCTCGAACAGCTCCTGGGTGACGGTCAGGTGAGGATAGGACTCCTTGAACGCGTCGATGGCTTCCCAGTGCAGGGTCAGGCGATGGCCGTCAAGCAGGCCGGCTTCGGCGAGGACGCAGGCGCCGGTATCAATGGCACCAAGGGTCACGCCGTCGTGGTCGAGGCGACGCAGCCAGTGTTCCAGGGCGGGGGTGGCGAACTGCAGCGGCTCAAAGCCGGCCACCACCAGCAAGGTCGCCCCTTTTTTCAGCGGCTCCAGCCCGGCATCCGCGTTGACCGACATGCCATTGCTCGCCAACACCGCGCCGCCATCGGCACTCAGCACATGCCAGCGGTACAGCTCGCCACGAAAGCGGTTGGCCACCCGTAGCGGTTCCAGCGCGGAGATAAAACCAATGGCCGAAAACCCCGGCATCAGCAGAAAGTAGAAATCCTGGGACATGGTGGCGCTCTCGTCGGACGGGCAGCGTGGCACTGTGATACTCCCGTTCAGGGGCGGATTCAAGGGGGCAGGTCGCTGCAGTGCAAGAGGTGGTCGCCGCCGTGCGTTTTGCTGGCCCCTGGCTTGCGTAACTTGGCTGCACGGCGCACAAAGACGCCGGACCCCACAATAACGACCTGCCGAGGGATCCACCATGAATCGACTGATCAGCCGCTGCGTGCTTGCACTCAGTGCCAGCGCTATTTTGAGCACCAATGTGATGGCAGCGGATGCCGCTTCATGCCAGAACGTGCGCATGGGCGTGGTGAACTGGACCGACGTCATCGCCACCAGCGCCATGACCCAAGTACTGCTCGACGGCCTCGGCTATAAGACCAAACAAACCAGCGCCTCCCAGCAAATCATCTTCGCCGGCATCCGCGACCAGCGCCTGGACTTGTTCCTGGGGTACTGGAACCCGCTGATGACCCAGACCATCACGCCATTCGTCGATGCCAAACAAGTCAAAGTCCTCGACAAACCAAGCCTGGAAGACGCCCGCGCCACCCTCGCCGTGCCGACTTACCTGGCGGACAAGGGCCTGAAAACCTTCGCCGATATCGCCAAATTCGAAAAAGAACTGGGTGGCAAGATCTACGGCATCGAGCCGGGCTCAGGGGCTAACACCCAGATCAAGGCGATGATCGCCAAGAATCAGTTCGGCCTGGGCAAATTCCAACTGGTGGAATCCAGCGAAGCCGGCATGCTCGCCGCCGTCGACCGCGCCGTTCGCCGCAAGGAAGCCGTGGTGTTTTTTGGCTGGGCGCCGCACCCGATGAACGTCAACGTGGCGATGACTTATCTCACCGGCAGCGACGACGCCCTGGGCCCGAACGAAGGCATGGCGACCGTCTGGACCGTCACTTCGCCGACCTACGCCGAGCAGTGCCCCAATGTGCACAAACTGCTGACCAACCTGACCTTCACCGCGGCCGACGAGAGCCGAATGATGCAGCCGTTGCTGGATCACAAGGACGCTATCGAGTCGGCCAAGCAGTGGCTCAAGGATCACCCTCAAGACCAGGCTCGCTGGCTGGAAGGCGTGACCACCTTCGATGGCAAACCGGCCGCCGCCAACCTGCAATTGACCGGCAAGTAACACCCTTTCAACCACTGCTTCGCAGCCAGACACGGCTGCGAACGGCATCACCACGCCTGTAAGGAACCGTCTCATGAATCACGACGTCATCATCACCTGCGCACTCACCGGTGCTGGCGACACGACCGCCAGAAGCCCACACGTGCCGGTCACCCCCAAACAAATCGCAGCCGCAGCGGTTGAAGCCGCCAAGGCCGGCGCCACCGTGGTGCACTGCCATGTGCGTGACCCCGAAACCGGCAAGTTCAGCCGCGACGTGGCGCTGTATCGCGAAGTGATGGAGCGCATCCGCGAGGCGGACATCGACATCATCGTCAACCTCACCGCCGGCATGGGCGGCGACCTGGAGATCGGCGGCGGCGAGAACCCGATGGAGTTCGGCCCCAATACCGACCTGGTCGGCCCGCTGACGCGCTTGGCCCATGTGGAAGAACTGCTGCCGGAAATCTGCACACTGGACTGCGGCACGCTGAACTTCGGCGATGGCGACACCATTTACGTGTCCACCCCTGCGCAGTTGCGCGCCGGTGCCAAACGCATTCAAGAGTTGGGTGTAAAAGCCGAACTGGAAATTTTCGACACCGGCCACCTGTGGTTCGCCAAGCAGATGATCAAGGAGGGCCTGCTCGACAACCCGCTGTTCCAACTGTGCCTGGGCATCCCATGGGGCGCGCCGGCCGACACCACCACCATGAAAGCCATGGTCGACAACCTGCCCGCCGACGCAGTGTGGGCGGGCTTCGGCATCGGCCGCATGCAAATGCCGATGGCGGCGCAAGCGGTACTGCTGGGCGGCAATGTGCGGGTAGGCCTGGAAGACAATCTGTGGCTGGACAAGGGCGTGCTGGCGACCAATGGGCAGTTGGTAGAACGGGCCAGTGAGATCCTCAGCCGCTTGGGCGCGCGAGTCATGACCCCCGCAGAGGGCCGGGCAAAGATGGGCCTCACCAAACGCCGCTGATCAACATGTGGGAGGGGGCTTGCCCCCGATGGCGGAGGATCAGCACCAGCTGTATCGACTGACACACCGCTATCGGGGGCAAGCCCCCTCCCACAGGGGATTACCAACCTCTTTAGGAATGTGCCATGAGCTTTATCACCGAAATCAAAACCTTCGCCGCGCTCGGCAACGGTGTCATCGGCAGTGGCTGGGTATCCCGCGCCCTCGCCCACGGCCTTGATGTAATCGCCTGGGATCCGGCCCCCGGCGCCGAAGCCGCCCTGCGCAAACGCGTTGCCAACGCATGGGGTGCGCTTGAGAAAAAAGGCCTCGCACCCGGCGCATCCCAAGACCGCCTGCGCTTTGTCGCCACCATTGAAGAGTGCGTAAAAGACGCTGACTTCATCCAGGAAAGCGCCCCAGAACGCCTGGAGCTGAAGCTGGAACTGCACGGCAAAATCAGCGCCGCTGCCAAGCCCAACGCACTGATCGGCTCGAGCACTTCGGGCCTGCTGCCCAGTGAGTTCTACGAGAGCTCAACCCACCCTGAGCGCTGCGTGGTCGGTCACCCGTTCAACCCGGTTTACCTGCTGCCATTGGTGGAAGTGGTCGGCGGCAAAAACACCGCGCCCGACGCTATTCAAGCCGCGATCAAGGTGTACGAATCCCTCGGCATGCGCCCGTTGCATGTGCGTAAGGAAGTCCCCGGCTTCATTGCCGATCGCCTGCTCGAAGCGCTCTGGCGTGAAGCGTTGCACCTGGTGAATGACGGCGTGGCGACCACCGGCGAAATCGACGATGCCATCCGCTTTGGCGCAGGGTTGCGCTGGTCGTTCATGGGCACCTTCCTGACCTACACCCTGGCGGGCGGCGATGCGGGGATGCGGCATTTCATGGCGCAGTTTGGTCCGGCGCTGCAGTTGCCGTGGACGTATCTGCCGGCGCCCGAGCTGACTGACAAATTGATTGATGATGTGGTGGATGGCACTAGCGATCAGTTGGGTACACACAGCATTTCGGCACTGGAACGCTATCGTGATGATTGCCTGTTGGCGGTGCTGGAAGCGGTAAAAACCACCAAAGCCAAGCACGGTATGACTTTCGCCGAATAACCCACGTGGGAGGGGCGGTGCGACGATTCGACTTGCCCCCCGATAGCATTGGATCAGTCAAGAAATCTGGCAACTGACACACCGCTATCGGGGGCAAGCTCCTCCCACATTTTGACCGAGTACTGATCCGGGAGTTTTCCATGCCTGCACTGACGACCTACACCACAGCAATCCTCCCCGAGTGGGTCGACTACAACGGCCACCTGCGCGACGCGTTCTACCTGCTGATCTTCAGCTACGCGACCGACGCGCTGATGGACACGTTGGGCCTGGACAGCGAAAACCGCGACGCCAGCGGCCACTCGCTGTTCACCCTGGAACTGCACCTGAACTACCTGCATGAGGTGAAACTCGGCGCCGAGGTTGAGGTGCATACCCAACTGATCGCCCATGACGCCAAGCGGCTGCACCTCTATCACAGCCTCCATCTTGTGGGCGAAGAGCGGGCGCTGGCGGGTAACGAACAGATGCTCTTGCACGTCGATCTGGCCGGCCCGCATTCGGCGCCGTTTACCGAGGCGACGCTGGAAAAAATCATCGCTGTCAGCGCTGCACAGGCTGACCTGCCCAAGCCTGCCCTGCTTGGCCGTGTCATCGGTTTGCCGGTCAGACAATAAGCAAAAAAAAACCCGATCCAATGTGGAGTGGATCGGGGCAGAGTGCCTTGTGTGAGCCGTACATCCCGAGGGTGACCAAACCGTCAAGCTGTGTGCCTGGGTTCAGTGTGCCGATAAGTGCGGTTGGCAAATGGCCCGAAAACGACACGCTCATAGCCATCTGAGGCATTCGCGCATTCTGCCCTTGCCGACCGCATGGGCGGCTACCAGAATCCCAGTCAGACCTCGCTCCCCTCACCAGGATAAACGTCATGATGCATGCGGATTTGATTGACCAGGATGACCTGCTGGGCCAACTGCGCTCACTGGGTTTCGACGTGTCCAGCGGCGCCACCGCTGAGCAGGCCTGCGAGTGCGCCGTGCGCGGTTTGAGCGAAGCACGGGCCAAAGCGCTCAAGGGCATGGTGGAACAGATGTACAGCGGCAGCGCGACGATCCTGCCGGCGGTGCGTCAGGCGATTGATAAGCAGCTGTTGCCGGCTTTGGTGCAGTTCAAGCAGAACTCTGGTGTCTGATAGAACGCTATTGAGAGCAAGTCGAATCGTCGCACCGTCCCTCCCACACTTGGAATCCATTCCCATGTGAGAGGGGGCTTGCTCCCGATGCAGTCAACTCGGTCTAAAGCCGCACGCTCGCAAAAGTCGACTCATTGCGCGCCTGACTCAACGCCGACATCGGCCCGGCCAACGGTGACAACACCAACGCCTGCGGAATCGGCATCATCGCCACCTGCTGGGTGGTGTTGGAACCGACGCGCTCATCCCGTGGCGGAATGCCGAAGTATTCGCGGTAGCACTTGGAGAAGTGCGGCGTAGACACAAACCCGCACACCGAGGCCACTTCGATGATCGACATCGGCGTTTGCTTGAGCAACTGCCGTGCACGGATCAGGCGCAGTTTGAGGTAGTAGCGCGACGGCGAGCAGTGCAGGTATTTCTGGAACAGGCGCTCCAGCTGGCGCCGCGACACGGCGACGTACACCGCCAGTTCGTCCAGATCGATCGGCTCTTCCAGGTTGGCTTCCATCAACGCCACAATTTCCTGCAGCTTCGGCTGGTTGGTGCCCAGCATGTGCTTGAGCGGCACACGCTGGTGATCCTGTTCGTTGCGGATGCGCTCGTACACAAACATCTCGGAGATCGCTGCCGACAGTTCGCGGCCATGATCGCGGCTGATCAGGTGCAGCATCATGTCCAGCGGCGCGGTGCCGCCGGAGCTGGTGAAGCGATTGCGGTCGAGGGTGAACAGGCGTGTGCTCATGGCCACGCGCGGGAAGGCTTCCTGCATCGACGCCAGGCATTCCCAGTGCACGCTGCAATCAAACCCATCAAGCAGGCCGGCGCAAGCCAGGGCCCAACTGCCGGTGCAGACGGCGCCAAGACGGCGGGACTGGCGCGCCTGGCTTTGCAGCCACGACACGTGTTCACGGGTAACGGTGCGCTGAATACCCACGCCGCCGCACACGATGACGGTGTCCAGGGCCGGAGCTTTGTGCATGGAGGCATCGGGGGTGATTTGCAGACCGTCGCTGGCCCAGACCTGGTTGCCGTCGACACTCAGGGTTGTCCAGCGATACAACTCGCGACCGGACAATTGGTTGGCCATGCGCAGCGGTTCCACGGCTGACGCCAGGGAAATCAGCGTGAAATTGTCCAACAGCAAAAAGCCGATGGATTGAGGCGCACGGTTCTGGGGTTGGGCCCCTGAGTTGAACGACGTCATCGCGGTATCTCCTCACACTAAGCGGGTGTTGGCCTCAGGCGAGGCTCTTGTTATGGCGGTCGGCCTCAGGAAGGCGACGCTTTAAATAGATAGAGCAAATGCCATGCCTAAAATTGAATGGCTATTCAATAACTCCTGAAAACGACCTTATGACGTGTCTATATAAGCCCGCGCAGGAAGTGCGGGATACGGCCGAAAAGGGACGTAGGAGCAGCACTGCTAAGGGGTGTGAGCAGATCGGTAGCACTTGTGGGAAGGCGCTTTGCGGGCGTAGGAGAAGTCTGTCACCCCATGCACAGGTGACGGGTGGTCGGAGCGGAAATCGTTCGGGAGCTACTTATCTGTTTGCGACGCGCTAAAAGGTGGCGATTTTGGTTGGAGTGTTCACTTGTAGTGAGCGGGCTTGCCCCGCGCTGGGTGGCGAAGCCGCCCCAAAATCAGGCGACCGGGTTTTATCTGAAACTATGTGGTGCCTTTATTGATTGGGGCGGCTTCGCCACCCAGCGCGGGGCAAGCCCGCTCACCACAAAAGCCCGGCTCACCACAAAAGCCCTGTTCATCACTAAGGCCCTGTTCATCACAACAAGCTCATCAGCACTCCACTGCACTGACCGCCAACCCACCCCGCGATGTCTCTTTGTACTTGTCATGCATATCTGCCCCGGTATCGCGCATGGTGCGGATTACCCGGTCCAGGGAAATAAAGTGCTGACCGTCGCCACGCAAGGCCATTTGCGCCGCGTTGATCGCTTTCACCGCCGCAATCGCATTGCGCTCGATGCACGGCACTTGCACCAACCCGCCCACGGGGTCGCAGGTCAGGCCGAGGTTGTGTTCCAGGCCAATTTCAGCGGCGTTGCACAGTTGCTCCGGCGTAGCGCCAAGAATCTCGGCCAGCCCGGCCGCGGCCATGGCACACGCAGAACCCACTTCCCCCTGGCAACCGACTTCGGCACCCGAGATTGAGGCGTTCTTCTTGCACAGAATCCCTACCGCCGCAGCACTGAGCAGGTAGTCGACCACGTTGGCTTCGGTGACTTCGTCGCTGAACTTCATGAAGTAGTGCAACACCGCCGGAATAATCCCCGCCGCGCCATTGGTAGGCGCGGTGACCATGCGCCCACCGGCGGCGTTTTCTTCGTTGACCGCGAGGGCGAACAGGTTGACCCACTCCATGGCGCTCAACGTCGAGCCAATCACATTAGGCTTGTTCAACTCCTGCAGGCTGCGGTGCAACTTGGCCGCGCGGCGACGCACGTTAAGGCCGCCAGGCAGGATGCCTTCGTGCTTGAGGCCCTGCTCCACGCACGCTTGCATGGCGCGCCAAAGCTTCATCAGGCCGCTGCGGATTTCTTCTTCGGAGCGCCAGACCTTTTCGTTGGCCAGCATCAACTCGGCAACGCGCAGGTTGTGGGTCTTGCACAACTGCAACAACTCCACCGCGCTGGAAAAGTCATAGGGCAACTCGGTGCGGTCCATATCCGCCACGCCGCTTCGGGCCTGGGCTTCATCCACCACGAAACCACCGCCCACTGAGTAGTAGGTGTCGCGGTGCAGCTCGCCATCATCACCAACTACCACCAAGGTCATGGCGTTGGGGTGGAACGGCAGGTTCTCATCGAGCAGACGCATGTCCCGTGCCCATACAAACGGCACCGGCAAACGCCCGTCCAGCAGCAGTGTGTCGGTCTCGCGCAGGGTGTGGATGCGCAGGCCGATCTGCGACGGATCAATTGCATCCGGCCACTCGCCCATCAGGCCCATGATGGTAGCGGTGTCGCTGCCGTGGCCGATGCCGGTGGCCGACAACGAGCCGTACAGCTGAACTTCGACGCGCCGTACTTGTTCCAACAATTCACGTTCACGCAGTGCTTGGACGAACAACGCCGCGGCGCGCATGGGGCCGACGGTGTGAGAACTAGAAGGCCCGATGCCGATCTTGAACAGGTCGAAAACGCTGATAGCCATTAACGTGGAACTCCTCGATAAGCACGGGCCGGACTTGAACAAGCTGCTACGCTCAGATCGCCCAGATGGCGGCATCATCAAGGTTTTATCTGCCGTCACGGCGTCTCACACCGACGCACCCATGCTCACCAGCGTCGCTCGCGTGCGATCGCCTGTTTTGGCCGTTTTCAGCGGCGCAGATGGGCAAAAACTGCGGTTTTGCCTTGGGAAAAACCTGTAAGCGACGTCACCGACACTGGATGCGACCCTCCCTGTACTGGATACGACGCCCCCTGTAGGCGTCAGATTTTCACTGGTACATGATCAGTCTCGACTCGTTTGCAAGGCACCGTGGCAGAGCTGTTGTCGCACGCTCCAACCGCAACACTTATAAAGCGCGGCGAAGGCCGCCAGAAAAAACACAGGAGTCTACCCAGATGAAAGGTTCACCCTCGTTGTTGTTGGCCGCCATGCTGAGTCTTCCCGTCATGGCGCACGCTGCAGAACCGGAACAGTGCAAGACCGTCAACTTCTCCGATGTCGGCTGGACCGACATTACCGTCACTACCGCGACCACCAGCGAAATCCTCAAGGGCCTGGGCTACAAGCCGCGCACCACGATGATTTCGGTACCGGTGACTTACAAGTCCCTGGCCGACGGCAAGAATATGGATATTTTCCTCGGCAACTGGATGCCGACCATGGAAAACGACATCAAGCAGTACCGTGATGCCGGCACCGTGGAAACCGTGCGCGCCAACCTGGAGAACGCCAAATACACCCTGGCGGTCCCCGAGGCGCTGTACAACAAAGGGCTGAAAGACTTCGCCGATATCGCCAAATTCAAGGATGAGTTGGGCGGCAAGATCTACGGCATCGAGCCGGGTAACGACGGCAACCGCACCATCCAGACGCTGATCGATAAAGACGCCTTCGGCCTGAAAACCGCCGGCTTCAAAGTGGTCGAATCCAGCGAAGCCGGAATGCTCTCGCAGGTGGAACGCGCCTCCAAGCGCGACCAGGCCATCGTGTTCCTCGGCTGGGAACCGCACCCGATGAACACCCGTTTCAAGATGAAGTACCTGACCGGGGGTGACGATTCGTTCGGCCCCAACTACGGCCAGGCCACCATCTACACCAACGTCCGCAAGGGCTATACCCAGGAATGCAGCAACGTTGGCCAACTGCTGAAAAACCTGTCGTTCACCTTGAACATGGAAAGCACCCTGATGGGTAACGTCCTTGACGACAAGATGAAGCCCGACGCCGCCGCCAAGGCCTGGCTGAAAAAGAACCCAGAAGTACTCGACACCTGGCTTGCAGGGGTCACCACCGTCGATGGCAAACCAGGTCTGGAGGCCGTCAAAGCGTATCTCGCCAAGTAATACTGCTGACCCCGGGGCGGTACGCTGCCCCGGGATGTATTCCCTCTTCGCATGTGGACATTCACTACCATGCTGACTGAACAGAAAATCCCACTAGGCCAGTACATCGCTGCCTTCGTCGATTGGTTGACCCAACACGGTGCCAACTACTTCGACGCAATCGCATCGACACTGGAAACGATGATCCACGGCGTGACGTTTGCGCTGACCTGGTTCAATCCGCTGGCATTGATCGGTCTGATTGCGCTGCTGGCTCACTTTATTCAACGTAAGTGGGGACTGACGGTTTTTGTCATCGCCTCCTTCCTGCTGATCCTCAACCTGGGGTACTGGCAGGAAACCATGGAGACCCTGGCGCAGGTGCTGTTCGCCACCCTGGTCTGCGTGGTCATCGGTGTGCCGCTGGGCATTGTTGCCGCGCACAAACCGATGTTCTACACCATGATGCGGCCGGTGCTCGATCTGATGCAGACCGTACCGACCTTCGTCTACCTCATCCCTACCCTGACCCTCTTCGGGCTGGGTGTGGTGCCTGGGTTGATCTCCACGGTGGTATTCGCCATTGCCGCGCCGATCCGCCTGACCTACCTGGGTATCCGCGATGTACCGCAAGAGTTGATGGACGCCGGCAAGGCCTTTGGCTGCTCGCGCCGTCAGTTGCTCTCGCGCATTGAACTGCCCCACGCCATGCCGAGCATTGCCGCCGGCATTACCCAATGCATCATGCTGTCGCTGTCGATGGTGGTGATCGCCGCGCTGGTAGGCGCCGATGGCCTCGGCAAGCCAGTGGTCAACGCGCTGAACACCGCCGACATCGCCCTGGGCTTTGAAGCGGGCCTGGCAATCGTGTTGCTGGCCATCATGCTCGACCGCATCTGCAAACAACCCGACGCCAAAGTAGGGGGTGATGCATGAGCATTATCCGATTCGACAATGTCGACGTGATCTTCTCCAAAGACCCACGCGAAGCACTCAAGCTGCTCGACCAGGGCATGCATCGCAACGAGATCCTGAAAAAGACCGGGCAGATTGTCGGCGTTGAAAAAGCCAGCCTGGATATCGAGAAAGGTGAAATCTGTGTACTGATGGGCCTGTCGGGCTCCGGCAAATCGAGCTTGCTGCGTTGCATCAACGGCCTTAACACCGTGAGCCGTGGCCAGCTGTTTGTGGAGCATGAAGGTCGCCAGATCGACATCGCTTCCTGCACCCCTGCCGAGCTGAAAATGATGCGCACCAAGCGCATCGCCATGGTGTTCCAGAAGTTTGCCCTGATGCCTTGGCTGACAGTGCGTGAAAACATCAGTTTCGGCCTGGAAATGCAGGGCCGTCCGGAGAAAGAACGGCGCAAGCTGGTGGACGAGAAACTTGAGCTGGTGGGCCTGACCCAGTGGCGCAACAAGAAGCCGGACGAACTCTCCGGCGGTATGCAGCAGCGTGTTGGCCTGGCCCGTGCGTTGGCGATGGACGCCGATATTCTGCTGATGGACGAACCCTTCTCCGCCCTCGACCCGCTGATCCGCCAGGGCTTGCAGGACGAGTTGCTGGAACTGCAACGCAAGCTGAGCAAGACCATCGTGTTCGTGAGTCACGACCTCGACGAGGCGCTCAAGCTGGGCAGCCGCATCGCGATCATGAAAGACGGCAAGATCATTCAGTACAGCGTGCCGGAAGAGATCGTACTCAACCCCGCGGACGACTATGTGCGTACCTTCGTCGCCCACACCAACCCGCTGAACGTGCTGTGCGGCCGCAGCCTGATGCGCACGCTGGACAACTGCACGCGAGTGAACGGCTCGGTGTGCCTCGATCCGGGCGGCGACTCGTGGCTGGACCTGGCCGAGGGCAACACTATCCAGGGCGCCCGTCAGAATGGCGTGGTGATGAACCTGCAGAACTGGGCACCGGGGCAAGCAGTAGAAGGCCTGGGCCGGGTACCGACGCTGGTGGATTCGAATATCGGCATGCGTGATGCGCTGCAGATTCGTTACCAGACAGGGAACAAGCTGGTGTTGCATGACAACAACCAGGTGGTGGGGATCCTGGGCGACAGTGAGCTCTACCACGCCCTGCTGGGCAAAAACCTGGGCTAGCAAACACCGCAAACGCCATTGGAGAAACTGGGTCAAACATGTGGGAGGGGGCTTGCCCCCGATAGCGGTGGATCAGTAACAGATGAACTGACTGACACACTGCAATCGGGGGCAAGCCCCCTCCCACATTTTTTTGCCCCGTGGTGTCAGTGACAACACCACCGGGCTTTCAAAGCATCAGCTATAGACACGGCCAAGGAGCTGCCGATGGCTTTCAAACTGATCGAGCACGTCCCGGGTGATCTGTTCCTGGGCGAAGCCCATCAGGTCGTATTCCTGAGGCCCGTTGTGCAGGTACACCTCGGCACGGTAATAGCGGGTGCGCTCTTCTTCAGGCAGGTCGCTCGGCGCCGACGAGTAAGCATCCAGGCTCACTTCATAAACGAACGGGTTGCCCTCTTCCATCTCGATCCGCACACCGATGCAACGCTTGGACTTGCCCAACAGCGTCTGCACTTCCAACCCTTGCTCACGCAACGCGACCGCCGCCTCTTCCAGCGCTGGCGTGACGTGCTTGTCCATGAAGCGCTGCACAGTGCCCTGGCTCGGTTGCAGGTCGAGTGCCGTCAAACGCTCGCTGAAACCACGACGCCCGCGTTCAGCCAGTTGCGCCTGCTCCTGTTCGATCGCCGCGTCCTGGCGCATGGCCTTGTGCAGACCGAACATGAAGAAAATCAGCACCACCGAAAACGGCAGCCCCGCCAACACCACCATGGTTTGCATGGCTTCGAAGTTGCCGGCAAACAGCAGGCCGATGGTCACCAGGGTGATCACCACCGACCAGAAGATCCGCAGCCAGTGCGGCGCATCTTCATCCACGTTGCCGCCTTTGCAGGAAAGGTTGGCCATCATCACCGCGCCGGAATCCGCCGGGGTCAGGAACAGCACAAAGCCTACGAAGATCGACACACCAATGACGATTTTCGACGCTGGGTAGTGCTCCAGCAGTTGGTAGATGGCCATGGACGGCTGTTCCAGCGCCGTCTTGCCCAACTCCACCGCCCCTTGGTTCAGCACCAGGTCCAGCGCCGAGTTACCAAAGATCGACAGCCACGCCAGGGTAAAGCCCAGCGGGATCAGCAGCACGCCGGCCACCAGTTCACGCACCGTGCGACCACGGGAAATACGCGCGATGAACATACCTACAAATGGCGCCCAGGAAATCCACCAGGCCCAGTAGAACAGCGTCCACAGGCCCATCCAGCGCTCGGTTTTTTCACCGTCGCCTTCATACACATACAGGTCAAACGTCTTCAGCACGATGCCGTTGAGGTAATCACCGGTGTTCTGCACCAGGCCATTGAGCAAGTGCAGGGTCGGGCCGAACAGCAGCACGAAGATCAGCAAACCGCTGAACAGCACGATGTTGAGGTTGGACAGGCGACGAATGCCATTCTCCACACCCGACACGGCAGCGATGGTGGCGACGGTGCTCATCACGATGATCACGATGAGCAGGTTGGTGTTGCTGTGTTCCATGCCGAACAGGTTTTCCAACCCGGACGACACCTGCAACGAACCGATCCCCAGGTTGGTTACCAGGCCCAGCAGGGTCACGAACATGCCGAAACCGTCCACCGCGTGGCCCGCCGCGCCTTTGACCCAACGCTCGCCCATCAGCGGGTACAACGCCGAACGCAACGCCAGCGGCTGGTTATGGCGGTACGCAAAGTACGCCACGGCCAGGCCGACCAAGGCGTAGATCGCCCAGCCATGCAGGCCCCAGTGCAGGAAGGTCAGTTGCAACGCCTGGCGAGCGGCGCCATTGCTGGCGGCCGCGCCTTCAGGCGGGTTGAAGTAGTGATCCAACGGCTCCGAGGCGCCGAAGTACAGCAGCGAGATGCCGATGCCCGACGAGAACAACATGCCGGCCCAGGCGCCGTAGCTGAAGTCCGGGGTGTCGTCCTTGCTGCCCAGTTTCAACTTGCCGTAGGACGAAAACGCCAGGCCGACTACGAATACGAGATAGGCGGCGATGACCACCATGTAGTACCAGCCGAAGCTTTTGGAAAGCCACGCCTGGGCTACGCCGAGCATGCGCCCGGCCTCCTGCGGGGCGATGATCAGAATGGCAGTCAACAACAGAATCAGCGCGGTGGAGGTGTAGAACACCCAACCGTTGACCCGCACCTTTTCCGGCGGGGTCTTTATAAGAGAGGCAGAACTCATGGCGCAGATGCTCCGGGCAGTGCGAGAGAGAAACACAAGGCAACGGTTATCCCAGGCCATCGATTTTTCGGCAGTCGACGGACGGGTGTTATAAAGACACCCCGAAAATTCTTGCGCCCCGTCGATGCGGTGCCAGGCGCTTATGCGGCCTGTTTCAAGGGTTTCCCAGGTGTCAGATGTCGCCGCCCTCACGTAGGAAATACCTGTAGGCAGCGACCATTTGTCGCAGAGCTTATTCTTTGTTGATTGAACGTTCAATCAAAACAAAATAGACTGGCCTTCAAGTCGACGAACGTTCATCGCCCGTCGGCAGGCCTAAGGAGAGGTGCTACATGCCCAAGGTCGGTATGCAACCCATACGCCGCCAACAGTTGATCGAAGCCACGTTGACGGCCATCGATCAGGTCGGAATGGGAGATGCCAGCATTGCGCTGATCGCCCGTTTGGCCGGCGTTTCGAACGGCATCATCAGTCACTACTTCAAGGACAAGAACGGCCTTATTGCAGCGACGATGCGCTACCTGATGAACGCGCTGATTGAGAACGTCCACGAACGCAGGCTTGCGCTCACGGACGACAGCCCACGGGCACACCTTCAGGTGATCATCGAGGGCAACTTCGATGCCAGCCAGGTCAACGGCCCGGCAATGAAAACCTGGTTGGCCTTCTGGGCCACCAGCATGCACCACCCGTCATTGCACAGGTTGCAGCGGATCAACGATCAACGTCTGTATTCCAACCTGTGCTGCCAGTTTCGCCGAACGCTGCCGCTGCCGCATGCACGAAAAGCAGCCCGAGGCCTGGCGGCGTTGATCGACGGTTTGTGGTTGCGCGGCGCCCTGTCGGGAGACGCTTTCGACACGGCGCAAGCGCAACGGATCGCTTACGAATACATGGATTTCCAATTGGCCAAGCAGGTGAGTTAGAGCCCTTATAAACGCTCAACCCCTGAACGTCTGCCGCTCAGTGTTGCCACACCCTTATGGCCCACTTAGCGGCGGGTAACGCCAACCACTTATGCACTTGCGAGGACTTTATGGCCCGTTTCGACCTGCAAAAACTCTACATTGACGGCGGCTACAGCGACGCTGGCAGCGATGCCACCTTCGAAGCCATCAACCCGGCTAACGGTGAAGTTCTCGCCCAAGTGCAACGCGCAACGAAAGAAGACGTTGAACGTGCCGTGGTCAGCGCTGAAAAAGGCCAGAAAATCTGGGCCGCCATGACCGCCATGGAGCGTTCGCGCATCCTGCGTCGTGCCGTCGATATCCTGCGCGAGCGCAATGACGAGCTGGCCGCCCTGGAAACTCTGGACACCGGCAAATCCTTCTCCGAAACCAAGTACGTCGACATCGTCACCGGCGCTGACGTATTGGAATACTACGCAGGCCTGGTGCCTGCCATCGAAGGCGAGCAGATCCCACTGCGCGACACCTCGTTTGTCTACACCCGCCGCGAACCGCTGGGCGTGGTCGCCGGTATCGGCGCGTGGAACTACCCGATCCAGATCGCCCTGTGGAAATCCGCACCGGCCCTGGCTGCCGGTAACGCGATGATCTTCAAGCCAAGCGAAGTCACTTCGCTGACCACCTTGAAACTGGCCGAGATCTACACCGAGGCTGGCGTTCCAGCTGGCGTGTTCAACGTACTGACCGGCAGCGGCCGTGAAGTCGGCACCTGGCTGACCGAGCACCCACGCATCGAGAAAGTCTCGTTCACCGGCGGCACCGACACCGGCAAGAAAGTCATGGCCAGCGCGTCGAGCTCTTCGCTCAAAGAAGTGACCATGGAACTGGGCGGCAAGTCGCCGCTGATCGTGTTCGAAGACGCCGACCTGGATCGTGCGGCCGACATCGCGATGATGGCCAACTTCTACAGCTCCGGTCAGGTCTGCACCAACGGCACTCGCGTGTTCGTGCCTAAGCACCTGCAAGCGGCGTTCGAAGCCAAGATCGTTGAGCGTGTTGCGCGCATCCGCGTTGGCGACCCGCAAGACGACAACACCAACTTCGGTCCGCTGGTCAGCTTCGCCCACATGGAAAGCGTGCTGGGCTACATCGCCAAAGGCAAAGAGCAAGGCGCCCGCCTGCTGTGCGGCGGCGACCGCCTGACCGACGGCGACTTCGCCAAAGGCGCATTCGTGGCACCGACTGTCTTCACCGACTGCACCGACGACATGGTGATCGTGCGTGAAGAAATCTTCGGCCCGGTGATGAGCATCCTCACCTACGAAACCGAAGAAGAAGTGATCCGCCGCGCCAACGACACCGACTTCGGTCTGGCCGCCGGCCTGGTCACCAAAGACCTGAACCGCGCTCACCGCGTGATTCATCAACTGGAAGCGGGTATCTGCTGGATCAACGCTTGGGGCGAGTCCGACGCAAAAATGCCGGTCGGCGGCTACAAGCAATCGGGTGTTGGCCGTGAGAACGGCATCAGCTCGCTGAATAACTTCACTCGCATCAAATCGGTACAGGTTGAGTTGGGCGATTACGCCTCGGTGTTCTAAAACCCGAGCCTTGCGTTGCCTTTGAGGCCGCCATCGGGGGCAAGCCCCCTCCCACCTTTGACGGTGTGAACCCGATCACATGTGGGAGGGGGCTTGCCCCCGATGAGGCCCGACCTGACCACACATCAAAGAGGGTGCATTCAATGTCCCAAGAATACGACTACATCATTGTGGGTGCCGGCTCCGCCGGTAATACCCTGGCGACCCGTCTGACCGAAGACGAAGGCGTCACCGTCCTGCTGCTGGAAGCCGGCGGCCCCGACTACCGCCTCGACTTCCGTACCCAAATGCCCGCCGCCCTGGCGTTCCCACTGCAAGGCCGCCGCTACAACTGGGCCTACGAGACCGATCCAGAGCCACACATGGACGGCCGTCGGATGGAATGCGGTCGCGGCAAGGGCCTGGGTGGCTCTTCGCTGATCAACGGCATGTGCTACATCCGCGGCAACGCCATGGACTACGACAACTGGTCGAAGCTGCCAGGTCTGGAAGACTGGAGCTACCTCGATTGCCTGCCGTATTTCCGCAAGGCTGAAACCCGCGACATCGGCCCCAACGACTGGCATGGCGGCGATGGCCCGGTCAGCGTGACCACGCCTAAAGCCGGCAATAACCCGCTGTTCCACGCCATGGTTGAAGCGGGCGTGCAGGCCGGTTACCCGCGTACCGAAGACTTGAACGGCTACCAGCAGGAAGGCTTCGGCCCGATGGACCGTACCGTCACGCCTAACGGCCGTCGCGCCAGTACCGCGCGCGGTTACCTGGACACGGCCAAGAAGCGTTCGACCCTGACCATCGTCACCCACGCCCTCACCGACAAAGTCTTGTTCGAAGGCAAGCGTGCCGTTGGCGTGCGTTACCTGATCGGTGCCGCCGAAGAGCGCGTTGAAGCCCGTGCGCGTAAAGAAGTGCTGGTGTGCAGCGGCGCAATCGCTTCGCCGCAACTGCTGCAACGCTCCGGCGTGGGCCCGGCCAAATTGCTGGAAAGCCTCGACATCCCCGTGGTCCATGACCTGCCTGGCGTCGGCGAAAACCTGCAGGACCACCTTGAGCTGTACCTGCAATATGCGTGCACTCAGCCGGTGTCGCTGTACCCGTCGCTGCTCTGGTACAACCAGCCGGCCATCGGTGCCGAATGGCTGTTCAACGGCACCGGTATCGGCGCCAGCAACCAGTTCGAAGCGGGCGGTTTTATCCGTACCCGTGAAGAATTCGAATGGCCGAACATCCAGTACCACTTCCTGCCGGTAGCGATTAACTACAACGGCAGCAACGGTGTGAAAGAGCACGGTTTCCAGGCACACATGGGCTCCATGCGCTCGCCGAGCCGTGGCCGCGTACAACTGAAGTCGAAGAACCCACGGGACTACCCGAGCATCCTCTTCAACTACATGGCCACCGAGCAGGACTGGCAGGAATTCCGCGATGGCATTCGCCTGACCCGTGAAATCATGCAGCAGCCGGCCCTCGATCAATACCGTGGCCGCGAAATCAGCCCGGGCATCGACGTGCAAACCGATGAGCAGTTGGACAAGTTCATCCGCGAGCACGCCGAAACCGCGTTCCACCCATCCTGCTCGTGCAAGATGGGCACCGACGAAATGGCCGTGGTGGATGGCGAAGGTCGCGTGCATGGCATGCAAGGTCTGCGTGTGGTCGATGCCTCGATCATGCCGATCATCACCACCGGTAACCTGAACGCGCCGACGATCATGATCGCCGAGAAAATCGCCGACAAGATCCGTGGTCGCCAGCCGCTGCCCCGCAGCACGGCGGATTACTACGTGGCAGGCGATGCGCCGGTGCGTGGCAAGCCGTTGCGTGAAGTGGGGCCAACTGCGCAGTAACTGATTCACTGCGGTGCCTTCATCGGGGGCAAGCCCCCTCCCACATTTGAATGTATTCACAAATCAAGTGTGGGAGGGGGTTTGCCCCCGATAGGGCCCGATCAGGCACTGCAAACCTTACCTCTACACTTTCCTTGATCAGCCCCCAGCCCAGGCCTACTCTGTTTGCCTGCCCGCGCTGAGCTGCCCACAAGGAAGGCCCCATGTTCGAACACCACGCCACACTCAAACGGCATTTCAGTGCCCTGCGCACTACCGCCGATTTCTTCTCCCTACGCTACGTTCGCGAATCCGGCCAGTACCTGTCGGTGCGCAAGAACGTCGCCGAACCGCCACACTTGAGCAACGACGAAGGCGCCATGCTCACCGTGCGTCTCAACGGTGTCGAAGCCTACGCCGCAACCAACGACATTTCCCTTGCCGGCCTGCAAGCCGCCCTTGAGCGCGCCGAACAGCAAGCCCGGCAGATCAAGCCTCACGCCCTGCTGGATGTGCGCGACCAACACGTCTCCAGCGACATCGCCGACTATCTGTCGCCTGACCTCGACCAAGCCTTCCCGTCCCTAAGTGACTGCTATCACCTGCTTGGCGACGAATCGGCCGCCGTGCCCAAGGACGAGCGCCTGGTCAGTTGGGACGTCAGCCTGGGTCTGACCCACGTCGAGCAGATCTACCTCAATACTGCCGGCGCCGAGCTGCGCCAGGCCCAGCGTTTTGTGTTCCCTGGCGTCAACGTTACAGCCTTTGACGGCAACGACAGCCAGACCCGCACCCTCGGCGGCACCAACTTTGGCCAACAAGGCGGCTTTGAGGTGATCAACCGTTTCGGCCTGGTCGGCGCGGCCCCGCGCATTGCCGACGAAGCCCTGCAACTGCTGCTGGCGCCGAACACGCCCCAAGGCCCGCGCGACCTGCTGCTGATGCCTGACCAGATGATCCTGCAGATCCACGAGTCCATCGGCCACCCGCTGGAACTGGACCGTATTCTCGGCGACGAGCGCAACTACGCCGGCACCAGTTTTGTGAAGGCCAGCGACTTTGGCCACCTGCAATACGGCTCCAAGCTGCTCAATGTGACGTTCGACCCGAACATTCCCGAGCAGCTCGCCAGCTACAGCCATGACGACGACGGCACCGCCGCCAGCAAGCAATTCCTGATACGCGAAGGGCTGTTGATCAAGCCGCTGGGTGGGGCGCTGTCGCAATTTCGATCCGGCATGAGCGGCGTAGCCAACAGCCGCGCCAGCAGTTGGAACCGCGCGCCGATCGACCGCATGGCCAACCTGAATATCGAAGCCGGCGACAAGAGCCTGGCGCAACTGATTGGCGGCATCGAAAACGGCATCCTGATGTCGACGAACCGTTCATGGTCCATCGACGATGCGCGCAACAAATTCCAGTTCGGCTGCGAATGGGGCCAGTTGATTGAAAACGGTGAGCTCAAGGGCGTGGTGAAGAATCCCAACTACCGAGCTATTTCCGCGCAGTTCTGGCGCAAGCTCAGCGCCGTGGGTGACGCCAGCACCACCAAGGTGCTGGGCACGCCGAACTGCGGCAAGGGCGAACCCAACCAGGTGATCCGTGTCGGCCACGCCTCACCCGCGTGTGTGTTCAGCAACATTGACGTATTTGGGGGAGATGCCTGATGAATACCTTCAAGGCATTGGTGGAGTGGCTCAAGCAGGCCATCACCGAAAAGGAACAATTTCACCTGAGCTATGCGGCCGAGGCGTCCGAGTTCGTGCGGTTCAACCACGCCAAGGTGCGCCAGGCCGGACAAGTGCAACAGGCCAGCCTCAACCTGAAACTGATCAACGATGGCCGCCACGCCGACCTCGCTATCACCCTGGCCGGCACGCCTGAACTGGACCGCCAGCGCCTCGCCGATGGCCTGCAACAACTGCGCGAAACCTTGCCGTTGCTGCCCCATGACCCATATCTGTTGCTCAACCACGATGCCTGGCACAGCCACAACGAACAGGCCCAGCCGCTGCCCGATCTGGCCCTCGTGCTGGAGGACATCAGCCAGGCCGCTGACGGCGTGGACTTGGTTGGCATCTACGCCGCCGGGCCGATCAGCCGTGGCTTTGCCAGTTCCGATGGGGCATTCGGCTGGCACCAGGCCAATAGCTTCAACTTCGACTTCAGCCTGTTCCATGCCAACGGCGAAGCGGTAAAGGCCAACTATGCCGGGCACACCTGGGACAGCGCCGAGTTTGCCCGCCGCTTGGAACAGGCCCGCAACCAGCTTGAGTTCCTCGGTCGACCGTTGCACACCCTGGCGCCCGGGCAGTATCGCGCCTACCTCGCCCCGGCGGCGCTGGAAGAAATCATCAGCATCATCACTTGGGGTGGTTTCTCCGCACAGGCCATCGCCAGCAAAGGCAGCTCACTGCAAAAGCTGTACGCGGGCGAGCAACACCTCAGCCCGCTGGTAACAGTGAACGAACACGTCAGCGGCTCCCTGAGCCAGGCGTTTTCCAGCGAGGGCTACCCGCGCGGCGATGTCACGTTGATCAACGCGGGCAAGGCCGAGGGCCAACTGGTGAACTCGCGCAGTGCCGCCGAATATGGTCTCAGCACCAACGGCGCCAGCAGCGACGAATCCCCCAGTGCCTTGCAGATGGCAGCGGGCAGCCTGGCCGAAGCTGACATCCTCAAACAACTCGGCACCGGGCTGTACATCAGCAACCTGTGGTACCTGAACTATTCAGACCTGCCCGCCGCCCGCCTCACCGGCATGACGCGCTTCGCCACGTTCTGGGTGGAAGACGGCGAGATCAAAGCGCCGGTCAGCACCATGCGGTTTGATGACAGCGTCTACAGCCTGCTCGGCTCGCAGTTGGAAGCCCTCACCGCTGAGCGCGAGTTGCTGCTGTCGGCCAGCACCTACGGACAGCGCAACACTGCATCCAACCTGTTGCCGGGGGCTTTGGTAAAACGCCTGACCCTGACTCTCTAAACATCAAATGCCTGTGGGAGGAGCCCCTCCCACAGTGTTTTGTGCTGATTTCAGACATCCCGGTTTCGGCCCTTCCTACCGTAAATTCTCTTCCTGTCCGTTTGCACGGGCGGCCTGTTGTCGCCTGCAAAAAACCTCGCTATAACAGCTAGTGGCATACCGCCACATACTGGAAGTACTGCGATGAACCATGGAAGTTTCGTCATACAAAAGCTGTTCAAACACTACAACGTTCACATGGAGCAACTGGGTCACGACCCGCAAAAGAAAACGGTACTGATGGTCAATGGCGCGCTCTCCACCACCCGCTCCTTCGCCCGCACCAGCAAATGCCTGGCCGAGCATTTCAATGTGCTGCTCTTCGATTTGCCATTCTCCGGCTATTCCCGCGAGCACAACACTGACCTGGACCTAGTGACCAAAGACGACGAAGTGCAGATGCTGCGCGCCCTGGTGGAACGCTTCGAGGTCAACCACCTGGTATCGGCCTCCTGGGGTGGCATCTCCACGCTGCTGACCCTCGCGCACAACCCGCCGTCCATCGAAAGCTCGGTGGTGATGGCCCTGGCGCCCAACCTCAACCAACCCATGCTCGACTACGTGGAGCGCGTGCGTGTGCTGATCGAGGCCGATGACAAATCCGCTGTCGGCCACTTGCTCAACGAGACGGTCGGCAAATACCTCTCGCCCCGGCTCAAACGAAATAACCACCGTCACCTGTCGACCATGGCCACCACCGAGTACCGCCAGGCGCGCTTCCATATCCATCAGGTACTCGGTCTGGGCGACGGCAACTACCTGCCAGCACTGCGGCAGATTGAAACGCCGGTGCATTTCCTCAACGGCGCCCTGGACGAATACACCCCGGCCGCCGAAGCTCAGCTGTTCAAGCATTACGTGGCCCGCAGCAGCTTTGCAGTGGCCGAGCACACCGGTCATTTGCTTGATCTGGAGTCCCGCGAGGCCGCGTTATCGGTGCACCGCGCGCTGCTGAATTTTTTGGTGGGCGAGCACGCGGTGTTGTCGGACTTAGACGAACCGCCAGTGGGAAAAAGCGCGACGAATGGCGCATAATCGCCAACACATAGCCTGCTAACAAAAGGGTTCCCATGCCGAATCGCGTCCCGCTCGATGACAAGACCGCCCGCTGGCTCCCCTGGGTGGTGGCGATTGCCTTCTTCATGCAGTCGCTGGACGGGACGATTCTGAATACGGCGCTGCCGGCAATGGCGCGGGACCTCGCCGAGAACCCGCTGCGCATGCAAGGTGTGGTGATCGCCTACATGCTCACCGTCGCCCTGCTGATCCCGGCGTCCGGATGGATTGCCGACCGCTTCGGCACTAAGAAAATCTTCTTTGGCGCGATCATGCTGTTCAGCATCGGCTCCTTGCTGTGCGCCTTGTCCAGCAGCCTGACCATGCTGGTGGGTGCGCGGGTGATCCAAGGCTTGGGCGGCGCGCTGATGCTGCCGGTCGGAAGGCTGGTCGTTCTCCGTGCTTACCCGCGCTCCGAGCTGGTGCGGATCATGGGCTTCATCACCATTCCTGGCCTGCTCGGCCCATTGCTCGGCCCAACCATGGGCGGCTGGATGGTGCAATACCTGACCTGGCACTGGATCTTCCTGATCAACCTGCCGGTGGGCATGATCGGCTGCTACGCCGTGTGGAAATTCATCCCCGACCTGCGCGGCAGCGAGCGCACACGCTTCGATGGCCTCGGCTTTTTGCTGTTCGGCGCGGCGATGGTGTTGATCACCATCGCGATGGAAGGCCTGGGCGAACTGCACTTGCCGCACCTGCGGGTGATGTTGCTACTGTTCGGCGGGCTGGCGTGCCTGGCGGCGTATTGGCTGCGGGCCGGGCATATCGACAATGCGCTGTTCTCGCCGGTGCTGTTCAAGACGCGCACGTTTGCGGTGGGCATTCTGGGCAACCTGTTCGCCCGCTTGGGCAGCGGCGCGCTGCCGTTCCTGGTGCCGCTGTTGTTGCAGGTAGCGCTGGGTTATTCGCCATCGCAAGCCGGCATGAGCATGCTGCCCCTGGCGGCGGCGGCGATGTTTGCCAAGTCCGTAGCGCGTCCGTTGATCGAGCGCCTGGGTTATCGCATCGTGCTCACCGGCAATACCCTGGCGCTGGGGATGATGCTCGCCAGCATGGGCCTGGTTACGGAACAGACGCCCTACCCTTTGCTGCTGGGCATGCTCGCGGTGCTGGGGGCGATCAACTCCCTGCAATTCACCGCCATGAACACCGTGACCCTGATCGACCTCGACGACGCTCAGGCCAGCAGCGGCAACAGTTTGCTTTCGGTGGTGGCGCAACTGTCCCTGAGCCTGGGCGTGGCCTGCGCCGGTGCGCTGCTCGGCGGCTTCACTGCCGAATCGGGCAATGATGGCGTGGAAAGTGTGTTGGGCGCCTTCCAGTTGACCTTCCTCACCGTGGGCATCATGGCGATGCTGGCGGCGGCGATCTTCCTGCAACTGTCGCCAACAGACGGCAAACGGGTGGTCAACCCAGACCAACATATCGAGCATTAAGCGGCGTCTCGTCTAGAACTTGCGGGGAAATTCCCACAGGGCTGGTACACTGCGCGACATTTTGTTTTGCAGAGCCAGTCCCGTGACTACCATCGCCACCGCTTTTAATACTTTGCCCCTGTCCGCCGCCATGCTGGCTAACCTCGACTCGCTGGGTTATGTCGAGATGACGCAGATCCAGGCGCAAAGCTTGCCGGTGATCCTCAAAGGGCTGGACCTGATTGCCCAGGCCAAGACCGGCAGCGGCAAGACCGCTGCATTCGGTATCGGCCTGTTGAACCCGATCAACCCGCGCTACTTCGGCTGCCAGGCGCTGGTGATGTGCCCGACGCGTGAACTGGCCGACCAGGTCGCCAAAGAAATCCGTCGCCTGGCCCGCGCCGAAGACAACATCAAGGTCCTGACCCTGTGCGGCGGCGTGTCCCTCGGTCCGCAGATCGCCTCCCTTGAGCACGGCGCCCACGTGATCGTCGGCACCCCGGGCCGCATCCAGCAACACCTGCGCAAAGGTTCGCTGGTGCTGGACGGCTTGAACACCCTGATCCTCGACGAAGCCGACCGCATGCTCGACATGGGCTTCTACGACGCGATCGAAGACATCATCAGCAAGACCCCACCACGCCGCCAAACCCTGCTGTTCTCGGCCACCTACCCGGTGAGCATCAAGCAGCTGGCCTCGAAGTTCATGCGCGCGCCGCAGCAAGTGAAAGCCGAAGCGTTCCACTCCGACGACCAGATCGAGCAGCGTTTCTACGAGATCTCCCCGGAAGAACGCATGGACGCCGTGACCAAGGTGCTGGCGCATTTCCGCCCGGCTTCCTGCGTGGCGTTCTGCTTCACCAAGCAGCAAGTACAAGAAACCGTCGACCACCTGACGTCCAAGGGCATTTCCGCCGTTGGCCTGCATGGCGACCTGGAACAGCGCGACCGTGACCAGGTGCTGGCGATGTTCGCCAACCGCAGCACCTCGGTGCTGGTCGCCACCGACGTCGCCGCCCGTGGCCTGGACATTGACGCGCTGGACATGGTGATCAACGTCGAACTGGCTCGCGACTCGGAAATCCACATCCACCGCGTGGGCCGTACCGGTCGTGCGGGCGAGACCGGCATCGCAATCAGCCTGGTGGCGCCGTCCGAAGCGCACCGCGCCCAAGCCATCGAGCAACTGCAGAAGTCGCCGCTGAACTGGGACCAACTGGACAACCTCAAGCCGCAAAGCGGCGGTCCGTTGCTGCCGGTGATGAGCACCCTGTGCATCGCCGCAGGCCGTAAAGACAAAGTACGTCCGGGCGACATCCTCGGCGCACTGACCGGCGAAGCCGGCATCCCGGGCGCCCAGGTCGGCAAGATCGCGATCTTTGACTTCCAGGCCTTTGTGGCTGTTGAGCGCGGAATCGCCAAGCAAGCGTTGCAGCGTTTGAATGACGGCAAAATCAAAGGCCGTTCGTTGCGCGTTCGGATCCTGTAACACGATCTCCGCACCAATGGAGATCCAATGTGGGAGGGGGCTTGCCCCCGATAGCGGAGTGTCAGTCAATATAGATGTGACTGAACCGCCGCTATCGGGGGCAAGCCCCCTCCTACATTAATTGCATTCCAAATCAGAATTTGTATGAGGACACCGTTTTGCGCTCGACCGAAGTTGTGATCATTGGCGCCGGCGCCGCAGGCTTGATGTGCGCACTGACCGCCGCCGGGCGCGGGCGCAAGGTGATGCTGATCGACCATGCGAACAAGGCCGGCAAGAAGATCCTGATGTCCGGCGGTGGCCGCTGCAATTTCACCAATATGTACACCGAGCCGGCCAACTTCCTCTCGCACAACGCGCACTTCTGCAAATCCGCCCTGGCCCGCTACACCCAGTGGGACTTTATCGGGCTGGTGGCCAAACACGGCGTGCCGTATCACGAGAAGAAGCTTGGCCAGTTGTTCTGCGATAACAAGTCCAGCGACATCCTCGGCATGCTGCTCGATGAATGTATCCAGACCGGCGTCAGCATGCACTTGGACACGTCGATCCAGGAGATTGCCAAGGTCGACGGCGGCTACCAGTTGCAAACCACGCTGGGTGAGTTGCGCTGTGAATCCCTGGTGATCGCCACCGGCGGCTTGTCGATTCCGACTCTGGGCGCCACCGGTTTTGGTTATCAAGTGGCCAAGCAATTCGGTCACGAACTGCTGCCAACCCGCGCCGGGCTGGTGCCGTTCACCATCACTGATCAGCTCAAGGACTTGTGCGGCGAGTTGTCCGGCACCTCCGTGGACTGTCTGGTCAGCTGCAACGACCAGAGCTTTCGCGAGAACATTCTGTTTACCCACCGTGGCCTGAGCGGTCCGGCGATCTTGCAGATTTCCTCCTATTGGGAATCCGGCGACACCGTGGAAATCAACCTGCTGCCCGACCACGACGCCCACACCTGGCTGCAACAGCAACAGGTCGAGCGTCCCAACAGCGAGCTGAAAACCCTGCTGGGTGAGATCTTCACCAAGAAGATGGCCAACCTGCTGGCGGACACCTGGTTTGCGTCCAAGCCGATGAAGCAGTACACCCACGCCGAAATCGCCGACATCGCGCAGAAGCTGGGGAGCTGGCAGCTGGTGCCAGCGGGCACCGAGGGCTATCGCACCGCCGAGGTGACGCTGGGTGGGGTGGACACGCGGGAAGTGTCGTCCAAAACCATGGAATCGCTGAAAAGCCCTGGCTTGTACTTTATTGGGGAAGTGCTGGACGTGACCGGCCATCTGGGCGGATTTAACTTCCAGTGGGCGTGGGCCTCCGGTTACGCGGCCGCGCAGTTTGTTTGACGCGACGCAGAAAAAAATATGGGAGGGGGCTTGCCCCCGATAGCGGTGTATCAGTCACCGATATTCTGGCTGACACACTGCAATCGGGGGCAAGTCCCCTCCCACATTTTGATTTGAGGTGTGCCTGCGAATAATTTGTTGTCAGATGTGATCACCACCCTTGCCGTGGCGTCACTGATGGCTCAATTTAACGGCATCGTCCCGGAAGACTCACGACTTCATGTCATCGACCTCGTTCAAGCAGTCTATGCGGCGCCTGTGGGCGCTGGATAAATTCAGTTACAGCATTCGGGTATTCATCGCCCTCACCGGCAGCATGGCGCTGTGCTGGTATCAGGATGAAATGACGCTGCTGATCCCGCTGTTCCTGGGGATTATCGCCAGCGCCCTGGCTGAGACCGACGACAGTTGGCAGGGACGCCTCAATGCCCTGGCAGTAACGCTGGTGTGCTTCAGCATCGCCGCGCTGTCGGTGGAATTGCTGTTCCCTTACCCCTGGATTTTCGCCATCTCCCTGGCTCTGGCGACGTTCGGCCTGACGATGCTCGGGGCGCTGGGCGAACGCTATGGCGCGATTGCGTCGGCCACGTTAATCCTGTCGGTCTACACCATGATCGGCGTGGACCAGCGCGGCGGCGCCGTCAGTGATTTCTGGCATGAGCCTTTGCTGCTGGTGGCCGGCGCGGCCTGGTACGGCGCGCTGTCGGTGCTGTGGCAGGCGCTGTTTTCCAACCAGCCGGTGCAGCAGAGCCTGGCGCGGCTGTTCCGCGAGTTGGGGCGCTACCTCAAGCTCAAGTCGTCGCTGTTTGAACCAATCCGCCAGTTGGATGTGGAGGCGCGCCGCCTGGAACTTGCCCAGCAAAATGGCCGGGTGGTGGCCGCGCTGAATGCCGCGAAAGAAATCATCCTGCACCGCGTGGGCAATGGCCGACCGGGGTCGAAGGTCAGTCGCTACCTCAAGCTGTATTTCCTGGCCCAGGACATCCACGAACGCGCCAGCTCATCCCACTACCCTTACAACGCCCTGGCCGATGCGTTCTTCCACAGCGATGTGCTGTTCCGCTGTCAGCGCTTGCTGCGCCAACAAGGCAAGGCCTGCCAGGCCCTGGCCGAGTCGATCCAACTGCGCCAACCGTTCATCTATGACGACAGCTTCGCCGAAGCCCTGAGCGACCTGAACGCCTCCCTGGAACACTTGCGCATCCAGAGCAACCCGGCCTGGCGAGGCCTGCTGCGTTCGCTGCGCGCCCTGGCGGCCAACCTGTCCACCCTTGACCGCCTGCTCGGCGACGCGAGCAACCCCGACGCCCTGGCCGACGCCACCGACAGCAACCTGTTGGACCGCGCGCCGCGCAACCTCAAAGAAATGTGGACGCGCCTGCGCACCCAACTCACGCCGACGTCGCTGCTGTTCCGACACGCGTTGCGCCTGTCACTGGCGCTGACCATCGGCTACGGCACCTTGCATGCCATCCACGCCTCCCAAGGTTATTGGATCATCCTCACCACCCTGTTTGTGTGCCAGCCCAACTATGGTGCGACGCGGCGCAAGCTCGGCCAGCGGATCATCGGCACCGCTATCGGCCTCACCGTGGCCTGGGCGCTGTTCGACCTGTTCCCAAGCCCCTTGGTGCAATCGATGTTCGCCATCGCTGCCGGCCTGGTGTTCTTTATCAACCGCACCACCCGCTACACCCTGGCCACGGCAGCAATCACCCTGATGGTGCTGTTCTGCTTTAACCAGGTGGGGGACGGCTACGGGCTGTTTTTGCCACGGCTGTTCGATACCTTGCTGGGCAGTTTGATCGCCGGCCTGGCCGTGTTCCTGTTCCTGCCGGACTGGCAAGGCCGTCGCCTGAACAAAGTGCTGGCCAACACCCTGACCTGCAACAGCATCTACCTGCGCCAGATCATGCAGCAATACGCCGCCGGCAAAAGCGACGACCTGGCCTATCGTCTGGCCCGCCGCAACGCGCACAACGCCGATGCGGCGCTGTCCACCACGCTGGCGAACATGTTGATGGAGCCGGGGCATTTCCGTAAGGAGGCGGATGTGGGCTTCCGTTTCCTGGTGTTGTCCCACACCTTGCTCAGCTACTTGTCAGGCCTAGGAGCCCACCGCGATACGCCATTGCCGGCTGAGGTGCGCGAGCATCTGATCGACGGCGCGGGTAAAACCCTCGCTGCGAGCATCGATGAAATCGCGACAGGTTTGGCCAACAAGCAACCCATTGCGATCCAGAGCGACGCCGAGGAAGCCCTGGCGGCGGACTTGGAGCAGATGCCGGATGAGATTGATGAAGGGCAGCGATTGGTGCAGACACAGTTGGCCTTGATTTGCCGGCAGTTGGGGCCGTTGCGCACCTTGGCGGCGCACCTGATCAAAGATACCAGCGCGGCTTAGGCCGCTATCGGGGGCAAGCCCCTCCCACACTTGATCGGATTCACACGGTCCAAATGTGGGAGGGGCGGTGCGACGATTCGACTTGCTCCCGATGAGGCCCGCACAAGCACTACATGCCATGGGCCTTCATCAACCGCGCATAACTGCCATCGACCTTCATCTTGGCAATCTCGCGGTCAAAGCTCGCCACGATCTGCGCGTGCTCAGGGTTCTTCAGGCTCACCAGAATATGCAGGCTGTTTTCACTCAGCGGCTGGGGCAGGAACTCCACCGTATTACGCACCCGGGCCGACTCCCGTGCCAGGTAAAAGCGCGCCACATATTCATCCTCCACCGTCAGCCGCACCCGCTGCGCCGCCAGCATGCGCACGGCCATGGCGAAGTTATGCACAGGCACTTTCTGCAACTGCGCATCCCCATCGAACGCCGCTGAATACGCATAACCACGTACCACCGCGATGGGATAGTCGTGCAGTTGCTGCAGGTTCTGAAACTCGATGGGGTCGTCACGGCGCTTGATAAAACGCACGCGGTTGAGCAGGTATTCGCCGGAGAATTGCCCCAAGTGCGTACGCGCGTCGTCGTACCAGGCGTTGACCAGCACGTCATAGCGCCCGTCACCCACGCCCATCAGCGCGCGAGCCCAGGGCACCTGCTCGAAATCGCTGGCATAGCCCGCGCGCGCCAAGGCCGTGCTGACAATATCAGTGGCCAAGCCCCCGTTGATCAGCGTGGCATCGGTAAAGGGCGGCCAGGCATCCGCGACCAGGCGCAGGCGCTGTGCACATGCAGGCGTTGCCAGCAGCAACACTCCAATCAAAGCAACGGCACGAGAGAATCGCGGCATGCTCAAAATCCTTGGCGGACAGGCGGTGGCCTTAGCTCAGGCTGCGCCTGAGGTTCTAACATTAGCTCAGATTACACAAAGAAACGGCCGCCGCCTGCACTCAATAGTGGCAAATTGATTTCATTCACAAAAATAGTTGATTTAGACACCGAAGCCCGTCGCGCCTACTATCCAGAACAGACATTTACGAGAGAACACACCATGACAGTCGATTGGGTCTGCAAACATCACACCGACCTGGGCAAGGAGCAGCTATACGCCATCCTGCGCTTGCGCTGCGAGGTTTTCGTTGTCGAGCAGAAGTGCGTTTATCAGGACATCGACGGGCAGGATCTGACGGGTGATACCCACCATCTGATGGCTTGGAAAGACGATGAACTGATGGCCTACCTGCGCCTGCTGGATCCGGAATCCCAAGGTGGCGATGTGGTTATCGGTCGGGTGATCGTCGCACCGGCGGCACGGGGTACCGGGCTGGGGCACAAGATGATGGAGGAAACCCTCAGGCAGATTGAGGAGATCTGGCCTGAGACGCCGATATTCCTGTCAGCCCAGGCGCATTTGCAGGGCTATTACGGGCGGTATGGGTTTGTGGTGGCGGGTGAGGAATACCTGGAGGATGACATTCCACATATTGGTATGCGGCGCGCTTAAGGCCGCCATCGGGGGCAAGCCCCCTCCCACAGTTTGAATGTGTGAATACATTCAAACTGTGGGAGGGGGCTTGCTCCCGATAGCGCCAGACCAGCCACCGCCAAACTCAGGGATAACCCAGAACCCGCTTGATCTGGTCGAGATTCACCTCGATCCACCCCCGATCAATCGCGCCCCAGTCGCGAATCCGATAGTGCCCGGCATGGTTGCGGGCGCCGTCTTCCTGTTCGAATTCACACACGATATCCAGGTCAGCCAACGCCGCAATCGTGTCCTGCGCCGTTCGCCGGGGCATACCGGTGACGTCGGTCAGCGCCGGCACACTGCTAGCAAGCCCGCTGTCGATCAGGTACGCCACGTACAGGCGGCGGTAGAAGCTGCTTTTGGTCTTGCTCACATCCATGGTCAGTCGCCTTGTGCGGTCAGGGCTTGCCCTGCAGGTCGCGATACGTGAGGTACACCCGCAAGTCGAATTCCACCTGGTGGTAGCCCGGCATCATGTAATCGCAAAGTTTATAGAACGCCTTGTTGTGGTCCGATTCCTTAAAGTGCGCCAGCTCGTGCACCACGATCATGCGCAAAAATTCCGGAGCGGCGTCCTTGAACAGTGAAGCAATGCGGATCTCTTTCTTGGATTTGAGGTTGCCGCCCTGCACCCGCGAAATCGTGGTGTGCAGCCCGAGGGCGCGGTGGGTCAGATCCAGGCGGTTATCGAACAGCACTTTGTCGATCGCTGGCGCATTGCGCAGGTGTTCCTGCTTCAACGCCAGTGCGTAGGCGTACAGGGCTTTGTCGCTCTGCACCGCATGACGCTCGGGATAACGCTGCTCCAGGTAAGCGCCCAACTGGTCCTTGGCGATCAGTTGACGGACTTGCTCCTGGAGGGCTGCGGGGTAAGCCTGGAGGTATTTCAGCGCGGTCATTGAGGTCTGCAACAGGGTTCGAATGGGCGCCAGTGTAGCGAATTCAGCGCAGGCGGGCGCGTGACCAGTCGACCACTTCGTCGGCCATCAGGGGGTGCGCCGCCCACGGTCCCTGGATAAACGGGCAGCCATGGGCTTTGAGCCACTGAGCTTGCTCCTGGGTTTCCACACCCTCGGCCACCACCAGCACGTCAAAATGCCCGCACAGTTCGATAATGCTGCGTGCCATCGCTGCGTCCCTCACCGACCCCGGCAGGCGCGCGACTAATTGCGGATCGAGTTTGAGGGTGTCGAACTCCAAGTCACGCAGATGCGCCAGGGAGCATTGTCCCGAACCAAAGTCATCCAAAGCGATGCGCACCCCGATTCGGCGCAGTAACTTGAGCTGCTTGGTGGCCTCTTCCAAGCTACTCATCAGGCAATCCTCGCCGATTTCCACCTCCAACTGCCCAACCTGAAGCCCATGTCGCTCCATCACCTGCTGCAACTGGTTAGCCAGGTTGGGCATATTGAACTGGCTGCTACTCAGGCTGACGCTCAGCACCAATTCATCGTCGAAGGTGCTTTGCCACACCTGACGCTGGGCAGCGACCTGTTGATAAATCCACGCGCTCAGCTGGCTGATCAGTCGCGCTTCCTCCAGCAGCGGTAAAAACAGCCCAGGCGGTACATCGCCGACGCTGGGGTGTTGCCAACGCAATAACGCCTCGACACCGCGCAGGCGCCCATCCGCCAGAGAGACCTGAGGCTGGTAGACCAGGGTGAAATCCTTGTTTTGAATGGCCGTACGCACGCTGTCTTCGAGCATCAGCCGCGAGCGCGCGCGGCCGTTCATTTCCTGGTCGTAATAGCGATACTGCTGACGGCCCGCGCGCTTGGCTTCGTACATGGCGATGTCGGCCGCACGCAGCAAACCATTCAAGTCCGAACCGCAGTCCGGGAAGGTAGCAATGCCAATGCTCACGCCGAGCATCACATCCAAACCGTCAACCTGCTGACAAACAGAGACTCGTTCGATCAGTTTTTCCGAAATTTTTGCCGCCTGCTCTGGGAATTCCAACTCCAGCAGCGCAGTAAATTCATCACCGCCCATGCGGCCGATAATGTCGTAGGAGCGCAAGCCGCCCTGCAATTGCTCCGAAACCCAGCGTAAAACCCGGTCGCCCGCATCATGGCCCAAAGAATCGTTGACGCGCTTGAAACCGTCGAGGTCCAGGTACAGCAACACCAAGGACTGCTCTGTGCGCTCACTGCGCAACAGCGTGTTTTCCACAGCCTGGTGGAAGCCGCGTCGATTCAGCAGCCCGGTCAGCGGGTCGGTAACGGCTTGGAATTCCAACTGCTGATGCAGGTGGCGCACTTCGGACATATCCAGCACCGTCACCACCATGGCCTTCTGTTCGGCGGGCAGTGGCGCGCAGGACAACGCCGCCGGCACCTGCTGGCCACGGCCGGTGCGCAGAAGCGCATCGTGCAGGCGCCAGGTTTCGCCCTTGCGGTAACCGGCGTACATCTGCGAATCCAGCCACGTGGGCACATGGGGCTTTTGCATGAAACTCAGGAATTCCTGGCCCTGCAACTCTTGGATCGGGGCATTGAGCAGGCGCGAGATCGCCGGGTTGGCGTATTCGATCACGCCCTCCTCACTCACCACCAGGATGCCCTCGGCGGCGTTATCCAACACCGAGGCATTAAAGGCCCGGGCTGACTCCAGATCATGGCTCAGGCGCTGCAAGGCCCGGCGAATGCGCTGGTGCTCCAGCAACGCCTGGACCTTGGGCTTGAGAATATGCGGGTCGAAGGGTTTGAACAGGTAGTCGATGGCGCCACTGGCATAGCCTT
Organism: Pseudomonas sp. RIT357; assembly: GCF_000632245.1. NCBI lineage: Bacteria > Pseudomonadati > Pseudomonadota > Gammaproteobacteria > Pseudomonadales > Pseudomonadaceae > Pseudomonas > Pseudomonas sp. RIT357. The sequence goes on from NZ_JFYX01000001.1 coordinate 198,123, forward strand.
CCAGCACCGCGGCGGGCGACTGGGCGTTGGCACTCAGGAAGATAATAGGGGTCATGCGTGTGCGCTGGTTGCCACGCATCAGGCGGGCGACTTCAAAGCCGTCCATGCCGGGCATCATTACATCCAGCAATACCAGGTCCACTTCATGCTGCAGCAGCACCTCCAGAGCTTCCAACCCGGATTCCGCGGTGACCACCTGCCAGTCATCACGTTGTAGCAGCGCACGCATGCTGATCAGGTTTTCCGGGTAGTCATCGACGACCAGAAGAACCGAACTGCCATCGCCATGAGGTGGAGCGCATTCCATGCTGGGTCTCTTCCTTAGGTCTACTCCGGTCACTTCTGAGAGAAAACGCGGATAAACATTGAGGGCTCACTCTAGCCCTGGATACTGAAAATCAGAAGTGACGTGGATACCATCATTGCGCCAAAGTTCACTCAGCCGACTAACGGTCAACCTCTACAGCCCACGGTTCATGGGAAACATGGCTTTTTGGCATTCATTTGGCGCCAATAAATTGCCAGCAAATGTTTAACAACAGGCCGGCCACCGCCTATAAAGAACCTGTAAGGCCCACGGGCCAAAGCCTTCACCCCCTGTAAAAGGCCAACGCCATGATCGACCTCTCCACTTGGAACCTGAGCATTCCGGTCGGCTCGCCCCCCGCGACTATCGACACCCCAAAGCTGCTCAGCGGCTTCAACGACCAGTACTTCCAGGCCGAAGGCAGCAACGTGCAGTTCTGGACACCCGTCACCGGCACCCGCACCGAAAACGCCATCTACCCACGCAGTGAGCTGCGCGAAACTTACGCCGACGGGCGCTTGCGAAACTGGACCTACCCCGAAGCCGACAACTTCCTGCGCGCCACCTTGGCCGTGAACCAAGTACCGTCCAGCGGCAAGATCGTCATCGGCCAGATCCACGCCTATGACAGCCAAAAACCGCTGATCAAGCTCGAATACCAGTTCAAGGAAAAGACCCAGACCGGCAACATCGTCGCCAAAGTGCGCATGCGCCCGGATGAAGGTGAAAGCCGCGTGGTCATCGTCGCGTCCAATGTGCCGCTGGAGAAAAGCTTTACCTACGTGATCAACCTCAACAAAGCCGGGCTGCTCAGCGTGTACGCCGCCGACAGTGAATGGAACGAGCGCATTGGCGCAGCGTGGGGCAGCAAGCCGCTGTACTTCAAGGCCGGCGCGTATGTGCAGGACAACAGTGGGGACAGCAAGGAAGGCGCGAAGGTGACCTTTGCGAAGTTGGATATAGACCACGAATAACCAGACCAGCTAATTTCGCTGAGACATCATCCGATCAGCGTAAGGACTACTTCCGGGTAAACGCCTCCCTCTGTGAGAAGCAATGCTGTTCTTCCTTAACTGGACAGCATTGCCTCTGCGGGGGCAGGTGCAACGATTATTCACTTGGCTTTTCAAGCGGAACGGTAATAGGTGCCGGACCTTTGGGCTTTACGGGCGTTGGCTCGGGAGCGTCTTCCGGCGGAAGTCGAGCGGGCGCTGGCCCCTTTGGAGAAACCGGTTTTTGGGTACTCATGCATAGCACTCCTGTGATTGGCTTTTACAGCCTTAGAATGGCGCGCCAGCAGATAGAAACAACTGTTAGAACTAACAGTCGCTTATAGTTTTTAGCAATAAACCCTGACATGCAGACTCGCTCTTCTTTGAAGATCAGCGCTCAGTTCACGTGGGTTCGTTTCTTATAAGCAAATTAAATTTCGCGCATCGCAAAATCGTATAAAAAACTGTTAAACCTGACAGGTTTCAATAGCCACCCCCTTACTCCAAACTACCTGCCACGACGTGATAAAAGCAATTAGTAAAGCACTCAACTCATTTTAACAGCAGCGCCAGTCACTTAAACCTCAACACCTACAACTCAGTTATCCAAAAAATCAAGGAGCACTCCAATGAGCAATATCCCTCCGACGATCCAAACCATAGACGGCACGGCAGTGTCGCTAAACGGTAGAAATTTCGCTAAACGCTCTTTCAAAATCACAGGCACTGGTTTTCCTGGTCAACTACAGGTTCGATTTAGTGCTACCGGCAGCAAGGTCGTGGACACAATAACAATTGCGCCAGATGCGAGATTTTCCGCCACCATAATGGCTCCCGTCCCAGGCCCTGTCACTTTGACGCTTACGGAAACGGACGCAAACCCAAAAGAGGTTTCGATAAATCTTGAGGTGGACAAAACAATCATAGAAAACTTTGAACATGAACAACTTAGATATGCCACCGATGAAGAGTTCGTAACCAAAAACTTTTTAAAATTCAGACCTCATGGCGGCATTGGTAGGTCTTTCAAGTTATCCATAGAGGCCATGAGCAGGACCAACCTTCTAACGAACTTCATCGATGATGCTACGCGCGAAGCAAATTTTCCAGACATCGTTTATTCTTTCAGATCACCAGACCCCAAGAACACATCAGTTGAGATCTCTTTACGCGGAAAAGATGACACCTACATTAAATTTAACAGAATGAGTTTTTCATACGTCTCTGCTGGCGACGTGTATTTCTCATGGTCTGATGGAACAAGCACTGTGCCAATAAAAAAAGCAACTACGGGTTTAGACAAGTTCACCTTCGCCACCTCAAACATGGCGTATATCCTTGTAACGACCACGCCAACGAGTTCGGCCTATTTTGTAGCGGGAAAATTTGAATTGGACCCTGTATAACGCGCTAAACCCGCTCAAACTAAAAACCCGTCTCACGACGGGTTTTTATATAAACTAACGAACATTACGTCCAGCTGAAACCCGCATCGCTGCGGGCTTCTTTTAAACGACCAAGGCTCAATTCACCTTAGCGTTCAACTCACCTTTCAGGTAACGCTGGTACATCGCTTCCAGCGAGATCGGCTTGATCTTCGAGCCGTTGCCGGCAGTGCCGAAGGCTTCGTAGCGAGCGATACACACATCACGCATCGCGGTCACGGTGGCGCCGAAGAATTTACGTGGGTCGAATTCGCTCGGGTTGGTGGCCATCAGGCGACGCATTGCGCCGGTGGACGCCAGGCGCAGGTCGGTGTCGATGTTGACCTTGCGCACGCCGTGCTTGATGCCTTCAACGATTTCTTCAACCGGTACGCCGTAGGTTTCTTTGATGTCGCCGCCGTACTGGTTGATGATCGCCAGCCACTCTTGCGGGACCGAGGAAGAACCGTGCATCACCAAGTGGGTGTTAGGGATGCGCTTATGGATTTCCTTGATGCGGTCGATGGCCAGCACGTCGCCGGTAGGCGGCTTGGTGAACTTGTAGGCGCCGTGGCTGGTGCCGATGGCGATGGCCAGGGCATCGACCTGGGTCTTCTTGACGAAGTCAGCGGCTTCTTCCGGATCGGTCAGCATTTGGCTGTGATCAAGCACGCCTTCGGCGCCGATGCCGTCTTCTTCGCCGGCCATACCGGTTTCCAGGGAACCCAGGCAGCCCAGTTCGCCTTCAACCGAGACGCCGCAGGCGTGAGCCAGGGCTACGGTTTGCTGGGTTACGCGCACGTTGTATTCGTAGTCGGTTGGGGTCTTGCCGTCTTCGCCGAGGGAGCCGTCCATCATCACCGAGCTGAAGCCCAGTTGGATGGAGCGCTGGCACACGTCAGGGCTGGTGCCGTGGTCCTGGTGCATGCACACCGGGATGTGCGGAAATTCTTCGATTGCGGCGAGGATCAGGTGACGCAGGAATGGAGCACCGGCGTATTTGCGGGCACCGGCCGAAGCCTGGACGATCACTGGGGAGTCGGTCTTGTCAGCGGCTTCCATGATGGCGCGCATCTGCTCAAGGTTGTTGACGTTAAAGGCTGGGACGCCGTAGCCGAACTCGGCTGCGTGGTCCAGCATTTGACGCATGCTGATAAGTGCCATTGTGTTGTCTCTCCCGGTCGAGGGTCGTTAATCGTGCAAGCCTGCCGTAGCGGCGGCTGCTATTCAAGTTATTGCCGGTCAGGTTTTGCATGCCTGGCCTGCTGAATCGTTATTGCAGTGTCCGGCTCGCCATTTGGAACCGAATCAATGTGGGAGGGGGCTTGCTCCCGATAGCGATCTATCAGTCGCTGACTTCGGTGACTGACCCACCGCAATCGGGAGCAAGCCCCCTCCCACATTTGGATCTCAATACATTCGAGACCGTGTTCTGTTTACTGGGCCTTGCAGCCCCGCCCGATCAAATCGTCGGTGGCAACCCAGTAAACCAGGCCTTCCTCACCTTTGGTGTGAAACGCCAACTGGTCGTTGCTGTACAGCACGCCCGAAGCGGCAACGTCCTGTTTAAGGCGGTAAACCTGGTCGGAACCGCCGAGGCGTACATCCACCTCGCTACGGGCCTGGTTGGCAAATCGCCAGTTGACCTCGGCCTTGCTGTCGCAGGTCCAAGTGGTCCACTTATCGGCAGGCTCTGCCTTGTTGAACATGTTCATGCTGCTGCAACCGGCCAGTAGGGCCAGAGCTGCCAGGGCGAAAACGCCTTTCATTGCCAATCCTCGCAGCGGCGCCAGAGGCCGCCGATGCTGTCGGTTAGTTGATCAGACCCGTCAAGGGCAACCCTGTTCCTGACCGTTGGGCGCGGAGTCGTATTTCTCCAGCCGTTCGTTGCCGATGCGCTTGTTGATCACCGGCATGGTCTCGGCTTGCCAGTCAGCCTGGTAGCAGCTCTTTTTCTGCACAGGCAACGGCTTTCCAGCCTCCTGCGCCGCGCTTGGCGTGCTGCCGCAGCCGGCCAGAAGGCCCGCTGCGATCAACAGTGCCAACGACTTGATCATGGGAATGCTCCTTTTCCTGATCACGGGCCTTAGCCTTTGGCTCGGGCTTCCAACACTTCAACGGCGGGCAGCACTTTGCCTTCGACGAATTCAAGGAACGCGCCGCCACCAGTAGAAATGTAGGAGATACGGTCAGCCACACCATATTTATCGATGGCCGCCAGGGTGTCGCCACCGCCGGCGATGGAGAACGCCGAGCTTTCAGCGATGGCATTGGCCAGCACTTTGGTGCCGTTGCCGAACTGGTCAAACTCGAACACGCCGACCGGGCCGTTCCACAGAATGGTCTGGGAGGCTTTCAGCAGTTCGGCGAAGTTGGCTGCGGTTTGCGGCCCGATGTCCAGGATCATGTCGTCGGCAGCCACGTCAGCGATGAGCTTGACGGTGGCGGCGGCGCTTTCAGCGAATTCCTTGGCAACCACCACGTCTACCGGCAACGGCACACTGACCTTGGCAGCGATGGCGCGAGCGGTATCCAGCAGGTCCGGTTCATACAGGGACTTGCCCACCGGGTGGCCGGCTGCGGCCAGGAAGGTGTTGGCAATGCCACCGCCGACGATCAATTGGTTGCAGATCTGGCTGAGGCTGTTGAGCACGTCCAGCTTGGTGGACACCTTGGAGCCAGCCACGATGGCAGCCATCGGCTGGGCCGGTGCGCCGAGGGCCTTGCCCAGTGCATCCAGTTCAGCAGCCAGCAGCGGGCCAGCAGCCGCAACCTTGGCGAACTTGGCCACGCCGTGGGTGGAACCCTCAGCACGGTGAGCCGTACCGAACGCATCCATCACAAATACGTCGCACAGGGCTGCGTATTGCTGGGCCAGTTCGTCACTGTTCTTTTTCTCGCCTTTGTTGAAGCGCACGTTTTCGAACAGCACGATGTCGCCGGCCTTGACGTCAACGCCACCCAAGTAGTCAGACACCAACGGCACTGTGCGGCCCAGGGCCTCACTCAGGTAATCGGCCACAGGCTTGAGGCTGTTTTCTTCCGAGAACTCACCTTCGGTCGGACGACCCAGGTGGGAGCAGACCATTACGGCCGCGCCTTTTTCCAGGGCCAGCTTGATGGTCGGCAGCGAAGCCCGGATTCGCGCATCGCTGGTGACAACACCGTCCTTGACTGGGACGTTGAGGTCTTCGCGAATCAGTACGCGCTTACCTTGCAGATCGAGGTCGGTCATCTTCAACACGGTCATGGGTCGCAGTTCCTGAATTGACTTATTTAAAGGGCAGGTTTTGATGAGGCAACGTGCAGATAGTGTTCTGCAACATCCAGCATGCGGTTGGCAAAACCCCATTCGTTATCGAACCAGGCCAGGATATTCACCAGCCTCGGGCCGGAAACGCGGGTCTGGCTGGCATCGACAATTGCCGAATGCGGGTCATGGTTGAAGTCACAACTGGCGTGGGGCAACTCGGTGTAGGCCAGTAAGCCTTTGAGCGGGCCGCTGGTAGCGGCATCGCGCAGAATCCGGTTGACCTCCACCGCATCGGTGTCGCTGACGGTTTGCATGGTGATGTCCAGGCAAGACACGTTTACCGTCGGCACCCGTACGGCTTTGGCCTGAATTCGCCCGGCAAGTTCCGGCAGCAGGCGTTCGATGCCACGGGCCAGGCCGGTGGACACCGGAATTACTGACTGGAACGCCGAACGCGTACGGCGCAGGTCTTCGTGGTGATAGGCGTCGATCACTGGCTGGTCGTTCATCGCCGAGTGGATGGTGGTGATCGATACGTAATCGATGCCAATCGCCTGATCCAACAGGCGTAACAGCGGCACGCTGCAGTTGGTGGTGCAAGAGGCGTTGGACACCAGCAGCTCGTGGCCGGTCAGGCAATCCTGGTTGATGCCATAGACGATGGTGGCGTCAACATCCGCCTCGCTGGCCATTGGCTGGGAAAACAGCACACGCGGCGCGCCGGCGTCGAGAAAACGCTGGCCATCGGCGCGGGTGTTATAGGCACCGGAGCATTCCAACACCAGGTCGACGCCCAGCGCCGCCCAGTCGATGCCCTCGGGGGTGGCACTGCGCAGTACTTTTACGCAGTCGCCTTTGATATGCAGACAATCGCCCTCAACCCGCACTTCGCCAGGGAAGCGGCCGTGGGTGGAGTCAAAGCGTGTCAGGTATTCGATGCTGGCCATGTCGGCCAAATCGTTGATCGCGACAATTTCAAACCCGGCTGCCGCCCCTCGCTCGAACAGAGCACGCAAGACGCAACGACCAATGCGGCCGTAGCCGTTGAGTGCAACTTTGTAGGGACGCGGTTGGGGCATGGGGTTCTCGATCAAGGTTAGTTCGGTGCTGAATGCACTATCGCCATCGCGGGCAAGCCCGCTCCCACATTAGACCGCGATCCAAATGTGGGAGCGGGCTTGCCCGCGATAGCGCCAGTTCAGACAACGCAGACTGACTTAGTCTTCCAGCAGCTCTTCAGCCTGACCCAGGATGTTTTCCAGGGTGAAACCGAACTCTTCGAACAAGGCTGGAGCCGGCGCCGACTCACCGTAGGTGGTCATGCCGATCACGCGGCCTTCCAGGCCCACGTACTTGTACCAGTAGTCGGCGTGAGCCGCTTCGATGGCGATACGCGCGCTGACCTGCAACGGCAGGACCGATTGCTTGTAGCCAGCATCCTGGGCTTCGAACACGCTGGTGCACGGCATGGACACAACGCGCACGTTACGGCCTTGGGCAGTCAGCTTGTCGTAGGCCTGAACGGTCAGGCCCACTTCGGAACCGGTGGAGATCAGGATCAGCTCCGGCTCACCCACGCAGTCTTTGAGCACGTAGCCGCCACGGCTGATGTCGGCGATCTGTGCGTCGGTACGCACTTGGTGCTGCAGGTTCTGACGGGAGAAGATCAGCGCCGAAGGGCCGTCTTTACGCTCGATGGCGTGCTTCCATGCCACGGCGGATTCCACCGCGTCGGCTGGGCGCCAGCAATCCAGGTTCGGTGTGGTGCGCAGGCTGGTCAGTTGCTCGACCGGCTGATGCGTCGGGCCGTCTTCGCCCAGACCGATGGAGTCGTGGGTGTAGACATGGATCACACGCTTCTTCATCAGCGCAGCCATACGTACCGCGTTGCGCGCGTATTCCATGAACATCAGGAAGGTCGCGCCGTAAGGCACCAGGCCGCCGTGCAGGGACACGCCGTTCATGATGGCGCTCATGCCGAACTCGCGCACGCCGTAGTACATGTAGTTGCCGCTGGCGTCTTCGGCCGAGACACCTTTGCAACCTTTCCACAGGGTCAGGTTGGAACCGGCCAGGTCAGCCGAACCGCCGAGGAACTCAGGCAGCAGTGGGCCAAAGGCGTTCAGGGTGTTCTGGCTGGCTTTACGGCTGGCGATGGTCTCGCCCTTGGCCGCGACTTCGGCGATGTAGGCCGAGGCTTTTTCCGAGAAGTCGGCAGGCAGGTCGCCAGCGAGGCGGCGAACCAGCTCATTGGCCAGCTCTGGGAATTCGGCGGAGTAGGCAGCAAAACGCTGGTCCCACTCGGCTTCGGCCGCCAGGCCTTTTTCCTTGGCGCTCCACTCGGCGTAGATGTCGGCCGGAACTTCGAACGGGCCGTGGTTCCACTTCAGCGCTTCACGGGTCAAGGCGATTTCCGCGTCACCCAGTGGGGCGCCGTGGCAGTCTTCTTTACCTTGCTTGTTCGGCGAACCGAAGCCGATGGTGGTCTTGCAGCAGATCAGGGTCGGCTGCGCGCTCTTGCGAGCGGTGTCGATGGCAGTCTTGATCTCTTCCGGATCGTGGCCGTCGACATTGCGGATCACCTGCCAGTTGTAGGCTTCGAAACGCTTAGGGGTGTCGTCGGTGAACCAGCCTTCGACTTCGCCGTCGATGGAGATGCCGTTGTCATCGTAGAAGGCGATCAGCTTGCCCAGGCCCAGCGTGCCGGCCAGCGAAGCGACTTCGTGGGAAATGCCTTCCATCATGCAGCCATCACCCAGGAACACGTAGGTGTGGTGATCGACGATGTCGTGGCCAGGACGGTTGAATTGCGCGCCCAGGACTTTTTCAGCCAGTGCGAAACCTACAGCGTTGGCCAGGCCTTGGCCCAGGGGACCGGTGGTGGTCTCGACGCCTGGGGTGTAGCCGAACTCAGGGTGACCCGGAGTACGGCTATGCAGCTGGCGGAAGCTCTTGAGGTCATCGATGGTGACGTCGTAGCCGGTCAGGTGCAGCAGCGAGTAGATCAGCATCGAGCCGTGGCCGTTGGACAGCACGAAGCGGTCACGGTCGGCGAAGGACGGGTTGCTCGGGTTGTGTTTCAGGTAATCACGCCAAAGTACCTCGGCGATATCCGCCATGCCCATCGGGGCACCGGGATGGCCGCTGTTGGCTTTTTGCACGGCATCCATGCTGAGGGCACGAATGGCGTTGGCACGCTCACGACGGCTGGGCATCGCTGTTCTCCTGAGGATTTTGAAGAGTGAATGATTAAAAGAAACGGAAAAAAGGACCGGCATTTTCCCTCAGCCACCGCCTGCGGGCAATGACAGATAGTCACTTGTGGCTGTTTTTCCTGTGCCTTGCGCGGCAATCGCCTGCATTGACCGCCTACTTGTTCGTCTAAAAGTTATAGCGGCTGCTTATAACCGCCACTTATCGATCAATATCAAAACTTTTTGATATTGACCTTGCGAGGATATCCACCCGTCACTAGACTGCTGCCCTTATGAATCTACCCGTGCCCTCACTGCGTCCCGACGACGGCGATGAACTGGCAGCCTTGTGCAAGGCCGCTGGCGACCCGTTGCGTCTGAACGTCTTGCGCGCACTGGCAAACGATTCCTTCGGCGTACTGGAACTGGCGCAGATCTTCGCCATCGGCCAGTCCGGCATGAGCCACCATTTGAAGGTGCTGTCCCAGGCCGACCTAGTGGCCACACGCCGCGAAGGCAATGCAATTTTTTACCGCCGCGCCCTGCCCCACACCGACCTGCTCGGCGGCAAGCTGCACGCCTCCCTGCTCGAAGAAGTCGACAACCTGAGCCTGCCAACCGACGTACAGTCGCGTATCGGCCAGGTTCACGGGCAACGCGCAGCGGCGAGTCAGGATTTTTTCGCACGGGTGGCCGAGAAGTTTCGCGCACAGCAAGACCTGATCGCCGGCCTGCCGCAGTACCGCGACAGCGTGCTGGCGCTATTGGACAAGCTGAGCTTCAGTGATGAGGCGACCGCGTTGGAAGTCGGGCCTGGGGACGGCGGTTTTCTGCCGGAGTTGGCGCGCCGCTTTCATCAGGTAACCGCGCTGGACAACAGCCCGGCGATGCTCGAACTGGCGCGCCAGTTGTGCGAGCGTGAATCGCTGCGCAATGTGACCCTGCAACTGGCTGACGCTTTGAGCGGCACACAGATCAAAGCCGACTGCGTGGTGCTGAACATGGTCTTGCACCATTTCGCCGCCCCCGCCGACGCGTTAAAGCAAATGGCCGGGTTGCTGCACCCCGGCGGTAGCCTGTTGGTTACGGATTTATGCAGCCACAACCAGAATTGGGCCAGGGAGGCCTGCGGTGATCTCTGGTTGGGTTTTGAACAGGACGATCTGGCCCGTTGGGCCACCGCTGCGGGGCTCGTTCCCGGGGAAAGCCTCTATGTAGGCTTACGTAATGGTTTCCAGATCCAGGTTCGCCATTTTCAGCGACCGGCTGGCGACACTCACCATCGGTAATATCAGGAAAACATCGAGATGAGCGAATACTCCCTTTTCACCTCCGAGTCCGTGTCTGAAGGGCATCCGGACAAAATCGCCGACCAGATTTCTGATGCGGTGCTGGACGCCATCATTGCTGAAGACAAGTTCGCCCGTGTGGCGTGCGAGACTCTGGTGAAAACCGGTGTAGCGATCATCGCTGGCGAAGTGACCACCACCGCCTGGGTTGACCTGGAGCAGATCGTCCGTGACGTGATCACCGACATCGGCTACACCAGCTCCGACGTCGGCTTCGACGGCGCGACCTGCGGCGTGATGAACATCATCGGCAAGCAGTCCCCAGACATCAACCAAGGTGTCGACCGTGCCAAGCCGGAAGACCAGGGTGCCGGCGACCAGGGCCTGATGTTCGGCTATGCCAGCAACGAAACCGATGTGCTGATGCCTGCACCGATCACTTTCTCGCACCAGTTGGTACAGCGCCAGGCCGAAGCCCGCAAATCCGGCCTGCTGCCATGGCTGCGCCCGGACGCCAAGTCCCAGGTGACCTGCCGCTATGAAGGCGGCAAAGTCGTCGGTATCGACGCTGTTGTATTGTCGACCCAGCACAACCCGGACGTGTCCTACGCCGACCTGCGTGAAGGCGTGATGGAGCTGATCGTCAAGCACGTACTGCCGGCCGAGCTGCTGAGCAAAGACACACAGTTCCACATCAACCCGACTGGCCAGTTCATCATCGGTGGCCCGGTGGGCGACTGTGGCCTGACCGGTCGCAAGATCATCGTCGACAGCTACGGCGGCATGGCTCGCCACGGCGGCGGCGCGTTCTCCGGTAAAGATCCGTCCAAGGTTGACCGTTCGGCCGCTTACGCAGGTCGTTATGTGGCCAAGAACATCGTTGCTGCCGGCTTGGCCGAGCGTTGCGAGATCCAGGTGTCCTACGCCATTGGTGTGGCCCAGCCTACGTCGATCTCGCTGAATACCTTCGGTACCGGCAAGATCAGCGACGACAAGATCGTTAAGCTGGTGCGTGAGATCTTCGACCTGCGCCCTTACGCGATCACCACCATGCTCGACCTGCTGCACCCGATGTACCAGGAAACCGCAGCCTACGGCCACTTCGGCCGCACCCCGGAGCAGAAGACCGTCGGCGACGACACCTTCACCACCTTCACGTGGGAAAAAACCGACCGCGCCAACGACCTGCGCACCGCCGCCGGCCTGTAAGTACGCGTTGCACCCAAAAGCCCTGCCGGGTTCGCCCGGCAGGGTTTTTTATTGCCTGCGCGATCACCTTCACATTTTTTGGATCCAAACCTTGCAGGCCCAATGATGGCCCTCTAGAATCCGCGCCCTCTCGGGCCCTCTACCTTATTTGGATATTGCCCTGCGCCAGCCCGGGATAGACACGCGCGCAGGCAATCGAACATTGAGGTTTTTCATGCGCATCTCCACGCTCGCCCCTGCTGCCCTTCTGCTCAGCCTGTTCGCCCTGCCGGCCCACGCCGCCGACCTGAGCGCACTGAGTGGCGCCCTGAGCTCCCAGTTGGGTGGCGGTAACTCCGGCGACTGCCAGAAGCAAGCCGCAGACCTGCAAACCAAAATCGATGCGGCCGAAGCCAGCAAAGACACCTTCAAAGTGAAGGCCTTCAAAGCGGCGCAAGACCAGATCAACAAAGGTTGTGACAAACTGTCTGAAGCCCAGGCCAAAGCCGATGCCAAGCAGCAAACCCAGGAAGCCAAGGCTGACAAGCCGGATGCCGTGAAAGCCTTGGGCGGTTTGTTCAAGTAAGCAGAAACACCCGGTAAAAAGCCCCGCACTGTCGGGGCTTTTTTGTGGCCGGGAGGTTCATTTAGGCTGGGCACCCTTTCCGAGCAAGGATGCTCATGATGCGTTTACTGATTGCTCTGTCACTCAGCGCGTTGCCCTTTTTGGCATGGGCCGAAGCCTGTACCGATGAGGCCAGAACCCAGGTCGACACCCTGGCCGAACAGGTCCGTCTGTGGGACGACAGCTACCACCGCCTCGGCCAATCACCCGTCCACGATGAACTCTACGACCAAGCCCGCCAGCGCCTGGCCCATTGGCGCCAGTGCTTCCCTCAAACCCTCGCAAAACCTGACAACCCGCTGGCCGGCGCTCGGGGCACCTTCCGGCATCCCGTTGCTCATACCGGCCTGGAAAAACTGCTGGATGAACAGGCCGTCGGTGCCTGGCTCGATAGCCGACAAGACGTGTGGATTCAACCCAAGGTCGACGGGGTTGCAGTGACGCTGGTGTATCGTCAGGGCCGGTTGGAGCAAGTGATCAGCCGCGGCGATGGCGCACTTGGTCAGGACTGGTCCGCTTCCGCCCGCAGGATCCCCGGCATTGTCCAGCAACTGCCGGAGCCTATCGACGTGGTACTGCAAGGCGAGCTCTATTGGCGCTTGGACGACCACGTGCAATCGACCACTGGTGGGCTCAATGCCCGCAGCAAGGTGGCTGGCCTGATGAACCGTCGACAGCTGAGTGACGCCGACGCCGCTGGTATAGGCCTGTTTGTCTGGGCCTGGCCGGACGGCCCAAGCGTATTTACCGAGCGCCTGGCCACCCTGGCACGATGGGGTTTCACCGACAGCCTGCGTTACAGCCAGCCCATCCGAACTCTCACAGAAGCCGCGCACTGGCGCATGTATTGGTACAACCACTCACTGCCCTTCGCCAGTGATGGAGTGGTGCTGCACCAAACATCACGAGCGCCCGGCAAACGCTGGCAAGTCAGCGCCCCCTACTGGGCGGTCGCCTGGAAGTACCCGACTTCCAAGGCGTTGGCTCTGGTACGCAAGGTGCAGTTCAAGATCGGCCGCACGGGGCGCATCACCCCCATTCTGGAGTTGGAGCCGGTGCGGCTGGACGATCGGCAGATCCGCCGGGTCAGCGTCGGCTCCTTGAAACACTGGCAAGCGCTGGATATTCGCCCTGGCGACCAAGTATCCATCAGCCTGGCGGGCCAGGTGATCCCTCGGTTGGACCACGTGATCCTGCGCAATCCCAAGCGGATCGACCTGCCAGTGCCCGACCCGCGAGACTTTCACGCCCTGAGTTGCTGGCAACTGGACCCAGGCTGCGAAGAACAGTTGCTCGCACGCCTGACCTGGCTGAGCAGCAACCAGGGCTTGGCGCTGCCGCACATGGGGCGCGAGACGTGGAACGTATTGATCCAGGCCGGTCTAATCGCAGGCTTTCTCGATTGGTTAACCCTGGATGCGGCAGAGCTTGCTAACATTGATGGCTTGGGTGAGCGCAGCCGCACCCGACTGCTCGACAGCCTTCACAGCGCTCGGCAACGACCCTTTGCACAATGGCTAAAAGCCTTGGGTGTGCCGCCTGCGGCCCGCAGCAACCTGGAGGGAAACTGGCAGACACTGGTTGCCAGAGACACCCAGGCCTGGTTGGAGATCGATGGCATAGGTCCGGCTCGTGCAGCGCAACTGAGCGCTTTTTTTCGCGACCCGCAGGTACAGTCCTTAGCTGAAACATTACGTGTGGCCGGAATAGACGGGTTTTGAACGCGCCCCCAGCCACCTTTAAACCACCGCAGAATTCACCCTGCCCTTTGCGAATCTGGAGCTCCACATGAAATTCCTCGCCCCTTTTGCCCTGCTGACCGTCGCAAGCTTTATGGCCACGCCGCTGCTGGCCGCCGAAGAAGCCCCCCAACTCACTGGCTGCGCCGCTAAGCGCCAAGCCATCAGCACCCAGATCGAACAAGCCAAGGCCCATGGCAACAGCGACCAACAAGCCGGCCTGGAAAAAGCCCTGAGCGAAGTCACCGCCAATTGCACCGACGCCTCGCTGAGGAAGGAGCGGGAAAACAAGGTGCTCGACGCCAAGCACGACGTCAGCCGCCGTCAGGCGGACCTCGACAAGGCAATGAAAAAGGGCGACGCGGAGAAGATCAACAAGCGTAAGGACAAACTTGCCGAGTCCCGCAAGGAACTGCAGGACGCCGTGGAAGAACTTGACCAGTAAAACCGGTCAGTGGTCCCGAAACTGTTTATGGCAGGCACTGCAGGCATCTTCGACTTTCTGTACGGCAGGGGAAAGGTTACTGGCCTTGTAGGGCTGCACTTGGCTGGCGATCACCAATTCACCGGTGGCCGCCTCCAGGTCACGGGCCAACTGCTGGAATTGCGCTTGTTTTTGCCACACGTCATCCTTGGCGCTGGTGTGATCTTCCTCGCGCACGCTCGGAAAGTGTTTCCAAGGTTCATGGGACAACGCATCGAGCTTGACCGCGCCCTCAGCGAATTTCGCGCCGTCGAACGCAATGCGTCCGCGCAACATGCCGCCCAGGTCTTCGCCGGTCTTGAGCATCTGCTTGAAGATCGCCTTGCGCTGGCCCAAGGGCGAATTCGGATCGACACCGCCGCAGGCAGACACTGCCAGGCAGGCCAACAATACAACCGTCAATTTTTTAAAAGTCATGGTGGCTCAGGGTCACGGGAAACGGCGGCCAGTATCCTCGCCCCACCCGCAAAGACCAATAGCCCTATTAATAATAAGGGTTGCCCAACGGCGCTACGGCGCGGGCAACCGTTTCAGGAATTACATGTATGAGTCTCACATTGAAACCCTGGAGCCGCCGCCTGGCATGGGCTCTGCCGATGATTGCGCTGCTGGCCGGCTGCGACGCGGGCAAGGACACCGGCAAAGACACGGCCAAAGATGAAGTTGCCAAACCCCACGCCGTCGCCACCTATGTAAACGCACCTTGGGAAGCACTGCCGGCGGTGTCCGACAGCGACCTGCTGGCCGGCTTTGAGTCCTGGCGCAGTGCTTGCCAGCGCCTGAAGGCCGACCCTGTATGGGGCGCGACCTGCGCGGCAGCGGCCAGTGTGCCGGGCAATGCTGTGGCGGTGCGAGGCTTTCTCAAGGAGCGTCTGGATGTGTTCGGCTTGCGCTCGTCCGATAACACCCCTAACGGTTTAATCACCGGCTACTACGAACCGGTCTACCCCGGCAGCCTCACCAAGACTGCCACCGCCCACGTGCCGGTGTATGGCGTGCCGGATGACATGATCATCGTCAACCTGGAAAGCATTTATCCTGAACTGAAAGGCAAGCGCCTGCGCGGTCGTCTTGAAGGTCGCGTGCTCAAGCCTTATGACGATGCCAGCGCCATCAACGGCCAAGGCTCCACAGCTAAGCCGATCGCCTGGCTGACCAACCCGATGGACCTGCAATTTCTGCAAATCCAGGGTTCAGGCCGCATTCAATTGAAAGACGGGCGCCAACTGCGCGTCGGTTACGGCGACCAGAACGGCTATCCCTACCGCCCTATCGGCCGCTGGCTGGTGGAGCAAGGCGAGTTGAAAAAAGAAGACGTGACCATGGGCGCCATCAGCGCCTGGGCGAAGGCGCACCCGGAGCGAATCCCGGAACTGCTGGCGAGCAACCCCAGCTACGTGTTCTTCAGTGCTCGCCCCGACAGCAACGAAGGCCCACGTGGCTCGCTGAACGTGCCGTTGACCGCCGGCTACAGCGTGGCGGTGGATCGCAAAGTCATCCCGCTGGGCAGCCTGCTGTGGCTGTCGACGACAAAGCCCGATGGTTCGCCGATCGTTCGACCGGTCGCGGCCCAGGACACCGGCGGTGCAATTACCGGTGAGGTGCGTGCGGATTTGTTCTGGGGCACCGGCGATGCGGCAGGTGAGCTGGCGGGGAACATGAAGCAGCAAGGGCAAATCTGGATGCTATGGCCCAAGGGCGCAGCGTTGCCGCAGGTGCCGGAGATACTCTAGATCAACTGTGGGGGCGGTTGGACTTGCCGCCCCTCACAAGTGGATCTGCGTCACGGCTCAGATCGAGACAAAGAAGAAACTCGCAATCAACGCCATGCCCACGAACCACACCAGTGAACGCAGGATCGCCCAGTCGGCCACGTAGCAAATGATGTACAAGAGGCGGCTGGTGATAAACAGCACGGCCAGTACATTGATGGTCACCAGTTCGGCCGTACCCGCCAGGTGCGCGATAATCACCGCCGCCGCAAATGCCGGGGTGACTTCAAAGCTGTTGAGCTGGGCGTTGTGGGCGCGCCGAGCGAACCCATCGAGAGTCTCCAGAAAAGCGCGAGGGTCATGGTTCTGCCGAGGCCCGAACTTGCCCTGACTGAACTTGGCCAACCCTGTGCACAGGTAGGGCAAGAAAATTGCGATCAACACACACCAGAAAGCTACCGTCATCACTGATTCCCTTTTAGTTTTCTATTTTTAATTTGAAACAGAAATTAGAGTTTTAGCACCAATTCTGGCAAGCCGCACCCACCGCTATGAGCCGCCACACGCCAAAAGGTTCTACCGGTGTTTTGCGCCCTGCCTGCAACCTCAGGCCGCTGCGGCGGTCCATCCACCCACTCATGACTGATCTTTCCCACTCCAAGGACCCCGGATGCTTGAACTTGTCGCCGCCTTCATTTGCCTCACCACCCTGCTCACCTATGTGAACTTCCGTTTTATCGGACTGCCGCCCACCATCGGGGTGATGGTCACAGCCCTGCTATTTTCCCTGATCCTGCAAGGCTTGAGCGTGCTCGGCTACCCAGGCCTTGAGGAGCGTATCCAGCAACTGATCGGCCAGATCGACTTCGGCGACTTGCTGATGAACTGGATGCTGTCATTCCTGCTGTTCGCCGGCGCCTTGCACGTCAACCTCAACGATCTGCGCAGCTACCGCTGGCCCATCGGCCTGCTGGCAACCTTCGGCGTGTTGATCGCTACCGTAGTGATCGGCAGTCTGGCGTACTACATTTTTGCCCTGTTCGGCTGGCACGTGAGCTTCCTCTACTGCTTGCTGTTCGGCGCACTCATCTCACCCACGGACCCGATTGCGGTACTCGGTGTATTGCGAACCGCCAATGCGTCGAAACCGCTGAAAACCACCATCGTCGGCGAGTCGCTGTTCAACGACGGTACAGCGGTGGTGGTATTTACCGTGCTGCTGGGCATCGCACAATTGGGCGAGACGCCTACCGTGGGCGCCACAGCCATGTTGTTTGTCCATGAAGCCGTTGGCGGCGTGGCGTTCGGGGGGCTGATCGGCTATCTGGTCTACCTGATGATCAAGAGCATCGAACAGCACCAGATCGAAGTCATGCTGACCCTCGCCCTTGTGATCGGCGGCTCAGCGATGGCCACCGAGCTGCACGTCTCCGCCCCGATTGCGATGGTGGTGGCCGGGCTGATCATCGGTAACCTCGGGCGCAAGCTGGCGATGAACGACATGACCCGTCGCTACCTGGACGGTTTCTGGGAATTGCTCGACGACATGCTCAACGCTCTGCTGTTTGCGCTGATCGGCATGGAATTGCTGCTGTTGCCGTTCAATTGGCTGCACGTATTCGCGGCCAGTTTGCTGGCAGTGGCGATCCTGCTCTCACGCCTGCTAACTGTGGCCCCGGCGATCCTGCTGCTGCGCCGCTGGCGTACCGTGCCGCGCGGCACCATCCGTATCCTCACCTGGGGCGGCTTGCGCGGCGGGGTTTCGGTGGCACTGGCGCTGGCCCTGCCACTGGGGCCGGAGCGCGATCTGCTGCTGAGCATCACCTACATCGTGGTGCTGTCGTCGATCCTGCTGCAGGGTTTGAGCATCGGCAAACTGGTCAAACGCGTGACCCGGGACGACCCCCAGGCCACGCCTGACGCTCACTGATCCTTGTCGATAGGTTGCGGATGCCTTGGGTCCGCAGCCTTCTTACCCGGCAAGCTGCCTTCACTGCGAATCTGCGCATGGCTGATCAAGGCAAAGATAAAGCTGCCACCGATGATGTTGCCGGCCAGAGTCGGGCCGGCAAACACCAGCCAGAAATCCTTCCACGGCAACTCGCCGGCGAATACCAGATAAGACACTTCCGCAGACCCCACCACGATATGGGTGAAATCCCCCAGCGCCATCAGGTAGGTGATCAGGATGATGATCCACATCTTGGCGCTTTCCATCGACGGGATCATCCACACCATGGTGGCGATCATCCAGCCGGAGACGATGCCTTTGGCAAACATCTGGCCGGTGTCGTTCTCCATGATCTTGCGCCCGATTTCCAGGAAGGCCTGGTCGGTCTTTGTGTCGAAGATCGGCAAGTGCAGCATCACATACGCCACCAACAGGGTGCCGCAAAGATTACCCACCAGCACCACCGACCACAGCCGTAACAGGCGCCCGGCATTGCCAAAGGTCGGCTTGCTCATCACCGGCAGCACCGCGGTCAGGGTGTTTTCGGTGAACAGTTGCTGCCGCGCAAGGATTACCGCGAGGAATCCCGCGCAGTAGCCGAAGCTGGCAATCACCTTGAAGGCTTCACCCTCGGGAAGACGTGAATTGAGCAATCCCATGGCCATCAGCGACAGGCCCATGGTCAGTCCGGCCGCCAGTGCCGACCACCACAAAGCGGCAACACTGCGCTCCAGCTCCTGATCTCCCTGGGTGCGGATAATTTCATGCAGGACCGCCGCGCGGGGCGGCTGGTTGTCGTCAACGTCCTGTTGCTCTTCCTGGGATAAGTTGGGGGTCTTGCCGTCTTGTTGCGTGGCCATGGCGATACCTGAACGGGGGGGCGGTGTTCAGGTACGACCTATGGCCGATCAATAGCGTTCACTGGTCCGACGCAGGATTATTCGCTGACGCCGTCGTCCTGGAACTGGTCTTTGACGTACTTGATCTCGGTACGCCCGTGAGGCGCCGGCAATCCGTCTTCGCCGAGGTTGACGAAGACCATTTTCTCAACCGTGAGGATGCTCTTGCGGGTGATCTTGTTGCGCACTTCACAGGTCAAGGTGATGGAGGTGCGGCCGAACTCGGTGGCGGTGATGCCCAGTTCGATGATGTCGCCCTGGCGCGAGGCACTGACGAAGTTGATTTCGGAGATGTACTTGGTCACCACCCGTTGGTTGCCCAGTTGAACAATGGCGTAGATGGCTGCTTCTTCGTCGATCCAGCGCAGCAGGCTGCCACCGAACAGGGTGCCGTTGGGGTTGAGGTCTTCAGGTTTTACCCATTTGCGGGTGTGGAAGTTCATGGTCACTCCAAAGCGTCTTGCCGAATGATGGGCGACATCATGGCAGAGCCCAGGCCCAAGCTCTATGAGCCATTGCCTATCAAGCCCATGAACGATCTTCATGCCGCCGACAGAAAGGCTTGGGAAGTCTGGCGCACACGGCTATAATCGCCCCCGTTTCAAAACGGTCATCTTCGATTGATACCGTTCTCCCGCCACCTGTCCGAGGGGCGCTGCAGCAGGCTAGGCCTGTCAGGCTCGGATGGGGCGTTGTCCGGCCTGATTCCCCTGGCCTGATACTAAACGCACAACGGCGCCCATTCGCACACTACGAATGGAGGCTCTTCATGAGCGCTGTCAACACGCCTGCAGATTTCACCGACTACAAAGTCGCCGACATGTCCCTCGCTGCCTGGGGCCGTCGCGAAACCTTTATCGCCGAATCCGAAATGCCAGCCCTGATGGGTCTGCGCCGCAAGTACGCCGCTGAGCAACCACTCAAAGGCGCGAAGATCCTCGGCTGCATCCACATGACCATCCAGACTGCCGTGCTGATCGAAACCCTGGTTGCCCTGGGTGCCGAAGTACGCTGGTCGTCCTGCAATATCTTCTCGACTCAAGACCAGGCCGCCGCCGCTATCGCCGCTGCCGGTATCGCGGTTTATGCCTGGAAAGGCGAGACCGAAGAAGAGTACGAGTGGTGCCTGGAGCAAACCATCCTCAAAGATGGCGCGCCTTGGGATGCCAACATGATCCTCGACGACGGCGGCGACCTGACCGAGCTGCTGCACAAGAAATACCCGGCGATCCTGGACCGTGTCCACGGCGTCACCGAAGAAACCACCACCGGCGTACACCGCCTGCTGGACATGCTGGCCAAGGGCGAGCTGAAGATCCCGGCCATCAACGTCAACGACTCGGTGACCAAGAGCAAGAACGACAACAAGTACGGCTGCCGTCACAGCCTGAACGACGCCATCAAGCGCGGCACCGACCACCTGCTGTCGGGCAAGCAAGCCCTGGTGATCGGCTACGGTGACGTGGGTAAGGGTTCTTCCCAGTCCCTGCGCCAGGAAGGCATGATCGTTAAGGTCTCCGAAGTCGACCCGATCTGCGCCATGCAAGCCTGCATGGACGGTTTCGAAGTGGTTTCGCCGTTCATCGACGGCGTCAATGACGGCACCGAAGCGAGCATCGACAAAGCCCTGCTGGGCAAGATCGACCTGATCGTGACCACCACCGGTAACGTGAATGTTTGCGACGCGAACATGCTCAAAGCCCTGAAGAAGCGCGCCGTTGTCTGCAACATCGGTCACTTCGACAACGAGATCGACACCGCTTTCATGCGCAAGAACTGGGCATGGGAAGAAGTGAAGCCGCAGGTACACAAGGTTCACCGTACCGGCGCTGGCGATTTCGACCCGCAGAACGATGACTACCTGATCCTGCTGGCCGAAGGCCGTCTGGTTAACCTGGGCAACGCAACCGGCCACCCGAGCCGCATCATGGATGGTTCATTCGCCAACCAGGTACTGGCCCAGATCTTCCTGTTCGGCCAGAAGTACGCCGACCTGTCGCCAGCCCAGAAAGCCGAGCGCCTGACCGTGGAAGTACTGCCGAAGAAACTCGACGAAGAAGTGGCCCTGGAAATGGTCCGCGGCTTCGGCGGCGTAGTGACTCAACTGACCAAGACCCAGGCCGACTACATCGGCGTGACCGTCGAAGGCCCGTTCAAGCCGCACGCTTACCGCTACTGATTTGCCTGTGCCCGCTCTCTATCTTAAGGGGAGCGGGCTTTATGTGGGAGCGGGCTTGCTCGCGAATGCGGTGTTTCAGTCAACTTATTCTTCACTGACATACCGCATTCGCGAGCAAGCCCGCTCCCACATTGGCGGTGTACACACTCCGGCTTCTGAGTTTCAAAGGGTATGACCATGTCCCAAGACCGTCGCTACAGCTTCGAGTTCTTTCCCACCAAGACCGATGCTGGGCATGAAAAACTGATGGCGACTGCCAAACAGTTGGCAAGCTACAACCCCGACTTCTTCTCCTGCACCTACGGCGCTGGCGGCTCGACCCGTGATCGCACGATCAACACCGTGTTGCAGCTGGAAAGCGAAGTCAAAGTTCCCGCCGCGCCGCACTTGTCGTGCGTGGGCGACAGCAAGGACGACCTGCGCGGCCTGCTGACCCAATACAAACAAGCCGGCATTCAGCGCATCGTCGCCCTACGCGGCGACTTGCCCTCCGGCATGGGCATGGCCAGCGGTGAGCTGCGCTACGCCAATGACCTGGTGAGCTTCATACGTGAAGAAAGCGGCGATCACTTCCATATCGAAGTGGCGGCTTATCCGGAGATGCATCCTCAGGCGCGCAATTTCGAAGACGATCTGCAGAACTTCGTACGCAAGGCAAACGCGGGCGCCGACAGCGCGATCACTCAGTACTTCTTCAACGCCGACAGCTACTTCTATTTCGTCGAGCGCGTACGGGCCATGGGTGTGAACATCCCGATCGTGCCGGGCATCATGCCGATCACCAACTACAGCAAGCTGGCACGTTTCTCGGACGCCTGCGGTGCCGAAATCCCACGCTGGGTGCGCAAACAACTGGAAGCCTATGGCGACGACGTCAAGAGCATCCAGGCGTTCGGCGAACAGGTCATCAGCGAAATGTGTGAACGTTTGTTACAAGGTGGCG
Source organism: Pseudomonas sp. RIT357 (assembly GCF_000632245.1). Taxonomy (NCBI): domain Bacteria; kingdom Pseudomonadati; phylum Pseudomonadota; class Gammaproteobacteria; order Pseudomonadales; family Pseudomonadaceae; genus Pseudomonas; species Pseudomonas sp. RIT357. The sequence continues at coordinate 220,302 of NZ_JFYX01000001.1, forward strand.
CGCCAGGGTTGCACTTCTATACCCTGAACCAGGCTGAGCCGAGCCTCGCTATCTGGAACAACCTTAAACTGCCACGCTAAGCCGGTTTAATAGCTGTTCCCGGCCCTCGTTATCACGGGGGCTTTTTTCGTCTACATGTCCCCGGAAAGGAAGCCAGCAGTAAATGAATACAGCGTCCCCGACTCCTCGCCCCCAGCTGATTTACCTGGTATTCGGCGCCGAGACCTACCATCAGGAAGCCGTATTCAGCATCGCCAGTGCCGTTGCCCAACTGGGCGGGCCTCAGGATATGCCGTTAGACATCCAAGTGTTCAGCGACAACCCGGCCCCGTACCGTGGCTTGCCAGTACAGGTCCACACATTGGACAGCGCCACGCGACAACGCTGGAGCGAACCCCACGGCTACCATTTCCGTACCAAACATGTGCTGTTGCGTCAGGTGCTGGAAACGGCGGAACTGGCGCTGCTGATCGACACCGATACATTTTTCCACGACTCGCCCATGGCATTGTTCGAGCGCGTAACACCGGGCACCGTGCTGTGCAACGCCTTCCAGGCCAAGTATGGCGACAACCGCGAAAGCGTACTGTATGAAGCCCTGGCCAAATACCTGGCCGACAAAGGCCTCGCCGACGATGATATGTGGCTGCTCAACTCAGGCGTGATGGGCTTGACCCGGCAAGACGCGCACATTCTGGACCGTTCGATCGAGTTGATGGATGAGCTGTTCCCCATGGCCCACGGCGCCTACACCCTCGAAGAGTTCTGCCTGTCAGTAGCCGCGTACCGCACGCTCAACGTGCGCCAGTGCCCGGACCTGATCCATCACTATTGGAGCCGCAAGCAGTTGTTCCGGGCCAAGGTCAAGGCGTGGGTAACCAAGCATGCCGCCGACCCTCTCTGCACCCAGGCCCTGGCCGATACACGCAAGGTCTCCGCCCACCTGCCCCGCCCACCACGCTTGCAGCGCCTGATGTACAAACTGATCACCCTGGCGCTGCCCAAGCGCAAGCAGCAGTTCATCCGTGAGATTCTCTACGGCTGCTACGAGCACGAAAATGAATTCGACAAGGCCTGCGGCCCAGTTTGGTGGGAAAAAGCCCTTCAAAACCAGGAAGAACGCCAGAAATGCCCGGTGGACGCACACCAACTCGAACACTGGTTCGCCAACCCCGTGGTGCGCCTGATTCTGGGGGAGCGACGCGCAGCCATCTATGAACACCTGATGACCTCGCCCACAAAATAGAGCGGCCCGCAGAAGCTTAAGCCAGAGCTTCTCTTTAACGCACGGGCGTCGTAACCTCAGGGCATGCCTGTCATTCTGAAGCTGTTGATCGCCGCGTTTTTCACTTGCCTGAGCCTGGCCGCTTACGGCGAGAAACTGCGCATTGTCACCGAGCCCTGGGCGCCTTATGTGTATGAAGAAGACGGCGCCATGCACGGGCTGGATTACGAAACGACGGTGATCGTATTCCAGCGCCTGGGGGTCGAAGTGCAATGGCAGTTCCTGCCCTGGAAGCGCTGTCTGGCCATGCTTGATCAAGGCCATGCCGATGGCGCGCTGGATATTTTCCACAGCCACGACCGCGACGCCCTGCTGCTGTACCCCAGCGAACCGCTGTCGGAAGTGGAGTTCGTAATGTTCTACGCCAACGACCGTCCGCATCCGGTCCAAAGCCTCGACGACTTGCGTGGCCTCACAGTCGGCACGTCGCCAGGCTACCTGTACGGATTACCCTTCAGCGACTCCACCTTATTCAACCGCGAGCCGGCCCCCAGCCATGAAGCCAACTTCGGCAAATTACTGCTGGGGCGCATCGACCTTGTGATCACCGACCGCCGGGTTGGCCAGCACGTGATCAAGACACTGGGCCTGGAAGGCAAGGTCAGCCAGGCCCCCGTTGTCGTCAGCCGCCAGCAGCAGTACCTCGCCGTACGTCGTGGCGCAGGCATGGACCTGCTGGTGCAACGCTTTGCCGCCGAGCTCAAACGCTTCAAGCAGGAGCCGGCCTACACGGCATTGAGCGCCAAATATGGTGGATTCGAAGCGATTACGGCGTCCGGACACACCGTTGAGCAGCAGGAAAGCGGCGCACCGTGATTGCTCTGCTATACTCCGGCCTTCCCGCCAGGCTTACGCCCGGCCGCTGAGGTCTTGAAAAAGGCACCCAACCCCGCTACTGCGCAGCTTTCAGCCCGCGCGAGCCGGTGGAGTGCCCGCCAGACGCAGCAGGACCGGACGGGATTGCGCTCCCCTAAGCGCCATTCACGCCCGGCAAGATTATCCCTTTGGGCCAAGCCCTAACTAAAACAGGATTACTCATGTCCTTTGCTTCCCTCGGTCTCTCCGAGGCTTTAGTCCGCGCCATCGAGGCAGCGGGCTATACCGAGCCTACTCCGGTGCAACAGCGGGCCATTCCCGCCGTGTTGCAAGGTCGCGACCTGATGGTTGCGGCTCAGACAGGTACTGGTAAAACCGGCGGCTTCGCCCTCCCGATTCTGGAGCGGTTGTTCCCCAATGGTCACCCGGACAAATCCCAGCGTCACGGCCCGCGCCAACCACGCGTACTGGTTCTGACCCCTACCCGCGAACTCGCCGCCCAAGTGCACGACAGCTTCAAGCTGTATGCCCGCGACTTGAAGTTCGTCAGCGCCTGCATCTTCGGCGGCGTCGGCATGAACCCACAGGTTCAGGCCATGTCCCGTGGTGTTGACGTGCTGGTGGCATGCCCTGGTCGCTTGCTCGACCTGTGCGGCCAAGGCAGCGTCGATTTGTCCCACGTGGAAATCCTCGTGCTGGACGAAGCCGACCGCATGCTCGACATGGGCTTTGTCCATGACGTGAAAAAAGTCCTCGCCCGCCTGCCGGCCAAACGTCAGAACCTGCTGTTCTCGGCAACGTTCTCCCAAGACATCACCGCCCTGGCCGGCAAGCTACTGCACAACCCGGAGCGCATCGAAGTCACGCCGCCGAACACCACGGTCGAGCGTATCGAGCAACGCGTCTTCCGCTTGGCCGCCAGCCACAAGCGCTCGCTGCTGGCCCACCTGATCACCCACGGTGCGTGGGAGCAGGTGCTGGTGTTCACCCGTACCAAACACGGCGCCAACCGCCTGGCTGAATACCTGGACAAGCACGGCCTCACCGCCGTCGCCATCCATGGGAACAAGAGCCAGAACGCGCGCACCAAAGCCCTGGCTGACTTCAAGGCTGGCAGCGTACGCATCCTGGTAGCGACCGATATCGCCGCACGCGGCCTGGATATCGACCAGTTGCCACACGTGGTCAACTTCGAGCTGCCAAACGTCGACGAAGACTATGTGCACCGTATCGGCCGTACTGGCCGTGCCGGTCGTTCGGGTGAAGCCATTTCCCTGGTTGCACCGGACGAAGAAAAACTGCTGAAAAGCATCGAGCGCATGACCAAGCAGAAAATCGCCGACGGCGACCTGATGGGCTTTGATGCCAGCGCTGTAGAGGCCGAAAAGCCTGAAGTGCGCGAACGTCCTGACGTGCGTAACCCACGCAACCCACGCGGTCCGAAGGGCGATGGCCCGAACGGCGGCGGTGGTGGCGGTGGTCGTCGCGACAAAGGCAAAGACAAAGGCGGCAAGGAAAAAGCGCCAACCAACGGCCGTGGCGAACGCCCAGCCCGCGAGCAGAAGCCTCGTGAAGGTACCCCGGCCCGCGAACAGCGTCAGCCGAGCCAACCGCCGCGCGCTGCAGCCGACCGTGCCCCGGACGAGTTCCTCGACGACGACGTGGATAACTTCGGTAACCGCGTCGACTACGTGCCACAGGCCAAACCGGCCCAAGGCCGTGGCCGTCGTCCAGGTGCCCCAGCACAGGGCGCCGGCGCAGGCACTGGCGCACCCCGCGGCGGCCAGCCACAGGGCGCACGCCAGAACGGTCCGCGCAACAGCAGCGGCGGCACCACCGGCACCCCGCCTGCCAAACGCAGCGGCCCGCGTAGCGGTGCACCGCGTGACGGCCAGGCCCGCCGCGAAGATTCGCGCAGCAACAACCGCCGCCCAGCCCGTGACGACCAGCCTCGTTCGTCCGAGCCAGCCGTGCAAAACCCGCGCGGTGGCCCAGCGCCGAAGATCATCCACAAGGAGTCGAAAGCTGACCGCTTCCCGACACCTGAGCAGTTGGATCAACTGCCAGGCCGTCCTCGTGGTGAAAAACCAGCGCTGCTGACTCGCAACCGCTGAGTTTCAAAGCTCCATAAAAAATGCCCCGCCTCTTTCGAGACGGGGCATTTTTTTTGGACTCAACAAAAACGAATGAGCCCTGCTGTGGGCAGAAATTACTTCTGCTTAACACCTTCCAGCGAGATGTCCAGGTTAACAGTCTGCGAAGACGGGCCCGGGCCTTTGATGCCAAAGTCGTTCAGGTCCAGCGTAGTGGTGGCGTTGAAGCCCGCACGCTCGCCGCCCCATGGATCCTTGCCTTCACCGTTGAAGGTAGCCTTGAAGGTCACAGGCTTGGTCACGCCGTGGAACGTCAGGTCGCCGGTCACGTCAGCAGTTTTTTCGCCGGTGGATTTAACAGCGGTAGATACGAACTTGGCGTCAGCAAACTTGGCAACGTCCAGGAAATCCTTGCTGGCGATGTGCTTGTCACGCTCAGCGTGGTTGGACCACAGGCTGGCGGTTTTCACGTCGACGGCGATTTTGCTGGCTTCAGGCTTGGCGGAATCCCAGCTGAACGTACCATCCCAGTCCTTGAAGGTACCGTGGATGTAGCTGTAGCCCAGGTGGCTGATTTTCCAGTCGATGAAGGCGTGTTGGCCTTCCTTGTCGATTTTGTAGTCAGCGGCCATCACCTGACCTGCAGACAGCAGCGCTGTACCGATTGCCAGAGCGGCGAGGGTCTTCTTCAACATGCTTTATATTCCTTGTGAGTCGAGGTTGAACATCAGGCTTTGCGCCCCAGCATTCGCGTGAGGGTCGCATCACGATCGATAAAGTGGTGTTTCAACGCAGCCACGCCGTGCAAGCCGGCGAAAACCACGAGCACCCAGGCCAGGTACAAATGCACCAAGCCCGCGTTGTCTGCCTGGTCCGGTAGACCGGAAACCACGGCAGGAATTTCAAACAGGCCAAACACCGGGATACCGACACCATCGGCGGTGGAAATCAGGTATCCGGCAATCATCACGGCAAACAGCCCGAGATAAAGGAACGCGTGGCCGAACGCGGCACCGATGCGGGTCAAGCGGCTGTAACTGGCCAACGGCGGTGGTGGCGGGCTGATCAGGCGCCAGACGATACGCACCAGCATGATGGCGAACAGCGTGATGCCAATGCTCTTGTGCAGGTCCGGCGCGTCTTTGCGCCAGGCGCTGTAGTAGTCGAGCCCAACCATCCACAAACCCAGGGCGAACAGACCGAACACAACCAGGGCCACACCCCAGTGCAAAATCATACTGACCCAGCCATAACGGGCCGGTGAGTTACGTAGCTGCATGTACTTAATCCCGTAAGAGCTGCGCCCAAGACTAGCGATTTACCTATCGAATTAAAGCGGAAAATTTTGCTTTGAAATATCGAGAAATACGATCTAGAGCGTATGCACAATAAGTTAACCAAGGATTAAGGACTATCCCTAACAAACGTGACAGTCCGTCCCGCGTTTACTCCGAATTCCCCACAATGGCTTGTGACCCAGGCCTCCATTGCATAGGCTTGCGCGATTGTTTCGCCTGCGCCGTTCGCAGGACCGCTTCGAGGAGATCACCGATGGGCTTGAACAACCAGTGGATGCAACGCGACCTCGCCGTGCTGTGGCATCCCTGCACCCAGATGAAAGACCACCAGCAGCTGCCGCTGATCCCGATCAAGCGCGGGGAAGGCGTCTGGCTGGAAGACTTCGAAGGCAAGCGCTACCTCGACGCTGTCAGCTCCTGGTGGGTCAACGTGTTCGGCCACGCCAACCCACGCATCAACCAACGCATCAAGGACCAGGTCGACCAACTGGAACACGTGATCCTCGCCGGCTTCAGCCACCAGCCGGTGATCGAACTGTCCGAACGCCTGGTCGCGATGACCCCCGAAGGCCTGACCCGCTGCTTCTATGCCGATAACGGTTCGTCGTGCATCGAAGTTGCGCTGAAGATGAGCTTCCACTATTGGCTCAACCGCGGTTTGCCGAACAAAAAGCGCTTCGTCACCCTGACCAACAGTTACCACGGCGAAACCATCGCCGCGATGTCAGTGGGCGACGTGCCGCTGTTTACCGAAACCTACAAGGCGCTGCTGCTCGACACCATTAAGGTGCCAAGCCCGGACTGCTACCTGCGCCCCGAGGGCATGAGCTGGGAAGAGCACTCGCGCACTATGTTCCTGGCCATGGAACAGACCCTGGCCGACAACCATGACACCGTCGCCGCCGTGATCGTCGAGCCGCTGATCCAGGGCGCTGGCGGCATGCGCATGTACCACCCGGTGTATCTGAAGCTGCTGCGCGAAGCCTGCGACCGCTACGGCGTGCACCTGATCCACGACGAAATCGCCGTGGGCTTCGGCCGTACCGGCACGATGTTCGCCTGTGAACAGGCCGGCATCCGTCCGGACTTCCTGTGCTTGTCCAAGGCCCTCACCGGCGGTTACCTGCCGTTGGCGGCGGTGGTCACCACAGATGATGTCTACGACGCCTTCTACGACGACTACCCGACCCTGCGCGCGTTCCTGCATTCCCATAGCTACACCGGCAACCCGCTGGCGTGCGCAGCGGCCCTGGCGACCCTGGATATATTCGAAGAAGACAACGTCATCGAAAACAACAAGGCCCTGGCCCAGCGTATGGCAACCGCCACTGCCCACCTGGTCGATCATCCCCATGTGTCGGAAGTGCGCCAGACCGGCATGGTATTGGCCATCGAAATGGTCCAGGACAAGGCCACCAAAACCGCCTATCCGTGGCAGGAGCGCCGTGGTTTGAAGGTGTTCGAGCATGCCCTGGAACGTGGTGCGCTGCTGCGGCCATTGGGCAGCGTGGTGTATTTCCTGCCGCCGTATGTGATTACGCCGGAGCAGATCGACTTCCTCGCCACCGTTGCCAGCGAAGGCATCGATATCGCGACCAATAGCAAGGTCAGCGTCGCCGTGCCAAAAGACTTCCACCCAGGCTTTCGCGACCCGGGCTGATGGTTCCTACCTAAATTCTTCAGAGAACAGACATGAGACTGTCCCGCTTTTTCACCGACACCCCGCTGAGCCTCGGTGACCATGAACTGCCAGAAGCCCAGGCGCATTACATCAGCCGAGTGCTACGCATGGTCGAGGGCGACGCCGTGCAATTGTTCGACGGCTCCGGCCTGGAGTTTCGCGGCACATTGCTGGAGGTCGGGAAAAAACGCGTCACCGTACAACTCACCGAAAGCTTCACGGGCCAGACCGAATCGCCGCTGCACATCCACCTTGGCCAGGGCCTGTCCCGGGGCGAGCGCATGGATTGGGCAATCCAGAAAGCCACTGAACTGGGGGTCAACGAAATCACCCCGATTTTCAGCGACCGCTGCGAAGTGCGACTCAAGGACGAGCGCGCTGACAAACGCCTGCTGCACTGGCGCCAGGTGGCGATCAGTGCGTGCGAGCAATGCGGGCGTTCGACGGTGCCGGTGATTCACCCACCGCTGTTGCTGGCGGACTGGCTGAAGCAGGTCGAGGCGGATCTGAAGCTGGTGCTGCACCCGGTGGCAGAGCCGATGGTCAGCCATGCCAAGCCTGCGAGCCTGGCGTTTCTGATCGGGCCGGAAGGCGGGTTGACTGACAATGAAGTCGACACCGCCCAAGCGGCCGGCTTCCATGCCGCCCGTCTCGGCCCACGGGTGCTACGTACCGAGACCGCGCCAGTGGTAGCGCTGGCCGTCGCCCAACAACTCTGGGGCGACTTCTAGTCCACAGCTGCAAAAACGATCGTAATGCGGGAGGGACTTGCTCCCTCCCACATTTAGATTCGGTTACCCCTTCTTACTCCACCGGATCACTCACCGGCTTGGCAATAATCGCCTTCAACTCGCTGGTCATCGGGAATTCCAGGTTCAAGCCCTTGGGCGGAATCGGCTGTTCAAACCAGCGCTGGTAAATCCCGTTGATCTCCCCCGAGCGGTACAGGTCGCCGAGGGTCTCGTTGACCACCGCAAGAAACTGCGGATCGTCCTTGCGCACCATGCAGCTGTAGATCTCCCGCGACTGCTCCTCGCCCACCACCACCCATTTGTGCGGGTCCTTGGCTTTGGCGCGTTCGCCGTAGAGGAGCGCGTCGTCCATATAAAACGCCACGGCGCGGCCCGTCTCCAGCATCTTGAACGCTTCGCCATGATCCTTTGCGCTGATCACGAACATATTGGTTTTGTGCTCGGCGTTGTAGCTCTTGAGAAAACGTTCGTTGGTGGTGCCGGCGGTGGTCACCACGTTCTTGCCGGCAAGGTCGGTGAAGCCTTTGATGCCGCTGTCTTTAGCCGTCAGCAACTGGCCTTTCACATAAATAAACCCATAGGAAAATGCCACCTGCTTCTGGCGCTCGGCGGTCACTCCGGTGGAACCGCATTCCAAGTCAACGGTGCCGTTCTGCACCAGCGGAATTCGCGTCTGGGACGTCACGAGGTTGTACTTCACCTTGAGGTCGGCCACTCCGGTTTTCTGCTGGATGCGCTCGACAATCTTGCTCGACAGGTCCACCGAATAACCCATGGGTTTGCCGCTGTGATCCCCCACATAGGAAAACGGCACCGACGCATCGCGATAGCCCAGGGTGATGGACTTGGCGTTGGCGATCTTGCTCAACGTGCCGTTCAGCGCCGGTTCATTTGCCTGAACCTGAGCCCCTAACAACAGCCCCACGGTACAACCGGTCAACAGGATTTTTTTCATTGTTCTGCTCCGTTGGTTATTTACGTACAGCGATGACACTGATTTCCACCAACACACTCGGTCGCGCCAGCTCCGCCTGCAGGGTGGTTCGCGTGGGCGCCATCCCCGGCGACAGCCACGCCGACCACACCTCGTTCATCGGCGCAAAACCGGTGCCGATGTCTTTGAGGTAAATGGTCGCATTGAGCAGATGGTCCTTGTCGCTGCCCGCCTGGGCCAGCAACCCGTCGATTTTGGCCAGCACTTCTCGGGTTTGTGTCGCGACATCCTGACCGTCGCCCGGTACCTGACCCGACAAGAACACCAAGTCCTTGAAAGTCACGGCACCAGAAAGACGCTCGTTGCTGCTGATTCGATTGATGGTCATGGTTACATCCTCAAGCGGCGCGGGGCGTCAGGCCCTGCATATCAATGGAAAGGGCGTGCCGACCGATCAGCTCGGCCAACAGTTGGCCGCTGCCGCATGCCAGGGTAAACCCCAGGGCGCCGTGGCCCAGGTTCAGCCACAGGTTGCGATAAACGCTGGCGCCAATCAGCGGCACACCGGTAGGCGTGGCCGGGCGCATGCCGGCCCATTCGACCGCACGGGCATAGTCGCCACCCAGAGGGAACGTCTCGACCGCCTGGCGCTTGATCAGGGCCAAACGCTTGGGCTCCAGGCCCGCGTCGAAACCGACGATATCCACCATCGCCGCCACCCGCAGTTGTTCGCCGATGCGCGCGTAGACGATCTTGCGGTCGTAGTCGGTGATGCTCACATTCGGCGCCTGGTGCTGCGGGCCAATCGGCACGCTCAGGCTGTAGCCCTTCAGCGGATACAGCGGCAGCGAAAGCCCCGGCAACCCCAACTCGGCGCTGCGATACCCCGCGGCCAATACCAGGTGCTGGACCGGCATCACTTCATCCGCCAATTCGATGGTTTGTACCGCGCCGTCCGCGTGACGAATCCCGGTCACCTTGCGCCCCAGCAAAAATCGGCAGCGCCCAGAGGCCTCAAGCCGCGCCGCCAATCGTTGGCAGAACGCGTGACAGTCCGCGACTTCCTCGTTCGGCGTGTAGATGCCGCCGACAAACCCATCGCCCGCCAGCGCAGGCTCCAGCCGCGCGCAATCGGCGGCGGACCATACCTGCTGCTGCAAAATATCCGTGACCTTGCTGCGCGCATGCGCGAATGAACGGCTATCGCGGAAAGTCACCAGCTTGCCATTGCGCCGCCAGTCGAAACCGTCCAGGTGGTCATCCTCGCGCCATTGCTGCAACGTGCGTTGGCTCAAGGAGGCCAAGCGCAGCAGGTGCTCCGCATTACGCTTATTCACCGAACCTCGGCATGCGCCGATAAACGCCGCCATCCAACGCCATTGCTGGGGATCGAGGCGTGGGCGCAATTTCAACGGAGAGTCACCGCGCACCAGCCAGCCAAGCGCTTGCAGCGGCACTCCGGCATCAGCCAACGGCGCGACATAGCGGTAGGACAGTTGCCCGCCGTTGGCGAAACTGGTTTCGCTGCCCAGTCGGTCGCGAGCGTCGATTACCGTCACTTCATGGCCGGCACGCACCAGCGCATACGCACTCGCCAAGCCAATGACTCCACCGCCAATGATGCAAACCTGCCTGGCCATCCCCGCCCCCTCGCCGTCGATTAAGTAGGCTCAAGCGTAGGGGCAGGTGACAGGCCGCCGACAATGAATAAAGATGGCTCACCTATAAACAAAGGTTATGGACTTGCCATGCGCCTGCGTCATATCGAAATCTTCCAGGCAATCCGCCAGACCGGCTCCGTCAGCGCCGCCGCGCAATTGCTGCACGTGTCGCAGCCGGCGGTAACCAAAGTGTTGCAGCACGCAGAGCTGCAACTGGGCTTCCCACTGTTCCTGCGCGTACGCGGCAAGTTGCAGCCCACGCCGGAAGCACTGGCGCTGGAGAGTGAAGTGGAGAAAGTCACCGCGAGCCTGCAAGGGGTGCGGCGTCTGGCCAAGAGCTTGCGTCGTGCGCCGGGGCAAAGTGTGCGCATCGGCGCAACCCCCGCCCTGGCGCTGTCGCTGCTGCCGCCGGCAATTCTGGAATGGAAGCGCGACTACCCGGACATGGCCTGTGAACTGTCCAGCGACCACAGCCGCGAACTGGTGCAAAAGTTGTTGATGCGCGAGATTGATCTGGCGCTGACGCTCAACTTCTCCGGCCATCCAGGGTTGACCACCCAGGTGTTGGCCAACGGTGTGCTGGTGGCGTTGGCGTCCAAAGGCTATTGGCCGGAGACTGAGCTGCATCAGCCCCTGCCATTGGCAGACTTGGCGGGCGCGCCGCTGATTGGCCTGTCCAGCGCCGACCCGCTGGCGGCAAAACTCGACAGCTACCTGGAGAATGTCGACCCTGCGCCCCGGGTGACGATCTCGGTGCAAACCTATTCGCTGGCGCGCGCGATGGTGGAGTCCGGCGCGGGGTTAACGGTGATCGATCCGTTCACCGCGCTGGGCGCCTCGACGGACACCACTTGCATCCGCACGCTCACCCCGCCGCTGCCGATCACCCTGTATGCCCTGACCCGCGCCGACGGACCGCCGCCGCATATGCTGGCCAATCTGCTGGAGATCTTGGGCAAGCGGTCATGCGAGTTGTTGGGACGCCTCTAAGGACATCGCCCCTCTCATTCAAAGCACGTAATGCATGATCGCCACAAAGTGCAGCAGGCTGCCGCCGATCACAAACAGATGCCAGATCCCATGGGAATGCCGCAGGCGGTCCTCCAGGGCAAAGAAAATGATGCCCACGGTGTACAACACCCCGCCCGCCGCCAGCCAGGTAAACCCCGCCGTCCCCAGCGCGGCAATCAGCGGCTTGACTGCCACCAGCACGATCCAACCCATCACCGCATAGATCACAATGGACAGGATGCGCGCCTCAGAGCGCGGCTTGATCTCTTGCAGGATGCCAATCACCGCCAGCCCCCACACGATGCCAAACAGCGTCCAGCCCCACGGGCCGCGCAGGGTCACCAGGCAAAACGGCGTGTAGCTGCCGGCGATCAACAGGTAGATCGAAAAGTGATCGACCTTCTGCATGATCTCTTTTCGCCGACCTTGCACGCTGTGGTACACGGTCGACGCGCTGTACAGCACCATCAACGTAAAGCCGTAAATCGCCACGCTGACGATCTTCCAGGGGCTGCCATCCAGGCTCGCCACCACCAACATCCACACGGCGCCAATACACGCCGCGACTGCACCGAGCAAATGGCTCCAGGCGTTGAATCGTTCCCCGTGGTACATGTGTCACCGACCTCCTGTAACCGTTAACAGCTGGCGGCAAGCCTCCCGCCTTGGGCATAAGAGTGCAAGCGTCGCATGACGTTCCGGCGACGCCGCGCGGTTTTGCGGGCACAATCGAGGGCATTCGAACAAGAGCCCACGGCCATGCTGATCGACGAAGAATTCACCCTCAAAAAGCTGGAAATCTTCCTGGCGTTCATGCGCACCGGCAACCTGGCCCGCGCCGCTGCCGAACTGCAAACCAGCAATGTCAGCGTGCACCGCGCCATCCACTCGCTGGAGAATGCACTGCGCTGCCCGCTGTTCAAACACGAGGGCCGCAACCTCACCCCGCTGGAAAGCGCCTACGTCCTCGAAGAACGCGCACAGAAACTGGTGGCCGATGTGGTCGACAGCGTGCGCCTGACCCGCGAAGCCGCCGGCTTCTCGGCCGAGCGCTTCAAGTTGGGCTCGCTGTATTCGCTGACGGTCAAGACCGTGCCGCAACTGATCATGGGCCTGAAGATTCGTCGCAGCGAGCTCAATATCGACCTGATCCTGGGCTCCAACTTCGACCTGCTCTACAAGCTCAAGAACATGGAAGTGGACGCGATCCTGATCTCCCTCGATGAACAGGCCAACGACCCCGACTGCGAGCAGATCGCGCTGTTCTCCGACGACATCTTCCTCGCCACTCCAGCGGATTCACCCTTCGACCGTGATCACGAAATCGACCTGGCCGACGTGCGCGACGCGACCTTCATTACCCTCACCCAAGGCTTCGCCACCCACCAGGATGGCAACCGAGTGTTCAAGCAAGCGGGGTTCGAGCCGAAGGTGGCGATGCAGGTCAATGACATCTTCACGCTGTTGAGCATGGTCAGCTCAGGCGTGGGCTATGCGTTGTTGCCGGGACGGATTGCAGCGGTGTATGAAAACCGCGTGAAGCTGATACCGCTGCAAGCCAGGTATCGGTTGCAGCAGCAGATTGGCGTGGTGTTTCTGAAAGCCAAGGAACGTGACCCAAATTTGCTGGCGTTGTTGGCGGAGTGTCGGATGTACGCCAATCGGCAGGCTTGAGATAGCCATCGGGGGCAAGCCCCCTCCCACACTTGAATGTGTTCGCAATTCAAAATGTGGGAGGGGGCTTGCCCCCCATGAGGCCAAACCAGACAACACAACTTCCAAAGCTAGCCAACCAACCCACGCACAATGAAGTACAGCAGCGAAGGCCCAAGCAAACACCCAAGCCCGGTGTGGAACGTGGCCGTCAATGCACCATAAGGCACCAACCGTCGGTCCGTTGCCGCCAGCCCAGCCGTCACGCCGCTCACGGTGCCGGCCAAGCCACCAAACACCATCGCCGAACGCGGGTTATCCAAGCCCATCCAACGCGCCGCCACCGGTGTACCGACCATCACCAGGATCGCCTTGATCAACCCGGTCGCGATGGACAGCGCCATCACATCCGAGGTCGCGCCAATCGCCGCACCGGTCACCGGGCCGACGATGTAGGTCACGGCACCCGCGCCGATGGTGGTCATGCTGATCGCGTCGCGATAGCCAAACACCCAGGCCATGCTGGCGCCGACGATAAACGGCAGGATCGTGCCCAGCAGCAGCGCAATCACACCGATCATCCCGGCTTTGCGCGCTTCGGTGGCTTGCACCTCAAACGCCGTGGCAACGATGGCGAAGTCGCGCAGCATCGCGCCGCCCATGAGGCCGATACCGGAGAACAGCGCCAGGTCCGCCAGGCCTTTTTGCCCGCCGGTAATGGTGCCGCCGACCCAGGCCAGGATCAGGCCGATGACGATGGCAATCGCCGAGCCATGGATACGCCCGAACGTCAGGCGCTTGGACAGCACCACAGAAATCCACATCACCACGCCAACAAAGGCAAACGCGGTGATCAGGCCGTTATGTTCCAAACCTTTTTCGATGAGGTCCCACATATCAGCGACCTCCCGCAGGCAGGATCAACGGCTCTTCGGCGGGCAGAGGCTCGCCCTTGTGGGTACGGCTGATCAAGGCAATGGTGCAACCACAGACCACCACCGAACCAATGGCCGCCAGCACCGCGACCGGGCCGCCGTGCAAGGCGGTCACGACGTTTTGTTGCGCGGCCATCGCCACCACCACAGGGATATACATCGCGCCCCAAAAGCCGACGCCCATCTCGCATTCCTTGGTCATGCCGCCGCGTTTTTGCATCCACAGGCGGGCGCAGATCAGCAGGATCATGGCGATGCCCACCCCGCCCACGTTGGATTTGACGCCAAGCAACACGCCGAGCATGTCGCCCATGATCACACCTGCAAGCGTGCAGATCGCCAGCAATGCCACACCGTAAATAATCATTGTTGTTGTCCTCGAAGTGCTCGATCGAAATTGTTGTTTTTGTGATTCGACAGCCTTGGGTAGTGCTTTATCGGTGGCGGCGCTCCTCCTCTTCCAGCAGGGCCTGCAAGGTATCCAGGCGTGCGCCTTCACAGGCGATCACCGTGCCTTGTTCGAACACGCGGCGTGACAGGCCGGTAAGCACGGCGCCCGGGGGCAGTTCGATTTGCAGGCGCACGCCGCGCTCGTAGGCGCTTTGCACGGTGCCGCGCCAGTCGACAACGCGGCACATGTTGAAGGCCAGGTCGTCGCAAAGGTGTTCGGGATTGTGGATCGGCCGCGCGCGGGTGCTGCTCAGGTAGGTGATGCGCGGCGCCTTGAGCGGGACAAACGCCTGTGCCAGGGCCTCGGCCGGTTGCTCCAGCAGCGCGCAATGGGACGGCACACTGACGGCCAGGCACTTGGTGATGCCATTGCCCTTGATGCGCGCGGCAACACGCTTCATGGCCTCGTCGCTGCCGGCGATCACGCTCTGGTTATCGGCGTTGATATTGGCCAGGTATACCGGGGTTTCGGGGCTGTGGATGTCGGCGAGGATGTTTTCGACGGTGGATAACTCCACGCCGATGATCGCGGTCATGCCGTAGCCGTGTGGATAAGCGCTTTGCATCAGTTGGCCGCGCAGGCTCACAAGCTTTACCGCATCGGGAAAATCCAGCGCACCAGCGATGACCGCAGCCGGATAGGCACCGATGGACAGGCCCGCCACGTAATCCGGGGTGCGATCCAACAGACGGGCGTGGGCAACGCCGGCAATCAACAGACACAGTTGCACGGCGCGGGTACTGGCCAGGGCTTGCGCGGAATCGAGCAGGCGCACGTCTTCGCCCAGGGCATCGCTGGCTTCGGCCAGGATGTCGGCAGGCAGCGCCTGGAGCATGCCCATGCGCTGAGCACCCTGCCCCGGAAACACCAGCAGGCTGCTCATGCCACAACCTGCCAGGGGTCGATTACAAGGTGCGCACCGCTGGTGGTTTTGAGTAATACGCGGCGGGATGGCCCGGCCCACTCGCGCAAAGCGACGGCGCCGAACGGGGTTTGCAATTGCAGGTCTACGCTGCACACCGCCTCATCCAGTAGTTCCAGAAGAGCCCGCGCGTCATTGCGATCCAGCGGCTCAGGCGCGCGCAGGATCAAATCCAGATCACTCTCAGCATGCAGCGCCTCAATGCCGGTCGCCAATTCAAAACCCGCACTGCCGCTGACGCCCCAGCTTGTCTGGGCCAGCACCGGGCGCAACTGCTGCAATGCCTGCAACGCAGGTAAATCCCGCGTCGAGATCACGGCGCGCAACGCCTCCGGCACCACACGCCGACGCACCGCTGCAATCGGCATCACGGCGGCAAAACGCTGTTCGCGCAAACGTCCACGCACGCCGACCGCCACCTGGCCCGGCTCGGCGAGCGCGCGACGCACCACTACCGGGTGACCGGCGCTGATCGCGTCCACCGCCCAGGTCGGTGCGTCGATGGGCAGATGCGCCGGGCTCATGCCCCAGAGCAGGTCGTGCGCGTTCACCATTGCTCCCGCAACAACTCGCGCACGTGGCTGGAAGCGGTGCGATTAGTGGCGCCGAGGCGTCCGCTCAAATCGGGTGTGCCAATGTCCTTGATTGCACTCACCAGACATTCACTGACCCGCACCACATCGTCCGCTGTCGGTTGTTCAATCTGGCTCACCGACAAGGTCTCCCACAGCAATCCGAGGCTGGCATAGCTGTCGATGTCATAGGCCATGGGCGGCACGCTGGCGGCCAGGGCTTCCAGCTCTTCGACACTGCGCAGGGTCACCCGCGCAGCCGAGGCCTTGCCCATGGCGTGCACCATCACACCAGGATCGCGCAAGGCGATCAGGCGGTTGGCTTGGTAACCGTGGGCCAGGAACGCACCGGACATGGCCTTGCCCACCAGCAGCGCAATCACCGGGTGGCCGGCGAGGCGAGCGCGGGCATAGCTGTCCGCGGCAGCGGCCAGCGCCTGATGGATGCCGAGGGCTTCTTCGCGACGGCCGTAGGCTTGGCTGGGTACATCGACGATGGCGATGATCGGGCGCTTGTCGCCGCGGGCGATGGCTTTATCGACGGCCTTGGCCAGGCCCCAGCCTTCGAGCAGGCCGACTTCGCCATTGCGCGCCCGAGGGAAGCGGTTTTGCGCGTCAGTCACCACGGCGACAAAGCGCACCTTTTGCTCACCCAATACACCGTCGGCAACCCTCAGCGACGCGGGCAAACCGTCTACAGGTGGAGCGCCGGCGCTCAATGCGTTGAACCACTGCAAACCTCTCATGAGCGTTCTCCTTGATACAGCTCGCGCACCGTCGCCGGGTCGATTTGCGGTACGGCGTCCAACTCGGCCAAGCGCGTGAGGTAATAATCAGCCTGGCGACTGCGTTGTTGGGCGGGCACGCCTTGCTGCAGCAACGCGCTGACCGTCTGTTGGATCTGCGCCACATCGTCGGCCACGTAACGGTCGGCCAGGCCACTGTTAAAGCGCTGCTCGCCACCCGTGAGGCTCCAGATAAAGGGACGGTCGCGGGAGTCGTATTCTTCCAACCCGGCTTCCTGTTCGATCACCTGCGGGCCATTGAGGCCCAGGCGCGCTTCGCGGGTCACGACGAGGTAGCTGCACAGCCCGGCCGCGATGGACATGCCGCCGAAACAGCCAACGCTGCCCGCCACCACGCCGATCACCGGCTGGTACTGGCGCAGGTCGACAATCGCCGCGTGTATATCGGCAATTGCGGCCAGGCCGAGGTTGGCTTCCTGCAAGCGCACGCCGCCGGTTTCCAGGAGCAGCACCGCGCGGGTCGGGATGCCCTTGCGGTTGTCCTCCGCTGCCAACTCCAGGGCGCCAGCGATTTTCGCGCCGCCCACTTCACCGAGGCTGCCGCCCTGGAAGTTGCCCTCAATGGCTGCAATCACCACAGGCAAGTCGCCGATGCTGCCCTTGGCGATCACCACCCCGTCATCGGCCTGGGGCACCACACCTTGGCGGCTGAGCCAGGGCGACATGACCCGCTGGAACGGGTCGATCAGTTCGCGAAAGGTGCCGGCATCCAACAAGGCCTTGGCCCGCTGCCGCGCACCCAGTTCCACGAAGCTGTGTTTAGCGAGCAAGTCAGTCATGGCCGATCTCCTCGAAACCCTGCTCCAGGCGCAAACGCACCACGCCGGGGGTGGCGCCGAAGTCGTGGATATCAATGTTCAGGGCGGGTGGTGTCTGTTCTTGGAAGATGCGTTCGAACAGGTGCTGCCAGCGTTGTTCGGCGCCATTCACCGAGGTCTGTACCTGAATGGTCAACGTGCCGGCCGTACCCGGTTCCAGCAGCACTTCCAGGTCGCCCGAGCCGACGCAACCCACCAGTGCACGGCCTTTTGGCGGCTGCCCGGCGGGGAATTCAAAGGATAAGGTTTCCATCACAACGCTCCGTCGAGGCGGTCGATAAACAGGCAGGCGGCCAACAGGTCGGCGGCGCCACCGGGGGAGGCATTCAGGGCCAGCAGTTGGTGGTCCAGCTCATGCAGTTGGCGGCGCCCGGCGAGGCTAGCGCTGCCGCCAGCATCGAGCACGGCCTGAGCGCCGCGCTGCATGGCATGCAGGCCTTCCAGGCCGGCGCGATAGAGCACGCAGGTGTCGGCCAGGTCGGTCATGATCGCGAGCAAGGCGTCCAGGCGTGCGTTCTGTTCGCCGGCGTTTTGGCGGCGACTTTTGTGCAGTTGCGGCAGGCCGCGCTGCATCACCGAGGGGAAGCCAAGCTGCGCTTCTTCACGGGCACCGCGCGCGCCGTAGCGTTGCGCGACCTGGGCGCCGTGGCTCTGGGTTTGCGGCGCGTAGCGGTCGTTAAGCAAGGCGAGTCTGGCGGCATTCAGCGCTATGGCGCGGGGTTCCAGCGCGGCCGCTGCGGTCAGCAGGCCGAGGGCCCAGATCGCACCGCGATGGGTATTGACGCCGTGGGTGGTGGCGAGCATGGCTTGTTCACCTTCGCGACCGATACGGCCGAGGGCTTCGCGCAGAGGCAAGCCGACCTCACCGATTTCAATCGCCGCTTCGGCCATTTCCTTGAACATCGGCCATAACGACAGCGCCGAAGCGTGCATCAGCCCCAAGTGCAAATCACTGTGGGCGCCGTTGCCGCGACGGTCCACCAGGGCGGGTTTAGGCGACAGGTCGGCTTCATCGATCAGCGCATCGACGGCCATATCCGCCAGGCGATCCGCAAGACTGAGTTCATGCAGTTTGAGAGCACGCATTTACCAGCTCCTGAATTTGGCGGGCGGGTTGTACAGGCCACCGGACCACTCCACCAGGTCGGCCACGCTCTTGGCGGCCAACAACTCGCGGGTGGCGTCGGTGCGGCGGATGCCCAAGTCTTCGGGCAAGGCGATCAGGCCTTCGCGACGCATGCGTGCGGTGTCCTTCGGGTTATGGCGCATGCCGATGGCGGTCACCCCGGCGACGGCGGCGATCATCGCCTGGCGTTCTTCCAGTGAGCGCGCCTTGTACAGGTAGGCGATGCCTTCTTCGGTGAGCAGGTGGGTGACGTCGTCACCGTAAATCATGATCGGCGCCAGGGGCATGCCGCTTTTGCGTGCCACTTCCACGGCGTCGAGGGTGTCGACGAAGGTGGGTTTGCCGCCTTCCTGAAAGGTCTCGACCATCTGCACCACGAGCTTTTTGCCGCGCTCCAGCAGCGCAACCGGCGCATCGTCGTGACGCATATCCAACCACGCCGGCGTGCCATGGCGGCGACCGCGCGGGTCATGGCCCATGTTCGGCGCCCCTCCGAAACCGGCGAGGCGGCCACGGGTCACGGTGCTGGAATGGCCGTCGCCGTCGACTTGCAGGGTGGCGCCGATAAACAGGTCAACTGCGTACTGGCCGGCCAATTGGCAGAACATGCGGTTGGAGCGCATCGAGCCGTCGCGGCCGGTGAAGAACACATCCGGGCGGGCGGCGATGTAGTTTTCCATGCCCAGTTCGGTGCCGAAGCAATGCACGCTTTCCACCCAACCGCTTTCGATGGCGGGGATCAGCGTGGGGTGCGGGTTGAGGGTCCAGTTGCGGCAGATCTTGCCCTTAAGTCCCAGGGATTCGCCGTAGGTGGGCAGGATCAATTCGATGGCGGCGGTGTTGAAACCGATGCCGTGGTTGAGCGATTGCACATTGTGTTTTTCGTAGATGCCACGGATCGCCATCATCGCCATCAACACATGCACCGGTTTGATATGGCGCGGGTCGCGGGTGAACAGCGGCTCGATGTAGAACGGCTTGTCGGCCACCACCACAAAATCCACCCAACTGGCGGGGATGTCGACGCGAGGCAAATCGGTGACGTCATCCACCAACTGGTTGACCTGCACGATCACGATGCCATCGCTGAACGCGGCGGGTTCGATCAGCGCCGGAGTGTCTTCGGTGCTGGCGCCGGTGTAGATATTGCCGGCACGGTCGGCCATGAAACCGGCGGAGAGCACCACGTTGGGGATCAGGTCCACCACCAGCCGTGCATAGAGTTCGATGTAGGTGTGGATCGCGCCGATTTCCAGCAGGCCGTCTTCCAGCAACTGGCTGATGCGCAGGGATTGGGTGCCGGCGAAGGAGAAATCCAGCTTGCGGGCGATGCCCTTTTCAAACAGGTCCAGGTGCTCGGACCGCCCGACACTGGGCATGATCATGTGCAAATCGTGAAGCTTGGCCGGGTCGGCCTTGGCCAAAGAGCGCGAGAGGAAGTCGGCTTGCTTCTGGTTGTTGCCTTCCAGCACCACGCGGTCGCCGGGGAGGATCAGCGCCTCAAGCGCCTCGACAATCTTGTCGCTGGGCAGCACCGCGCCGTCTGCGTACTTTTTGACCAGCCCGAGCCGCCGCTGCTTCTCGTCGCGCCGCCGCGTCCAGCGCGAGGCGGGGGTTATTGTTGTTGTCATGGTCGCTCCACGAGGTTAGCTGTCGTGAGGCTTACCTTAGGAGTGAATCCGGGAGCCATCAATCAAGCTTAGCGATGGATCGTTACGGTTAGAGTAATGGAACACCTGCAAACACTGACCTGAGCCCAAAGAAGATCAACATGTGGGAGGGGGCTTGCTCCCGATGGCGGTGGGTCAGCTAAGTGATGTTTCAACTGACCCTCAGCCATCGGGGGCAAGCCCCCTCCCACATTTGCTCACTGGTGTCTGTGAGAGTGCGGTCCCAAAAAGGGACTGATCAGTCCCTGCTTGGCACCTTTTCCAGCGAAGGGCTGACCTGCTCCAGCGCCCGATCCACCAACAACTGCCCCAACTCGGCCATTTGCTGGATCCCGAGCAAGATGGCGCGCTGGGAAGTGTCCAGGTCGAAGGCCAGGTTGCAGGTGAGTGCGTTGAGGGAGGACAGGGATTCGCTGGCGTTGACCAGCAGGGTTTCGGTGTTTTGGTGGGGGTTTACGGTGAAGAGGTTTGCGGGAGGATTGGGGGTAGGTTTGACCATGATTTACAACGCCGATATGTGATGGAGGCTGCGCTCTTTCGCTTGCACGCGAATTAAGGTGGCAGCGGTGCGCCGGTGTGCAAGACCGGGCATATCGGACCCCGGCAGACCCCGAAGGATCTCCCACGCACAGCCGCCATAACAAATACAGCAGGCATAAAAAACACCCGTTGAATGGCTATGGGCGTTGGTGCGCCGAAGACTAGGCGCGCGGACTGCACGCGACAAGTTCATGCACGGCCCAAAATCGTGCAGGAAAAATCCGAAGCCAGCAGGCCTACAACCTCATGTCGATGCTCACAGCCCCCAAAGCTTCAAGCGGGTAGCTGCGGTACTCATAAACCTCCCCACGGACAATGAGGTGGATGACTCCATCCACCTGGTTCACTTGCACATCAGGCTCTTTGGTTTTTAGAAATGGATGTGCCGAGACCAGTGACGTGAGTATTTCGTGATCATTACGCAGGTCCTTATGCACGTAGTACCTGTAGGAAAAGCCCACCGTCGCGCCGCCCTGCCCGTCACGCGCACCATAAATTGAGCTGCCATTGCCCAAGGAGTGCTTCAAAACCACTTCGTCCAGGTCAGGCGTACCGGATGACATGATCCAATTGCCCCCGATGTATATCAGGCAGGCCACCAGAAGACAGTTACGCAGGACCGGCAAGAGCCCCTTAGTAGCCCTGAGAAATTGCATACTCAATCCCCCTCTTTATCCAATATTGATCTCGGGGATCATCGCCAAAAGGGTCACCGCCCCACCATGATCCAAACTCCGGCTTGGTGGTTTTTGCGAATGTTTGAGCGACGCCGGCTGCCCGCAACAGAACATGCTCGGGAATGCCGAGTACCGTACCTGTAGCACCATAATTGAAATTACCAAAAGCTTCGTACTGACGCCCTCGCTTCTTGTAGTTCCATGGACCGGCTGCACGAACCTGGGAATAAAACCACGAATAGGCGAATGCCGAACCGGGCTTGAGATGAGTGCCCTTGCACTTGGCTGTCGCCATGTTTTCAAGTATTGAAACACCAGGCGGCATTAACGGTACGATCATTTTCGGGGCCTTGGTGGCAGTGAGGAGCGTAGAACTTAGCCACCGCGCTCAGGCCTGGAAACCCGATAAATCCAAATGCAGAACTCGCCGACAATAACCGCACTCCATTCCTACAAGATGTTCAGGTTGTTGCTCGGAACCTGTCTCTCTAGCCTTTTTTCGTCCAAGCCCACCACGGGCGACCATCGTGAATCCGAACTCTAAACCCAATCTGCGTATGCATAACCCACCTCACCCAGGCGAAATTCTGCTTGAGGATGTAGTCCCGGCCCTCGGTATTGCTATCACCGAAATGGCCAGGCGCCTTGGCTTCGCCCGCGATACTTTTTCAAGGATCTTGCATGGCCACGCCCCCGTAAGCCCGGACCTTGCCGTCCGGTTGGAGCGAGTCGGCGTAAGTACTGCGCAGTTATGGTTATCGATGCAAAGCGCCTACGACTTGTGGCAGGCCGAGCATCGGGAGCAGCCGATGCTTGAGCCGTTTGCGCGGATTGATTAAGGAAAAATCCGACCGGACGCTCAACGTGCCATGACGTTAACCACCACATGCAAAATGAACGCAGGCCCGTAACAAGGTTTCCCCTGCTCATCCTCGATTCTCCAGACTGAAGCCACCGTACAAGTCTCCCTGGGTGCTGCAAATTCCACACTGATATGCACCGGCTGGCCCGGCAGCGTATCGGCAATCGGGAGCTCGCTGTGCAGGCTGCGTAGATGAATATCCATCACTACCTCCAACTGGCCTTGTGGATCTGCGCGGCGGGCAATAACGTATTCCCCATCAACACGCACCAGTCGTCGCCCGCGCCAGGGTCGTGTGCCCAGGTTCTGAATCTCCCAGGTTTTCTGAAAAACTTCCCCTGGCAACACGACGGTTTGATCAGGCGTCGTGACATCGGCATTGAACACCGCAACGTCCTCCGGATCATCAATACCTGCAGCCCGATTGGTGGTAGCCATTGAGCACGCATTACCGGGCGCACCTGTCAGGTCAGCGAAGTAGCGAAACAGCAGCAAGGGAGAAACCTGCAATGCCTTCGCCAGCTTGATCAGCGTGCGCACCGACGGGTCCCTGGAAGCTCCAGCCGATAGACCGTACAGGTAGGTTCTGGAAATTCCCGCCTCCTTGGCCAGCGCAGTCAGGGGCTTGCCCAACTCTCGGCTGCGCCGTGCAACCAGCGACCTGAGGGTATCTCGCGTTCTTATATTCATACGAAGTTTGCGGTTCCCATTTTTAGGTGAACGTCATTTCTTTGTCCGCCAAAAAAGACAACCTGTCCGCCGCCACGTGTCTTGAACCATGCACACTCGCCGCCTGCTGGCGAAGTTGTGAAGGACATGGATGGGGCCCTTTTAGTCAGTCATATCCAGTGTCGTAGTTTCTCGCCTGCTTGCGAACCCAGTGTTTGTTGCATTCCTTTACATCTACCTTTGGATATAGCCATGAACCACATCAAAGCGTGCTGTAAATCCGTTGCTCAAACAGGC
Organism: Pseudomonas sp. RIT357; assembly: GCF_000632245.1. Classification (NCBI taxonomy): domain Bacteria; kingdom Pseudomonadati; phylum Pseudomonadota; class Gammaproteobacteria; order Pseudomonadales; family Pseudomonadaceae; genus Pseudomonas; species Pseudomonas sp. RIT357. Next base: position 243,831 of record NZ_JFYX01000001.1, read on the forward strand.
TTTGGCACCCTGCAAATATCAGAAGCGATGCTGCTGGATTACAAAAAAATCGTTGAGGGATACTCCGCAATATCGCCAGCCACCAAGGCCTCGTTTTCCTTCGCGAAAGACACCGATGGATTTTTCCCCTTTGGCGCTGAGTACTCGAGCCTTGAGGATCAGCCAGACCTGTGTGAGCGATTTTGTTACTGGCCTGCGCATTCATCAAAACGAAGAGCGTTTGAATTCACACGAAGTGAATTTTTTGCCGCCGTTAATGCTTTTGAACAACAGATCAGCGAGCTTGCCCAGGAATTGATGGACGGAATTTGCGCGGAGTTTGGAGCCACTTCGTTGAACTCTTTGCGTGCAACGTCCTATCTGCAACTGTGTGTCTATGGAGCTAATTCCGGGTCGGATCAGCGCCAGTTTGCTCAGGACCCTCATGAGGATGGTCATCTGTTGTCATTTATCAAGCCGACTCGTGATGGCCTCGTCCTGGTTCGAGGCAGCTCGCTGGAGCCGGTACGCCTCTTGGAGAACGAGGTTGCAATCTTGGCCGGATCGTTACTGACTGACCTCTCAGACTATGCAATTCCCGCTGCATACCACGCGGTTCTGACTCCTCGGAGACCAATGCCACGCAGCTCTCTCATTTACTTCGTCAACCCTGATGCAGAGCAGGAACTGAGAGGCTTTTTCCGCCACCAGCCGATCGACTTGAAAAGCGCCGCCAACGCGCGCCATACCGGTTTCGGTAATCAACCCCTTCAATTGAACTGATACCCAGGCGGTCGAGCACTTCATGACTCCAGACCTCAACGTCTTTTATCTCGAAGGTCTTCTACTGGGCATCGGACTGTTCGCCGCTCCTGGACCGAAGGACACCCTGGTTATTCGCCAGGGTGTCAGTCGCAGCCCTGTCTGGGGTGTGGTGGCGGTATGCGTGTTCGCCGATATCATCCTCATCGCTCTTGGGGTCATGGGCTTGGGCTCGTTGCTCGGCAGCAAGCCTGGTTTGGTGGCGTTACTGCTGCTGTCGGGAGCGGCCTATCTGTTGTGGTTTGGCTGGCAGCGGTTATTGGCTTGTGTGCGTAACCAGTCGATGCCAGATACTCAAAGCAACCTCACCTCACAGCGCGGATTACTGCGCACGGCGGTGATACTTGGATTTGCCAATCCGTATGCTTGGCTGGATACCGTGGTGCTAATTGGCTCTATTGGTGCGGCAAAGCCCGTCAGCCAACAAGCGTTCTTTGCCGGCGGAGCAATGACCGCGTCGCTGGTATGGTTTGTGGTTTTGGCGTTGGGATGCCAAAGGTTGACGGGGCTATTTCGTTCGGCAAAGGTCTGGCGTTTGTTGGACGCCGGCGTGGTGATTTTGATGGTGTACCTCGCGGGTATGCTGATTGCTGATTTTCATCTGCTGCAGCGTCTCTGAACGGGAAAGCGCCCTCACCACAGGGGCCTTTCATTTCTCATGGAGAATGCGCCACTCAGGCCAACCCGGACTCCACCAGCAGCGCCTCAAGCCCCATCAAATCCGGCACCTTCGCCACATGCTCCCCCACCTGCACCGCTGCCAGTTCCAGCGGGCACAGCGGCACGTCCACATAGCTCAACTCGCTATCGAGCTTGTACGACCGCGGAATACCCTGGATCACCAGCGCAATAAACTTCAACGTCGTCCGCCCGCCCAGCGCATTCAACACCACGATCCGCGAGCGTTCGCCGGTCACGCTGGCCTCGCCGCACACGGCTTCGAAACTAATCAACGGAATCTGCCGATCCCGCCACGTCACTTGCCGCAAATACCACGGCGGTGCGTCGCTGGCCGGTTCGCCGCGTTGGAAGTCGATCAACTCGGCGATGGCGACGTTGGGCAGTACCAGGTGACGGTCGGCCAGGGGCAGCAGCAGGCCGGTGAGTTGGCTGGTGCGGTGGTCAAGCATGGGACTTGCTCCAATAGGCGATGCTTTCCAGCAGCACCGACTCTTGATACGGCTTGCCGAGGTATTCGTTGACGCCGATCGCCATGGCGCGGTCGCGGTGTTTCTGGCCAGTGCGGGAGGTGATCATGATGATCGGCAGGCGCATCAAGCGCGGGTCGTTGCGCACTTGCGTGGCCACTTCAAAGCCGTCCATGCGCGGCATTTCGATGTCGAGCAGCATCAAGTCCGGGGTGTGTTCTTCAAGCACAGCCAGGGCGTCGATGCCGTCTTTGGCAGTGAGCACGTTCATGCCGTTGCGCTCCAGCAGCCGGCTGGTGACTTTGCGCACGGTAACCGAGTCGTCCACTACCAGCACCAGCAAGGGGCGTTTTTTCAGCGGGTCGTTGAGGATCAGTGGCGCATCCACCGACTGCGCCGGCAAGGCCGGTTGGCGGGCGCGGATATGCGCCAGCAAGTCGATAATCAGCACCACGCGGCCGTCGCCGAGGATGGTCGCGCCGGACAAGCCTTGCACCCCCGCGAACTGCGGCCCCAGGCCCTTGACCACGATTTCCCGCGTGCCGGCCATGGCATCCACATGCACCGCAACACGCCGCTCATTGCACTGCACCAAGAGCACCGGCACCGGCTGGTACTGGCCCAGCAGTTTCGGACGGGCCACGGTATGCAGCAGGTCGCCGAGGTAAAACAGTTCGTAGCGCTGGCCTGCGTATTCATAACGCGGCGGATCTTGCAGGTAGTGCCCCGCCAGCTCATGGGGCAGCACACGCACCAGCCCTTCGATGGTGTTGAGCGGGATTGCGTATTGGTCGTCGGCGCATTGCACCATCAGCGCGCGGTTGACCGACACGGTGAACGGCAGACGAATCCGAAAATGCACGCCCTCGCCCGGCGTCGACTCAATGAACATCGAGCCGCCGAGCTGGCGCACTTCTTCATGCACCACGTCCATGCCCACACCACGCCCGGAAATCTGCGTGATCTTTTCCGCAGTGGAAAACCCCGGCTGCAAGATGAACTGCAACACGTCGCGGTCGCTGATCTCTTGATGAGGGGCGAGCAACCCGCGCTTGATAGCCTTGCGCCGCACCGCTTCGAGGGGCACGCCGGCGCCGTCGTCGCGCATGTCGAAAACGATATCGCCGCCTTCGTGGGTCAGGTCCAGGGTGATGCGGCCCTTTTCCGGCTTACCGGCCAGCAGCCGCACATCGCGGGACTCCAGGCCATGGTCGACGGCGTTGCGCAGCATGTGCTCCAAGGGCGCCGCCATGCGTTCAAGCACGTTGCGGTCCATCTCACCCTCGGCATTGCCGACGATGAATTCCACGTCCTTGCCCAACTCGCCCGCCACCTGGCGCACGATGCGTTTGAGGCGCGGCAACATACGCTCGAACGGCACCATGCGCGTGCGCATCAGGCCTTCCTGCAACTCGGTGTTGATGCGTGCCTGTTGCTGCAACAGGTCGTGCGCATCCTCGTTGCGACGGTCGAGGGTGTCCTTCAGGTCGAGCAGGTCGGAGGCGGATTCGGACAACGCGCGGGACAGTTGCTGCAACTGCGAATGGCGGTCCATCTCCAACGGATCGAAGTCTTCGTAGCCCAGGCGCTCGGCCTCGGCCTGTTGGCGGCTGAGGATGCGACCTTGGGTTTCGGTGTCGAGGCGGCGCAGTTGATCGCGCATTCGCTCAATGGTGGTTTCCACCTCGTTCAACGCAATGCGCGCGTCGTTGACCTGCTGTTCGATGCGGCCACGGAAGATCGAGGTTTCACCCGCCAGGTTGACCAGATCGTCCAGCAGGTCGGCGGAGATTTTCACCATGTCGGCGGTAGGATCAGCGACCGCTTCGGCCTTGCCTGCGGGCAACGCCACCGGCACCACTGGCTCTACGCTGGGGTGCACCAGGCTTTTGATGCGTTCGATGAGCTTGTCCACGGAGCCCACCGGCATCCCATCCGTCACGGCGTCGATCATCTGCGCCAGGCGGTCATGGCAGCCTTGCAGCAGCGCGAACAGCTCAGCCGACGGCGCGAGCAAACCGGCGGACAGCCCTTCGTACAGAAACTCAAGCTCATGGGCCAAGTCACCAATCGGCCCGATCTCGACCATGCGCGCGCCGCCCTTGAGGGTGTGCAGGTCGCGCAACAGGGTTTCGACTTCCTGGCGATTGTTCGGCTCGGCCTGCCAGCGCAGCAACGCGCTGCCCGAGCTGTCGAGAATGTCGGCCGCTTCTTCGAGGAAGATATCCAGCAATTCCGGGTCGGCGCCCGCCGTTTCAGGCGCTGGCGCCTGGGTCGCGGGCGTACTGCTCTGTCGCAGCTCACGAAGCTTGGCAACCAGCTCGACGCTGTCGCTCAAGGGCTGGTGGTGGTGCAGTTCTTCCAGCTGCAAGGCCAGGTGTTCATGGCTGGCCATCAGCACTTGAGACAACTCGGCGCTGTAGCTGTAGCGACGGTCAACCAGGCCTTCGTAAAAGCATTCCAACTCATAGGCCAGATCGCCCACCGGGCCGATTTCAGCCATGCGCGCGCCGCCCTTGAGGGTGTGCAGGTCGCGCTGCAACGAGGACAACGGTGCAGCGTTTTCGGGCTCCAGCAGCCAGCGCTTGAGGGACTGCCCGGCGCTGTCGAGAATGTCCACGGCTTCTTCGAGGAAGATCTCGACGATCTCATCGTCCATCGCCGTTTCATGCTCCAACTGCGCGGTGGCGGCACCGAGTTCAGCGATGCTCAGGGCGCGGTTACCGTCGCTTTTGATCAGGCCGGTGGCGGACGGGTCCAGGGCTCCGTCCAGCAATTCGCGCAGGGCCTCGACCCGTGCCGGGGCCAGGCTGATTTCCTGCCCGGCGGCCAGTTGGTCAAGCATGTTGATCAGCGCTTCATGGGCCTGTTCGGCCTCCCGGAAAAACCGCTCGCTGACGGCCAGACTGCTCTCTTCCACCGCGCCATAGAGGTCGAGCAAGGCTTCGCACAGTTCGTCGATAGGATGCAGGTCGGCGATGTGTGCCCCTTCTCCCAGCGTGGTTAGTTCATCCAGCAACGCCGTGAGTTCCTGGCGCTCGCCAGGGTGCTGTTGCCAACGACGCAGCAGGCTTTCGGCGTCGAGCAGGATATCCATGCCCTGGGCCAGGAAGTTGGCGATCAGTTGCGGGTCACGCTTGATGCGCAAGCCGGTGTTGGGCGCGTCGAGCAGCGTTGCCAACTGATGGTCAAGCAGGGCTTGGGTGCGGCCAATCAAGTCGGCCGCGCCCCTGATCGGCACCAGAGGGTCGCGATCCAGTTGGCGTAAGCCACGCTGGAACAGAGCTTCGGCTTCCAGCAGTAACTCCACCTCGTCCAGGTCCAGCGGCAGACGATGGGCCTTGTATTCGCGTGTCAGGTGATCCAGTGGGCGCACCAGCTCGGCAATCGGCAACACGCCGGCCATGTACGCACTGCCCTTGAGAGTGTGCAGCGCGCGTTGCAGCTCATCGCTGACCTGCAGCGGCACATGCTCGGCGGCCTGTTGCAGGAAGTGGTTGAGGCTGTCCAGATGGCTCTGGGCTTCGTTGCGGAAAATTTCCAGCAGCATCGGGTCGTGGGGTTCGCCAGCAGATAGGGCGCCGCCGCTGGCATAGGCGTGGGCGCGAGCGGCCAAGGCGTCGACCTCGTCGCGTTGGTGTTGGTCGTCCGTCGCAAAATCGGAGATCAACTCCGGCAGCAGGGCCACGGCGTCATCCAGCACCTGCTGGATCTCGGGGCCTAGGGCCACACTGCGTTCCAGCACACGGTTCAGCAGGTTTTCAACAGCCCAGGCCAACTCGGCCAGGACCAGGGCGCGCACCATGCGGCCACTGCCTTTCAACGTGTGGAAAGCGCGGCGCATTTCGCCTTGGGCGGTTTTGTCCGCGCTGTTGGGCAGGTGGCGGTGCAGCACTTCGAGAACTTCGTCAGTCTCTTCAAGGAAGACTTCGCGTAGTTCATCGTCGATAGGCGCTTCATCGGCTGGCGGCGGCAGCAGACTACCGGGGCGTTGCAGGGCCGGCGGGTTGAGGCGCGAGGTAGGGTTGGCCAGTGCGTCGAACTGCGACTGGCTGGGCGTGACCTCGCTCGACAACGCACCATCGGGGGCGACCAACGCCTGGCGCCAGGGTTTCTCGGCGGGCAGGTAGCCCAGCGTCGCCAGGCTTTGGGTGGCCAGTTCCAATACCCGCTCGCCAGCAGCGTCGGGGTCCTGAAGCATGCGTTCGAGGTAGTACTCCAAGCTGCTGATCACATCGGCAAAATGCTCCAGTTGCGCCTCTGCCGGCGGGCCTTCGTTGACCATCAACTGCTCATCGACGTAGTCGGTGCAGCCGCGCATCAGGCTCGCTGCACGCGGCAGCGGAATCATCGCCAACGCGCCACGCACCTGGCTCAGCAACTCCGGCAGCGATTCCAGGCGCTGACGGTCCCAGTCGGCTTCCATGCAGTCGATCACCAGTTCTTTAGCCTGCTTCAGGCACTGGCAGCACTCACGGATCACCAACTGGTGAATCTGGGTCAGGTCGGTAGTGGGCAGGCGGCTTTCTTCGCGGCTTTCCGGCTCAACGGTGCCGGCCATTCCCGCCAAGGTGGCTTCGACGTAGAGCAGCGCGCCAGCGACATCCATCAGCACGGCGTCGTTGGGTTCGCGTTGGCCTTGGGCCAGGCTCAGTACTACCGCAAGCTGGTCGATGATGACTTTGCGCGGCTGACCGAACCCCAGCACCGCCAAGGTATCGGCGATCTGCCGCAGCGGCGCCAGCAGCGCATCAAGGTCGCTGGTGTGTTGGCGGTCGCTGCGCACGAACAGGTCGAGGCGTTCCTTGACCCGCACCAGTTCCTCGCACAACGCACCGAGCACTGAGCCCATGGCATTGCGGTCCGGCCCGGCCAGGCGGGCGCGCTCGGCGTCGACCACCGTGCTGTCGGGCAAGGCTTCATCCAGGCCGTAGCGCTCTTTCAGGCTTTGCATGCGCGGCGTTGGCCGGGTGACTTTAGCGACGTAGAACAACAGGCTCTTGAGCAACTCATCCGGCGCAGATTGGTTGATGCCGCCTATGCCCTGGGCGAGCAGGCGCTTGAGTTGTTTGTCACTGGCCTTGAGCAAGCTGCGCAAAGCCGGGCTGTTGGCGACCACACCTGTGAGCATGCCCTCGACCAGCGCCGAAGCCACTTGCCACAACGGCAACAACGGCGCGCCCTGGCAGAGGGCTTCGAGGCGTGCGAACACCCGCGCCATGTCTTCCAGATTGCTTGGGCCGTGGTCTTCACGCAGCAACCCGGCCAACGCCTGTTGCAGCAACTGGTGCCATTGACGCAGTTGCTCATGCAGCTCAGGCGGCGCGCGCTGGGTCAGGGTTTCATCGGGCAGCGGCGCGATCGACAGCAATTGTGGGCTGAACAGGCTGGTTTCCGAGAGCAGGCTTTCACCCCGTGCGCTGCGTAGGTCGTTGAGCAGCGGCAGCACCACCAACGGCAGATCGCGGCGGGCGCTGTGCACGCGGTCGAGGTACAGCGGCAGTTGGCCGAGGGCCTGTTGCAGAAGACGGATGCTTTCATCGCGCTGACTGACCCGCCCGGCCTTTAGCGCAAGGGCCAGTTCTTCGATCTCTTCGGCCAGCAGCGCTGCGCCATAGAACTCGACCATTTGCAGCGCACCATGCACCTGGTGGATACCGGCCAGGCATTGGCTGATCACGTCATCGTCATGGGTTTCGACAAACGCATCCAGCGCCGAACGGGCCTGTTTCAGGGTTTCGGCAATGTCGCCCTTGACCCATTCGAGGGCCACGTAGTCGTGCCGATCAACCATAACTGCTCCGCTTAGAATTCGTGGGTTGCCTGGATCTCCAGACAGATGGAGATCACATGTGGGAGGGGCGGTGCGACGATTCGACTTGCCCCCTCCCACACTTTGACTGCATTTCAATCATCTACCTGTTTGGCCGCAGGCAAGGTGAAACCCGAGACCGACCTGCGCAACTGGCTCGCCATCTTCGCCAAATTGCCGATGCTTTCGGCAGTGGCGGTGGAACCCGACGACGTCTGCGTAGTGATTTGCTGGATCACGTTCATGGTCAGGGAGATCTGCCCTGCCGACGACGTCTGTTGCTGCGCCGCATTGGAGATGCTCTGGATCAGCGCCGCCAAGGTCTTCGATACGCCTTCGATCTCTTCCAGTGCCACGCCCGCGTCTTGGGCCAGCCGTGCACCACGCACCACTTCGGTGGTGGTCTGTTCCATGGAGATGACCGCCTCGTTGGTGTCGGTCTGGATCGCCCGCACCAGGGTTTCGATCTGCCGCGTGGCAGCCGACGAGCGCTCGGCCAGTCGCTGCACCTCATCGGCCACCACGGCAAAGCCGCGTCCGGCATCCCCGGCCATGCTCGCCTGGATGGCGGCGTTGAGGGCGAGGATGTTGGTCTGGTCGGCGATGTCGTCAATCAGGCTGACGATGTCGCCAATCTCCTGGGACGATTCACCCAAACGCTTAATGCGCTTGGCGGTGTCCTGGATCTGTTCGCGGATGTTGTCCATGCCGTGGATGGTGTTGTGCACCACTTCGTTGCCCTTGTTGGCAATCTCTACCGAGCGCTCCGCCACTGCCGAAGACTCGGCGGCGTTGGCCGACACTTGGTCGATGGATTGGGCCATCTGGTTGATCGCGGTGGAGGCTTCGGCGATCTGCTGGGCCTGATGCTCGGAGGCCTGGGCCAGGTGCATGGCGGTGGCCTGGGTGTCTTGCACAGCACCGGCGACCTGGCCGGCGGTGAGGTTGATCGTCGCGACCAAATCACGCAGTTGGTCCACGGAATAGTTGATCGAGTCGGCGATGGTGCCGGTGAAGTCTTCGGTCACCGAAGCCGTCACAGTGAGGTCACCGTCGGCCAGGTCTTCGATTTCATCCAGCAAGCGCATGATCGCGTTTTGGTTGCGCTCGTTCTTCTCGGCAGTCTCGTGCAGTTGGCGGTTGGTCTCACGCACCATCACCAGGCCAATCAGGATGATCGAGGCCAGCGCCAACAGACCCAGCACATAACCGCCGATGGTGTCGAAACTGCGCCCGCTGGCGAGGTTTTCGAACCCGATGGCCAGGTGCGAGGCTTCATCAAGCAGGGTTTGCGACAGGTTGAAAATATTGCTCGCCGAGGCGCGCACCTGGAACAGCTGCGGCGAGGTTTCGAGGATTTCATCCACGGAGCCGGAAACAAACTCGAACAGCTCGGCAATGTCCGCCAGCCGCGCGCGGGCATCGTGGTCTTCGACTTGGGTGATGCGCAGCCCAGGGTTGCCGTTGAGCATGCCATTGAGGACCTGACCAAAGCGGGCGGCATCACGGCCAAAGGTGTCGGCGGCCTGCGCGGCGGTTTCGTCGCCGGCCAGCACGGTGTTGACCGCACCCAAGATACGTTCGGCCAGCAGCGACTGGCGTTGGGCCAAGGCAACCTGGCTGGCCGGGGCGCCACGTTGCAGCAGGATGTCGACGACCTTCTCCGACTCCATCTGCAATTGCGGCACGGTTTCAGCGAGGGTCGCAGCCACTTGATGCAGGGACAGTACGGTCTGCTCGCTGGCGAGGATCGCGTCGGTATTTTTCAGCAGCGCTTCCCAATCGGTCTGCACAGCACGCATCTCGGCACGGACCGCACTTGGTGCCGCGGGCAAGCCGGTTTGCGGGTCGCCTTTTTTCAGGTAGCCCCAGCGCTGGGCAAAATCGTTTCGCGCATCTCCCAACAGCTTGAAAGCAGCGGCCTTGCCAGCGGCGGCCTCGGTAGCGTTCTTGGCGATGCGTTGGGACAGCACGCGCAGTTCACCGGCGTGGCCGATGTACTGTTTGTCGTAGGTAGACTGGGTGTTGAGGTACGCGAAGTTGGCGAACAGCAGCATGATGAACACGATCAGTGCGATAAACAGCACGATGATCTGTGAACGGCTGCGCGAGCCGGCCTGGGGTTTGGGCGTGGTAGCGGTGGTCATGCGGCGACATCCATGAAGCCTGGGGCCTGGGCCAGGGCGAAGGGGCTGAAGACCTGCCACAGCGGATCACCCTCGAAGTGACCCTGGATAAACGGCGCGCCAGGGCTGGTGTTCGCCAGCAAGGCGTCTTGTGCAAAATGCTGCATCCCCACCACCTCATCCACCAGCAGCCCGACAAACAGATCGTTGTATTCCACGACCAGCACCCGCCGTTGCTTGCGCGCCTTGGACAGCGCAAGGCCGAGGAAGCCACCCAGGTCCATCACCGGCAGCAGGCGCCCGCGCAGGTTAGCAACCCCTTTGACCCAGGCCTTGACCCCAGGCATTAAAGTGCAACGTGGTTCATGCAGGACTTCGGCGACTTCGCCCATGGGCGCCACATACCAATGTTGCCCCAGGCGAAAGCCGATACCGCTCCAGCGTTGCAGGCGGGTTTCCTGGGACGGCAGGTCGGCGGCCAGCAGGCGGCAGCGGCGGTCGATGTCCAGCAGCAACTCGAAGGCGGTTTGCGACTCGGTCATGATGGCGTGCCGTCAGCCGGCCAACACCTTGTTCAGGGTGGCGATCAAGGTTTCTTCGTCCACAGGCTTGGTCAGGTAGTCCTTTGCACCCTGGCGCGCGCCCCAGATCTTGTCGGTTTCCTGATCCTTGGTGGTGATGATGATGATCGGGATGCCGTTGGTTTCCGGCTCCTTGGACAGTTGGCGAGTAGCCTGGAAGCCATTGAGGCCAGGCATCACGATGTCCATCAGCACTGCGTCGGGCTTTTCCTGGCGAGCCAGGGCCACGCCGTCCGCACCGTTCTCGGCCTTGAGGACTTGGTGGCCGTGCTTTTCCAGCATGCCGGTGAGTTTGTACATTTCGGTCGGCGAATCGTCGACGATCAGAACACGTGCCATGGTTTTCCCCACTACATTGGTCGGCGCCGGCCCTCGTGGGGCGGCGTCAGTGTGCTTGTTCTACTGCGGCGAACCCCGGCACATAGGCCTTGATTGCACCCAGCAGTTCTTCCTTGCTGAAAGGCTTGGTCAAAAACTGATCGACACCCACGATGCGCCCCTTGGCCTTGTCGAACAGACCGTCCTTGGAGGACAACATGATCACCGGAATCGACTTGAACGCCGGGTTGTTCTTCACCAGGGCGCAGGTCTGATAACCATCCAGGCGCGGCATCATGATGTCTATAAAGATAATGTGCGGGTGATGATCAACAATCCGCGCCAGGGCATCGAAACCGTCGATGGCCGTAATGACCTCGCACCCCGAGTTCTTCAACAGCGTCTCGGCGGTGCGGCGGATCGTTTTCGAATCGTCGATCACCATCACTCTCAAGGCGTTGGAATGCTGTTCCATATCTGCTCTACCATCGCCACAGCGAGTCGGTTTTCGGTGTGTACTGCCTGATGTTGCACAGGATGATCGCCGCAGGCCTTGGATTTCAAGGGCTGCTGCGCTGTGGCAGTCTTTTTAGCACAGTCTCGGAGAGCAATCTATCGAGGCACCCGCCAGGTGGTTTTTCCTTGACCCACAACAGCCGCAGCGCCACTCTGACGCCACTTTTATGCGCCCAATTTGCTAGAGGAAATCCCCCATGAGCGTTCGCGTCGGCATTGTCATGGACCCTATCGCCAGCATTTCCTATAAAAAGGACAGCTCGCTGGCCATGCTTCTGGCCGCCCAGGCCCGCGGCTGGACCCTGTTCTATATGGAGCAGCGCGATCTGTACCAGGGCGACGGCGAGGCCCGCGCGCGCATGCGCCCGCTGCAGGTGTTCGCCAACCCGGAAAAATGGTTCGAGCTTTCGGACGAAATCGACAGCCCCCTGAGCGACCTGGACGTGATCCTGATGCGCAAGGATCCGCCGTTCGACATGGAATTCGTCTACTCCACCTATCTGCTGGAGCAGGCCGAGCGCGCCGGCGTGCTGATCGTCAACAAGCCGCAAAGTCTGCGCGACTGCAATGAAAAGCTGTTCGCCACGCTGTTCCCGCAGTGCACACCCCCGACCGTGGTCAGCCGCCGCGCCGATGTGCTGCGTGAATTCGCCGCCAAACACGGCGATGTGATCCTCAAGCCGTTGGACGGCATGGGCGGTACGTCGATCTTCCGTCACCGCGCTGGCGACCCGAACCTGTCGGTGATCCTGGAAACCCTGACCGCCCTGGGCACCCAGCAGATCATGGGCCAGGCTTACCTGCCAGCGATCAAGGACGGCGACAAGCGCATTCTGATGATCGACGGCGAACCGGTGGACTACTGCCTCGCGCGTATCCCGGCGGCAGGCGAGACCCGAGGCAACCTGGCGGCAGGTGGGCGCGGTGAAGCACGGCCTTTATCGGATAAGGATCGCTGGATCGCTAGCCAAGTTGGCCCGACCTTGCGGGAAAAAGGCCTGCTGTTTGTAGGCCTTGACGTAATTGGTGAAAATCTCACCGAAATCAACGTCACCAGCCCGACCTGTATTCGCGAGATAGACAATGCATTTGGCACGAACATCGGCGAAATGCTGATGGCCGCCATTGAGCGCAAGCTCGCAGCCAAGTGATATAGAACAGCCGGACACACACCAACATTGCGTTATCATGCGCCACCTGTGAAACGCGCGATGTTGGTTCTTTTGTCATGACACTCCCGTCCGATCTGCCCCCCGAACTCTCCCACAGCGGCGTGCGCCCGGCTGATCGGCTCGGATTTACCCTGTTTCTGGCTGCCTTGATTCATTTGGCCTTGCTCCTTGGCGTGGGCTTCACCATGGTCGAACCCAAGCAGATCACCAAGACCCTGGAAATCACCCTGGCCACGTTCAAGAGTGAAAAGAAGCCCGAGAAGGCAGATTTTCTAGCCCAGGACAATCAACAGGGCAGCGGCACCCTCGACAAGAAAGCCATCCCCAAGACCACCGAACTGGCGCCGTTCCAGGACAACAAAGTCAATAAAGTCACGCCACCTCCTGCGCCGAAGCCCGAGGTCAAGCAGGCTACGCCCAAGCCTACGGTGGCCACCATCGCACCCAAACCGCAAAAAGCCCCGGTCCAACGCGAAAAGACCAAGACCGAGCCGCAGCCGGAGCCCGTCAAACCGGCGCCTACCTTCGACAGCTCGACCCTGTCCGACGAAATCTCCAGCCTGGAAGCCGAACTGGCTAACGAACAGCAGTTGTACGCCAAGCGCCCACGCATCTACCGCTTGAATGCCGCCTCGACCATGCGCGACAAAGGTGCCTGGTATAAAGACGAGTGGCGTAAGAAGGTCGAGCGCATCGGCAACCTCAACTACCCAGAAGAAGCGCGGCGCCAGCAGATCTACGGCAACTTGCGTCTATTGGTATCGATCAACCGCGACGGCACCTTATATGAAGTGCAGGTGTTGGAGTCCTCCGGCCAACCACTGCTGGACCAGGCCGCCCAACGCATCGTGCGCCTGGCCGCGCCCTTTGCCCCGTTTACCGGCGACCTGAATGACGTGGACCGCCTGGAAATCATCCGTACCTGGAAGTTTGCCAAGGGCGATCGGCTCTCCAGCAACTGATCAGACATGTCCTGCCACAGGTAACTCCAGCTTGTCAGTTCGCCCCTCCAACGCCACACTAGCGGACATGAAAAATGTCAGCCCGACCTACCTCAAGCACCAATTCCTGATCGCCATGCCCCATATGGCCGACCCGAACTTTGCGCAGACCTTGACCTACATCGTCGAGCACACGGCCAATGGTGCCATGGGGTTGGTGGTGAACCGCCCGCAAGCGCTGAACCTGGCCGATATCCTTGAGCAACTGCGTCCGGAGATCGATCCGCCGGCCCGTTGCCAATCGGTGCCGATCTACATCGGCGGGCCGGTACAAACTGATCGCGGCTTTGTGCTGCACCCGACCGGGCCGACGTTCCAGGCCACGGTGGACCTGGACGGTGTGTCGCTGTCCACCTCCCAGGACGTGTTGTTCGCCATCGCCGACGGTGTAGGCCCAGAGCAAAGCGTGATCACCTTGGGGTACGCCGGTTGGGAAGCAGGGCAACTGGAGGCCGAACTGGCCAGCAATGCCTGGCTGACCTGCCCCTTCGACGCCGACATCCTGTTCAACACGGCCAGTGAACTGCGCCTGGAAGCGGCCGCCGCCAAGTTGCGGGTCAACCTCAGCCTGCTGACCAGCCAGGCGGGGCACGCCTGATGGCCTTGCGTCTGATCCTCGGTTTTGACTACGGCACCAAACAGATCGGCGTAGCGGTCGGCCAGGTGATCACCGGCCAGGCCCGCGAGTTGTGCACCCTCAAGGCCCAGAACGGCATACCGGACTGGAATCAGGTCGAAGCCCTGATCAAGGAATGGAAGCCCGACGCGGTGGTGGTCGGCCTGCCCCTGAACATGGACGGCACCCCCAGCGACATGTGCCTGCGCGCCGAAAAATTCGCCCGTCGCCTCAATGGTCGTTACAACATCCCCTTCTATACCCACGATGAACGCCTGACCACCTTTGAAGCCAAGGGTGAACGCCGCGACCGTGGCGGCCAGAAGGGCAGTTACCGCGACAACCCCGTAGACGCCATCGCCGCCGCCTTGCTGTTGCAGGGCTGGCTGGACGAAAACACCGCTTTATTTGAATCCTGACTGACGCGGCTTGCCGCGTCTTCTTACGTTTGAGCCCGGAACTTGCCTACAGCAAGGCCTTGAAGGAGCCACCATGAGCCTGCCCAATCCCGCCGAACTGATCAGCCAGATGGCATTACGCCTCAAAGCGCACCTGGAGCACCGCGGAATCAGCGAACCGCGCTTTATCGGCATTCGCACCGGCGGTGTGTGGGTCGCTCAGGCGTTACTGGACGAACTGGTCAGCGACTCGCCACTGGGCACCCTCGACGTGTCCTTCTACCGCGATGACTTCAGCCAGAACGGCCTGCACCCGCAAGTGCAGCCCTCGGCCCTGCCGTTCGAAGTCGAAGGCCAGCACCTGGTGTTGATCGACGACGTGCTGATGAGCGGCCGTACCATCCGCGCCGCCATGAACGAACTGTTCGACTACGGCCGCCCGGCCAGCATCACGCTGGTCTGCCTGCTGGATCTGGACGCCGGCGAGTTGCCTATCAGCCCGGATGTGGTTGGCGCGACCCTGTCGCTGCAAGCCCAGCAACGGGTAAAATTGTCCGGTCCAACGCCGCTCGAACTCGAACTGCAAGACCTCGCCCTTTAAACCGCCTTGTAAAGAGTCCCCGCGATGACGCCTCTAGATGCCAAGCGCCCGCTGCAGCTCAATGCTCAGGGCCAGTTGCAACACTTTTTGTCCCTCGACGGTTTGCCCCGCGAACTGCTCACCGAAATCCTCGACACCGCCGACTCATTCCTCGAAGTCGGTGGCCGGGCGGTGAAGAAAGTCCCGTTGCTGCGTGGCAAAACCATCTGCAACGTGTTCTTCGAAAACTCCACCCGCACTCGCACCACCTTTGAACTGGCGGCCCAACGACTGTCGGCCGACGTGATCACGCTGAACGTGTCCACTTCGTCGGCGAGCAAGGGCGAAACCCTGCTCGACACCCTGCGTAACCTGGAAGCCATGGCCGCCGATATGTTCGTGGTGCGCCACGGCGACTCCGGCGCCGCGCATTTCATCGCCGAGCACGTGTGCCCGCAGGTAGCGATCATCAACGGCGGCGACGGCCGTCACGCCCACCCGACCCAAGGCATGCTCGACATGCTCACCATCCGTCGGCACAAGGGCAGCTTTGAAAACCTATCGGTGGCCATCGTCGGCGACATCCTGCACTCGCGGGTAGCACGCTCGAACATGCTGGCCCTGAAAACCCTGGGTTGCCCGGACATCCGCGTGATCGCGCCGAAAACCCTGCTCCCCATCGGCATTGAGCAGTACGGCGTGAAGGTCTACACCGACATGGCCGAAGGCCTCAAGGATGTGGACGTGGTGATCATGTTGCGCCTGCAACGCGAGCGTATGTCCGGTGGTTTGCTGCCGAGCGAGGGTGAGTTCTACCGCTTGTTCGGCCTGACTACCGCGCGCCTGGCCGGCGCCAAACCGGATGCCATCGTGATGCACCCGGGTCCGATCAACCGAGGGGTGGAGATTGAGTCGGCGGTGGCCGATGGCAATCAGTCAGTAATTCTCAACCAGGTGACCTACGGCATCGCCGTGCGCATGGCGGTGTTGTCCATGGCCATGAGCGGGCAAACCGCGCAACGTCAATTCGAGCAGGAGAACGCCCAGTGAAGCTCAGCATTCTTGGCGCTCGCGTTATCGACCCGGCCAGTGGCCTGGATCAAGTCACCGATCTTCATCTGGAAGCCGGCAAGATCATCGCCATCGGCGCCGCCCCCAGCGATTTCAGCCCCAGCCAGACCATCGACGCCAAAGGCCTGGTGGCCGCGCCTGGGCTGGTGGACCTGAACGTCGCCCTGCGCGAGCCGGGTTACAGCCGTAAAGGCAGCATCGCCAGCGAAACCCGCGCCGCTGCGGCCGGTGGCGTGACCAGCCTGTGCTGCCCGCCGCACACCAAGCCGATCCTCGATACGTCGGCCGTGACCGAATTGATCCTCGACCGTGCCCGCGAAGCTGGCAATTGCAAAGTGTTCCCCATCGGCGCCCTGAGCAAAGGTCTGGAAGGCGAACAACTCGCCGAATTGATCGCCCTGCGCGACGCTGGTTGCGTGGCCTTCGGCAACGGTCTTGAGAGCTTCCGCAGTACCCGCACCTTGTGCCGCGCCCTGGAATACGCGGCCACCTTCGATCTGACGGTGATCTTCCACTCCCAGGACCGCGACCTGGCCGAAGGCGGCTTGGCCCATGAAGGCGCCGTCGCCAGTTTCCTCGGCCTGCCGGGTATTCCGGAAACCGCCGAAACCGTCGCTCTTGCCCGTGACCTGCTGCTGGTGGAACAAAGCGGCGTACGCGCGCACTTCAGCCAACTCACCAGTGCCCGGGGCGTGGCCCTGATTGCACAGGCCCAGGCTCGCGGTCTGCCGGTGACTGCGGATGTGGCGCTGTACCAATTGATCCTCACGGATGAAGCGCTGATCGACTTCTCCAGCCTGTACCACGTGCAACCGCCCCTGCGCACCCTGGCCGACCGTGACGGTTTGCGTGCCGCGGTCAAATCCGGTGTGGTTTCGGCGATTTCCAGCCACCACCAGCCACACGAGCGCGATGCCAAGCTGGCACCGTTTGGCGCGACCGAGCCGGGGATCAGCAGTGTGGAGCTGTTGCTGCCACTGGCGATGACGCTGGTGGAGGATGGCCTGCTCGACTTGCCGACGCTGCTCCAGCGCCTGAGCGCCGGCCCGGCCGAAGCCTTGCGCCTGCCGGCCGGCAAATTGGCCGTGGGCGCCGCAGCGGATCTGGTGCTGTTTGACACGGCCAGCTCCACGGTTGCCGGGGAGCACTGGCTGTCCAAAGGTGAAAACTGCCCGTTCATCGGCCATAGCCTGCCGGCGAGCGTGCGCTACACCTTGGTGGATGGGCGCATCAGCTACCAGGCCTAAAGCGGGCATGCAAAAAAAGTGGGAGGGGGCTTGCCCCCGATTGCAGTGGGTCAGCAATAAATGAGCTGACTGATCCACCGCTATCGGGGACAAGCCCCCTCCCACATTTAGTTCTCTATAAAGCCTGAGAAATCAGCGTCCCCCGTTGCGCTCTGCATTGCGGATCGAAACCTGGGTATTCAACGTCCAGAAGTCATACAGCACCCCCACCAGGAACAAGCCACCGGTCAGCAGGTAGATCAGGCCGGTGATCCATTTGCCCTGGTACATGCGGTGCACGCCGAACACCCCCAGAAACGCCAACAGAATCCACGCCACGTTGTATTCGATGGGACCGGCGGTAAAGCGCAGGTCGGCTTCACGGTCCATGGCCGGGATCAGGAACAGGTCGATCAGCCAGCCGATACCCAGCAGGCCAAGGGTAAAAAACCAGATCGTCCCGGTGACAGGTTTGCCGTAATAAAAACGATGCGCGCCGGTAAACCCGAAAATCCAGAGCAGGTAACCGATCACCTTGCTGTGGGTGTCTTGTTGCGGCCCAACCTGTTGATAGGTGTTCATGACGTACCTCTTTTGCTTCGATAGATAAATTTTTTCATTTTCTTTGTGACTTTTTTACGGGCGCCCGACGTACGGCAAATGGTATCTTCACTGCCCTGAAAGCCTTATGCCACCTGACTTGTGTAGGACAATTGCGGCGAATCGTCGCGTATTTCCTGATTTTGACGTCAAGGTTCAGTCGACAAACGGCCTGAGAACGACACAAAAAGCTGTTATAAAGTTGCGCGCAAACCCATAAGAGCCACGCCTAATGCGACCATTTTTAAAGACATGGCTAACCATTTGCCTATTAATGCCATTGGCCGCCCACGCCACCAATCGTGAGCAACGACTTCCGAACGTTAACGGTTTCACCCCTAAAGTCCACAGCACGCCAAGCACTGCCAAATCGGTAAAGCCGACCGTCAGCCGCCCGACTCAATTGAGCAAGGCGCACGGTAAAGCAGTTCCCGGCCTCGTGGCAGTCAACACCAAGCAAAGCAGCAACGTCCTCAGCCGCGCCGTAAACGTGCTCGGTACACCTTATCGTTGGGGCGGCAGCAGCCCAAGTAAAGGGTTCGACTGCAGCGGCCTGGTGAAATATGCGTTCAACGACGTAGCCGCCGTGGATCTGCCGCGCACTTCCAATGCCATGGCCGCCGGCCACGGGCAGAAGGTTGATCGCAAGGACCTGAAACCAGGTGATCTGCTGTTCTTCAAATTGAAGAGCCGCCAGGTCAATCACGTTGCCATCTACTTGGGCAATGACCGTTTTATCCACGCACCGCGTCGTGGCAAGTCGGTCAGCATCGACACGTTGAAAAAGCCGTTTTGGGACAAGAACTACGTGATTGCCAAGCGGGTCCTGCCGAAAGAGCAGAACACCTTGCGAGTGGTTCAACGCTGATTTCAAGCTGAAATGCAGTCGTCAATGTGAGAGGGGGCTTGCTCCCGATAGCGGTGGATCAGTCAGTTTATCTGTACCTGACCCACTGCAATCGGGAGCAAGCCCCCTCCCACATTTGGATCTCCTTATATCTCCCGATCTTAGATATCCCCAGGCACCCTCGCCTTCTCCAGCGCCTCTTCCCGGCTGATCACGCCCTGCGTGACCAACGCCTTCAAACTCATATCCAATGTCTTCATCCCCAACGCCCCGCCGGTCTGGATAGCCGAGACCATCTGCGCCACCTTGTCCTCACGAATCAGATTACGAATGGCTGGCGTGCCCAACATGATTTCATGGGCCGCCACGCGCCCGCCGCCGAGCTTCTTCACCAGCACCTGTGACACCACCGCCTGCAACGACTCCGACAACATTGAGCGGACCATGGCCTTTTCGCCGGCCGGGAACACGTCGACCAGCCGATCCACGGTCTTTGCCGCGGAGGTAGTGTGCAAGGTGCCAAATACCAGATGCCCGGTTTCAGCCGCCGTCAGGGCCAGGCGGATGGTTTCCAGGTCACGCAGTTCGCCCACCAGGATCACATCGGGGTCTTCACGCAGCGCCGAACGAAGGGCTACCGAAAAACTGTGGGTGTCGCGGTGTACCTGGCGCTGGTTGATCAGCGCGATTTTCGGCCTGTGGATAAATTCGATGGGGTCTTCGAGCGTAAGGATGTGCTGGCGCCGATGCTGATTGAGGTAATCGATCATTGCCGCCAGAGTGGTGGACTTGCCGGAGCCAGTGGGTCCGGTCACCAGCACCAGGCCACGTGGCAATAGGGCGATGCGTTGGAACACCGCCCCGAGACCCAGGCTATCCAGGCTCTGGACTTCGGCCGGAATAGTACGAAACACCGCGCCCATGCCGCGATCCTGTTGGAATACGTTGGCCCGGAAGCGCGCTACACCCGGCAGCTCGAAGGCAAAATCCGTTTCAAGAGATGTTTCGAAATCCTTTTGCTGGTATTGATTGAGCAAAGGGCTCAATAAATCCGCGACTTGCGGGGCAGAAAGCACCGGCCAATCCATAGGCCAGACTTCGCCATCGATTCGCCACATCGGCGCCAGCCCCGCCGACAGGTGCAGGTCGGAGGCGCCACGGCGCACGCCGGCCACCAGTAATTCAGTGATATCCATAGGGCTTTCCATTTCCAGTAGAATGCCGCGGACTCCATATCCACGGGCGCATCTTGAATGTCGACGATAGCAGACAACATCGGCCTGGTTAGCCAGCGCATCCGCGCCGCAGCCGACGCCGTGCAACGTGACGCAAGCAGCATCCACCTGCTGGCCGTGAGCAAGACCAAACCCGCCCAAGCAGTGCGCGAAGCCTATGCCGCCGGGCAGCTCGAATTCGGCGAAAACTATCTGCAGGAAGCCCTGGGCAAACAGGCTGAATTAACCGACCTGCCCTTGAGTTGGCACTTCATCGGCCCCATTCAATCGAACAAGACGCGCGCTATCGCCGAGAACTTCGCTTGGGTGCATTCCGTGGACCGCCTCAAAATTGCACAACGCCTGTCCGAACAACGCCCGGCCGACCTGCCGCCGCTGAACATCTGTATCCAGGTCAATGTCAGCGGCGAAGCCAGCAAGTCCGGCTGCACGCCCGCCGACTTGCCGGCCCTGGCCAATGCCATCAGTGCCCTGCCGCGCTTGACGCTGCGTGGCCTGATGGCAATCCCCGAGCCGACTGAAGATCGGACCGAGCAAGATGCAGCGTTCGCTACCGTTCGCGACCTGCAAAACAGCCTGAACCTGCCGCTCGACACGCTTTCCATGGGCATGAGCCACGACCTTGAGTCGGCCATCGCCCAAGGCGCCACCTGGGTGCGGATCGGTACCGCCCTATTTGGCGCCCGTGATTACGGCCAGCCGTGAAATGGCTGACCTCCCTCTGAATAAGGACCTGTCATGAGCAACACGCGTATTGCCTTTATCGGCGCCGGTAACATGGCGGCCAGCCTGATCGGCGGCCTACGGGCCAAGGGCCTGGACGCCGCGCAGATCCGCGCCAGCGACCCGGGCGCCGACACCCGTGCGCGCGTCAGCGCCGAGCACGGTATCGACACCTTTGCCGACAATGCCGAAGCCATCCAAGGCGTCGACGTGATCGTGCTGGCGGTCAAGCCACAAGCCATGAAGGCCGTGTGCGAAAGCCTGCGCCCAAATCTGCAACCACATCAGTTGGTGGTGTCCATCGCTGCCGGCATAACCTGCGCCAGCATGAAGAAGTGGCTGGGGGCCCAGCCCATCGTGCGTTGCATGCCCAACACTCCGGCTCTGCTGCGCCAAGGCGTCAGCGGTTTGTATGCCACCGCCGAGGTCAGCACCGAACAACGTGACCAGGCCCAAGAGCTGCTGTCCGCCGTGGGCATTGCTCTGTGGCTGGATCAGGAACAACAACTGGACGCGGTCACCGCCGTCTCCGGCAGCGGCCCGGCATACTTCTTCCTGCTGATTGAAGCCATGACCGCCGCCGGCGTGAAACTCGGCCTGCCACGGGAAGTCGCTGAGCAACTGTCCGAGCAGACCGCCTTGGGCGCCGCGAAGATGGCCGTGTCCAGCGATGCGGATGCCGCCGAGCTGCGCCGTCGCGTGACCTCACCAGGCGGCACGACGCAGGCCGCCATTGAATCGTTCCAGGCCGGGGGCTTTGAAGCCCTGGTGGAAAAAGCATTGGGTGCCGCTGCGCACCGATCGGCCGAAATGGCCGAACAACTGGGCAACTAAGGAGCCAATATGATTGGTTTGAACACCGCAGCCGTCTACGTGCTGCAAACCCTCGGCAGCCTCTACCTGCTGATCGTGCTGTTGCGTTTCGTGCTGCAACTGGTACGTGCCAACTTCTACAACCCGCTCTGCCAGTTCATCGTCAAGGCGACCCAGCCGCTGCTCAAGCCGTTGCGCCGGGTGATCCCGAGCCTGTTCGGCCTGGATATGTCGTCGCTGGTGCTGGCGATCCTGGTGCAGTTGGCCTTGATGGCGCTGACACTGCTGCTGACGTACGGCACCACCGGCAATTTCATACAGTTGCTGATTTGGGCAATCATCGGCGTGACCGCGCTGTTCCTGAAGATTTTCTTCTTCGCCTTGATCATCAGCGTGATCCTGTCCTGGGTCGCCCCGGGTAGCCACAACCCTGGCGCCGAACTGGTGAACCAGATCTGCGAGCCCGCCCTGGCGCCATTCCGCCGCCTGCTGCCGAACCTGGGCGGCCTGGATATCTCGCCGATCCTGGCGTTCATGGTGCTCAAGCTGCTGGACATGCTGGTGATCAACAACCTGGCCACCATGACCGGGATGCCAGAGATTCTGCGCCTGCTGATCTGACGCAAACAAATGAGGGAGGGGCTAGCTCCCTCCCTCATTTCGCAGCGCGCAGGCCTTTGCTTGCCGCTGGGTGCAGCGGTCTTTAGACTTACGCCTCATTTAAACGAGAGCAGGGTCGATGCCAGTTGCCTTCCCCCCCGATTCTGTTGGTCTGGTCGTGCCCCAAGTGGCGCACTTCAGCGAACCCCTGGCCCTGGCCTGCGGCCGTTCTCTGCCCGCCTACGACCTGATCTACGAAACCTATGGCCAACTGAACGCCACGGCGAGCAACGCCGTGCTGATCTGCCACGCCTTGTCCGGTCATCACCACGCTGCAGGCTTCCACAGCGCCGACGAGCGCAAGCCCGGCTGGTGGGACAGCTGTATCGGTCCCGGCAAGCCCATCGACACCAACAAATTCTTCGTGGTCAGCCTGAACAACCTCGGCGGCTGCAACGGCTCCACTGGCCCCAGCAGTATCAACCCGGAAACCGGCAAGCCGTTCGGCGCCGACTTCCCGGTGCTGACCGTGGAAGACTGGGTACACAGCCAAGCGCGTCTTGCCGATTTGTTGGGCATCAACCAGTGGGCCGCCGTGATCGGTGGCAGCCTGGGCGGGATGCAGGCACTGCAATGGACCATCACCTACCCTGATCGCGTACGCCACTGTCTGGCCATCGCCTCGGCCCCCAAGTTGTCGGCGCAAAACATCGCCTTCAACGAAGTGGCGCGCCAGGCGATCCTCACCGACCCCGAGTTCCACGGCGGTTCGTTCCAGGAAGCGGGCGTGATTCCCAAGCGCGGCTTGATGCTGGCGCGGATGGTCGGGCATATCACCTACCTGTCCGATGACTCCATGGGCGAAAAATTCGGCCGTGGCCTCAAGAGCGAGAAGCTCAACTACGATTTCCACAGCGTCGAATTCCAGGTCGAGAGCTACCTGCGTTATCAGGGCGAGGAGTTCTCCGGGCGTTTCGACGCCAACACCTATTTGCTGATGACCAAGGCCCTGGACTATTTCGACCCGGCGGCCAACCACGACGATGACCTGGCGAAAACCTTCGAAGGCGCCACGGCCAAGTTCTGCGTGATGTCGTTCACCACCGACTGGCGCTTCTCCCCGGCCCGCTCCCGCGAGCTGGTGGATGCACTGATGGCCGCACGCAAAGACGTGTGCTACCTGGAGATCGATGCGCCGCAAGGCCACGACGCCTTCCTGATTCCGATCCCGCGTTACTTGCAGGCGTTCGGCAATTACATGAACCGGATTACAGTGTGAGAACGCCATGAGAGCCGACCTGGAAATCATCCAAGAATGGATCCCCGCCGGCAGCCGCGTGCTTGACCTGGGCTGCGGCGATGGCGAACTGCTGAGCTGGCTGCGCGACAACAAGCAAGTCACCGGCTATGGCCTGGAAAACGACCCGGACAACATCGCCCAGTGCGTGGCCAAGGGCATCAACGTGATCGAGCAGGACTTGGACAAGGGCCTGGGTAACTTTGCCAGCAACAGCTTCGACATCGTGGTGATGACCCAAGCCCTGCAAGCGGTGCACTACCCTGACCGCATCCTCGACGAAATGCTGCGCGTGGGTCGCCAGTGCATCATCACCTTCCCTAACTTCGGCCACTGGCGCTGCCGCTGGTACCTGGCGACCAAGGGTCGCATGCCGGTGTCGGATTTCCTGCCTTACACCTGGTACAACACGCCGAACATCCACTTCTGCACCTTCGAAGACTTCGAAGCGCTGTGTGGCGAGCGTGAAGCCAAAGTGATTAACCGACTTGCCGTCGATCAACAGCACCGTCACGGCTGGGCGAGTAAACTATGGCCCAACCTGTTGGGCGAAATCGGTATCTACCGGGTCAGCAGTCCTGGCCTGACCGACCACAAAATTGCCGTCTAATCATTTTCCAGAGGGGCGCTCATGAGTCGCTTGGCTATTTTTCTACTGACCGCTTGCCTGGGTGCCAACGCCTTGGCAGCCGACGCTATCGACGCAAATCGCAAGAAAGACTTCGGCGATATCACCGTTCACTACAACACCTTCACCTCCAGCTTCCTGCAACCGGAAACCGCCCAGAAAGTCGGCGTGGTACGCAGTAAGGAAAAGGGCTTGATCAATGTGACCGTGATCAAGGGCGTGACCCCCGTGGCCGCACAAGTAACGGGCACCATCAAGGATCTGGGCGGCAAGAGCGAGATCCTCACCTTCAAGCAAATCAACGAAAAAGGCGGGATCAATTATCTCGCGCCCTACGCCGTGACCCAGCGGGAATACAAGACGTTTACCATCAACGTTGAAACCGGCGGCAAAGCCCATAGCTTCCAATTCAACCAGGAACTGTTTCCGGCGGAATGATGAACCTTACCCAGCTCGTACTCGCCAGCCATAACGCCGGCAAACTCAAAGAACTGCAGGCCATGCTCGGCGACTCCGTGCAACTGCGCTCGATTGGCGAGTTCAGCCAGGTCGAGCCGGAAGAGACAGGCCTGTCGTTCGTCGAGAACGCCATCCTCAAGGCGCGCAATGCCGCACGTATCTCGGGCCTTCCGGCGCTGGCGGATGACTCTGGCCTGGCGGTGGATTTTCTCGGCGGAGCCCCTGGCATCTATTCGGCGCGCTACGCCGATGGCAAAGGTGACGCGGCCAACAACGCCAAGTTGCTGGACGCCCTCAAGGACGTGCCGGACGCCGAACGCGGCGCGCAGTTCGTCTGCGTGCTGGCCCTGGTGCGCCATGCGGACGACCCGTTGCCGATCCTTTGCGAAGGCCTGTGGCACGGGCGCATCCTGCATGCGGCCAGCGGTGAGCATGGTTTTGGCTATGACCCGCTGTTCTGGGTGCCAGAGCGCAATGTCTCCAGCGCCGAACTGAGCCCGGCCGACAAGAACCAGATCAGCCACCGCGCCCGCGCAATGGATTTGCTGCGCCAACGCCTGAGCCTGAAATGACCCACGACACGCAGGCGCTGCCGCTGATCCACGGCGGCGCGCAAACACCTCGGGCGGCCTTGCCCGTGCTGCCGCCCCTGGCGCTGTATATCCACATCCCGTGGTGCGTACGTAAATGCCCGTATTGCGACTTCAACTCTCACACCGCAAGCAAAGTGCTGCCGGAAGAAGAGTACGTGGACGCACTGTTGGCCGACCTCGATCAGGATCTGCATGCCGTTTACGGCCGGGAACTGAGTTCGATCTTCTTCGGCGGTGGCACCCCAAGCCTGTTCAGCGCTGCAGCACTGGGTCGCCTGCTCAAAGGCGTGGAAGCGCGCATCCCGTTTGCCGGCGATATCGAGATCACCTTGGAAGCCAACCCCGGCACGTTCGAACAAGAGAAGTTCGTGGCGTACCGCAAGCTGGGGATCAACCGCCTGTCCATCGGTATCCAAAGCTTCCAGCAGGAAAAACTTCAGGCCCTGGGCCGTATCCACAATGGCGACGAAGCTGTACGCGCTGCCGGGATGGCGCGCCAGGCCGGATTTGATAACTTCAACTTGGACCTGATGCACGGTTTGCCCGATCAGTCCCTGGACGACGCCCTCAGCGACCTGCGCCAGGCCATCGCGCTCAAACCCACGCATTTGTCCTGGTACCAGTTGACCCTGGAACCCAACACGGTGTTCTGGAACCAGCCGCCGGCGCTGCCAGAAGACGACACCCTCTGGGACATCCAGGAAGCAGGCCAGGCACTGCTGGCCGAGCACGGTTATGCCCAATACGAAGTGTCAGCCTATGCCCAACCGGGCCGCCCGGCGCGGCATAACCTGAATTACTGGAGCTTCGGCGACTTTATCGGCATCGGCGCCGGCGCCCACGGCAAGCTCAGCCATCCGGACGGGCGCATCGTGCGCACCTGGAAGACCCGCGCGCCAAAGGACTACCTGAATCCGGCCAAAAGCTTCCAGGCTGGGGCGAAGGAGCTGACCAATGACGAGCTACCTTTCGAGTTTCTGATGAACGCTCTGCGCCTCACCGACGGCGTCGACGCCAGACTCTACGCCGAGCGCACGGGCCTCGACCTGGCGAGCCTCGACGAGGCACGTCGCGAGGCAGAACAAAGTGGCTTAATGCAGGTCGAACCGTCACGCCTGGCGGCCACGGATCGCGGGCAACTCTTTCTCAATGACCTGTTGCAGAAGTTTTTGAGCTGACGCTCTAAGGAATTCGAATGGATTTGGTACTCGACCTGCTCGCCACCGTATCCCGCTGGAGCCGCAGCAACCTGTCGGAAATCTCCCTAGCGCTCGTGGGCTGTTTGCTGGTGCTGTTCGGCGCAGATATCAAGGGCTGGGTCGAAGCACGCCTGGGCAGCATCGCCGGCGCCTTGCGGGTCCCGTTGATGGCATTGGTGTGCATGGTCGGCAGCGGCGCTGCATTGATCTACGCCACACCCTGGATTGTGCGAGGCTTGAGCCAGTTCAATAACTACAGCCTGGCGCCGGTGTTGGTGGTGGTGCTGGTGTTGATTGGCGTCGTCGCCGATCGCCGCTGACCTCAAATCCAACACAAAACAACTGTGGAAGGGGGCTTGCCCCGATAGCGGTGGACCAGTCACTTTGATGTCGACTGACACTCCGCTATCGGGGGCAAGCCCCCTCCCACATTGAATTGCATTTCAAGTCAGTGGCGAGTTACGCCAGCTTCTCGAACTTCAAATCCCAAACCCCATGCCCCAACCGCTCGCCGCGACGTTCGAACTTGGTGATCGGACGCTCAGCCGGGCGCGGCACGCATTTGCCATCTTCGGCCAGGTTGCGGTAGCCAGGGGCAACGTCCATTACTTCCAGCATGTATTCGGCATACGGCTCCCAGTCTGTGGCCATGTGCAGGATGCCGCCAACCTTGAGCTTGCTGCGCACCAACTCCGCGAAGGAAGCCTGAACGATGCGGCGTTTGTGGTGGCGGGATTTATGCCATGGGTCCGGGAAGAACAGCATCAGGCGGTCGAGGCTGTTGTCGGCGATGCAACGGTTAAGCACTTCAATCGCGTCGCAGTCGTAGACCCGCAGGTTAGTCAGGCCTTGAGTCAGGACGCCGTTAAGCAGTGCGCCGACGCCTGGGCGGTGTACTTCCACGCCAATGAAGTCCTGGTCCGGCGCGGCAGCGGCCATTTCCAGCAGGGAGTGGCCCATGCCGAAGCCGATCTCCAGTGAGCGCGGGGCCGAACGGCCAAACACTTGGTCGTAGTCCACGGGCGCATCGGCCAAGGGCAATACGAACAGCGGCGTGCCCTGCTCCAGACCCTTTTGCTGGCCTTCGGTCATACGACCGGCGCGCATCACAAAGCTCTTGATGCGGCGATGCTTGGACTCGTCGCCTGCTTCTTCCACGGTGTTCGGCGTTTCGTTTGATTCAGTCATCAATGGCTCTTACTTGATCAGACCATCCAGCGGCGAAGAGGCGCTGGCGTAGAGTTTTTTCGGCATGCGCCCGGCGAGGTAAGCCAGGCGGCCTGCGACGATGGCGTGTTTCATGGCTTCGGCCATCATGATCGGTTGCTGAGCATGGGCGATGGCGGAGTTCATCAGCACAGCGTCGCAACCCAGCTCCATGGCGATGGTCGCGTCGGAGGCAGTGCCTACGCCCGCATCCACCAGTACGGGGATCTTGGCTTCTTCGAGGATGATCTGCAGGTTGTACGGATTACAGATACCCAGGCCGGAACCGATCAGACCGGCCAGCGGCATCACGGCGATGCAGCCGATTTCCGCCAATTGACGGGCGATGATCGGGTCATCACTGGTGTAGACCATCACGTCGAAGCCTTCCTTGACCAGCGTCTCAGCGGCCTTGAGGGTTTCGATCACGTTGGGGAACAGGGTTTTCTGGTCGGCGAGCACTTCCAGCTTCACCAGGTTGTGACCATCAAGCAGCTCACGGGCCAGGCGGCAGGTGCGCACGGCTTCAATGGCGTCATAGCAACCGGCTGTGTTCGGCAAGAAGGTGTAGCGATCCGGCGACAGCACTTCGAGCAGGTTCGGCTCGCCCTCGATCTGACCGAGGTTGGTGCGGCGTACGGCGAAGGTCACGATTTCAGCGCCCGAGGCTTCGATGGCCAGGCGGGTTTCTTCCATGTCGCGGTACTTGCCGGTGCCGACCAGCAAGCGGGACTGGTAGGTACGACCGGCCAGGACGAAGGGCTTGTCGCTACGAACGATGCTCATGGGAAATCCTCGAAATGGGGTGAGGTTCTGCAGAATTCGGGCAGGCGACTAGCCGCCGCCGATGGCGTGGACCACTTCAACCTGATCACCTTCGGTGAGCGCAGTCTCGGCGTGGAGGCTACGCGGAACGATATCCAGGTTGAGCTCCACTGCGACGCGACGCCCGGTCAGGTCCAGACGGGTCAGCAGGGCCGAAACGGTTTCACCGTCGGGCAGTTCAAAGGATTCGCCGTTCAACAGAATGCGCATGCCGCGGGCCGCCATCGTTTTTAGGGGCCAGCATTCTAGCTTGATTGGCGTTGCCGGCCCAAGTCCCTTGGTCAGACGACCTGCAAGCGCCAGGCAAACAAACCGAGGAAGAACCAGCCGAGCAAGAACGCCAGGCCACCGAACGGCGTGATGATGCCGAGCTTGCTGATACCGGTCATGGTCAGCGCGTAGAGGCTGCCGGAAAACAGCAGGATACCGATGACAAACGAGATACCGGCCCAAGTCACCAGGCGGCCGGGAAGATGGGCGGCCAGCAACGCCACGCCGAACAGCGCCAGTGTGTGCACCAGTTGGTAGGTCACTCCGGTATGGAAGATCGCCAGGTACTCGGCGCTCAGACGGTTTTTCAGGCCGTGGGCGGCAAACGCGCCCAAGGCCACACCGGTGAAGCCGAAAAACGCGGCCAGCATCAGAAAGCTACGCAGCATAGGGAACTCCAGTCAGACTCATCGGGCAGGGTCTGTATAATGGCCCGCTCAACGGGTTCGGCCAAGCCATCTCTATGCTGCGTCTCCTATTCAAACGCTTTCTCAACGTCGTGAAATGGTTTGCCATCGGCAGTGTTTTGCTGGTGCTGCTGTTTCGTGTCGTCCCGCCGCCCTTCACTGCCCTGATGGTGGAGCGCAAGGTCGAATCCTGGTTCGACGGCGAACCCATTGACCTGCAGCGCACCTGGGTGCCGTGGGACGAGATCTCCGATGAGCTCAAAGTGGCGGTGATGGCCGGTGAAGACCAGCGCTTCCCGCAGCATTGGGGCTTTGATTTCGGCGCGATCCAGGCGGCGATCCTGCACAACGAGCGCGGCGGTTCGATTCGCGGCGCCAGTACGTTGAGTCAGCAGGTGTCGAAGAATCTGTTCCTGTGGGCTGGCCGCAGTTATTTGCGCAAAGGGCTGGAGGCCTGGTTTACCGGGTTGATCGAGGTGCTGTGGCCCAAGCAGCGGATTCTTGAGGTGTACCTCAATAGCGTGGAATGGGATGAAGGCGTATTCGGCGCGGAGGCGGCGGCACGGCATCACTTCGGCGTAAGCGCCAAGGGTTTGTCCCGGCAGCAGGCCAGTTATTTAGCGGCGGTGTTGCCTAACCCTCGGGTATGGAGTGCCAGCCACCCGACCGCTTATGTGGCGCGGCGGGCGGCGTGGATTCGCCAGCAGATGAGCCAGCTAGGCGGAGATGGTTATCTGGTGGAACTGAACAACTCGCGCAAAGCGCCTTGGTCCGACTGATACAACACAAAAAAATGTGGGAGGACGCTTGCTCCCGATAGCGCTGGATCAGTCATTTTGATGTCGACTGACACTCTGCTATCGGGGGCAAACCCCCTCCCACATTTTTAAGCGGCGCTTTTAAGCGGCGATCGACAACTTCAGCTTGTTCATCGCGCTTTTCTCAAGCTGACGAATTCGCTCGGCCGACACGTTGTACTTCTGCGCCAAGTCGTGCAGCGTGGCTTTTTCTTCCGCCAGCCAGCGCTGGTAGAGGATGTCACGACTGCGGTCGTCCAACACTTCCAGCGCTTCGTGCAGGTTGTGGTTGGAATTGTCGCTCCAGTCGGCGTCTTCCAGTTGACGCGCCGGGTCGTACCGGTGGTCTTCCAGATAGTTGGCCGGCGATTGGAAGGCGCTGTCGTCGTCCGCTTCCGCGGCCGGATCGAAGGCCATGTCATGGCCGGTCAGGCGACTTTCCATTTCGCGCACTTCACGGGGCTCCACACCGAGGCTTTCGGCCACGCGGTGGACTTCCTCGTTGTTCAGCCACGCCAGGCGTTTCTTCTGGCTACGCAGGTTGAAGAACAGCTTGCGCTGGGCCTTGGTGGTCGCGACTTTCACAATGCGCCAGTTGCGCAGGATGAACTCGTGGATTTCCGCCTTGATCCAGTGCACGGCAAACGACACCAGGCGCACGCCCATCTCAGGGTTGAAGCGCTTTACAGCCTTCATCAGGCCGACGTTGCCTTCCTGAATCAAGTCAGCCTGGGCCAACCCGTAGCCGCTATAGCTACGGGCGATATGTACGACAAAACGCAGGTGGGCGAGCACCATCTGCCGAGCCGCCCCCAAATCCTGCTCATAGTAGAGACTCTCGGCCAGTTCACGCTCCTGCTCGGGCGTCAGCAATGGAATGCTGTTGACCGTGTGCACATAGGCTTCCAGGTTCGCACCAGGGACCAAGGCATAAGCAGGTTGCAAAGAAGTGGTCATACGAAAAAACCTCCGACTCACATAACTCGTGCAGTTCAGCACTGCGAAAATTGACCGGGAACCGTAGGACAAGTTCCCTAAACCACTGATACGGTCAATACAAACGAAACCACATTAATCTGACATTAACTACTTCGGTGCCAGCTCACGTAAATGCCGTGCGACCGCAATCCAGGCACCGATATAACCCAACAATACCGCGCCAAGCAAGAGCGACAGACCATCGGCCACCGGTACCCCGGCCAGGGCAAAATCACTGCCGTACAAGCCGGCAAGCCCAACGACTGCGTCGTTCAGCCAGTTCAGGCCGAACGCCAGCACGCCCCAGGACAAAATCCCCGCACCCAGGCCATAAAGCGCACCCATGTACAGAAAAGGCCGACGCACATAGCTGTCCGTGCCGCCGACCAGTTTAATCACTTCTATCTCGATGCGACGGTTTTCAATATGAAGACGAATGGTATTACCTATCACCAAAAGTAATGCAGACACCAACAGCACCGTCAGGCCGAACACAAAACGGTCGCCGAGCTTGAGGATCGCCGCCAGGCGCTCTACCCAGACTAGATCAAGTTGCGCCTGTTGCACCTTCGGCATCTCTGCGAGTTTTTGCCGCAGGGCTTCAAGGGCCGGCTTGTCGACTTCATTCGGGGTCACCAGCACCACGCCGGGAAGTGGGTTCTGCGGCAGCTCTTTAAGCGCCTCGCCCAGGCCGGACTGCTGTTGGAACTCCTCAAGGGCCTGGTCGCGGCTAACGTACTCGGCGTCCGCGACGCCCGGCATATTCTTGATATCGTCCCGTAGCGCTTCGCCTTCCTTGGTACTGGCATCCAGGTTCAAGTACAGCGAAATCTGCGCCGCACGCTGCCAGGAACCGCCCAAACGCTCCACATTATTAAGCAGCAGCGACAAGCCCATCGGCAGGCTCAAGGCCACAGCCATCACCAGGCAGGTGAAAAAGCTGCCGATCGGCTGTTTGCCCAGACGGCGCAAGCTGTCCAGCAGGCTGGCGCGGTGGCTTTCGATCCAGGCGCGCAGCAAGGTGCTGAAGTCCGGGCCGTCGTCATCGTCGTGTTTTTTCTTTTTCGGTTGCGGGTCGGCCGGTTTTGGCGCAACGCGCTCGGAAACCTTAGGGCTACGTGTGGCACTCATACGCCAGCCTCCCCGTCACCGATCAGGCGACCGCGCTGCAGGGTCAGCATGCGGTGGCGCATGCGGGCGATCAACGCCAGGTCGTGGCTGGCGATCAATACGCTGGTGCCCAGGCGGTTGATGTCTTCGAACACCCCCATGATCTCGGCCGCCAGACGCGGGTCGAGGTTACCGGTAGGTTCGTCCGCCAGCAGCAAGGCCGGGCGATGGACGATGGCGCGGGCGATGCCGACGCGCTGCTGCTGACCAGTCGAGAGGTCGCCGGGGTAGAGGTCGGTCTTGTCCGACAGCGCCACGCGCTCCAGGGCAGAATCCACACGCTTGACGATTTCGGCCTTGGACAACCCAAGAATCTGCAGCGGCAGCGCAATGTTGTTGAACACCGTGCGATCGAACAGTAACTGGTGGTTCTGGAACACCACGCCGATCTGGCGGCGCAGGAACGGGATCTGCGCATTACTGATGGTGGCCAGGTCCTGGCCGGCGAGCAGTAACTTGCCGGTAGTCGGGCGTTCCATGGCCAGCAGCAGGCGCAACAGCGTACTTTTGCCGGCCCCCGAGTGACCGGTGACAAACAAGAACTCGCCGCGACGCACTCGAAAGCTCAGCTCATGCAAGCCGACATGCCCGTTGGCATAGCGTTTACCGACCTGTTCGAATCGAATCATGAACGCTCCCGCTCGGCAAACAGTGCCTGTACAAAGGGTTCGGCTTCAAAGGTGCGCAGGTCGTCGATGCCTTCACCGACGCCGATATAACGAATCGGCAACCCGAACTGCTTGGCCAAGGCGAAGATCACACCGCCTTTGGCCGTGCCGTCGAGCTTAGTCAACGCGAGG
Source organism: Pseudomonas sp. RIT357 (assembly GCF_000632245.1). Lineage (NCBI taxonomy): Bacteria > Pseudomonadati > Pseudomonadota > Gammaproteobacteria > Pseudomonadales > Pseudomonadaceae > Pseudomonas > Pseudomonas sp. RIT357. The sequence goes on from NZ_JFYX01000001.1 coordinate 276,644, forward strand.
CCGGTCAGTTGGACCGTCTGGTTGAATTGTTTGGCCTGGCTGATAGCGTTCTGGCCGGTACCAGCGTCCAGCACCAGCAGCACTTCGTGCGGCGCGTCAGCGTCGAGCTTGCCGATAACGCGGCGGACTTTCTTCAGCTCTTCCATCAGGTTGTCTTTGGTGTGCAGACGACCAGCGGTATCCGCGATCAGCACATCGATGTTACGAGCCTTGGCGGCTTGCACGGCGTCAAAGATCACCGAGGCGGAATCGGCACCCGTGTGCTGGGCGATCACCGGAATCTTGTTGCGCTCACCCCAGACCTGCAATTGCTCAACGGCAGCGGCGCGGAAGGTGTCGCCGGCAGCGAGCATGACTTTCTTGCCTTCCGATTGCAGTTTCTTGGCCAGTTTGCCGATGGTGGTGGTCTTGCCGGCGCCGTTGACGCCCACTACCAGGATCACGAACGGCTTGTTCGGGGTGATCACCAGCGGTGCTTCCACGGGCTTGAGCATCGCCGCCAGTTCGGCCTGCAAGGATTTGTAGAGTGCATCGGCATCGGTCAGCTGCTTGCGTGCGACCTTTTGGGTCAGGCTCTGGATGATCACCGCGGTGGCTTCGACGCCCACGTCGGCGGTCAGCAGACGGGTTTCAATGTCTTCCAGCAGTTCGTCATCAATGACCTTCTTGCCCAGGAACAGGCTGGCCATGCCTTCGCCGATGCTGGCGCTGGTCTTGCTCAGGCCTTGCTTGAGACGAGCGAAGAAGCCGGTCTTGCTTGTTTCGGCGGGTGGGGCGATGGGCTCTGGCTCGACAACCTCGATAACTTGGGCAGGCTCAGCGGCCACAACAGGCGCAGGAACCGGGACTTCCACGGCGAGTGGCGCTTCGGCCACCACCTCGACCGGCTCAACCACCGCAGGAATCGGCGGGGCCACGTGCTCAGCCTGTATGTCTTCGACCAACGCCACGGGCTCTTCGGCCACTGGCAACTCAGGCCACGGCTTGTGCTCAGGCTCAGGCTCGGCCTCAACCACTGGCTGCAACACCGGCTCAGCCATCGGCAACACCACCGGCGCAGGCACTTCGGCAACCGGCTCGGCTTCTACTATAGGTTCGGGGATCGGCTCAGCTTGAACCTGTGGCTGTTCGACAACGGTTTCCTGCGGCTTTTTGCGCAGCCATCCGAACAGGCCTTTCTTCTCGCCAGCCGCAGCTGGGGTCTTCTTGTCGTCGTTGGAACCAAACATGGAGACGGCTATCTCAAGGTAGCGAAGTGCCAGAGCGGCACGTCGGTAAATAAAATTCGATGCGTAACAGACTGTTTTTTAGCCAGCTCGTTCATGCGCAACATTTTGTAAGGCCTAAATAGGGCCTCAACAAGACTGCCGCAGTGGCCGTCCGTATATTCGACCAGTATCCTAGCACCTCCTCGCCCGCTGACGCTAAGACCAAGCGGGCAGCCCAACAGGTTTAAAAACGAATGAATGCTCTAGCCCGCCGCGCCGCAGGCCTGCTGTTCAGCACAGTTTGTCTGCCTCTTACAGCCTTGGCTGCCGACCCACAACCCACCCATGAATTCACCCTGGACAACGGCCTCAAGGTCGTCGTGCGCGAAGATCATCGCGCCCCGGTGGTGGTTTCCCAGGTTTGGTACAAAGTGGGTTCGAGCTACGAAACCCCGGGCCAGACTGGTTTGTCCCACGCCTTGGAACACATGATGTTCAAGGGCAGCGCCAAAGTCGGCCCCGGCGAAGCCTCGCTGATCCTGCGCGACCTGGGTGCCGAAGAAAACGCGTTCACCAGCGATGACTACACCGCTTATTACCAAGTCCTGGCCCGTGACCGCCTGGGCGTGGCCTTCGAACTTGAAGCCGACCGCATGGCAAGCCTGCGTCTACCGGCCGACGAGTTCAGCCGCGAAATCGAGGTTATTAAAGAAGAACGTCGCCTGCGCACCGACGACAACCCGATGTCCAAGGCCTACGAGCGCTTCAAGGCCATGGCCTTCCCAGCCAGCGGCTACCACACGCCGACCATCGGCTGGATGGCCGATCTGGACCGCATGAAGGTCGAAGAACTGCGCCACTGGTACCAATCCTGGTACGTGCCGAACAACGCCACCCTGGTGGTAGTCGGCGACGTAACTCCGGACGAGGTGAAAAACCTGGCCCAACGCTACTTTGGCCCGATCCCCAAGCGTGACGTACCGCCCGCGAAGATCCCGATGGAGCTGGCTGAACCCGGCGAGCGCCTGCTGACGATGCACGTGCAGACCCAATTGCCGAGCGTGATGCTCGGTTTCAACGTTCCTGGCCTGGCGACTGCCGAAGACAAACGCTCGGTGCAAGCCCTGCGCCTGATTTCGGCCCTGTTGGATGGCGGCTACAGTGCGCGCATCTCGGAGCAGTTGGAACGCGGTGAAGAGCTGGTTTCGGCAGCCTCCACCAATTACGACGCTTATACCCGCGGCGACACCCTGTTCATGCTGTCGGCCACCCCAAACCAGCAGAAGAAAAAGACCGTTGCCCAAGCCGAAGCCGGCCTGTGGCGACTGCTCGAAGAACTCAAAGCCAAGCCGCCAACCGCCGAAGAACTGGAACGCATCCGCGCTCAGGTCATCGCCGGCCTGGTCTATCAGCGTGACTCCATCACCAGCCAGGCCACGGCCATCGGCTCCCTGGAAACTGTCGGCCTGTCCTGGAAGCTGATGGACAGTGAACTCGCCGACCTGCAAAGCGTGACGCCTGAAGATATCCAGAAGGCCGCGCGTACTTATTTCACCCGCGAGCGTCTGAGCGTCGCCCATGTTCTGCCTGAGGAGACTGCTCATGAGTGATCGCAAAAGCCTGATCCTGCCTGGCCTGATCGCCGTTACCCTGATCGCGGCGAGCGCCGTGTATTTCCTGCGCCCAAGTGAATCGGTCGCGAGCCCGGCGCTTGAAAAAGCCCAGTCAGCCAACAAACTGCAATCCTTGGCGGAGTTGGACGGCAAGGCACCCACCAACCGCAAGCTCGACGTGCAAACCTGGACCACCGCCGAAGGCGCCAAGGTGCTGTTTGTTGAGGCTCATGAACTGCCGATGTTCGACATGCGCATCCTGTTCGCCGCCGGCAGCAGCCAGGATGGCGATGTGCAGGGCCTGGCGTTGATGACCAACGCCATGCTCAACGAAGGCATACCGGGCAAGGACGTCAGCCAGATCGCCAGTGGTTTTGAAGGCCTGGGCGCCGACTTCGGCAATGGCGCTTACCGCGACATGGCACTGGTATCCCTGCGCAGCCTGAGTGCAAGCGATAAACGCGACGCCGCCCTGGCGCTGTTTGACGACGTGATCGGCAAGCCGACCTTTCCGGCCGACTCCCTGGCCCGCATCAAGAATCAGATCCTCGCCGGCTTCGAATATCAGAAGCAAAACCCCGGCAAACTCGCCAGCCTGGAGCTGTTCAAGCGCTTGTACGGCGATCACCCTTATGCGCACCCGAGCGAAGGCACACCTGAAAGCGTGCCGAAAATTAGCCAGGCGCAGTTGCAGGCGTTCCACGCCAAGGCGTACGCCGCCGGTAATGCGGTGATTGCGGTGGTAGGCGACCTGACCCGCGCCGAAGCTGAAGCCATGACCGCAAAGGTGTCCGCATCGCTGCCTAAAGGCCCGGCCCTGGCGAAGATTGCCCAGCCGACTGAACCAAAGGCCGGCCTGAGCCATATCGAGTTCCCATCCAAGCAGACGCACTTGCTGTTCGCCCAACTCGGCATCGACCGCGCCGACCCGGACTACGCGGCCTTGTCCCTGGGTAACCAGATCCTCGGCGGCGGTGGTTTCGGCACCCGTTTGATGAGCGAAGTACGTGAAAAGCGTGGCCTGACCTACGGTGTTTACTCCGGTTTTTCACCGATGCAGGTACGCGGTCCGTTCATGATCAACCTGCAGACACGCGCCGAAATGAGCGGCGGCACCCTGCGCCTGGTCGAAGACGTCGTGGCCGATTACCTCAAGAACGGTCCGACGCAAAAAGAGCTGGATGACGCCAAGCGCGAGCTGGCCGGCAGCTTCCCGCTGTCTACCGCCAGCAACGCCGATATCGTCGGTCAGCTGGGCGCCATGGGTTTCTATAACCTGCCGCTGAGCTATCTGGAAGATTTCATGAAACAATCCCAGGCCCTGACCGTAGAGCAGGTCAAGGCTGCAATGAATAAACACTTGAGCGCCGATAAGATGGTCATCGTGACCGCCGGCCCGACGATTGCGCAAAAGCCACTACCGCCCCCCACTGATAAACCCGCCGAGCAGCCGCTCGGGGTTCCGGAGCATTAATGGCCAGTTCATCTCGCCCGAAAAAACCTGTCCACAACGTACACAACGGTGTGGGCCAACTGCGCATCATTGGCGGTGAATGGGGCAGCCGCAAGCTGAGCTTCCCCGATGTCGTGGGCCTGCGCCCAACGCCGGATCGCGTGCGTGAAACCCTGTTCAACTGGCTCGCGCCGTATATCGCGGGCGCTAAGGTCTTGGACCCGTTCGCCGGCAGTGGCGCACTGTTCCTGGAGGCGTTGTCCCGTGGCGCGTCTCAGGCACAGGCGCTGGATGCCAGCAATGTGGCGGTCTCCAGCCTCAAGGAACACCTGGGCACCCTGCGTTGCACCAATGGCCAGGTACAAACTGCCGATGCTCTGCGCTACCTGGAAACCCAGGCGGCCAGCGAGTACGACGTAGTGTTCCTCGACCCGCCGTTTAACCAGAACCTCTTGCCGACCGTGTGCACGCTGCTGGAAGAACGCCAATGGCTGGCGCCCGACGCTTGGATCTACACTGAAAGCGAGACTGCGCCATCTTCCTTGGGACTGCCGGGCGCGTGGCGACTGCACCGGGAGCAGAAATCCGGGCGGGTGTATTACGCGTTGTGGCATCGGTTGGTCGAGAACTGAGAGCAATCCAGCTTTTGTGGTGAACGGGCTTGCGCCGCGCTGGGCTGCGGAGCGGCCCCAATAAAAACACCGCGCACCATCAGCTAGAACTCGGTCGCTTGGTCTGGGGCCGCTCCGCAGCCCCGCGCGGGGCAAGCCCGCTCACCACAGAAGCCTGCTCACCACAGCAAACGCGCTTGCCACAGAGATCTGCATGACCCCTTCCTCTGAAAAATTCACCCCCGCCTTCGGCCTCGGCAACCCTCACCTGCAAACCCTGTGGGGGCCGCTGTGGCGCCCTACCACCCATATCGAACGCCAACGCGAACGCCTGTGGCTGGAAGACGGCGACTTTCTCGACCTCGACTGGCATGGCCCGCATGACGCGCAGGCGCCGTTGGTGCTGGTGCTGCATGGGCTGACCGGCTCGTCCAATTCCCCCTATGTAGCCGGCCTGCAAAAAGTCCTCGCAGCGCAAGGCTGGGCCAGTGCGGCCTTGAACTGGCGTGGTTGCTCGGGCGAGCCCAACCTGTTGGCCCGCAGCTATCACTCGGGCGCCAGCGAAGACCTGGCCGCCGCCATTGCGCATCTACGCGCCAAGCGCCCGCTGGCGCCGCTGTATGCGGTGGGTTATTCGCTGGGTGGCAATGTGCTGCTTAAGCACCTGGGGGAAACCGGCGAGGCATCCGGGTTGCAAGGGGCGGCGGCGGTGTCGGTGCCGTTTCGCCTGGACCAGTGTGCGGACCGCATCGGGATAGGCTTCTCGCGCGTTTACCAGAAGCACTTCATGCGCGAGATGCTCGCGTATATCCGCGTCAAGCAGCGTCAGTTTTTGCAGGATGGTCGGGAGGACGGGTTGAAAACCCTGGAAGCGCTCGGCTCACTGGAGAAGATGCGTACCTTCTGGGACTTCGATGGCCGGGTCACCGCGCCGCTGCACGGGTTCTTGAGTGCCGAGGACTATTACCGCCGCGCGTCGAGTCGCTACTACCTGGGTGCTATACGCACGCCGACGTTGATTATCCAGGCTGCCGACGACCCGTTCGTATTCGCCCACAGCTTGCCCGAGGCCAGCGAGCTGTCGGCGTGCACCGAGTTTGAGCTGACGGCCAAAGGTGGGCACGTAGGCTTCGTCGATGGCTCACTGAAACGCCCCAGCTACTACTTGGAGCGGCGCATTCCCCAATGGTTACTGTCAAAACACGGTTAAACATGTGGGAGGGGGCTCGCCCCCGATTGCGGTGGAACAGTCAATAATGTGTCGACTGATACTCCGTAATCGAGGACAAGCCCCCTCCCACATTTGGATTGGGTTTACACGACCGGTAAATCAGTCGCCAGTCGCAATTGCCCGCGCAGGATCGGTAATCCACTCGCTCCACGACCCCGCATACAACTTGCCCAACGGATAACCCGCCAGACTCAGGGCGAACAGGTTGTGGCAGGCCGTCACACCCGAGCCGCAGTACGCCACCAGATCTTCCGGCGAGCGGCCTTGCAACTGCGCGGCGAAGCGTTGCCTGAGTTGGTCGGCCGGCAGGAAACGTCCATCGCTGCCCAGGTTTTCGTTGAACGCCGCACATTGCGCACCGGGGATATGCCCGGCAATCGGATCAATAGGTTCAACGTCACCGCGAAAACGCGCTTGGGCACGGGCATCGATCAAGGTCAGGCCGGGTTGGCCCAAGCGTTTTTGCAGGTGTTCGGCGTCCAGCAACAGATGATTGTCCGGCGTACCCGCGAAGGTGCCAGGCTCTGTCACCGGCGCGTCCAGGCTCAACGGGAAACCAGCTACATGCCAGGCCTTGAGGCCGCCATCCAGGATAAACACGCCATCGCGCTTGCCCAGCCAGGCCAGCAGCCACCAGGCGCGGGCGGCAAATGCGCCGGGGCCGTCGTCATAGAGCACCACGTCGGTATTGGCATGGATGCCCCAGGCCCGCAATTGCTCGGCAAAAGTGTCCGCCGCCGGCAATGGGTGGCGACCGGTCACTCCCTTGATTACCGGGCCGCTGAGATGGCGTTCCAGGTCGGCATATTGCGCGCCGTCGATATGCCCTTCGGCGTAGCTGCAAAGTCCGTAATCCGGGTCTTCCAGGGCAAAACGACAGTCCAGGATCACCAGCCCGGTAGACTTCTGGCGCTCGGCCAATTGCTGGGGACTGATCAGTTGGGCAAGCGGCATGACGAACTCCTACGAATGCAGTGGGAAAGGCCTACTTCACTTCTTCCAGTGCCTGGTTCAGCGGCACGTAAAATTCTTTGAACAGCGCATCCACGGCCTCTTTCGCCTGAGGCGTGACAAAACCGGCCTCCAGCACCAGCACCTGATACACCCCGCGCTTAATGGCTTCGGCACTCAAATGGGCAGAATTTTCATTGGTGGTGCACAGAAAACGCACCCACGACGTGAGGATGATCCAGGCGTTGAGGGTCAGTGCTTCGGTTTGAACAGGGTCCATATTGAGGATGCCAGCGTCGACGAACCCCCGGTAGATCGCATTGCCTTGGGTCAGGCAACGCTGGGAAAAGCGCCGATAACCGGTGGCGAGCTCGGGATCGCTCTCCAGCAGATGTTCAAGGTCGCGATGCAGGAAGCGATAGCGCCACATCCCGGCCAGCAGGGCCTGCAGGTAGAAACGTTTGTCTTGAACCGTCGCGGCGCGCCCCTGTGGCGGACGCAGAAAACTGTCTACCAGCGCTTCGTATTCACGGAACAGCACGGCGATGATCGCCTGCTTGTTGGGGAAGTGGTAGTACAGGTTGCCCGGCGAAATTTCCATATGGGCGGCGATATGGTTGGTGCTGATACTGCGCTCACCCTGCTGGTTAAAAAGCTCCAGGCTGGTTTGCACAATGCGCTCGCTGGTCTTTACTCGTGGTGCCATAGGGGAATCAGCTTCTATACACGTGATGGCGCATCTTACGACCTATCCTTGCCAGGATAAATCTGCATGTTGCCGCAATGTTATTTGACAATTTAGAGCAATGACTCTAAAAATCCAGGCAGACCAATAACAATCGGTGCTGCGCCATGTCTGCCAACGTTGCCTACCTGCAAGATTCCCAGGTGCTGGATCAGCTCCAGGGCCTGTTCGACGCTCAACGTCGCGCCTACGCCGCCAACCCCATGCCGCCGGCAGCACAACGCCAGCAATGGCTCAAGGCCCTGCGCGACCTGCTCAGCGACGAGCGTCAGGCGCTGATCAACGCAATCAGCCAGGACTTCAGCCACCGCAGCGCCGACGAGACCCTTTTCGCCGAATTGATGCCAAGCCTGCATGGCATTCACTACGCCAGCAAACACCTCAAAGGTTGGATGAAACCTTCCCGCCGTGCTGTAGGCATTGCCTTTCAACCGGCCTCAGCCAAGGTCATTTACCAACCGCTGGGCGTGGTCGGGGTGATCGTGCCGTGGAACTACCCGCTGTACCTGGCCATTGGGCCGTTAGTCGGCGCGTTGGCGGCAGGTAACCGGGTGATGCTCAAGCTCAGCGAGTCCACTCCCGCCACCGGCGAACTACTCAAAACCCTGTTGGCGAAAATCTTCCCCGAGGATCTGGTGTGCGTGGTGTTGGGGGAAGCCGACGTGGGCATGGCGTTTTCCAAGCTGCGCTTCGACCACCTGCTGTTCACCGGCGCCACCAGCATCGGCAAACACGTGATGCGCGCAGCGGCCGAGCACCTCACGCCGGTCACCCTGGAGCTGGGCGGCAAGTCGCCAGCCATCGTTTCCGCCGATGTACCGCTCAAGGACGCCGCCGAACGCATCGCCTTCGGCAAAGCCTTGAATGCCGGGCAAACCTGTGTGGCGCCGGATTACGTGCTGGTGCCAGAAGACCGTGTCGAGGGCTTCGTCGAGGCTTACAGCAAAGCCGTTCGCGGATTTTATCCGACCCTGGCAGACAACCCGGACTACACCGCAATCATCAATGAACGGCAATTGGCTCGGCTCAATAGTTACGTCAAGGACGCCACCGATAAAGGCGCGACGCTGATTCCGCTGTACGAGCAAGGCCAGGCGCGCCGCATGGCCCACAGCCTGCTGCTGGATGTCAGCGACGACATGACTGTGATGCAGGACGAGATCTTCGGCCCAGTGCTGCCGATCGTGCCGTATCGCGGTATCGACCAGGCGTTTGCCTACATCAACCAACGCCCTCGCCCGCTTGCTCTGTATTACTTCGGCTACGACAAGGGCGAACAGAACAGAGTGCTGCACGAGACCCATTCCGGCGGCGTGTGCCTGAACGACACCCTGCTGCACGTGGCCCAGGACGACATGCCATTTGGCGGCATCGGCCCTTCGGGCATGGGCCATTACCACGGGCATGAAGGTTTCCTGACCTTCAGCAAGGCTAAGGGTGTGCTGGTGAAGCAGCGCCTGAACGCCGCTAAGTTGATCTACCCGCCTTATGGCAAGGCTATTCAGAAGTTGATCCAGAAGCTGTTCGTTCGCTGACACCGCCACCCACGGGATAACAATAACAATGAACCCTAGCCTGACTGATTCACCCGCGCTGTCGCGGCGCGGCGTCTTGAAAATCGGCCTGTGCGCCAGCGCCTTCCTCGCCACCGCCGGGCTTGGCGCCAGCCTCAGCGGCTGTTCCAGCAGCACACCGGCCAGCGGCTTTGCCCTGTTGCGCAGCAGCGATCTGCCGTTTTTACGCGCGGTCATTCCGGTATTGCTGGAAGGTGTAGCCAGCGCCCAGGAGGTGGCCAACGGCGTCGAAGACACCCTGAAAAAACTCGATTTCAGCCTGCAGCGCCTGTCGCCCGAGATGTTCAAGCTCACCCAGCAGCTGTTCGACGTATTGGGCATGACCATCACCCGAGGTCCGTTGACCGGTATCTGGGGCAGCTGGGAGAACGCCAGCACAGAGCAGATCCACAACTTCCTGCACCGCTGGGAAAACAGCTACCTGAACCTGCTGCGCATGGGCCAGGGCTCATTGCTCAAGCTGGTGATCATGGCCTGGTACTTCCAGCCCGCATCCTGGGCCCATTGCGGCTATCCCGGCCCGCCGAAGATCTGATCCGCATCCCCCCAACAATAAAAACAAGAGACGATCCTGATGCCCGTACCCGATCTGTTCCGCGAAGGCCTGGCCCGTGGCTGGAAAACCCACAACGGCGCCGCCCTCGACAATGACCTGACGCTGGAAGCCGACGTCGCCATCATCGGCAGCGGCGCCGGTGGCGGCACCACGGCCGAGATCCTCAGCGCCGCCGGCTATAAAGTGCTGCTGATCGAGGAAGGCCCACTCAAGACCAGCAGCGATTTCAAGTTGCTGGAGGACGAGGCCTACACCAGCCTGTATCAGGAAGGCATCGGCCGCATGAGCAAGGACGGCGCGATTACTATCCTGCAGGGTCGGGCAGTGGGCGGCACCACGTTGATCAACTGGACCTCCAGCTTCCGCACCCCGGACGCCACCCTCTCTCACTGGGCCAGTGAATACGCGGTCAAAGGCCACAGCAGCGCCGAGATGGCGCCGTGGTTCGAAAAAATGGAACAACGCCTGGGCATCGCGCCTTGGGCCATGCCGCCGAACGCCAACAATGACGTGATCCGCAAAGGCTGCGAAAAACTTGGCTATAGCTGGCATGTGATCCCGCGCAATGTGCGTGGCTGTTTCAACCTGGGCTATTGCGGCATGGGTTGCCCGGTCAATGCCAAGCAATCGATGCTGGTGACCACCATACCGTCCACCCTGGAGAAAGGCGGCGAGTTGCTCTACCTGGCCCGCGCCGAACACCTCAAATACAGCGGCGACACGATCAGCAGCCTGGAATGCGTGGCCATGGATGAGCGCTGCGTATCGCCGACCGGGCGCAAGATCACAGTCAAGGCAAAACACTACGTGCTGTCGGGCGGCGGTATCAACAGCCCGGCGTTGCTGATGCGCTCGGACGCACCCGACCCGCACTCGCGCTTGGGCAAGCGCACCTTTTTGCACCTTGTGAATTTCTCCGCCGGGTTGTTCGACGAGGTGATCAACCCGTTCTACGGTGCACCGCAGTCGATCTACTCCGATCACTTCCAATGGCAGGACGGCACGACCGGCAAAATGTCCTACAAGCTAGAAGCGCCGCCCTTACACCCAGGATTGGCCAGCACGCTGTTCGGCGGCTACGGCACCGGGAACGCGCTGGACATGAGCCAATTGCCGAATACTCACGCCATGCTCGCCCTTTTGCGCGACGGTTTTCACCCCGACAGCCCTGGTGGAACGGTAGATTTGCGCGGCGACGGCACTCCCGTTCTCGATTATCAGGTTTCACCCTACGCCTGGGACGGCCTGCGCCGGGCCTTTCACAGCATGGCCGAAATTCAGTTTGCAGCGGGCGCCAAGTCGGTCAAGCCGCTGCATCACGATGCGCGTTACGTAAACACCTTGGCGCAAGCCCGCGAACTGATTGACGGTTTGAACCTGGAACTGCATCGCACGACCCTGGGCAGCGCCCATGTGATGGGCGGTTGTGCGATGGGCGAAGACCCGAAAAACGCCGTGGCCGACAGCCTGGGTCGCCATCACCAATTACGTAATCTGTCGATCCACGATGGCTCGTTATTCCCCACCAGCATTGGGGCCAACCCCCAATTGTCGGTGTACGGATTGACCGCCCAACTGGCCACAGCATTGGCCGAACGTCTGAAAACAGCATGAAAAAACGCTCGATCAGCGGCATGTATCTACATAAGTCGACTTGGCCGACCGGGATGGCTGCGATACCATCCGGTTCCCCAACGGACTCCGCCAGGACGACGCGATGAACCGAGTGTTGTACCCAGGAACCTTCGACCCGATTACCAAAGGCCATGGCGATCTGGTCGAACGCGCCTCTCGCTTGTTCGACCATGTGATCATCGCGGTCGCGGCCAGCCCCAAGAAAAACCCGCTGTTTCCCCTGGAACAGCGCGTGGAGCTGGCGCGTGAGGTCACCAAGCACCTGCCTAACGTCGAAGTCGTGGGCTTTTCGACGCTGCTGGCGCACTTTGCCAAAGAGCAGAACGCCAATGTGTTCCTGCGCGGCCTACGTGCGGTATCGGACTTCGAATACGAATTCCAACTGGCCAACATGAACCGCCAACTGGCGCCGGACGTTGAGAGCCTGTTCCTCACGCCTTCGGAACGTTATTCGTTCATTTCCTCGACGTTAGTCCGTGAAATCGCTGCTTTGGGCGGAGATATCACCAAGTTCGTGCACCCTGCCGTGGCGGACGCGCTGACGCTGCGCTTCAAGAAGTAGCCGAGGTTTGCCGGTTTACCTGTAGTGAGCGGGCTTGCCCCGCGCCGGGCTGAGAAGCCCCCAATAAGAGCACTGCGTAGCTTTAGGTGAACCCCGGTCGCCTGGATTGGGGCTAATTCGCAGCCCAGCGCGGGGCAAGCCCGCTCACCACAAAAATCAAAAGCCACAAGTCAGACCGGCTCGCACTGCGGGCGCCAATGCGGCACAATTGCGCGCATTAGTTTTCAGATGCCCTGGCTGACAGCCCTGGCAGGAGTTTCCATGTCCCTGATCATCACCGACGATTGCATCAATTGCGACGTCTGCGAACCCGAGTGCCCGAACGCTGCCATTTCCCAAGGTGAGGAGATCTACGTGATCGATCCGAACCTGTGCACCCAGTGTGTCGGCCACTATGACGAACCTCAGTGCCAACAGGTGTGCCCGGTGGATTGCATTCCGCTGGATGAGGCGCGTCCGGAGACTGAAGAGGAACTGATGGAGAAGTACCGGAAGATTACCGGTAAGGCCTGAGGTTCTTCAGCGCCTGTCAGGGCCTTATCGGGGGCAAGCCCCCTCCCACACTTGTAATGCATTTCAAATGTGGGAGGGGGCTTGCCCCCGATGGTTATATCCGCCATCACACAACAATCAGCTCTGGCACTTGGGGCAAAACACACTCGCCCGCTGCCCCAGCACCACGTTGCGCAGCTCAGTCCCACAGACCTTGCACGCCTCGCCACCCCGGCCGTAGACGAACAACTCCTGCTGGAAATACCCCGGCTGCCCATCCCCGCCGATAAAGTCCCGCAACGTGGTGCCGCCCCGCTCGATGGCGGCCGCCAGCACGCGCTTGATCTCAATCGTCAGCTTCAAATACCGCCCGCGTGAAATACCACCCGCCTCACGACGCGGATCAATCCCCGCCGCAAACAGCGCTTCCGTCGCATAGATATTGCCCACGCCCACCACCACCGCGTTGTCCATGATGAACGGCTTAACCGCCATCGACCGCCTGCGGGACAGTTGAAACAAGCGCTCGCCATCAAACAGGTCGGTCAACGGCTCCGGCCCCAGACGGATCAGCAACTCATGGTTGTGCGGATCCTGGCTCCAGAGCATCGCGCCAAAGCGCCGAGGGTCGGTGTAGCGCAGGGCCATGCCCGATTCCAGCTCGATATCCACGTGCTCATGCTTGGCCGCCGGCATACCGACTTCCACCAGGCGCAAATTGCCTGACATGCCCAAGTGGCTGATCAAGGTGCCCACCTCGGCATTGATCAACAGGTACTTGGCCCGCCGCTCTACCAGCACGATGCGCTGCCCGGACAGGCGCACGTCCAAGTCTTCCGGGATTGGCCAGCGCAGGCGCCGCTCACGTACCACTACGCGGCTGACGCGCTGGCCTTCCAGGTGCGGCGCAATCCCGCGCCGGGTGGTTTCGACTTCTGGTAACTCGGGCATGTGTACCTCTTGAAGGGGGGAGTCAGTGCGCGCCCAGTTCGCGGATCGACAACTTCATACTCTCGAAGTCGTAATCCGACAGGCCCACGTAGTCCAGCACCAGAGGGCCGATGGCGTTCCACTCATGGTCAACCGACTGGTTGCCCAGCACCCGGTAGGACGAGCAGATGTGCTCGGCCATCTTCAGGATTGCCAGCAGGTTCTTCACCTGCGGGTTGCGCGACGACTCATCGCTGAAAACCGCCAGGGCGTTGTGGTGGTTGGCGATGGCATCGGTCACATGTTCCGGCAGGCGCCAGGACTTGGCGGTGTAGTAGCCAACCACCGCATGGTTGGTGTTGAACGCATTGTTCTCGGTGTCGACCACGCGGCAGTCAGGGCCGGCATTGGCGTAGGCCTGCTCCAGCACGGTCATATAGTTGGGGAAGCGCTTGAGCATCAACGGCACCCCGCAATCGTGGAACAAGCCCAAGGCATAGGCCTCGTCTACGGTCTGGGAACCCGTGCGCTTGGCCAGTGTGAGGCAGGTCATGGCCACATCCTGGGCGGTGTCCCAGAAGCGGTTGAGGGTGACGATGGTGTCGTCGCTCATCTCGCCCCTGATCGACTGCGCGTTGATCAGGTTGATGATCGACCGGCTGCCCAACAGGTTCACTGCGCGCTGGATCGAGGCAATCTTGTTGCTCAGGCCGTAATACGGTGAGTTGACAATCTTCAGCAACGCGCCGGACAGGCCGGGATCCTGGGAGATCAACCGTGCGATCACTTCCAGGTCCGGGTCAGGCATGTACTGCTCCATTTGCAAATCCACCATGATTTGCGGTTGGGGCGGTACGCTGATGCCTTGCAGGGCCTGCTGGATCTGTTCGGCGGAAAGCTCTTGGGACATAAGTACACACTCTGGGCTAGGCGAGGATTCTACCCCCTAAGCAAAGCTGACCGACACCTCAAAAACCGGATGGAGCCGGACCAAATTTGGGTGCTGGCCACATGTCCGGCGGCGCCGCGATTTCCTACGCAACAAGGTATACTCCCGCTCTTTTTTCCGGAGCGACGTCATGTCCCTGCCAAGCCTGCGTCTCAAAGCCAACGCCGATCGTCGTTTGCGCAACGGCCACCTGTGGGTCTACAGCAACGAAATCGATGTGGCCGCCACACCTCTTCACGGCTTCCAGGCAGGCGACCAGGCTATCCTGGAAGCGGCCGGCGGCAAGACCCTGGGCATCGTGGCCATGAGCCCGAACAACCTGATCTGCGCACGCCTGCTGTCGCGCGATATCAAGTTGCCGCTGGACAAGTCGCTGCTGGTGCACCGCATCAACGTTGCCCTGTCCCTGCGTGACCGCCTGTTCGACAAGCCGTTCTACCGCCTGGTCTACGGCGATTCCGACCTGCTGCCGGGCCTGGTAGTCGACCGTTTCGGCGACATCCTGGTGGTGCAGATCGCTTCGGCGACCATGGAAGCCCATAAGGAAGACGTGATCGCCGCACTGACCCAAGTGCTCAAGCCGAGCGGCATCCTGTTCAAGAACGACTCCGCTGCGCGCGACGCCGAAGGCCTCAACCGCTACGTCGAAACCGTGTTCGGCCTGGTGCCTGAGTGGGTCGCGCTGGAAGAAAACGGCGTGAAATTCGAAGCCCCAGTGATCCAAGGCCAGAAAACCGGCTGGTTCTATGACCACCGCATGAACCGCGCACGCCTGGCCCCATACGCCAAAGGCAAACGCGTACTCGACCTGTACAGCTACATCGGCGGCTGGGGCGTGCAAGCAGCAGCCTTTGGCGCCAGTGAAGTGTTCTGCGTCGACGCTTCCGCCTTCGCCCTCGACGGCGTAGAGCGCAACGCTGCGCTGAACGGCGTTGCCGAAAAAATGACCTGCATCGAAGGCGACGTCTTCGAAGCGCTGAAAGAACTGAAAGCCAGCGAAGAACGCTTCGACGTGATCGTCGCCGACCCACCGGCCTTCATCAAACGCAAAAAAGACATGAAGAACGGCGAAGGCGCCTACCGCCGCCTGAACGAGCAAGCCATGCGTCTGCTCAGCAAGGACGGCATCCTGGTCAGCGCCTCGTGCTCCATGCACCTACCGGAAGACGACCTGCAGAACATTCTGCTGACCAGCGCCCGTCATCTGGACCGCAATATCCAGATGCTTGAGCGTGGCGGCCAGGGTCCGGATCACCCGGTGCACCCGGCAATTGCCGAGACACGCTACATCAAGAGCATTACGTGCCGGTTGTTGCCGAATAGCTAACAGGCAAGCACAGATAAAAATGTGGGAGGGGGCTTGCCCCCGATAGCCGTGCGTCAGCCAGCTAATAGGGGGCTGACACTACGCAATCGGGGGCAAGCCCCCTCCCACATTTGTTTTGTGGTTGCCGTGAAAACTTTTCCTACCCAAGCAAGCCACGTCTACTCAGGAAATTTCTCTCAACGCTTTTGATTGAATTCCACTTTTCGCAGACTAGTATCGGTTTCTGGTTTTACTCCGGAAAACAAAAACAATGTCTGGGCCGTCTCTCTCCCGCTTCATCCTGATCACCTGCATTTCCCTGATCAGCTTCTTCCCGATCAATATCCTGCTGCCCTCGTTTCCCGCCCTGTCTGCCCAGTTCGATACGCCCAGCGCAGACATCGCACTGTCCATCAGCCTGTTCACTTTGGTGTTTTCGATCTCCCAACTGGTCACTGGCCCGCTGTCGGATAAATGGGGTCGCAAGGAAGTGCTGCTCGGCTGCATAACGCTGTCGATCCTCGGGGCGATAGGCTGCGCAATGGCCCCGGATTACCTGACGTTCCTGCTGTTTCGCACGGTGCAGGCCATGGGGTGCGGCTTCTTCGTGTTGGGCCATGCACTGGTGGAAGACCTGTTCGATGAACAGGACCGAGCCCGGGTACGCCTCTATTACATGACCCTGAGCGGCTCGTTTGTCGCCCTATCACCACTGATCGGCTCCTGGCTGCAAACCACCTTCGACTGGCAAGGGAGCTTCTATGGGTTTGCGCTCATGGCATTGGGCATGTTGATCCATGCGTTCTGCATTCTGCCTTCCCAGGCTGCCAGCCCGCACCGCGTACCCGTTTCGATCCTGGGCACGCTCAAAGCAGTCGCCGCCAATCGCGACTTTCTGCGCTATTGGTGGATCGCCGCCCTGGTGTTTGCCTGCTATTTCGCCTTGATCAGCGTGACACCGCTGATTTTCATGGATGCGCTGAAGCTGTCCGAGTACCAATATGCGTTGGTGCTGATGGTGTATGGCGTGGCCTACCTGCTCGGGGGCGTCGCAGCCTCGCACCTGCAAAAACGCATGACGCTGTCCCGGCAAATCAACATCGGTCTCGGACTACTGCTCGTTGCTGGCGCACTGTTAACCCTGATCGTGAGCCTGAACGCCATCAGCACCGTGACCTTGCTCATCCCAATGCTGATCAGCGCCCTGGCCGTGACCCTGGTTCGGCCTGCTGCGATTTCCGCAGCGATGCTGTTGTTCTCAAGCAGTGCGGGCACCGCAGCATCGGCCGGGAACAGCATCATGTTTCTCACGGCGGCCATCAGCAGCGCCGCACTGGCCCAGGCCGGCGATTATCTGCTCATCACCATCGCCATCGGGTTCATTGTGCTCAGCCTGTGGGGGCTGATGACCAACAGCCGTGCGGGCCGCTAAGGCTCCCGAATCACCGGCGTAAGCAGCATATCGCTGGTCTGCAACTGCAAATAACGGGGTTTGACCAGCGAAACCTTTCCTTCGCGGATATCGTGGATCAGCGTCTCCGTGTCGACATAACCGTCCGGCAGCTGCGTCCACAACAACGGACCACGATCGTCCCATTCGCCCTTCTCATCCAGCACGAAAATGCGTGGCGGCTTGGAGTCGTGACGATAACTGGTGCTCGGCATTGCCAGCACTTCGGGTTGGCCATCCTGATCCAGGTCGACCGCCCACAGCACGCAACCCAACTCGCAAGGGGAGTCCGTGCTCAGGCTGAGCTCGGCAAATTGCTCGCTACCTTTGGGCTCCGGGCCGATCCATTCCAGTTCGGGCTTGGGCCGCTCCGCCTGTTCCTTTGCATAGCGCTCGGTGAAACTCAGCGCCGTGTCGTCCATCCGCTCACGCAAGGCGCGGCGTGAATCCGGGTCCAGAATGCGTTCCTGATCCAAGTCGACCTGCAACTTTGCAAACGCCTCCTCGCCTGCTTTCTCCAGGCCAAACCGCAAGTAGTCCGCATCGAACGCTTCAGCCTTGGTGCGCCCGTCGAGCAAACGCCGGACCTGATCGTCGACGCTCAAACGTACCGGATCGAGGATCGGCGTATTGACCAACACCACCAGCCCACAAAACAGCAACGCCAGGGCCGGGTTGGTCACCCGCAAGTTGGCGAGCCAGATCGGCGAACGCAACACCACCGCCCAAACGGCCGCCAGGCCATACAAGCCACACAATAGCGCCGCCGCCAGCGCAATGAAGCGTTGTGGCGACAAGGCATATTGCTCCACCCGCAGCCAGCTCGAATAAAACGCGATGGCGGCGAGAATCGGCAGACACAGCAGGCTCAACTCGATAAAACGCGTTAACCATTTGGGGTACGGCCGAGGCTGAATACCCTCCTGAAAAACACCGTTGAGCAAGAACAGTTGCGCACCTGCCAGCACCAGAAGAATGGGCGTTGAATAACCCGTCGCCCAAATTCGTTGGAGCCCGGTGAACGGTAAAGTCAGGGTAAACAGCAAACTGATCAGGGCGATCAACGGCAACAACAAGCCACAGGCGCTGAACAGCATGCCGCGCATCTGGCCGATGACTTTCTCGCTGCGCGCCGCCAGGTACATGCCCAGGGCGAACACCAACGGCAAGCTGATGCACAGGAATCGCTGGCTCCAGAAGTGATGCTCAAAAAATTCGATGCCCAGCATCAGGAACAGTCGGCCCCATAGCTTGAGCAACAACATGAACACCCCCACCAGGATCAGGGCGTACAGCACGATGAACACGCTGTTCCAGGCCTGCTGAAACAGGTCCTCATAACGCCAGCGCTGCCCTTTTTCGGCGGGCCAGGCGAACAGAAACGTGGCACAGACATAACTCAACAACATCACGCTGATAAACCAGGAATTGATCGCCCAACGGCTATTGCCGACATGGTCGAGGCCGTAACAGACCCACAGCGTCATGCCGCCCATCAACAGGGTGAACGCCAGCGTAGGTAGCAGCGACCGCCACCGCAGGGCTTTTTCCCCCAGCAACTGCAAGGTGGTACCGCCGACCAACACAACGGTGTAGGTGACAAAAAACAGAGTTTCGCTCAAGCGATAGAGCTGATCGGAGTAATTGAAGACGATTCCCTGGATCAGACCGATCAGCAGGTAAAACCCAAGAAAACGATGGATACCGGGCATTCCAATTCCTTTGGAGAGGGGTGGGGGGCAAAGGGTCGCTAGTCTAAACAAAGCCCACGGACATGAGTATTGCCCCGTTCCCTCCAGCCGCCAGCGGTGTAGAATCGGCCCTATTCATCGCCAGTCATCCCCCGGCGGGTTTATGAGCTCAAGGCCAATGCGCACGGCGATCCCGTCACGTTTGCGGCAACTTCCGGACACCAGGGCCATTTTTCGGGTGTTCCAGACGTCACTAGAAGCTCACTCCCCTTTGATACCGATTAGCCGCCCGGAGTGCTCCAATGCCTGATTACCGCTCGAAAACATCCACCCACGGCCGCAACATGGCCGGCGCGCGCGCACTGTGGCGTGCCACGGGGATGAAAGATGACGACTTCAAGAAGCCGATCATCGCGATTGCCAACTCTTTTACCCAGTTCGTACCGGGCCACGTCCACCTCAAGGACCTGGGCCAACTGGTCGCCCGCGAGATCGAACGCGCTGGCGGCGTAGCAAAAGAATTCAACACCATCGCCGTGGACGACGGCATCGCCATGGGCCATGACGGCATGCTGTACTCGCTGCCAAGCCGCGAGATCATCGCCGACTCCGTGGAGTACATGGTCAACGCCCACTGCGCCGACGCCATCGTCTGCATCTCCAACTGCGACAAGATCACCCCCGGCATGCTGATGGCCTCCCTGCGCCTGAACATCCCGGTGATCTTCGTCTCCGGCGGCCCGATGGAAGCCGGCAAGACCAAGCTCGCCTCCCATGGCCTGGACCTGGTCGACGCCATGGTCATCGCCGCCGATTCCAGCGCTTCTGACGAGAAAGTCGCGGAATACGAGCGCAGCGCCTGCCCGACCTGCGGTTCGTGCTCCGGCATGTTTACCGCCAACTCGATGAACTGCTTGGTCGAGGCACTGGGCCTGGCGTTGCCGGGCAACGGTTCGACCCTGGCGACCCACAGCGACCGCGAGCAGTTGTTCCTGCAGGCCGGCCGCACCATCGTCGAGCTGTGCAAGCGTTACTACACCGAGAACGATGACTCGGTATTGCCGCGCAACATCGCCAACTTCAAGGCGTTCGAAAACGCCATGACCCTGGACATCGCCATGGGCGGTTCCACCAACACCATCCTGCACTTGCTGGCCGCCGCCCAGGAAGCCGAGATCGATTTCGACCTGCGCGACATCGACCGCCTGTCCCGTCACGTGCCGCAACTGTGCAAAGTCGCGCCGAACATCCAGAAGTACCACATGGAAGACGTGCACCGCGCCGGCGGGATCTTCTCGATCTTAGGCTCTCTGGCCCGTGGCGGCCTGCTGCACACTGACCTGCCGACCGTGCACAGCAAGTCCCTCGCCGAAGGCATCGCCAAGTGGGACATTACCCAGACTGACGATGAAGCCGTGCATACCTTCTTCAAGGCCGGCCCGGCGGGCATCCCGACTCAGACTGCGTTCAGCCAGTCGACCCGTTGGGACACCCTGGACGACGATCGTGAAAACGGCTGCATCCGCAGTGTCGAACACGCCTACTCCCAAGAAGGCGGCCTGGCCGTGCTCTACGGCAACATCGCCCTCGATGGCTGTGTGGTGAAAACCGCCGGTGTGGATGAGTCCATCCACGTCTTCGAAGGTCGCGCCAAGATCTACGAAAGCCAGGACAGCTCGGTTCGCGGCATCCTCGCCGACGAAGTGAAAGAAGGCGACATCGTGATCATCCGCTACGAAGGCCCGAAAGGCGGTCCGGGTATGCAGGAGATGCTCTACCCGACGTCCTACCTGAAATCCAAAGGCCTGGGCAAAGCCTGCGCCCTGCTGACCGACGGCCGCTTCTCCGGCGGCACCTCGGGCCTGTCCATCGGCCATGCTTCGCCAGAAGCCGCTGCCGGTGGCGCGATTGGCCTGGTGCAGGATGGCGACAAGGTGCTGATCGACATTCCGAACCGTTCGATCAACCTGTTGATCAGCGATGAAGAACTGGCGGCGCGCCGCGTCGAGCAGGACAAGAAAGGCTGGAAGCCGGTTGAAAAACGTCCACGTAAAGTGACCACCGCGCTGAAGGCTTATGCCCTGCTGGCCACCAGCGCCGATAAGGGTGCTGTGCGTAACAAGGCGATGCTCGACGGCCTGTAAGCCTCCCCCCAATAAAAATGCCCCGCCAAGTGCGGGGCATTTTTTTGCCTGGAGCAATTCTCCAAAACACTGAGGATCACAATGTGGGAGGGGCTTGCTCCCGATATAGATGGGTCAGTCAACACATGCACCGACTGGCACCCTGCTATCGGGAGCAAGCCCCCACCCACATTTACCGGCGTAGAGCCGTGGTTATTGAATCTCATCCGGCTTGACGATCACCCAGTTCTTATCCGCCGTCACCGGCAACCCTTCCTTGGCCTGCGCCGCAGCATGCTTGGCCATCATGCCGTTGAGTTGAGTCATGTATTTGTCTTTGCGGTTGATCCACAGGTGCACGCCGCCCTTGGCGACGTCTACATCGTGGAACAGCATGTAGCCGTCGCTGGTCGGCGTGTCGCCGCCGACGATCACCGGTTTTTTCCATTCGTCGATGTAGGTGAGGATCGCCGCGTGTTTACCCGCCATCCAGGTCGCCGGGGTCCACAGGTAGGGGGTCAGCTCCAGGCCGAGGTTGGCTTTCTCATCGTATTTGCCGGCGGTGATCTGCTTGCGGGCGGTGGTCAACTCGCCGGTCTTGCGGTCCTTGAGCAGGGTGGTCACGCCGATGACGTTTTCAGGTTTGACGTTGTAGCCGTACTTCGGATCCGCCGCGACCATGCGCACCAGTTCCTCGGAAGCGGCCGTCATCACGTACACCTCGATGCCGTTTTCCATCAGCTTGTTGTACAGCTCGGTCTGGCCGGTGAAGACTTTCGGCGGCTGCACCTCGGACTTCTTCACCACGTCGCCTTCGAAATAGCTGACCGGCACGGGCTTGCCGGACGCCATCAGCTCATCCACCTGAACCTTGAGTTCCTTGAGGGTGAAGCCGGAAAACACCTGGGCGACCCAGGGGTAGCAGACCATGTCGTCCACTTCGCACAGGCGATAGTAGTAACTGAACAGGCTTTCCTTATGGTCGGCCGTGTCTTTGAACGGCATCAGCTTGAGCGAAGGATCAAGGCTGTCGCGGGTGATCAGGCCCTTGTTTTCCATGTAGGGCAGCAGGGACTCTTCGAGGTCGTAGCGGTAGCTGGTGTTGTCCATGTCGAACACCGCGTAGTTACCCTTGTTGGCGTTGGCGGCGATCATGTCGTTCAGTTGCTTGGCCGCAGGTGCGGACCAGTGTTTCAACTCCGTGGCGGCAAACGCCTGGCTGGCGAGTCCCAGGCAAAGTGCGGCGGATACCAGTAGTTTCGGCGCGAGCTTCATAGACGTTGTCTCCCTGAGTGAAAGACATCGACGCTAACAAATACTCGTGACAGTTCCCATGTTGAGCGCGACCGCGCGCGTCCTGATCCCGCCAACGGCATACGCCTGAGCGTCAAAGGCTTATTCCAAAAACGACAGTCACCATTCCATATTGGTATTAAATCAATATATTTCAAGCTGTTAGGATTTCCGGTTCGCAATCGCAGGCTCACGCGATTGGCTGCCTTCTCAACGGAGCTTCAATGAATCTGCCCCTGATTCTCAACTTACTCGTGTTCGTGGCCCTGCTATTGGGCCTGGCACAAACCCGTCGCACAAACTGGAGCCTCGCCAAGAAGGTCCTGTTTGCCCTGGTCCTGGGCGTGGCGTTTGGTGTGGCGCTGCACAGCATTTACGGTGCCGGCAACCCGGTGCTCAAGGCCTCCATCGGCTGGTTCGACCTAGTCGGTAACGGCTACGTGCAGTTGCTGCAAATGATCGTGATCCCGCTGGTATTTGCCTCGATCCTCA
Source organism: Pseudomonas sp. RIT357 (assembly GCF_000632245.1). NCBI lineage: Bacteria > Pseudomonadati > Pseudomonadota > Gammaproteobacteria > Pseudomonadales > Pseudomonadaceae > Pseudomonas > Pseudomonas sp. RIT357. The sequence goes on from NZ_JFYX01000001.1 coordinate 299,509, forward strand.
GCGCTGTGGCGCGCCTGCATAACGCGGCGTCCTTGGGCAAGATCAGCTTCCTGACCATCGGCACGCTGCTGTTCACCACCGCGATTGCGGCATTGATCGGTATCGGTTTGACCAACCTGTTCGGCCTCACCGCCGAGGGCCTGGTGGCCGGCACCCAGGAAATGGCGCGCCTGCAAGTGATCCAGAGTGATTACGCAGGTAAGGTCGCCGACCTGAACATCCCTCAATTGCTGCTCTCGTTTGTGCCGTCAAACCCGTTTGCCGACTTGGCCCGCGCCAAGCCAACGTCGATCATCAGCGTGGTGATCTTTGCTGCCTTCCTGGGGGTTGCCGCGCTGCAACTGCTCAAGGATGACGTGGAAAAAGGCCAGAAAGTGCTCAACGCCATCGACACCCTGCAAGCCTGGGTGATGCGTCTGGTGCGCCTGGTGATGAAACTGACCCCGTACGGCGTATTGGCGCTGATGACCAAAGTGGTCGCCGGTTCCAACCTGCAAGACATCATCAAGCTCGGCAGTTTCGTGCTGGTGTCGTACCTGGCCCTGGGCCTGATGTTCGTGGTGCATGGCCTGCTGCTGTCGCTGGCCGGGATCAACCCGCTGCGCTTCTTCCGCAAGGTCTGGCCTGTGCTGACGTTTGCCTTCACCAGCCGTTCCAGCGCGGCGGCTATCCCGCTGAGCATTGAGGCGCAGACTCGCCGCCTCGGCATTCCGCAATCCATTGCCGGTTTCGCTGCTTCGTTCGGCGCGACCATCGGCCAGAACGGTTGCGCCGGCCTCTACCCTGCCATGTTGGCGGTGATGGTGGCGCCGACCGTGGGCATCAACCCGTTGGACCCGCTATGGATCGCGACCCTGGTGGCGATTGTGACCCTGAGTTCGGCCGGTGTTGCTGGCGTGGGAGGCGGTGCGACGTTTGCCGCGCTGATCGTGCTGCCGGCCATGGGCTTGCCGGTCTCACTGGTGGCGCTGCTGATTTCCGTGGAGCCGCTGATCGACATGGGCCGTACGGCGTTGAACGTGAATGGTTCGATGACGGCAGGGGCAATTACCAGCCAGATCATGGGGCAGACGGACAAGGCGTTGTTGGATGCAGATGAGCATGCGGAGTTAGCGCAGGCCTGATAGACCGTCATCGGGGGCAAGCCCCCTCCCACATTTGGAATGCACTTCAATGTGGGAGGGGGCTTGCCCCCGATGCTTTTAGGCTTTTTCCCAGACTTCGAAGTTGTAAGCCGGCTTATCACCTTCGGCTGGGTTTGGCAGATTGGAAACCAACGTCCACTGGTTCGCATCAAACTCCGGAAACCACGCATCCCCTTCCGGACTCAGCGCCACGCGCGTGAGATATAACCGATCCGCCTGCTCCAGCCCCTGCGCATACAGCTGCGCGCCACCGATCAGCATCAACTCATCCACGCCCTGCTCCAGCGCCCAGGCTTCAGCCCGCGCCACGGCGGCATCGAGTGACGGAAAAACTTCCGCACCTTCAAGCTTAAGATCGGTCTGACGGCTGACCACCAGGTTCAAGCGCCCAGGTAGCGGTCGACCCAGAGAATCCCAGGTCTTGCGCCCCATGATGATTGGCTTGCCAAGGGTGGTGGCCTTGAAATATTTGAAATCCCCCGGCAAATGCCAGGGCATGCTGTTATCGACGCCGATCACGCGGTTTTCACCGAGGGCTGCGATCAGGCTTAAAGGGAGAGTTTTTTTCATGGCGACGAGAATACCAGAGCCAAGACCTAGCGGTTATGCTCCAACCTCACTTGCTCAACAGGACGGCGCGTGACTGCACTGAACCCGCTGCAAAAACTCTGGCTGACAGAAACCGTGCGCCTGCGTGAAGAACACGCAGGTGCCCTGGAAGACTTGGAAGCCAACCGCCTGGCCCGTACGGCCGGCGGCGATCTGCCGACGCGCATCCAGCATCGCGCCTTGCATCTGGCCGAGCGCGATGGGCTGACTGCCGCCCTCACCCGCTGGCTGCAAGGTGCGCGTTTGGCACTGGTGCTGCTGGCGCTAGTCGCCGTTATCAGCGGCGCCGGGCTGGCCTTCGCGGCACTGGGCAACGGTTTGACCCCGGTGAATGTGTTCTGGGCCCTGGGCAGCCTGCTCGGTTTGAATCTGATCCTGTTGATAAGCTGGGCACTGGGCCTGCTGTTTGCTGGAGAGCACAGCGCCAGCCTTGGTCGCTTATGGCTGTGGCTCAGTGAAAAACTCGCCCGTGACGCCAAGGCCGCGCAATTGGCCCCGGCGTTATTGCTGTTGTTGCAGCGCCAGAAACTCAATCGCTGGGCAGTCGGTGTGCTGGTCAACGGACTGTGGCTGCTGGCATTGCTCAGCGCGCTGGTCATTCTGCTGACACTGCTCGCCACAAGGCGCTACGGCTTTGTGTGGGAAACCACCATTCTCGGTGCCGACACCTTCGTCGCCGTCACCCAGGCCCTCGGCGCCCTGCCCGCTGTGCTTGGTTTCAATGTACCGACCGTCGAGATGATCCGCGCCAGCGGCGACTCCGCCCTCAATATCGAAAGCGCCCGCCAAGCCTGGGCCGCTTGGTTGGTGGGCGTGTTGCTGGTCTACGGCCTGCTGCCCCGACTCATCCTCGCCCTGTTGTGCCTGTGGCGTTGGAAAGCAGGACGCGCGGCCTTGCGCCTGGACCTGAACCTACCGGGCTATAGCCAACTGCGTGAACGCCTGATGCCAAGCAGTGAACGCCTCGGCGTCAACGACGCCGCGCCCGAGCAACTGCACCACGTTACCGGCGGCGTCAGCGAGCTGGAAAGCGACGGCGCCCTGCTGGTGGCCATCGAGCTGGACGACCAACACCCCTGGCCGCCCAAGCTACCAGCCCAAGTGAAAAACGCCGGCATCCTCGACAGCCGTGAATCGCGCAACAAGCTGTTGGAACAGCTCACCCGCTTCCCGCCCGCGCGCCTGGCCATCGCCTGCGACCCGCGCCGTTCGCCGGATCGCGGCAGCCTAGCGCTGATCGCCGAACTCGCGCGCAGCGCCGCAGCCACCCGCGTCTGGCTGCTGCAAGCACCGCCCGGCCAAGCGCTGGATGCCGAACGCCTCGGCGATTGGCACACCGCGCTGCATCAGCTGGAGCTGCCCTTCGCCGACTGCGCGCCGTTGAACTGGCTGGAGACCGGTCATGACTAAACCGCTGAAACTCGCCGTGGTCGGCCACACCAACGTGGGCAAAACTTCGCTGCTGCGCACCCTGACCCGGGATGTGGGCTTCGGTGAAGTCTCCCATCGTCCCAGCACCACGCGGCATGTGGAAGGCGCGCGCCTGTCGGTGGACGGCGAAGCCCTGCTGGAGCTGTACGACACGCCCGGCCTGGAAGATGCCATCGCCCTGCTTGATTACCTGGAACGTCTCGACCGACCTGGCGAACGCTTGGACGGCCCGGCGCGCCTGGCGCGGTTCCTCGAAGGCAGCGAAGCGCGCCAGCGTTTCGAGCAGGAAGCCAAAGTGCTGCGCCAACTGCTGGCCTCGGACGCCGGTCTGTATGTGATTGATGCCCGCGAGCCGGTGCTGGCCAAGTACCGCGATGAGCTGCAAGTGCTGGCCAGTTGCGGCAAACCCTTGCTGCCGGTGCTCAATTTCGTCAGCAGCAGCGACCACCGCGAACCGGACTGGCGCGAAGCCCTGGCCCGCCTCGGCCTGCATGCGCTGGTGCGTTTCGACAGCGTCGCGCCGCCGGAAGACGGCGAGCGTCGTCTGTATGAAAGTCTGGCCCTGCTGCTGGAAAACGCACGACCGCAGTTGGAACGCTTGGTCCTTGATCAGCAAGCCCAACGCCAAGCTCGCCAGCAAAGCGCAGCGCGGTTGATCGCCGAATTATTGATCGACTGCGCCGCGTGCAGGCGCAGCGTGGTCACTGAAGATGAGCAGCAAGCCATCGGCGATTTGCGCAAGGCCGTGCGCCAGCGCGAACAAAAATGTGTGGAGGCCCTGCTCAAGCTGTTCGGTTTCCGCCCACAAGACGCGGCCGCCAGCGACTTGCCGCTGCTGGATGGCCGCTGGGGCGACGACCTGTTCAACCCGGAAACCCTCAAGCAACTCGGCGTGCGCGTGGGTGGCGGGATCGCTGCCGGCGCGGCGGCGGGTGCCGGCGTGGATCTGCTGGTTGGCGGGCTGACACTGGGCGCCGCCGCCCTGGCCGGAGCCATCGCCGGGGGCGCGCTGCAAACCGCGCGCAGCTATGGCAGCCGCCTGCTGGGCAAGATCAAGGGCCAACGCGAGTTGACCGTCGATGATAGCGTGCTGCGCCTGCTCGCCCTGCGCCAACGCCAGTTGCTCAAGGCCCTGAGCGTGCGCGGCCACGCGGCGATGCACAGCATCAAGGTCGATACGCCCCAGGACAAAACCTGGCGCGAAGGCAAGTTGCCGGAGGCGCTGCACAAAGCCCGTGCCCATCCGCAATGGTCGTCGCTCAACCCCCACGCCAAGCTGAGCCAGGCTGAACGCCAAGAGCAAATCGAGGCCCTCGCCCAACGCCTCGACGAGACCTAAGCTGCCAGCACCTTGCGAGCCTTGGCCTTGAGCACTTCAAGGTCGAGCAGCGGCACGTGCATGTCCTTGGCTTGTTCGTCCCAGTGTCGCATGCGCAGGCTGACGTGACAGAGCGGGTCTTGCTCGAAGGCCCGTGCCTCATCGGCTGTCATCACGCCGCCCTGATAAGCCAAGGTTCGACGGCTGGCTTCGCTCAGGCGCGCGTAGTAATCCGGCTGGCTGAAGGTCAGGTAGCGCTTGGCCTGCACGTGATATTCCACCAGCCTGGCCATGCGTTCGCTGAACCCTGCCCGACGCAGGTAATCCGCCCCCAACCGCTCATGGCTGACCACGCCATAACCGCCCATGTTCGCGCCGCCCTGGCCGCAGAGATGGCCGATGTCGTGGAAGAACGCTGCCAATACCACTTCATCATCGAAACCTTCTGCCATGGCCAACTGCGCGGCCTGGGACATGTGTTCGATCTGCGACACCGGCTCGCCGATGTAGTCCGCCGTGCCGTGCTGTTCGTACAAACCAAAGACGTCGGTAATCACCTGTTCCCGGTTCATCACGCCTCCCCACACAACGCGCGGATATTGCGCTCGGCCATCGCTGGTCCCACGCTCATGCCCACGCCGGTGTGCATCAACGCTGCACTCACGCCTGGCGCCGCCCGCAAGAACGAAAACGGCGCCGGTCCACGCGAGCCATAAACGCCCTGCCAACGTTCCACCACCTGAATCTTGCAGCCCAGGGTCTGCTGGGCCAGTTCGATCATCCAGTCGTCGACCTGTTCGGCGTTGAAGGGCGACGCATCGCTGCCGTACTCGTGGGAATCGCCGATGATCAGTTCGCCGTGAGGCGTCGGGCTGATCAGCAAGTGAATGCCATGCTCATGCAGGTACGGTGCTTCACGAAGGATCTGCGCCTGCACCGGCGCGGCTTCCGGCAAGTCGGCGAAAGCACCGTAATGCACGCAACTGAGGCCGGTGAGCAAAGCGTGTTGCAGGTTCAGGTTGAGCACCGGCCGGGCGCGCAGCATTTGCAGGCGACAGACCTGCGGGTTGAGCGGCGCAATCGATTCGGCCAGCAGGGTTTGGTAATCGTGGCCGGAGCAGACGATGATCTGCTCGCCACGAAAGCTCCCCGCCGTGCTGTGCAGTTGGCCCGGCTCCACGTCGCGCACGAGCGTGGAGAAATGAAACTCCACGTTCAGCGCTTGCGTCAGGTAGTTGATCAGCGCCGGAATCGCCTCGCGCGAATACAGCTGTTGATCGTCCTTGCCGTGCAGCGCGGCGCGGTGGTGGCGGAACTGGCCGCCGTACAGGTCCTTCATTGCTGCGCCTTGCAGCAACTCGACGTTATAGCCGTACTCCTGCGCGCGACCGGCGCAGAAGGCTTCCAGCAGGTGTTCTTCAGCTTCGGTGCGGGCAAACAAGTACGAGCCGTTGCGCTTAAGTTGCAGCCCGGCGACTTGCGCCCACTGCCCCCAGATCTCACGGCTTTCGCGCGCCAGGTCGAGCATCGGCCCCGGTGGTTGGCCGGTGACCAGAGCCTGGCCGAAGTTGCGCACCGAGGCGCCCAACGGCGTGGCGCTGCGCTCGAAGACTTTGACCTTGAGGCCGCGTTTGGCGGCTGCATAAGCGTGGGAAAGGCCGAGGATGCCGGCGCCGATGATCAGCAGGTCGCTGTGGTGTGTCATTTAGTGATGTCCTGTTTTCATGACCGCCATCGGGGCAAGCCCCCTCCCACAGTTGACCGCATTCTCATGCAGGAACTCGGTCGACTATGGGAGGGGGCTTGCTCCCGCTAGGGCCATCAGCCCTAACGAAAACCTTACTGACCCGCTACCTTCTCCGACTTGCCGTCATAGCGCTTACGCCATTCAGTCAGGATGCTGTCGCGGTTTTTGGAGGCCCAGCCGAAGTCGTTCTTGATCAAACGCTGCTCGTAGTCCGCTGGCAATTCGGTCTGCGGCTTGGCGATTCCCGGCTGGGCGAGCACGGCAAAGTTGTCCTTGTACAACTCCATCGCCGCAGGGCTGGCAGAAAAGTCCGCCAGTTTCTTCGCCGCGTCGGCATGGGCGCTGCCCTTGATCACGGCAGTCGCTTCGATGTCCCAACCCAGGCCCTCTTTGGGCAGGATGATGTCCAGCGGCGCGCCCTGACGCTTGAGCTGTACCGCCGGGTATTCAAACGAGATACCAATCGGGAATTCCCCCGAAGCCGCCAGCTTGCAAGGCTTGGAACCGGAGTGAACGTACTGGCCGATGTTCTGGTGCAGGTCGTCCATGTACTGCCAGCCTTGTTTCTCGCCGAAGGTCTGCAGCCACGCGCTTACGTCCAGGAAACCGGTGCCGGACGATGCCGGGTTGGGCATGACGATCTTGCCCTTGTACTCAGGCTTGGTCAGGTCTTGCCAGCTCACCGGCTTGGTCAGGCCCTGTTTCTCGGCTTCGACGGTGTTGAAGCAGATGGTCGCGGCCCACACGTCCATGCCGACCCAGGCCGGGGGGTTGGCAGCGTCGCGGTAGTTTTTGCCGATCTTGTCCAGGTCCTTCGGCGCGTAGTTGTCGAGCATGCCCTGCTGGTCGAGGATCGCCAGACTGGAGGCCGCCAGTCCCCAGACCACGTCGGCTTGCGGACGATCTTTCTCGGCCAGCAGCTTGGCCGTGATGATGCCGGTGGAGTCGCGTACCCACTTGATTTCAACATCAGGGTTGGCTTGCTCGAAGGCCTTTTTGTAGGTCTTCAACTGCTCGGCTTCGAGGGCCGTGTAAACGGTCAGTTCGGTCTTGGCGAAGGCATTCAGGCTGAATGCAGTGAGTACGGCAGCGACCAGCGTCAGGGGCTTGAACATGGAATACCTCCTTTAAGGGTTATTGGCCGGGCGCGGTCTGGCGCCAGGCTTGGGATCGGCGCAGCGCGCCACGTGAGGCCCACGCCAGCAGCAGCGAGACGCCGGCCGAGGTGAACAGGATCAGGGTCGACATGGCCGCCGCGCCGCCCACATTGCCGGCGTCGTCCATGTTCAACACGGCGACGGCGGCGAGGATGGTGTCGGGGCTGTAGAGAAAGATCGCGGCGGACACGGTGGTCATCGCCGACACAAACAGGTAGCGCACGATATCCAGCAATGCCGGCAGGCAGATCGGCACGGTGACGCGCAGGTAATGACGGTACAGCGGCGCCTTGAGCGACAGCGCGGCGGCTTCAAACTCGGCGTCCAGCTGGCGCAACGCGGTGGTGGCGGTCATCTGCGCAGTGGTCAAATAGTGAGCAATGGTGCACACCACCAGCAGGGTCATGGTCCCGTAGAACACGTGCAGCGGGTTGCCGTTGAGGTTGAAGAAGAACACGTAGCCCAGGCCCAGCACCAAACCCGGCACGGCCATCGGGACAAAGCTGAGCATGCGCAGCGCCAGGTTCAGGCCCTTCTGACCTTTTGTTTTTTCCATCAGATAGGCGCCGGTGAAGATCAGCACACTGCCGATCAGTGCCGTGCACAAGGCCATGCGCAGGCTGTTGCGATAGGCCAGCCAGCCGCCGCCCGCCGTGTCTTCAAACTGGTAGTGGTTCAGCGACAGCGACAGGTTGTACGGCCAGAATTTCACCAGCGAGGAGTACACCGCCATGCCGAACACCAGCAGCAACACCGCGCAGATCAGTAGGACGATGGCCAGGTAGCAGCCATCCCTTACCCGCGATGGCGTGGGCTGGAACACCTGGGCACGGCCACTCATGGCGTCGCCATGACGTCGGCGCAACCACGCATCCACGCCAAAACTGAACAGCGCCGGCAGTAGCAACACCATGCCGATCAACGCGCCGCGACCGAATTGTTGCTGGCCGACCACCGCCTTGTAGGCTTCCAACGCCAGCACCTGGTAATCACCACCGACCACCACGGGCACGCCGAAGTCGGTAATGGTCAAGGTAAACACCAGGCAGAATGCGGCGAACACCGCCTGGCGCGTGGCCGGCCAGGTGATGCTGCGAAACGCCCGTGCCGGGCTGGCGCCCATGCTGGAGGCGGCATCGAACAGCCGCGCATCCGCCAGGGACAGCGCCGACAGCAGGATCATCAACGCGTGCGGGAAGGTGTAAATCACTTCCCCGAGCACAATCCCCCAGAAGCCGTAGATGTTGTCCGAAAGCAGCCCGCGCAGCATGCCCTGATTACCGAACAGATAAACCAGCGCGATGCCCGGCAGCATCGACGGTGCCATCAACGGCAGCAGCGACAGGCCTCGCCAGATCGCCTTGCCTGGAATCAACGTGCGTTGCAGCGCGTAGGCAAACAGGTAGGCCAGCGGTACGACAATGGCCGCCACGCTGAGGGAGACTTTCAGGCTATTGCCCAGCAGCCAGTGGAAGTTCTCGCTGGTGATTAATTCCCGAGCGGCCACAAGGCCACCGCCCTGCCCGGCCTCGCTGCTGAAGCCGCGCCAGAAGATCGCCAGCAGCGGCATCAACACGGCAACACTGAGCAGGCACAGCCAGAGCAGTTTACCGCCGAGCACAAAAATACGGTCGCCGGTTTCGGCGCGGGAAACTTGCCGCGGCAGGGTCATGACAGCGGCCATCTCAGGCAAACACCTGCAGGCTGCGCGGCGGCAAGGCGACCCAGATGTCTTGGGCGCCCAGGCGCGGCATCGCCTCCGGGGCCAGTTCAGCCAGCAGCGGGTGGCCCGGCAGTTGGTCCAGTTCAAAGCTCATGCGGCAGCGGTTGCCGAGGAAGGTGATCTCGCGGACCTTGGCCGCGAACAGGTTTTCTTCATGCACTGGCGGGTTGACGCTGATGGCTTCCGGTCGGCAGAACAGGCGGCCGGACGTGGCCACACCGGCATCCTCGGCCAGGCGCATGTTCATCCCGCCGACCTGGGCATGGCTGGCACTGTTGCGGCTGAACGGCAGCCAGTTGCCCTGGCCGACAAACTCCGCCACGAACGGCGTGGCCGGGCGGTCGTAAATTTCTTGGGGCGTGGCGTATTGCTCGACCTTACCGTTGTTCATTACGGCAATACGGTCGGCCATCAACATGGCTTCGTCCTGGTTGTGGGTGACCATCAGCGTGGTGATGCCCAAGCGCCGTTGCAGCTGGCGCAGCTCGGTGCACAGGTGCTCACGCACGCGGGCGTCGAGGGCGGACATGGGTTCGTCCAGCAGCAGTAACGAAGGGGCCGGCGCCAAGGCGCGGGCCAGGGCAACGCGCTGCTGTTGGCCGCCGGACAGCTGGCCGGGGTATTTCTTTTCGCTGCCGACCAGACCGACCAGTTCCAGCATCTGCCCAACACGCTGGCGCACTTCATCGCGACCACTGCCGGTGAGGCCGTAGCCGATGTTCGCTTCGATGGTCAGGTTGGGAAACAGCGCGTAGGACTGGAACAGAATGCCGTAGTCCCGCGCCTGAGGTGGCAGCAGGGAAACATCGCGATCACCCAGGTAAAGTTCGCCGCTGTCCTGGCGCTCCAGGCCGGCGATGCAACGCAGCAAGGTGGTCTTGCCGCAGCCAGACGGACCCAGCAGACACACCAGCTCGCCGGCGGCGACGTCCAGGGACACGTGATCCAGCGCCGTAAAGGCGCCGAAGCGTTTCTGGATACCGCGCACTTTCATCGGCGCGCCGGGTTGGGTCAGGACTGTGTTCATGGTGGCACCTCATCGAACTGATGAAGGCCATGCTAGGCGGGCAATGCGTCCCTCTTGTGGCAGAAAGGCAAAAGGCAGTGATAGTGGTATTGGTGGATTTGTGTAGGTGATTTGGAGGGGGGTGCCTGGTTTACCGCAATCGGGGGCAAGCCCCCTCCCACACTTGGAATGTGTTCGCAGATCAAAATGTGGGAGGGGGCTTGCCCCCGATTGGCCCTCAAGGCAGCCACCAAACCTCTAAATTGGCGACATTTCCTGCGCCAACCCTAGAAACGCCGCCGGCAGGCGGGCGCCTTTTCGTTCTTTGAGGCAGTACAGGTACTCCGGAATCTGCGGCGCATTCTCAATGGTCAACACCCGCAACTGCGGATCATGGGGCACTTCCTGTCGAGCAATGATGCTGATACCGATATTGCGCAGCACCGCCTCCCGGATTGACTCGCGACTGCCGATCTCCAGCAACGGCCCATAGCTCACCCCAGCACCCTGCAACATTTCCTCGGTAAGCCGTCGGGTGGTGGAACCTGCTTCGCGCATCAATAAGGTGTGTCCGGCCAGGGCAGTCAATGGCACATGATCAAGCTTGGCCAGGGGATGATTGCGATGCACCGCCAACACCAGAGGATCAGTGCCCAATACGCGGCGGATCAGGCGCGGGTCTTCCAGCAACTGCGAAGAGGCGGCGACGTCTACGCGGTACTCGTCCAGCGCTTCGAGTACCTGCTGAGAATTGCCGATGTCCACCGACACCTCCACATGGGGCAGGCGTTCGCGAAAGGCTTTGACCAGGTCGAGGATGTAATACGGCGCTGTCGCGGCAATGCGCAAAGCGCCCTGGAGTTGACCACTGTTGCGCAGGAAAAACTCGATGTCCGCTTCCTGCTGCAACAACGCCTTGACCATCGGCAGCAACCGGGCGCCGTCGTCGCTGACCGTGAGGCGGCGACCACCGCGGTAGAACAGCTCAACGCCGTACTGGCTTTCCAGGTTTCGGATCTGGGTGGTGACTGTGGGCTGGCTCAGGCCGAGTTTTTTCGCCGCCTGGGTAATGCTGCCCAGGCGGGCGACCATAAAAAACGCCTTCAGCTCAGCACTCAGCACACCGCCCTCTCATCGTTTATTTGCGCAACAGGCGCAGGCCATTGAACACCACCAGCAGGCTCACGCCCATGTCGGCGAAGACCGCCATCCACATGGTGGCCATCCCCAGGAAAGTGACCGCGAGGAAGATCGCCTTGATCACCAGCGCCAGGGCGATGTTCTGCTTGAGGATACTCGACGTTTGCCGCGACAAACGAATGAATGCCGGGATCTTGCGCAAATCATCGTCCATCAGCGCCACGTCGGCAGTCTCGATGGCAGTGTCGGTACCGGCGGCGGCCATTGCAAAACCGATCTCGGCGCGGGCCAGGGCCGGGGCGTCGTTGATGCCGTCGCCGACCATGCCCACCCGGTGGCCTTGGCCGTAGAGGGTTTCGATGGCTTGCAGTTTGTCGGTGGGCAACAGGTCGCCTTGAGCCTGGTCGATGCCGACCTGGGCCGCAATCGCCTGGGCGGTATGGGTGTTGTCGCCGGTGAGCATCAGGGTTTTGATGCCCAACTCGTGCAATTGCTGAATGGCCTCGCGACTGCTGTCCTTGACGGTATCGGCCACGGCGAACAGCGCCAGGGGGCCGGACTTATCGAGCAGCAACACCACGGACTTTCCTTGCTTCTCCAGCGCGAACAGCTTTTCTTCCAGCTCAGGCGAGCACAGGCCGAGGTCTTCCACCAGACGGTGGTTACCCAGGTGGTAAGTCTCACCCTTGATATCGCCGCGCACACCACGACCGGCCAGGGCTTCGAAGTTATCCACAACGTGCACCGGCAGGTTTTTATCCACAGCCGCATTCGCAATGGCCAACGACACCGGGTGGTCAGAACGCCCAGCCAAACTGGCGGCGAGGGCCGGTGCGCTGTCCTCGACGTTTGGGAACAACGCCAAGTAATCGGTCTGCACCGGTTTGCCGTGCGTGATGGTGCCGGTCTTGTCCAGCGCCAGGTAGTCGAGCTTGTAACCACCCTCCAGGTACACGCCGCCCTTGATCAGGATGCCTTTGCGCGCCGCCGCCGCCAGGCCGCTGACGATCGTCACCGGAGTGGAGATCACCAACGCGCAGGGGCAGGCAACCACCAGCAGCACCAGGGCGCGGTAGATCCAGTCGAACCAGACACCGGCCATGAACAGCGGCGGAATAATCGCTACACCCAAGGCAAACAGGAAGACGGCCGGGGTGTAGACCTTGGAAAAACTGTCGACGAAGCGCTGGGTCGGAGCCCGTGCGCCTTGTGCTTGCTCGACGGCGTGGATGATCCGCGCCAGTGTGGAGTTATTGGCCGCTGCCGTGACTTTGTATTCCAGGGAGCCGGCTTGGTTGATGGTGCCGGCGAAGACTTTATCGCCCACGGTTTTTTCAATCGGCAGGCTTTCCCCGGTGATCGGCGCCTGGTCGATGGTGGATTGACCTGCGGTGACTTCACCGTCCAGGCCGATGCGCTCGCCGGGTTTAACCCGGACGATGGCGCCCAGTTCGATGCTTTTAACCTCCTGCTCAACCCAGTTACCGTCGGCCTGCTGCACCGTGGCCTGTTCCGGGGTCATCTGCATCAAGCCGCTGATGGCATTGCGCGCACGGTCCAGGGACTTGGCTTCAATCAGCTCGGCGACGGTGAACAGGAACATCACCATGGCGGCTTCCGGCCACTGGCCGATCAGGATCGCGCCCGTCACGGCGATGCTCATTAAGGCGTTGATGTTCAGGTTGAGGTTCTTCAGGGCGATCCAGCCCTTTTTATAGGTGGTGAGGCCGCCGCTGAGGATCGACACCAGCGCCACGAGGGCGATGACCCACGTCGGCGCGGCATTCGTGAAGTGCAGCACTTCGGCGCCCAACGCACCGACGCCGGACAACGCCAACGGCCACCAGTGTTTTTTGGCAGGCGGTTCGGCAGCCGGGGTACCTTCCTCGATCGGGTCGGCCTGCATGCCCAAGGACTTGATGGCATCGATGATCGGCGCGGTACTCGGCAAGTCGTGGGTGACGCCGAGGATGCGGTTGATCAGGTTAAATTCCAATTGCTGCACACCCGCCAACTTGCCCAGTTTGTTCTGGATCAGCGTTTGCTCGGTGGGGCAGTCCATGGCTTCGATGCGGAAGGTGCTGAGGCGCGAGCCGGCGGTGGGCGCTTCGCTCAATTGCACCAACTCCGGTGCTGGAGTCCCGGAACAGCAGGCACCTCCGTGGCCGTGGTTATGCACAGGCGTGAGTTTCTTAGGGCCATGATCATGATCGTGATCGTGATCGTGTTTATGCGGGGTGTGGATGGAGTCGCTCATTCGGTCGCGTCCGTAAAGGTGCCTGTTGCCAAGTAAAGACCCTGTAGCCACTATAGGGTCAAGCACCCATTTGGAGATTGCTGCGATGAAGATCGGCGAATTGGCCAAACTGACTGACTGTCAGGTGGAAACCATCCGTTATTACGAGAAAGAAGGCCTGCTGCCGCCGCCGGCGCGCACCGACGCCAACTACCGCGTGTACACCCAGGCGCACACCGAGCGGCTGATCTTTATCCGCAACTGCCGCAGCCTCGACATGACCCTCGAAGAAATCCGCAGCCTGCTCAGCCTGCGCGACAGTCCACAGGACCAATGCGAAAGCGTGAATGCGTTGGTCGACGAGCATATCCACCATGTGAAAGCGCGGATCGACGGGCTATTGGCGTTGCAGGTGCAGTTGCTGGACTTGCGCCAACGCTGTGGCGGCGGGGATCACTGTGGGATTTTGCAGCAGTTGGAGGTCAGCGGGAGTATGCAGGCCAGCGAGGCTGAGCCCTCACATGTAGGCAGAAGCCACGGCCATTAAACGGGCCAAATGTGAGAGGGGGCTTGCCCCCGATGGCGGTGGGCCAGTTAAGTATTGGGTGACTGACCCACCGCAATCGGGGGCAAGCCCCCTCCCACATTGGACGGCGTCAGACGCTAGATAGCGACATCGGCCTTGATGCTTGGATCAGCGTCATAGCCCACAATCTCAAAATCTTCGAACTTGTAATCGTAGATCGACGCCGGCTTACGCTTGATCACCAACTCCGGCAGCTTCTTCGGTGTACGCGCCAGTTGGGTCCGGATCTGTTCCATATGGTTGCTGTAGGCATGGGTATCGCCAGTGGTGACGATGATCTCGTGAGGGATCAAGTCGCACTGTTGGGCCAACATATGGGTGAGCAACGCTAGGGCAGCGGTGTTGTACGGCAGACCAAGGAATACGTCGGAGCTGCGGATGTACAACTGCATCGACAGATGGCCGTCATGCACGAACGCCTGGTACAGCAGGTGGCACGGTGGCAGGGCCTGTTTGCCGTTTCGCGCGTTTTCCTGTGGGCTCTTGGTTTCGTCCGGCAGGTATTCGACGTTCCAGCCGTGGAACAGAATGCGACGGCTGTTGGGGTTGGTCTTGAGCGTGTGCACCATGTAGTCGATCTGGTTGATCGTCCCGCCGTCTTTGGTCGGCCAAGCAGTCCACTGCTCGCCGTAGACCGGGCCCAGGTCGCCGTCTTCGGTGGCCCATTCGTCCCAAATCTTCACGCCGTTTTCGTTGAGCCACTTGATATTGGTGTTGCCGCTCAACATCCAGATCAGCTCATTGGCGATGCTTTTAAAGTGAAGCTTCTTGGTGGTCAGCAGCGGGAAGCCGTCGGCCAAGTTATGCCGATACTGACGGGCGAACACGGCCTTGGTGCCGGTGCCGGTGCGATCGCCCTTGGTCAGGCCATTGGTCACGACGTCGTTCAGTAGTTCGAGATATTGCTTCATGTAAGTACCCGTATCGTTGAAGCAGGAGCCCGCACGCAGGCCCCGGCATTCGAATTTAAAGCGCGGTGTTCTTCAGCGGCTGCGGGCGATTGTACGCCCACCACAGCAGGCCCAGACCCACGAGGATCATTGGGATGCTCAACACCTGACCCATGGTCAGCCAGCCCCACGCCAGGTAGCCCAACTGCGCATCCGGCACACGTACGAATTCGACGATGAAACGGAAGATGCCGTAAAACAGCGCGAACATGCCGGAAACGGCCATGGTCGGGCGTGGTTTGCGCGAGAAAATGTACAGAATGAGGAACAGTGCCACACCTTCCAGTGCGAACTGGTATAGCTGCGACGGATGGCGCGGCAGTTGTGCCGGGTCGCTGAACGGCGGGAACACCATGGCCCACGGCACGTCGGTCGGCTTGCCCCAGAGCTCGGCGTTGATGAAGTTACCGATACGCCCGGCGCCCAGGCCAATCGGCACCAGCGGCGCAACGAAGTCCATCAGTTGGAAGAACGACTTGCCATTGCGGCGGCCGAACCACCAGGCAGCAATCATTACGCCGATAAACCCGCCGTGGAACGCCATGCCGCCCTTCCACACTTCGAAAATCAGTGTCGGATTGGCGATGTAGGCGGACAGATCGTAGAACAGCACATACCCCAGACGCCCGCCGACGATGACCCCCATGGACAGCCAGAAGACCATGTCGGAGAGTTTCTCCTTGGTCCAGGTCGGGTCGAAACGGTTCAGGCGGCGGGAGGCCAGCAGCCAGGCGCCGCCGATGCCGATCAGGTACATCAACCCGTACCAGTGGATTTTCAGCGGACCGATGGCCAGAGCCACCGGGTCGATCTGCGGGTAAGGCAGCATTGCGACTCCTCGTTAAATCATGCGTTATGGCGACCGGACCATGCCCGGGCGCGATTAAGTCTGCGTTACAGCAAAAAGTTTAAACCCACGCAAAACAGCAAGCCGGCGAACAACCGCTTGAGCAACCGCGGCGACAACCGATGCGCCAGGCGTGCGCCAAAGCGGGCAAACACCATACTGGTCAGGGCAATGCCCAGCAGCGCCGGTAAATACACGAACCCTAGACTATGAGCGGGCAACAGCGGGTCATGCCAGCCCAGAATCATGAAACTTAATGCACTGGCCAGGGCAATCGGCAGGCCACAGGCGGACGAGGTGGCCACCGCCTGTTGCATCGGCACGCTGCGCCAGGTCAAAAACGGCACGGTCAGCGAGCCGCCGCCGATGCCGAAAATGGCCGAAGCCCAGCCAATCACCGTGCCTGCCAGGGTCAGGCCGACCTTGCCTGGCACCGTGCGACTGGCCTTGGGCTTGACCTCCAGGGCCAGTTGCACGGCGATGATCAGCGCGAACACGCCAATGATCTTCTGCAAATGCGGACCGGAAATCGCCTCGGCGGTCAGCGCACCGAAACCTGCACCGATCAGGATGCCCACGGTCATCCACACAAAGATCGGCCAACGCACCGCGCCACGTCGGTGGTGCTCACGCACGGCATTGACCGAGGTAAAGATGATCGTCGCCAAGGATGTGCCTACGGCCAAGTGAGTCAGCACCTGCGGGTCGAAGCCCTGCAAGGTGAAGCTGAACACCAGCACCGGCACGATAATGATCCCGCCGCCCACGCCAAACAGCCCGGCGAGTACACCCGCACAGGCGCCCAGCAGCAAATACAGCAGAAATTCCATGGGAGCCCCCGAATCAAGTCCGGCATGTTAACGGATGGAAGGCATGCGGCCCAACTGGATACGATGGAACACCGCTGCCGGTGTGGGTAGAGTGGCAAAAAACACAAAAGGGAATCGCCTGATGTGCCTGATTGTTTTCGCCTGGCGGCCGGGCCACGCCCAACCGCTGATCGTCGCGGCCAACCGTGACGAGTTCTATGCCCGCCCCAGTCTGCCGCTGGCCCAGTGGCCGGACGTGCCCGAAATCTATGCCGGTCGCGATCAGGAAGCAGGCGGCACTTGGCTTGGCGTGAATGCCGATGGGCGATTTGCTGCCCTGACCAATATCCGTGATCCCCACCAGCCGCCGGCACGAAAGTCACGCGGCGAACTGGTCGCGCGGTTCCTCAGTGGTTCACTGCCCATTGACGACTACTTGGCCGACGTTAACGGCCGATCGATTGAATACGCCGGGTTTAACCTGCTGGTGGGCACGCGAGATGAGTTGTGGCATTACAACGCCAATCACACCGAGCCCACGCAGTTGAAAGCGGGCGTGTACGGGTTATCCAACGCAGGGCTGGATACGCCTTGGCCGAAACTGCTTAAGGCCAAAGCTGCGCTGAGTGAGTTGCTGAACAATCCGCAACCCGAAGCGCTACTGGAGATTCTGAGCGATCCGCAGATCGCGCCCTTTGCTGAGTTGCCGGATACAGGCGTGGGGTTGGCGACTGAAAGCCTGTTATCGAGCGTATTTATCGCCAGTCCAAGTTATGGGACACGGGCGAGTACGGCGCTGATTGTAAATGCCGATGGCACGCGGCGGATGGTGGAGCGTAGTTTTGGGCCCCATGGTGGCCGACTCGGCGAAGTCGAACTCACGCTCTAGACACACCACAAAACCAATGTGGGAGGGGGCTTGCTCCCGATGGCAGTGTGTCAGTCAGAATATCTGGTACTGACACACCGCCATCGGGAGCAAGCCCCCTCCCACATTTTTGATCGGCGCCAGGCGTTAGAGGGTCTTGGCAGAGGCCGGATTGATCATCCGTGTCAGCCCAAGGTTCTTCAGCGCCAATTGCAGCGAGCTGTGGATAACTTGCGGGTTGTCGATGGTCATCAACTCCGCCAGCAGATCCTTGGCCATACTCAGCTCGACTTGGCGCAACATCCACTTCACCTTCGGCAAGTTGGTGGCGTTCATCGACAGGCTGTCAAAGCCCATCGCCATCAACAGCACCGCCGCCGCCGGATCACCAGCCATTTCACCGCAGATGCTCACCGGTTTGCCTTCGGCATGGGCGTCGCGCACTACGTGTTGCAGCGCTTGCAGCACCGCCGGGTGCAGATAGTCGTAGAGATCAGCTACCCGTGGGTTGTTGCGGTCCACGGCCAGCAGGTATTGGGTCAGGTCGTTGGAGCCGACCGACAGGAAGTCCACCTGCCGCGCCAGTTCTTTGGCCTGGTACACCGCCGCTGGAATTTCGATCATGACGCCAATCGGCGGCATCGGTACGTCAGCGCCTTCGTCGCGCACCTCGCCCCAGGCGCGGTGGATCAAATGCAGCGCCTCCTCCAGCTCATGAGTGCCGGAGATCATCGGCAACAGGATGCGCAGGTTGTTCAGGCCTTCGCTGGCCTTAAGCATGGCGCGAGTCTGTACGAGGAAAATTTCCGGGTGGTCGAGCGTGACGCGAATGCCGCGCCAGCCGAGGAAGGGGTTGTCTTCCTTGATCGGGAAATACGACAGTGACTTGTCGCCGCCGATGTCCAGGCTGCGCATGGTCACCGGCAACGGGTGGAAGGCTTGCAGTTGCTCGCGATAAATCGCCAGCTGCTCCTTCTCACTCGGGAAACGCTGGTTGATCATGAACGGCACTTCGGTGCGGTACAGCCCCACGCCCTCGGCGCCGCGCTGCTGCGCCCGGGCCACGTCGGCCAGCAGTCCGGTATTCACCAACAGCGGTACGCGGTGACCATCAGTGGTCACGCACGGCAACTCGCGCAATGAATCCAGGCCCAGCGCCAGTTGCTTCTCTTCTTCCACCACTTCGGCGTATTGCTTGCGCAGCACGTCGCTGGGGTTGGTGAAGACTTCACCACGATGGCCATCGACGATCATGTCGATGCCGTCGACCTTGGAGTACGGCAGGTCCACCAGGCCCATCACCGTCGGAATGCCCATGGCGCGGGCCAGGATCGCGACGTGGGAGTTACCCGAACCGAGAACCGAGACCAAGCCCACCAGTTTGCCTTCCGGCACTTCGCCGAGCATGGTGGCGGTCAGTTCTTCACTGATCAGGATGGTGTTGTCGGGGTAGACCAGGTTGGTGGTGCGGTCTTCCTGCAGGTAAGCCAGCAGACGGCGACCCAGGTCGCGCACATCCGAGGCACGCTCGCGCAGATAGGCGTCGTCCATCAATTCGAAACGGTTGACGTGATCAGTGACCACTTGGCGCAGTGCGCCCTGGGCCCATTGACCGGTCTTGATCACGGTTTTGACTTCGTTCCCGAGGGACGCGTCGTCAAGCATCATCTGGTAAACGTCGAACAGCGCACGTTCTTCAGGGCGCAGCTGGGTGGCCAGCTTGGTCGACAGGTTGCGCATGTCGGCGCGCACGCCTTCCAGGGCGGTCTTGAACAGTTTGATTTCGGCGTCGATGTCGTTGACGGTCTTGTCCGGCACTACATCGAGGTCGGCCGGTGGCAGCATGACCACCGCCGTACCGACGGCAGCACCCGGCGAACCCGGTACGCCGACGAACTTGGCTTCCTGGATGCCCTTGCCCTGACGGCCCAGGCCGCGAATCGAACCCGTGGCCTCGGCGTGGGCAATAACCCCGGCGAGCTGCGCGCTCATGGTCACGAGGAAGGCTTCTTCACCTTCGTCGAACTGGCGACGTTCTTTTTGCTGGATGACCAACACGCCGACAACGCGGCGGTGGTGAATGATCGGTGCGCCGAGGAATGACGCGTAGCGCTCTTCGCCGGTTTCGGCAAAGTAGCGATAACGCGGGTGATCGGCCGCGTTTTCAAGGTTGAGGGGTTCTTCACGCGTCCCCACCAGGCCCACCAGACCTTCATTGGGCGCCATGCTGACTTTGCCGATGGAGCGCTTGTTCAAGCCCTCCGTGGCCATCAGCACAAAACGGTTGGTCTCTGGGTCCAGCAGGTAAACCGAGCAGACCTGGCTGCCCATGGCTTCCTTGACGCGCAACACAATAATCCCCAACGCCGCCTTGAGATCCTTGGCGGAGTTAACTTCCTGGACGATCTTGCGCAGCGTATTGAGCATGGCTCGGGGTCGAACTCCGTCGTCAGTCGCGCGCTAAAAGGCGCGGGGCAAGCTCTTTGAGAGCGCGACGATAAACCTCGCGCTTGAATGTCACCACCTGGCCCAACGGGTACCAATAGCTGACCCAACGCCAGCCATCGAACTCCGGTTTACCGGTCAAATCCATCCGCACCCGCTGCTCGTTGGAGATCAGGCGCAGGAGAAACCATTTCTGCTTCTGGCCGATGCACAGCGGTTGGCTGTGGGTACGCACCAGGCGTTGCGGCAAACGATAGCGCAACCAGCCACGGGTACAGGCCAGAATCTGCACATCTTCGCGCTCAAGGCCGACTTCTTCGTTCAACTCACGGTACAAGGCGTCTTCAGGGGTTTCGTCGGGGTTGATTCCGCCTTGAGGAAACTGCCAGGCATCTTGGTTGATTCGGCGAGCCCATAGCACCTGTCCGGCATCATTCGTAAGAATAATCCCGACATTAGGACGGAAACCATCGGGGTCGATCACGGCAACAACCTCGCAAACGCATGTCGCCGCATTGTTCCACAAAGGTTGCGCAAGCGGCAACGAGGCTTCTTAGCTTATGTGCACTCTTGTGAAAAGACCGTATTCTGGACGCCTTTTTACAGACTTTTCAGCGAGTAACTGCAATGCGCCTGGCTTTATTCGACTTGGACAACACCCTTATCGGCGGTGACAGCGACCACGCGTGGGGCGATTACCTGTGCGAACGCGGGATTCTCGACCCGGTAGCCTACAAGGCCCGCAACGACGAGTTCTATCAGGACTACTTGGCCGGCAAGCTGGACAACGCCGCCTACCTGAATTTCTGCCTGGAAATCCTCGGCCGCACCGAAATGGCCCAACTGGATGAGTGGCACAACGACTATATGCGCGACTGCATCGAGCCGATCATGCTGCCACTGGCCGTGGAACTGCTGGCCAAGCACCGCGCCGCTGGCGACAAGCTGGTGATCATCACCGCCACCAATCGTTTCGTCACCGCGCCAATTGCCGCACGCCTGGGCGTTGAAACCCTCATCGCCACCGAGTGCGAGATGGAAAATGGCCGATACACTGGGCGCAGCACTGACGTGCCGTGCTTCCGAGAAGGCAAGGTGACGCGCTTGAATCGTTGGCTGGAAGAAACGGGGTATAGCCTGGAAGACAGCTACTTCTATAGCGACTCGATGAATGACCTGCCGCTATTGGAGCAAGTGACGCATCCGGTGGCGGTGGATCCGGATCCGAATCTGCGCGCTGAAGCCGAGAAACGTGGTTGGCCGGTGATTACGCTGCGTAGCGAGTAACCGTGGTGAGCGGGCTTGCCCCGCGCTGGGCTGCGAAGCAGCCCCAAAACCTGCCAACCGGTCTTATCAGGAAAAATGCGGGCCTTTGTCAGGGCCGCTTCGCAGCCCAGCGCGGGGCAAGCTCGCTCATCACAGAAGCCCTCACCGCGTTAAACCGGCTTGGCGCCCATGAGCCCGGCAATCGCCACAAACCCCACCAGGCTCACCACCGCCAGCACCAGAGTGAAATTCAGGCTGCCGCCCTCGCCTTTGCGCAAGCGATTGAGCCGTGCCACCAGCCAGAACCACGCCAGCGCCGCCACGGTATAGAGGATGCTGGAGCCCAGGATCCAGGTCTGCCCCAATGGCCAGCCAGTCAGGTGCACCAGCCACCAGCCGGTGAACGGCATGCTCACCATACAAATACCCATCAGCAACCACACAAACGCCCACGGACGCTGCACGGTGACGGCTGGGCCAGCGCTGCGTTTACGCCAGGCCAGTAGCGCCAAGCCAAGGCCGCTGAGCAACAACACCACGGTGGCCGCGATGTGGACAATTTTCAGGGTGATCAGGGTTTCCATGTTTCGTATTCCTTAGAGGCTGCCCCCAATCAGCGTAGTCGCTCAACCGAGGAACAGTTTGTAGGCCGGGTTATCACTTTCATCCCAATACGGGTAGCCAATCGCCTCCAGCGCTGCCGGTACCAGGTGACGTTCGTTCGCCGGCACTTGCAGGCCGGCGACCACACGACCATCAGCCGCGCCGTGGTTGCGATAGTGGAACATCGAGATATTCCAGCGCCCGCCCAACTTGTTAAGAAAATTGAACAGCGCCCCCGGACGCTCCGGGAACTCAAAGCGAAACACCACTTCATTGCTGACGTGCGCGGCATGCCCACCGACCATATGGCGGATGTGCAGCTTGGCCAGTTCGTTCTCTGTCAGGTCGAGCACCGGGAAACCCTGCTCGGTGAGGCTGGCGATCAGCGCGCTGCGCGGGTCGGTTTCCGGGTGGGTCTGCACGCCGACAAAGATGTGCGCCTCGCTGCCGGAGTGGTAGCGGTAGTTAAATTCGGTGATCTGGCGCTTGCCCACGGCCTCGCAGAACGCCTTGAAACTGCCCGGTTTCTCAGGAATGGTCACCGCGATGATGGCTTCACGGCCTTCACCCAACTCAGCGCGCTCAGCCACGTGGCGCAGGCGGTCGAAGTTGACGTTGGCCCCGGAGTCGATGGCGACGAACGTCTGGCCGCTGACACCACGGGTCTCAACGTACTTCTTGATCCCGGCCACACCCAACGCGCCTGCTGGCTCGGTGATGGAGCGGGTATCGTCGTAGATGTCCTTGATCGCCGCACAGATTTCATCGGTGCTCACGGTGATCACTTCGTCGACATAGTCTTTGCAGATTTCAAAGGTGTGCTGGCCGATCTGCGCCACCGCCACGCCGTCGGCAAAGATCCCAACCGTCGGCAAGACCACGCGCTCACCCGCGGCCATGGCAGCTTGCAGGCAGTTGGAGTCGTCCGGCTCGACGCCGATGACCTTGATTTCCGGGCGCAGGTATTTCACGTACGCCGCGATGCCCGCGATCAAACCACCGCCACCCACGGGTACGAAGATCGCATCCAGCGGCCCTGGATGCTGGCGCAGAATCTCCATCGCCACGGTGCCCTGCCCGGCAATGGTGTGCGGATCATCGTAGGGGTGAATGTAGACGTAGCCTTTTTCGTCGACCAGTTTCAGCGAGTAGGCCAGCGCCTCTGGGAAAGAGTCGCCATGCAGCACCACTTTACCGCCGCGAGAGCGCACGCCTTCGACCTTGATCTCAGGGGTGGTCTTGGGCATCACAATAGTGGCCTTGACCCCCAGCACCTTGGCCGCCAGGGCCAGGCCCTGCGCATGGTTGCCCGCCGACGCCGTGACTACGCCGCGTGCGCGCTCTTCAGCCGTCAACTGAGTCAGCTTGTTGTACGCGCCGCGAATCTTGAACGAGAACACCGGCTGCAAGTCTTCGCGCTTGAGCCAGACCTTGTTGCCCAGCCGCTCGGAGAGCTGGCGGGCGGTCTGCAGCGGGGTTTCTACGGCAACGTCGTAAACGCGCGAGGTGAGGATCTTTTTGACGTACTGTTCAAGCATCGGCGGGAATCACTGGGCGAGTTGGGCAGGGCCGGGGAGTCTAACCCGGCTTTTGGCCGTACGACCACACGAATCCCGAGGTTTTGTTGGGTTATACTCGCGCCCCTCTTTACTCCCCGCCCGTTCCGGAGCCCGCATGACCCAGGATCAACTCAAACAGGCAGTGGCCCAGGCCGCTGTCGATTTAATCCTTCCTAAACTCGACGACAAAAGCATCGTCGGTGTCGGCACCGGCTCCACTGCCAACTGCTTTATCGATGCGCTGGCCCAGCACAAGGGCGCGTTCGATGGCGCCGTGGCCAGCTCCGAAGCCACTGCCGCACGCCTGAAAGGCCATGGCATTCCGGTGTACGAGCTCAACACCGTGAGCGACCTGGAGTTCTATGTCGACGGCGCCGATGAGAGCGACGCGCACCTGAACCTGATCAAGGGCGGCGGCGCAGCCCTGACTCGCGAGAAGATCGTCGCGGCCGTGGCCAAGACCTTCATCTGCATCGCCGACGCCAGCAAGCTGGTACCGGTCCTCGGCGCATTCCCGCTGCCGGTGGAAGTCATCCCGATGGCCCGCAGCCACGTGGCCCGCGAGCTGGTGAAGCTGGGCGGCGATCCGGTGTACCGCGAAGGCGTGCTGACCGACAACGGCAACATCATCCTCGACGTATTCAATATGCAGATCACCAATCCGGTGGAGCTTGAAACGCAGATCAATGCCATCGTCGGCGTGGTCACCAACGGCCTGTTCGCTGCGCGTCCGGCGGATGTGCTGCTCTTGGGCACTTCCGAAGGCGTGAAAACCCTCAAGGCCTGAGGACACCACCAATCCAATGTGGGAGGGGGCCTGCCCCCGAATGGCGGTGTGTCAGGGACTGGGTTTCTTGAACACGTAGAACAGGTTCGGCTCGCTGACCAGGTACAACGTACCTTCGTCGTCCATGGCGATCCCTTCGGCCTGAGGCACACGTTTTTTCAGGCCATGGCGCCCATTGAGTAGAGAAAGACTGCTCAATGGGCGACCGTCGATATCCAGTTCCAACACCAAAAATGACTCATCCGACAGCGCCAGCAGATGGCCGCTGCGCTCGTCGTATTGCAGGCTCGACAGATCGCGTACAAATAGCCCGGCGTCACGCTTGGGGTTATTGATCACGTGCACCGAGTAGGTTTTTTCAGGCTTGAAATGAGGAAACCCGTGGACCTCATAGATCAACATCGGATCGCGCTCCTTGGCCACGAACAGGCGCTTGCCCACTGAGTCATAGGCCAACCCCTCAAAGCCCTTGTTGCCACCTACATGCAGGCCCAGGGTCATTTGCTCTGCATCCGCGGCGTCGAGGAACTGGGTGTCGTCGTCCACATGCACCTTGATCAGGCGCTGTTGGCGTTCATCGGTGATGACATAGATGTTGTCGCTGATGAACTCCACGGCCTCGGCATCACCAAATCCCACCAAGGGAATGCGCCGCAGGATCTTGCCGTCCAGCGACAACTCGATCAGTTCGGCGTTTTGATTGGTCACGGTAAACAGGCTTTTGCGCACAGGGTCATAGGTGAGTGCCGAGACATCGTCATCGAGCCCCTCGATGACTTGGGCTTCCAGCGTTACCCGGTAATCGGCGAGGCCAATGGAACGCTCATCGGCGGGATGACGCCATGTCTGCCAATTGAACCAAGCGCGCTCGAACAAGCGAAAGTGCTGCCCAGCGACCCCGGCGCAGATCAGGGCGATCAGCACGAACAGAAAAAGAATGGGCTTGGGGCGGGCAAGTCGGCGCATTGGGCGGGCTCAAAATCAAAAGTGGCGAATGAATATCACGCCTGTCTGAATTTAAACTTAAACGCGCCCGGATGTCTGGCGAATGCCGCTGATAGAGAAATATCCGACGTAACTGGTCGATTATTTCTGCTTTTCGAAACGATAGAACAGATTCGGCTCACTCACTATGTACAGAGTGCCTTCCTCATCCATGGTCACCCCCTCCGCACGAGGAATGGTTTTGTTGAGACCATTGAAGCCGCCCAGCAAGGTCATGAAGCTGACTTGTTCGCCCTTCTCGTCCAGCTCCAGCAACAGGTGAGAGTCGGCCGAAAGCGCTAGGAGGTGGCCGGTGCGCGGATCGACAGCCAGGGCCGAGAGGTTGCGCATGTCCAATTCTTTGCTGGCGAGTTTTTGTTTATCGCCGTTCAGGATCTGGCTGCCGTCGCTTTTCCAGGTAAACAATGCCGGCGGGCGCTCTTCGCCCAACACCAGTTGCTGGTTGCGCTTGTCCCAGGTGATCGCCTCAAAAGCTTTGTTCTGGTCTTTGGACGGGCCCAGGTCGTAGGCCTGGAAATCAGCCTTGTTCAACTGTTGGGTCGTCGCGTCGACCTTGACGATGGTGAGGCTGTGCTGGCGCTCGTCGACCACTGCCATCAGACCATTTTCCAGCACCGTTACGCCTTCCGGATTTTCCCAGCCATTGAGCGGCATCTTGCGGAGCACATCGCCTTGCAGGCTCAACTCAACGAGGAACGGGTTTTTGCCCATGACGGAAAACAGCGTTTTGGTCTGCGGGTTGTAGGCGACGTCCGAGGCTTCGTCCTTCTCCATTCCCGGTAACACCTTGGCGTCGATGACCGCGTGGTAGTCCGGCAGCCATACGCTTTCACTGCGCTCGGTGGGCGTCTCGAAGCGCTCCAGCAACCACAGCACGCCGCGGTCATCCCAATGCATGGCCCAGGCAACGCCATAAAAGATGGCCCCCGCCAGAAACAGCCAGGAATACCAGCGCAGGGCAAAACGGGAACGCGGCTTGGGTGTGGCGGAGGGCAGGGACACGGCCATGGGGCGCTTTTTCCGGAAAGTCAGCGTTAGGTGATAGCACAGGATCGACGGGCCCGCGCTCTGGAGGCTGGGGATTATCCGGATGGTGTGTGAAAAAAATGCAAAAACCCGGGGCTTTACCGGCCGACACAACTCCAATGTGGGAGGGGGCTTGCCCCCGATAGCAGCGCGTCAGTCAACATCCACTTAACTGATACACCGCCATCGGAGGCAAGCCCCCTCCCACAGGTTTGACCGCGTTGGCCAGGTGCTTATCGAACGCTGCTGTCAAAGCGATTCACGCCCGCCAATTCCAACACCAACTCATCACCCACATTCAGCGGACCCACGCCAGCCGGGGTGCCGGTGAGAATCACATCACCAGCCTGCAGCGAGAAGCAGCCGGCCATGTGCTGGATCATCGGGATGATCGGGTTGAGCATCTGCGAGCTGTTGCCGTCCTGGCGCACTTCGCCGTTGATGGTCAGGCGAATGCCGATATCGGTCACGTCCGGGAAAGTGCTGCCTACCACGAACGGTGCGATCACTGCCGCGCCGTCGAAGGATTTGGCAATTTCCCACGGCAGGCCCTTGGCTTTCAGCTCGGCCTGTTTGTCACGCAGTGTCAGGTCCAGGGCCGGGGCGAAGCCGGAGATGGCGTCCAGCACTTCTTCACGGCTTGGCTTGTTCGACAACGGCTTGCCGATCAATACCGCGATTTCCGCTTCGTAGTGCACCGAGCCACGGTCGGCAGGGATGGCAAAACCGCCTTCCAGCGCCACGACACAGCTGCCGGGCTTGATGAACAGCAACGGTTCGGTCGGCACTGGATTATCCAGTTCCTTGGCATGTTCGGCGTAGTTACGGCCAATGCACACCACTTTACCCACCGGGAAGTGGATGTTGGTGCCGTCGACATACTTGTGCTGGTAGCTCATGGAACGACTCCTTCGGGGGGCGGTTAAACAGCGAAGATCTTGCCAGGGTTCATGATCCCGTTCGGGTCGAACACTGCTTTGACGGCCTTCATGTATTCAATTTCGACCGGCGAACGGCTGTACGTCAGGTAATCGCGCTTGGTCATGCCCACGCCGTGTTCGGCGGAGATAGAGCCGTTGTATTTCTCAACGGTCTCGAACACCCATTTGTTCACGGTGGCGCATTTGGCGAAGAACTCGTCCTTGCTCAGGCTTTCCGGCTTGAGAATGTTCAAGTGCAGGTTGCCGTCACCGATGTGGCCAAACCAGACGATTTCGAAGTCCGGATAGTGTTCGCCGACGATCGCGTCAATTTCTTTCAAGAACGCTGGCACTTTGGAGACAGTGACTGAGATATCGTTCTTGTACGGCGTCCAGTGGGAAATGGTCTCGGAGATGTACTCGCGCAGTTTCCACAGGTTGTGCAGTTGGGTTTCGCTCTGGCTCATCACGCCGTCCAGCACCCAGCCCTGTTCGACACAGTGCTCGAAGGTTTCCAGCGCGTGGTTGGCGACCTCTTCGGTGGTGGCTTCGAATTCCAGCAGTGCGTAGAACGGGCACTCGGTTTCAAACGGTGCCGGCACATCGCCACGACCCAGCACTTTGGCCAGGGCTTTGTCGGAGAAGAACTCGAACGCGGTCAGGTCCAGCTTGCTCTGGAACGCGTGCAGCACCGGCATGATCGAGTCGAAGTCGGTGGTGCCAAGCACCATGGCGGTGAGGTTCTTCGGCGCACGGTCCAGGCGCATGGTGGCCTCGACCACAAAACCCAGGGTGCCTTCAGCGCCGATGAACAGCTGGCGCATGTCGTAGCCGGTGGCGTTCTTGATCAAGTCGCGGTTCAGTTCCAGCACATCGCCTTTGCCGGTGACGACTTTCATGCCGGCGACCCAGTTACGGGTCATGCCGTAGCGAATAACCTTGATCCCGCCGGCATTGGTGCCGATATTGCCGCCAATCTGGCTGGAACCGGACGATGCGAAGTCCACCGGGTAGTACAGGCCTTTTTCTTCGGCGACGTTCTGCAATTGCTTTGTGACCACGCCCGGCTGGCACACGGCGGTGCGGTCGGTGAGGTTCACGTCCAGAATCTGGTTCATATAGTCGAACGACACGACCACTTCGCCATTGGCCGCAACAGCGGCTGCAGACAGGCCAGTGCGACCGCCAGACGGCACCAGTGCCACCTTGTGCTCATTGGCCCAACGGACAATGGCCTGTACCTGCTCGATGGTCTTGGGGAACACGATGGCGGTGGGCGCGGGTGCGAAGTGCTTGGTCCAATCCTTGCCGTAAGTCTCCAGGGAGTCGGCGTCGGTCAGCACTTTGCCGGGCTCAACCAGGGTCTTTAGCTCATCAATCAGGGCAGGATGGGTCATCGACAGAACTCTCGAACAATTCATGGTCATCCTGAGAACGCTTCACGTCGCAGGAATAGGTGTTTAGCGGGGCGCGTATGCTAGCATACCGCCCCCGCAGGACAGAGCCCAAGGGCGTTTCTGCGGTGACGGCTTTCCTGCCGTCCGGGTCAGCTTGCGCTGCTCGATTCCCTGCCATTTTTCTCCGGGATACAGGTTTACGCAGATGAGCAAGACTTCTCTCGATAAGAGCAAGATCAAGTTCCTTCTTCTGGAAGGCGTCCACCCATCGGCTGTCGACGTTCTGAAAGCCGCCGGGTACACCAGCATTGAGTACATCACCAGTTCTCTGCCGGAAGCCCAGCTCAAGGAAAAGATCGCCGACGCGCACTTCATCGGCATTCGCTCCCGCACTCAGCTGACCGAAGAAATCTTCGATCACGCCAAGAAACTCGTGGCTGTCGGCTGTTTCTGCATCGGCACCAACCAGGTCGACCTCAACGCTGCGCGCGAACGCGGCATCGCGGTGTTCAACGCACCGTACTCCAACACCCGTTCCGTTGCGGAGCTGGTGCTGGCCGAGGCCATCCTGCTGCTGCGCGGCATCCCGGAGAAGAACGCTTCCTGCCACCGTGGCGGCTGGATCAAAAGCGCGGCCAACTCCTTCGAAATCCGCGGCAAGAAGCTGGGCATCGTCGGTTATGGCTCGATCGGCACTCAGCTGTCGGTACTGGCTGAAGGCCTGGGCATGCAGGTGTTCTTCTACGACACCCTGACCAAGCTGCCATTGGGCAACGCTACCCAGGTGTCGAGCCTGACCGAGCTGCTGGGCATGTCCGATATCGTGACCCTGCACGTTCCGGAAACCGCTGAGACCCAGTGGATGATCGGCGAGAAGGAAATCCGCGCCATCAAGAAAGGCGGCATCCTGATCAACGCCGCGCGCGGCACTGTGGTCGAGCTGGACGCCCTGGCCGACGCGATCAAGGACAAGCACCTGATCGGCGCCGCCATCGACGTGTTCCCGGTGGAGCCTCGCTCCAACGACGATATCTTCGAAAGCCCACTGCGTGGCCTGGACAACGTGATCCTGACTCCGCACATCGGCGGCTCCACCGCTGAAGCGCAGGCCAACATCGGCCTGGAAGTCTCGGAAAAGCTGGTCAAGTACAGCGACAACGGTACGTCGGTATCGTCTGTGAACTTCCCGGAAGTGGCCCTGCCGGCTCACCCTGGCAAGCACCGTCTGCTGCACATCCACCAGAACATCCCTGGCGTGATGATGGAGATCAACAAGGTCTTCGCGGAAAACGGCATCAACATCTCCGGTCAGTTCCTGCAGACCAACGAGAAGGTTGGCTACGTGGTGATCGACGTCGACGCCGAGTACTCGGACCTGGCGCAAGAGAAGCTGCAGCACATCAACGGCACTATCCGTAGCCGCGTGTTGTTCTAACGCTTTAAACGCTGCACAAAAAAATGGGAGACCCGCAGGGGCCTCCCATTTTTTTGTCTGAACAAATCTTACTTGACGTTAACCGTGATCACTTTCGACGCTACAGTGGGTTCGAACTGGCGATGCACGTTGTCGCCAGCTACCAGCTGCAGGGTGTGCTTGCCTGGAGTCAGGGTCAGTTCGGTTTCGGTTTGCGCCTTGCCGAAGTGAATCGAAGTTGCAGTGGCCGGGATGGCTTCGTCGGCTTTAAGCGACTGCACGTCCTGGTCTACCAGCAAGTGGTGGTGACCGGCGTTAGGCACTTGCTTGTCGATCGGCTCCAGGTCCAGGCCCTTGACGCCGAATTTGACAGTGAAGGTTTTGTCGACGGTGGCGCCATCTTTGGGCGAGACGATAAACACCTCCGCGCCCTTGGGTGCTGGGGTACGAGGCACATCAGCGGCATTTGCCAACACCGAGGCACCCAGCAACAGGCTGGCAATCGTTGCACGGGACAAAAGGGCTTTCATTCGCTTCTCCAGTTTTTCTGTGAAATCTGTAGGGTTATGACAACTTCGCGATAAATTGCTGTCCAAGTCACTCACCACCATAGCAAAGCGATGCTGAACGGCGTCTCGCACATTCGAATTCTTTAGGAGTGACCATGCGCTTTTCGCCTGGCCTGTTACTTTTGCTTCCCCTTCTGAGCCCCTTGGCTCATGCCGAACTGATCGACGACGTCAATGATCGCGGTGAACTGCGCATCGCCCTTGAAGCCAACACCCCGCCCTATAACTTCAAGGAAGGCGAAAAACTCACCGGTTTTGAAGTCGAGCTGGGAGAACTGCTGGCTAAAGAAATGGACGTGCGCCCCTCGTTTATCACCACTGATGGCGCCGACCTGCTGCCAGGGGTTGCCACCGGCAAATACGACGTGGCCATCAACCATATCGCTCTGACTGCCGAGCTTAAGGATCAGTTCGATTTCAGCGAGGCTTATAGCGAGAAGCCCGAACTGGCAATCCCGTTCCAGAAAGGCAACCCGGCGTTCAAGACCAGCCTGGACGGGGCGTTGAAGCGGGTGAAGGAAGATGGCCGGTTGAAAGCGCTGTCGCAGAAGTGGTTAGAGGGGGATGCCTCTACAGAAGCGCCAACGCCTGTGCCGCCTCCGGCAACTCCAGCTCACTGAACACCTGCACACCATGGCGTTTGAGCAGCGCCGCCGTGACGCCCTCGCCGCTCACCTTTACGCCAGTGAAGGTGCCGTCATAGGTCAGCAGATTGCCGCAGGATGGGCTATTGGCCTTTAAGATGGCGACGCGGATGTTGTGGCGCTGCACCAGCGCCAACGCTTGGCGGGCGCCGTCTAGGAAGGCGGCGCTGAAGTCTTCGCCCTCGGCAGTCAGTACTTTGGCGCGACCTTCCCAGACATCGATGCCTTGCCCGCCGGGAATTTCGGCAGAGGGCCTGGGCGTCGGCAAACCGCCCGACACTTCCGGGCAGATCGCAACCACACGGCCTTCGGCCTGCCACGCAGCCAGTTGATCGAACGGCCCGCTGGCTCCGCCGTCATAACGCACCTTGTGCCCGAGCAGGCAGCGGCTGATCAGTATCTTTTGCATGATTAAAACGGCTCGTTGCCCCGCCGCCGAAACCAGCCGGTCAGGGACAGGCGTTCGCGCGTGGCGGGCATAACTTCGTGGGGCACTTCGCCCGACAGGAACCCCACCAGGCAACCGCCGGTAGGCACCACATCGTATTCAACACCGTCCTTGAGGTACATGCGCAACTGGCCACCATGCTCGGGCAGCCAGCCGTCATTCAGGTAGATCACCGCCGAAACCATGCGCCGGTCATCGTCGCGGAAACGGTCCAGGTGCTTGAGGTAAAACGCCCCTGGTGGGTACATCGCGAAGTGGCTTTCGAAGTCTTCCAGACCGAGGAACAGCCCTCGATTCATCGCCAGGCGCAGGCTGTCCATCAACGCCATGTAGCTGTCGCAGACGGCGGCGTCGCCCTCCTCCAGCCACTGGATATGGTCGCCGCGAATGCCCTCGCGGATCTCCTGGGATGGTCCGCGCCCCACCGCCGCCGGTGCCAATTCACCCTCGGCCGCACGTTTACGGCACTCAGCCGCCAGTTCCAGGGTCAGAGCCTGGGGCAGGAAGCCGTTCTGCTGCGACCAACCTTTCTCGGCCAGGTCGTCGACAATGCGTTGCAGCAGGGGGTGATCAAGGGGTATTTGCATGGCGCGCATAGTATCCATACGCCTTCAAATCCGACAGCGCCGTCGAGCGTCTCAATACACTTTAGTCAGGTGACTGATAGGACTTCTCGACAAATCCTACGCCCGACACGGACAATAGTGGCCGACTGACAGGAGTCCATATGCGTCGTTTGTTTTTTTCCTTGCTGATGTTCTGCGTTTTGCCCGCTTGGGCAGACGGCCATGACCAGTTGTACAAGGTCGCCGGCTGGGCCGAACAACGTGCGCATTTCAATGACGCCCTCAGTGCCGCCCAGCAGCGCTATCGCAATAGCCTGCCACCGGCGGTGTACCAGGCGCTGGTGGACAACAGCAATAAGCGCTTTGCCGCCCAGGCCATGGACCAGCGCGCCGAAGCGCAAATGCGCAAGAACCTGGCGGATCCGAAGCCTGCCCTGGCGTTCTTCCAATCACCGCTGGGCCGCAAGATTGTCGCCGCAGAGCTGCTGGCCACCCGCCGCGACCAGCTGGCCAAAAACGCCCAAGGCCTGCCGAAAATCGAAGCCGACGCCACCCGCAGCCTGATCATCGGCCACCTGGCCCAGGCCCTGCCCGCCCGCGAGGCCGGTGCGGAAGTCAGCCTGGCGATTGCCGGCGTGGCGGCCGACAGTTTGAGCCAAATGATTCCCGGTTTGCTGGGCGGTGGTCAGGCGCAGGGCATGTTGAATGGTCAACGTGAACGGCTGATGCAGCAGATCGATAAGGATCTGAACAACACCCTGCTGTACGTCTATCGGGATTTGTCCGACCCGGAGCTGGAAGAGTTCGCCACGTTTGCAGAGTCGCCGGAAGGTAAGGCGTATTACCAGGCGGCGCTGGCAGCGATTCGCGCGGGGCTGGCGGTCGGCCAAAGCACTTCAAGCCTGACGCAGTAGAAAATGTGGGAGGGGGCTTGCCCCCCGATGGCAGTGGGTCAGCTACAGATAAGCTGACTGATGCACCGCTATCGGGAGCAAGCCCCCTCCCACATTTGGATTGTGTTATTTCAAATGGTCTGTCAAATACCGGAAGTACTCTTCACGAATCTCGGGAATCTCATTCGCCAGGTGATGCCTTCCCCGCTTCAGCATCAGCACCTCAGGCTGGTCGAACTTACCCCGAAGCACCTGCAAGTTGTGCTGCCAGTCCACCGTCATGTCTTCCTCACCCTGCACAATCACCGGCCTCCGGGGGCTGCGCGGTGCGGCTTCGATGCGCTTGATCCAGCGCGCCAACGCCCCCACCCAGGCGGTGGGCAGTTGGCGCGGCTGAAGCGGATCGGCCTCCAGGAACGGCTTGAAGGCGGGGTCGTTAGTGTTCTCGCTGAAACGCCGGGCGATGCCT
Source organism: Pseudomonas sp. RIT357 (assembly GCF_000632245.1). Taxonomy (NCBI): domain Bacteria; kingdom Pseudomonadati; phylum Pseudomonadota; class Gammaproteobacteria; order Pseudomonadales; family Pseudomonadaceae; genus Pseudomonas; species Pseudomonas sp. RIT357. The sequence goes on from NZ_JFYX01000001.1 coordinate 333,092, forward strand.
TTGACGAACGGACGCAGCAGGTAATAACTGACCTGCGACCACCCCCACGCACGCGGCCGCACTAACGGTGACAGCAGGAAGGTCTTGCCTTGGGCCGGGCTGTCGGCCCCCTGGTTGAGCAAATGGTCCACCACCACCGCGCCGCCCGTGCTCTGCCCAAACAGATGCCAGGGCTGCGGCAATTTCAGCGCCTGGGCTTGGGCGAACAGCGCCTGCACCACCTCCTGGTACACCGCAAAATCATCGATGCTGGCCCGCGCGCCGCTGGACAGGCCGTGGCCCGGCAGGTCGCAGGCGATCACCACAAAACCCTGGTCCAGCGCCCAGTCCACCACGTGGCGGTACAGGCCCATGTGGTCGTAGAAGCCGTGAAACATAAACATCGTCGCCACCGGTTGTGGGGGCGACCACACCTGCCCCACCACCTCGAACCCGCGCACCTCAAAGCGCCCCAGGCGGCTCACAGCCGGCACTTTGCGCGCGGCCAGGTCCAATCCATAAAAGCGCTGGTACACCCGCGCTTCGGCGCTGAGCGGTTGCGCATCCACCAGGGGTCGCAAGCTGTCGCGCAGATGATCGGGGTCAAAGGTAACGGGCATAAGGGGTTCCAGACTTAACGCACAGGGCAGATGAATATCGAGCTGCGATATTCATCTGTCAGGACAAGCATGGCAAGCTACGCGACCTTCGAGGATAGATCCGGATGCGACAACCCTACCGTACCACCCTGTTCGCCAGCCTGATCCTGATCATCTGCGCTGTCGCGCTGTGGGCCGCGTATGACTGGTTCCAGGGCCGCTACCTGCGCGCCTTCAGCGAACACACAGCGGTGTTTTCCGGCGATGCACTGCGCCTGCCCGCCGAGCTGAGCGGGCCTGGCCCGATCCGCCTGGTGCACTTCTGGGACCCAGCCTGCCCGTGCAACGTCGGTAACCAGCAACACTTGGGCGAGTTGATCGAGCAATACGCGCCACAAGGCGTCGAGTTCTACGCCCTGCAAAAACCTGACAGCCACGGCCGTTTGCCAGACAACCTGCGCAGCATGAAGATCCTCACCGCCCTGCCCGGCGCCGACCAAGTACCGGCCAGCCCGGCCGTGGGCATCTGGGATCGCACGGGCAAGCTCGCGTATTTCGGGCCGTACAGCGAAGGCCTGACGTGCAACGCCAGCAACAGTTTTATCGAGCCGATCCTGAAGGCACTCCAAGCGGGGCGCGAAGTGAATGCCACTCACACCTTGGCAGTGGGCTGCTATTGTTCGTGGCCTGAAGATCGTTAGTCACTCCACTCCCGGTAAGGAAAGTTCATGAAGCGCGTCTTGCGGGTTCTCGCGGTTCTGCTGGTGCTGATCGCCCTCGGCGGCGGCTGGTACGTGTACAGCAAGCAGCCCACTCGCCAGGGCTCGGTCACGCTGGCCAACCTGCAAGGCTCGGTCACGGTGCGCTACGACGACCGTGGCGTGCCGCATATTCGCGCCGACAACGAGACAGACCTGTATCGCGCCCTGGGCTATGTGCACGCCCAGGACCGGTTGTTCCAGATGGAGATCATGCGGCGCCTGTCCCGTGGAGAGTTGGCCGAAGTACTCGGCCCCAAGCTGCTGGAGACCGACAAACTGTTTCGTAGCCTGCGCATCCGTGAGCGGGCCTTGAGCTATGTGGAGCAGATGGATCACGAGTCTGCGTCCTGGAAGGCCCTGCAAGCCTATCTGGATGGAATCAATCAGTATCAGGACACCCACGCCAGCCCCATGGAGTTTGACGTGCTGGGCATCCCCAAGCGCCGGTTCACCGCCGAAGACACCATCAGCGTCGCCGGATACATGGCCTACAGCTTTGCCGCCGCGTTTCGCACCGAGCCCTTGTTGACCTACGTTCGCGACCAATTGGGCGGTGACTACCTGAAAGTGTTCGACCTCGACTGGCAACCCAAAGGCGCACTCAACCTGGCTGCCGGCGATTGGCAAACCCTCGGTGCCATCGCGTCCCTGAGCGAACAGGCCCTGGCCGACAACGGCTTGCCGCAGTTCGAAGGCAGCAACGCTTGGGCCATCAGCGGCAGTCGCACCAAGAGCGGCAAGCCGCTACTGGCGGGTGACCCGCATATCCGTTTCTCGGTGCCGTCGGTGTGGTACGAGGCGCACCTGTCGGCGCCGGGCTTTGAGCTGTATGGCTATCACAACGCGCTGGTGCCAGTGGCATTCCTGGGGCACAACCTGGATTTCGGCTGGAGCCTGACGATGTTCCAGAACGACGACGTCGACCTGATCGCCGAGAAGCTCAACCCGGACAACCCCAACCAGGTCTGGTACCAGGGCCAATGGGTCGACATGACCAGCAGCGAACAACAGATCGCGGTGAAGGGCCAGGCGCCAGTCACCTTCACCCTGCGCCAGTCGCCCCACGGGCCGATTATCAATGACGTACTCGGCGAGAGCGCCGGCAAGACGCCCATCGCCATGTGGTGGGCCTTCCTCGACACCCAGAACCCGATTCTCGACGGCTTTTACCAACTCAACCGCGCCGACACCCTGACCAAGGCCCGTGCGGCGGCGGCCAAAGTGTCGGCGCCGGGGCTGAATATCGTGTGGGCCAACGCCAAGGGCGATATCGGCTGGTGGGCGGCGGCGCAGTTGCCGATTCGTCCGGCCGGCGTCAACCCTGGGTTTATCCTCGACGGCAGCACCGCCCAGGCCGACAAGTTGGGCTTCTACCCGTTCAGCGCCAACCCCCAGGAAGAAAACCCCGCGCGTGGCTATGTAGTGTCGGCCAATGCCCAACCGGCATCACCCACCGGCATGGAAATCCCCGGCTATTACAATCTGGCCGACCGTGGCCAGCAGTTGAACGCGCAGTTAAGCGACAAAAGCGTGAAGTGGGATGTGAACAACAGCCAGGCCCTGCAACTGGGTACCACTACCGCCTTCGGCCCGCGCCTGTTGGCGCCGTTGTTGCCGGTGCTGCGTGAGGTGGTCAAAGACCCGGCACAGTTGAAACAGGTGGAACAGCTTGCAAGCTGGAAGGGTGACTACCCACTCGATTCCATCAGTGCCACGCTGTTCAACCAGTTCCTGTTCAACCTCGCCGATGCAGCCTTCCACCCGAAACTGGGTGACGCCATGTTCAAGACCCTGCTCACCACCCGCGTAATCGACGCCGCCCTGCCCCGCCTGGCTGCCGACCCGGACTCACCCTGGTGGGACGGCAAGCGCGCCGACACCGTCAAACTCGCCTGGGACAACAGCCTCACGCACCTGAAAGCCACCTTCGGCGATGACCCGACCCAGTGGCAGTGGGGCAAGGCCCATACCCTGACCCACGGCCATCCGCTGGGTTCGCAAAAGCCGCTGGACCTGATTCTCAACGTCGGCCCCTTCCCGGCGCCCGGCACTCACGAAGTGCCGAACAATCAGTCGGCCGCCATCGGCCCGGCGCCCTGGCCGGTGACCTACGGCCCTTCGACCCGCCGTCTGATCGACTTCGCCGATGTGGCCCACGCGCTGACGATCAACCCAGTCGGTCAAAGCGGTGTGCCGTTTGACAAGCACTATGGCGACCAGGCAGAGACCTATATCGAAGGCGGTTACGAGCAAGCGCATTTCAGTGATGAGGAAGTCACGGCGAATACGCGCGGCACCTTGAAGCTACTACCGGCGCGGTAGCCCTATGCAAGCCAACGCCTACCGTTTGTCTACGCCGTTGCTGGGGGCGCAAAGTTGAGCCGAAACTGCTGCGGCGTCACCCCCAGGCGGCGATTGAACACACTGCGCATGTGCTGGGCATCACGAAAACCGCATTGGTACGCCACGGTTTTCAATGGCGCGTGAGTACTTTCAAGCATCACCCGCGCCGCATCCAGCCGGGCCCGCTCAACAAATTCCGCAGGCGTAACCTGCGCCTCACGGGCAAACACCCGAGAAAAATTGCGCGCGCTCATATTGGCGGCCCTTGCCAGGTCGGCGATGGTCAGATCCCCGGTCAAATTCGCCAATACATACAGCTGCACCAGCGCTACCGCCGATGTGGTTTCGGCGTGGGGTGTAAGAAACGGGCTGAACTGCGACTGCCCGCCCGAACGCTGGGTGAACACCACCAGGCGCTTGGCCACGCTCAAAGCCACTTCCGGACCGTGGTCCTGGGCCAGCAAGTACAACGACAAATCGATGCCCGCCGTGACCCCGGCCGAGGTGTAGAGGTTGCCGTGCTGGACGTACAGGCGGTCGGCTTCGACCTGGGCCGAGGGGCACAGGCGCGCCAGGTCAGCGGCGTCGTTCCAATGGGTGGTGACGGTTTTTCCATCCAGCAATCCGGCGCGCGCCAGCATGAAGGCGCCGTTGCAGATCGAGCCAAAACGTCGCGCCCGAGCGGTGGCGCCACGCAGCCAATCATCGAACGACACGCCGAAATCTTCGAACGGCAACTGCGGGCCACCGGCGACCAGCAGCAGGTCATAGGCCTGCAGGGCTTCGCTGTAATGCCGGTGGGCCTGCAATGCCAAACCATTGGAGGCGGCCATGGTGCCGTGGCCTAGCCCGATGACCTCTATTTGGTAGTGATCCTGGGGCGGCAGAAAGCGGTTGGCTTCGCAGAACACATCCATGGGGCCGGTCACATCCAGTGACTGGACGCCGGGGAAGATCAGGATGGCGACGGTCTTGTGCATGCTCACAGACACCTTTTTCTAGCGGAATAAAATGCAAACCCTGTGGGAGGGGGCTTGCTCCCGATGGCGCTGTATCAGCCAGCAGATGCAGTGCCTGGTACTCAACAATCGGGAGCAAGCCCCCTTCCACATTGGGATTTTCGCAGGCTTCAAGAGTGGTATCGCCCGCTACACCCTAGTCGATTTCTGCTTGGCACGATGTGTCGGCACATTGGCCGGGATCGCGCCCTCACCGCGATGGCCGCTGCACAGACGAGCGACCAAACTGATTGCTTTCCAGAGGAGAGCAACCATGACCACCACCATCGCCGGTATCAAGATCCCCGACAGCGCCCTGGCCAAGGCCACCACCGAGTACATCCGTGACATCGAATCCGATCTGCTCTACCACCACTCGCGGCGGGTATTTCTATTCGGCGCATTGAGCGGTGAGCGCAAGCAGTTGGCCTATAACCCGGAGTTGCTCTACGTGGGCGCGATGTTCCATGACTTGGGCCTGGTGGAAGGGTATCGCAGCGATAACGAGCGTTTCGAAGTGGACGGCGCCAACGCGGCGGCGGCCTTCCTCAAACCTTACGGGCTCAGCGATGACGATATCGAACAGGTGTGGCTGTCCATCGCCCTGCACACTACGCCAGGTGTGCCGCAGCATCTGCGCCCCACCGTCGCGCTGGTGACTGCCGGGGTGGAGATGGACGTGCTGGGCATGGACTACGCCGCGTTTAGCAGTGTGCAGCGTGAAGCAGTGGTGCATGCGCATCCACGGGGTGAAGGGTTCAAGGAGTGCATCATCTGTGCGTTCGCCGACGGCTTGCGCCATCGCCCGCAGACCACGTTTGGCAACGTGAAGACGGATGTACTGGCGGATCAGGAGCCGGGGTTCAAACCGATGAACTTTGTCGAGGTGATTCGCAAATCGCCTTGGACCTGAAATGCATCAAATGTGAGAGGGGCAAGCCCCCTCCCACATTTGGACCGCGCAGGCCTTTAGACCGGCGCTGGAGCCCGACGCCTGTCCGGCTGCTGCCAACCATCGGCAGCGGCTTCTTCAATGGCTTGCTGGATGGCCTTCTTACGCATCTCTTCGGCACGACGGCTGAAGAACCACACCAGGAAGGTCACCAACGACACCGCCAACAGAATCAGGCTGGCGACGGCGTTGATCTCAGGTTTAACCCCAAGGCGCACCGCCGAGAACACCTCCATCGGCAACGTCGTCGAACCCGGGCCCGAGACGAAGCTGGCAAGTACCAGGTCATCCAGGGACAGCGCAAACGACATCATGCCGCCTGCCGCCAACGACGGCGCGATCATCGGGATGGTGATCAGGAAGAACACCTTCCAAGGCCGCGCGCCGAGGTCCATGGCCGCCTCTTCAATCGACAGGTCCAGCTCACGCAAACGCGCCGACACCACCACCGCCACATACGCCGCACAGAACGTGGTGTGGGCGATCCAGATGGTGACGATGCCACGTTCCTGGGGCCAACCGATCATCTGCGCCATAGCCACGAACAGCAGCAACAGCGACAGACCGGTGATCACTTCCGGCATCACCAACGGCGCGGTCACCAGGCCGCCGAACAGCGTGCGGCCCTTGAACTGGCTGATGCGCGTCAGCACAAACGCCGCCAACGTACCCAGCGCAACAGCGGCCACCGCCGTGTAGCAGGCGATTTCCAGGGAACGTGCCACCGAGCCCATCAACTGGGTGTTGTCCAGCAGGCCCACGTACCACTTGATCGACCAACCGCCCCACACCGTTACCAGCTTGGATTCGTTGAACGAGTAGATCACCAGGATCAACATCGGCAGGTAGATAAACAACAACCCCGCCACCAGCATGAAGCTTGAGAAACTGACGCGCTTCATATCTTGCCCTCCATCTCTTTGGCTTGGCTGCGGTTAAACAGAATGATGGGCACGATCAGGATCGCCAGCATCACTACCGCCAGGGCAGACGCCACCGGCCAGTCACGGTTGTTGAAGAACTCTTGCCACAACACTTTACCGATCATCAGGGTTTCCGGGCCGCCCAGCAGTTCCGGAATCACGAACTCGCCCACCACCGGGATAAACACCAGCATGCAGCCGGCGATGATGCCGTTCTTGGACAGCGGCACGGTGATTTTCCAGAAGCTGTTGAAGGTGCTCGAACCCAAGTCGGATGCGGCTTCCAGCAGGCTCTGATCGTGCTTCACCAAGTTGGCGTACAGCGGCAGGATCATGAACGGCAGGTACGAATAGACCACGCCGATGTACACCGCGATGTTGGTGTTGAGGATCTGCAGCGGTTCATTGATCAGCCCCATGGACATCAGGAAACCATTGAGCAAGCCGTTATTGCTGAGGATGCCCATCCACGCATACACGCGGATCAGGATCGCGGTCCAAGTCGGCATCATGATCAGCAGCACCAGCACGGTCTGCATCTCTTTGCGCGCAGTGGCAATGGCATACGCCATCGGATAGCCGATCAGCAGGCACAGCAGCGTGCTGAAGAACGCCATCTTCAGCGAGCCCAGGTACGCAGCGATGTACAGCTCATCACCTGCCAACAAGCTGTAGTTGGCCAGGTTCAGCACCACTTGCAGCTTTTGTTCAACGTATGTGTAGATCTCGGTGTACGGCGGGATTGCCACGTCGGCTTCGGCAAAGCTGATTTTCAGGACGATGAAAAACGGCAGGGCAAAAAACAGGAACAGCCACAGGAACGGAATCCCGATGACCACCTGCTTGCCGCTCGGGACGAGGCGGTTCAAGCGCCGCTTGAGCTTTTTTGTGTTCATGAGCGAAGTACCACGCCGCTGTCGTCTTCCCACCACACGTAAACCTGATCACCCCAGGTCGGCCGCTGACCACGGCGCTCGGCGTTGGCGACGAAGGACTGCACCAGCTTGCCGCTCGGCAGTTCCACGTAGAACACCGAGTGACCGCCCAGGTAAGCGATGTCGTGCACCTTGCCGCTGGACCAGTTGTGCTCGCAGGTCGGCATTTCGGTGGTGACCAGCAGTTTTTCCGGGCGGATGGCGTAGGTCACCGACTTATCTTCCACCGAGGTGGCGATGCCGTAGCCCACGTAGATGTCGCGGTCCAAGTCCGGGCACTTGAGCACGGCGTGGCCTTCGGCGTCGTCCACCACTTGGGTGTCGAAAATATTGACGTTGCCGATGAACTCGCACACCAGGCGGCTGGTAGGGGTTTCGTAGATATCGATCGGGCTGCCGATCTGTGCGATCCAGCCCAAGTGCATGATTGCGATGCGCTCGGCCATGGTCATGGCCTCTTCCTGGTCGTGGGTCACCATCACGCAGGTCACGCCGACGCGCTCGATGATCTCCACCAACTCCAGTTGCATCTGCGAACGCAGTTTCTTGTCGAGGGCGCCCATGGGCTCATCGAGCAGCAGCAGTTTCGGGCGCTTGGCCAGGGAGCGGGCCAGGGCCACACGCTGACGCTGGCCGCCGGACAACTGGTGCGGCTTACGTTTGGCGTACTGGCTCATCTGCACCAGCTTGAGCATTTCGGCTACGCGGGCGTCGACTTCGGCCTTGGGGATCTTGTCCTGTTGCAGGCCGAAGGCGATGTTCTGCGCCACGGTCATGTGCGGGAACAGGGCATAGGACTGGAACATCATGTTAATCGGCCGCTCGTACGGCGGCATGTCGGTGATGTCCACACCGTCGAGGTAGATGCGACCCTCGGTCGGGCGCTCGAAACCTGCGAGCATGCGCAGCAGCGTGGATTTGCCCGAACCCGAACCGCCGAGCAAGGCGAAGATCTCGCCTTTCTTGATTTCCAGGGACACATCGTCCACGGCAATCGTCTCGTCGAACTTCTTCGTGACCCGGTCGATTTTGACCAACACCTTCTTCGGTGTCTGGTCCCCTTCGAGGGCTTTCTTGTAGGCGCCGGAGGCAACTGCCATTTACGAAACTCCCAGAAAAAAAGAGTGCAGAGCGCCCAATACGGACGACCCTTGGATAATTTGAGCCTTACTTGCCCGTCTTGACCTTGGTCCAGCTACGGGTCATTAAACGTTGCACTTTCGGGGGTAGCTCGAAGTTGACGAATGTCCGATCGAGAACCGCCTGCGGTGGGTAAACCGCTTCGTCGGTGCGTATCGATTGCTCCATCAGTTTGTCCGCCCCTGGGTTAGGGTTGGCGTAACCGACGTAATCACTGACCTGGGCGATTACCTCAGGTTGCAGCAAATAGTTGATGTAGGCGTGGGCCTGTTTAACGTTGGTGGCGTCCTTGGGGATCGCCAGCACGTCAAACCACAGGTTGCCGCCTTCTTTCGGAATCGCGTAGGCGATGTTCACGCCCTTGCCTGCCTCAGCCGCACGGGCTTTGGCCTGGAACACATCGCCAGAGAAACCGGCCGCCACACAGATGTTGCCGTTGGCCAGGTCCGAGATGTATTTGGACGAATGGAAGTAGGTCACGTAGGGCCGTACTTTAAGCAGCTTTTCTTCGGCCTTTTTGTAGTCTTCAGGGTTGGTGCTGTTAGGGTCCAGGCCCATGTAGTTGAGCACCGCCGGCAGCATTTCATCTGCCGAGTCCATGAACGACACACCGCAGGTGGCCAGCTTCTTCATGTTTTCCGGCTCGAACAGCACAGCCCAGGAGTCGATCTTGTCGACGCCCAACACTTCCTTCACTTTGTCGACGTTGTAACCGATGCCGTTGGTACCCCAGAGGTACGGCACGGCGTACTGGTTGCCTGGGTCGTTCTTTTCCAGGCGTTTGAGCAAGGCCGGGTCAAGATTTGCGTAATTCGTCAGCAGCGATTTGTCGAGTTTCTGAAACGCCCCGGCCTTGATCTGCTTGCCGAGGAAGTGGTTGGACGGCACGACTACGTCGTAGCCGGTACGTCCGGCCAGCAACTTGCCTTCCAGGGTTTCGTTGGAATCAAACACGTCATACACGGGCTTGATGCCGGTGGCCTTTTCAAAGTTGGCCAGGGTGTCGGTACCGATATAGTCCGACCAGTTATAAATATGCACCGTCGATGCGGCCTGCACGCTGACAGCCAGCGTGACACCTGCGCCCACCAGCATGGCTTTGCGAAATAAAGAAATTGGCAAGTGGAGGTCCTCTTAAATAGTTGGGCCTGAAGTTGTTGCCCGGCAACAAAACCGGCGCGCAACTTACCCTCGATAAACCGATCCGGCAAAACTTTCTGTCATTTAATGTGCGGGAGGTGGTTTACCCCCGATGGCGGTGTGTCAGCTTGCGCATGTGTTTCTGATACAACGCCATCGGGGGCAAGCCCCCTTCCACAGGTTTTAAGGCTTACTTGCCCGATTTGATCTTGGTCCAGCTGCGCGTCATTTCGCGCTGAGTTGCGGCTGGCAAGTCAGCAATGGCGTAGAGCTTGGCTTGCACATCGGCTGGCGGGTAGATGCCCGGATCGCTGGTGATGTCTTTGTCGACCAGTGCGGTGGCCTTCTCGTTACCGTTCGGGAAACGCACGCTGTTGGTGATCGACGCCATGACTTCCGGCTTGAGCAGGTAGTTCATGAACTTGTAAGCGGCGTCGACGTTTTCGGCATCTTTAGGGATGGCGACCATGTCGAAGAAGCTACCAGCGCCTTCTTTCGGAATGTCGTAGGCAACTTTCACTTTGCCACCGGCCTCAGCCGCGCGGGATTTAGCCTGCTGGATATCACCCGAGTAACCCACGGCCACGCAGATGTTGCCGTTGGCCAGGTCCGAGATGTACTTGGAGGAGTGGAAGTAGCCGATCGAAGGACGGATCTTCAGGAAGAGCGCTTCGGCTTGCTTGAGGTCCTCTTTCTTCTGGCTGTCGGTCGGCAGGCCCAGGTAATGCAGCGCGATTGGCAGCATTTCGGTCGGCGAATCGAGGAAGCTCACGCCGCAGCTTTTGAGCTTGGCGATGTTCTCAGGCTTGAGCAGGATGTCCCACGAGTCGATCTTGTCCACGCCCAGCGCAGCCTTGACCTTCTCCGGGTTGTAGCCGATGCCGATCGAACCCCACATGTACGGGAAGGCGTGCTTGTTGTCCGGGTCGCTGACCGACACGGCTTTAAGCAGGGACTTGTTCAGGTTGCTGTAGTTGGACAGCTTGGACGTGTCCAGCTCCTGGTAGACACCGGCCTTGATCTGCTTGGCGAGGAAGTTGTTCGACGGCACGACGATGTCGTAACCGGACTTGCCTGCCAGCAACTTGGCTTCCAGGGTTTCGTTGCTGTCAAAAACGTCGTACACCACTTTAATGCCCGACTCTTTTTCAAAGTTGGCGATGGTGTCCGGTGCAATGTAGTCGGACCAGTTGTAGACGTGCAGCACCTTATCGTCTGCCTGGGCCGCGCCCGCCATTGCGCCCATCAGGGACAAGGCGAGCAGGGTCTTGCCAGCGTTCTTCAAACCTAATGCCTTCATTTGGTGATGCTCCAATTTTTCTTTTTTGGGCCACGTTTTTTCATGTTCTGCGGCCCTTCCAGAGGGCAACAAAACAGGGCGACAGTCTGGCAAGTTCAGGGGCCGGCTTTCAACCAAAGCCCCTACATTTATAACTGCCCAGTGCTCTGCGCACTGAGCCTAGCACTTAGCCCTGCAATGCCGCCAAAGTCAGATCCAGGCACTTGCGCGCCTTGGTCACCAACTCGTCGATCTCAGCCTTGCTGATCACCAGTGGCGGGGAAATGATCATGGTGTCGCCCACGGCGCGCATGATCAGGCCATTGTTGAAGCAGAAGTTGCGGCAAATCATGCCCACGCCTTTGCCTTCATAACGCTTGCGCGTGGCCTTGTCCTGCACCAGCTCAATGGCGCCCAACAGACCCACTCCGCGAACTTCGCCCACCAACGGGTGATCATTGAGCTCGCGCAGACGACGCTGCAAATAGGGTGCCGTTTCGCTGTTGACCTGCTCGATGATTTTTTCATCACGCATGATGCGGATGTTTTCCAGGGCCACCGCTGCGGCCACCGGGTGACCGGAGTAGGTAAACCCGTGGTTGAAATCGCCGCCTTCGTTCAGCACCTCGACCACTTCGTCGCGCACGATCAGGCCGCCCATAGGGATGTAACCCGAGGTCAGTCCCTTGGCGATGGTCATCATGTCTGGCTTGAGGTCGTAGAAATCGCTACCGAACCACTCACCGGTACGGCCAAACCCGCAGATCACTTCGTCGGCCACAAACAAGATGTCGTATTTAGCGAGGATTTCCTTGATGCGCGGCCAGTAAGTGGCGGGCGGGACGATCACGCCACCGGCACCCTGGATCGGCTCGGCAATAAAGGCACCGACGGTGTCCACGCCCAATTCGAGGATCTTCTCTTCCAACTGGTTGGCGGCCCAGATCCCGAACTCTTCGGGGCTCATGTCGCCACCTTCACCGAACCAGTACGGCTGGGCGATGTGGGTGATGCCCGGGATCGGCAAGTCGCCCTGTTCGTGCATATAAGTCATGCCACCCAGGCTCGCGCCGGCCACGGTGGAGCCGTGGTAGCCGTTCTTGCGGCTGATGATGGTTTTCTTGTTCGGCTGGCCTTTGATCGCCCAGTAGTGGCGGACCATGCGCAACATGGTGTCGTTGCCTTCGGAGCCGGAACCGGTGAAGAACACGTGGTTCATGCCGGCGGGTGCGATGTCGGAAATGGCTTTGGCCAGCTCCAGCACCGGCGGGTGAGCGGTCTGGAAGAACAGGTTGTAGTACGGCAGTTCTTTCATTTGCTTGGCGGCGGCGTCAGCCAGTTCATCGCGACCATAACCGATCGCCACGCACCACAGGCCGGCCATGCCGTCGAGGATCTTGTTGCCTTCGCTGTCCCACAGGTAAACGCCGTGGGCTTTGGTGATAATCCGTGGGCCTTTCTCTTTCAATTGCTTGAAGTCGCTGAACGGCGCCAGGTGGTGATCGTTGCTCAAGGCTTGCCATTCACGGGTTTGCGGGTTGTTGCTGGACATACCAATCTCCTAGACTTTTCAGTTAAGGGCGCGCGGGTTACCCCGTGCGCCCGGCGCATCAGACGGCGAAGAGCAGGAATTCCCGCTCCCACGAACTGATCACGCGCTTGAAGTTTTCATGCTCGGCCCGCTTGACCGCGACGTAGCCTGTGATGAATTTCTGACCCAGGTATTTCTCGATGGTCTTGCTGTTTTCCATGCGTTCCAGGGCGTCTTCGATGGTCAACGGCAGACGCAGGTTGCGTCGTTCGTAACCACGACCTACCACCGGTGCGCTCGGGTTATGGCCTTCGACCATACCGATGTAGCCGCACAGCAAACTGGCGGCAATCGCCAGGTAAGGGTTGGCGTCGGCCCCCGGCAGGCGGTTTTCTACGCGGCGGTTCTGCGGGCCGGCATCCGGTACGCGCAGGCCGACGGTGCGGTTTTCTTCGCCCCATTCCACGTTGACCGGCGCCGAGGTGTCGGGGAGGAAACGACGGAACGAGTTCACGTTGGGAGCAAACAGCGGCAGCAATTCAGGGATGAATTTCTGCAGGCCACCAATATGGTTGAGGAACAGCTGGCTCATGCTCCCGTCTTCATTGGAGAAGACGTTCTTGCCAGTCGCGATGTCGATGATGCTCTGGTGCAGGTGCATCGCGCTGCCGGGCTCGCCGGTCATCGGCTTGGCCATAAAGGTTGCCGCTACGTTGTGCTTGAGCGCTGCTTCACGCATCGTGCGTTTGAACACCAGGATCTGGTCAGCCAGGGACAGCGCATCGCCGTGACGGAAGTTGATTTCCATCTGCGCGGTGCCGTCTTCGTGGATCAGCGTGTCGAGGTCCAGCTCCTGCAGTTCGCACCAGTCGTAGACGTCTTCGAACAGCGGGTCGAATTCGTTGGCGGCTTCTATAGAGAAGGACTGACGACCGGTCTCCGGGCGCCCGGAACGGCCAATCGGCGGTTGCAGCGGGAAGTCAGGGTCTTCGCAGCGTTTGGTCAGGTAGAACTCCATCTCCGGCGCCACGATGGGCTGCCAGCCTTTGTCGGCGTAGAGTTTGAGGACTTTCTTGAGCACGTTGCGCGGCGACAGCTCGATCGGGTTGCCTTGCTTGTCGTAGGTATCGTGGATCACCTGGGCGGTGGGCTCGATGGCCCAAGGCACCAGGAATACCGCGTTCTGGTCGGGGCGGCAGATCATGTCGATATCGGCCGGGTCGAGCAATTCGTAATAGATGTCGTCTTCGACATAGTCGCCGGTCACGGTCTGGAGCAGAACGCTCTCGGGCAGGCGCATGCCTTTTTCGGCGATGAACTTGTTGGTCGGCGAGATCTTGCCCCGGGTGATGCCGGTGAGGTCGCCAATCATGCATTCGACTTCTGTGATCTTGTGGTCTTTCAACCAATCGGTGAGCTGGTCGAGGTTGTTACTCATAAATGCCTCTGGGCTGGGTTTCCTGGCATCCATTAAAGGCCAGGCGTTGGTTGACGCAGCATCCGCGTCGTTTTGTTCATTCAGGGTAGGAGCTTACCTGCCATTTGCTGCAGCGTTGCATTCCTCACGCCAAAGTCGTGCAGAATCATGATCGGTTCCGTGGACGGGAGCCGGTCAGAGGCAGTTGAGGTGGCAAAGAAGAGGTCGGACTGGCCGTCAAGAATATTGGCCGGTGCAGGGACATTCACGCGGGGCGAACGAACTGCGGACAACGCCTGGCTGGAGCAGGCAGAGACGCCGAGCGGCGGCAGGTGAAACATGAAGCACCCCGGTATTATTGCTGTTATGGGTTTGAATCGAGCTTAGCCTTGTTCATTTTTTTACACAACACCCCCGTAAAAAATACAACACGGCCCGCTCAAGCCTGCGAGTCCCAAGCGAATCAAATGCAAAAAACCGCCCCAAAAAGCCCCAAAAATGCCTTCACGGCGCTTTTTTAGGGCAAAAAAGGCCTCGCTTGACTTCGGCATGCCGTTCGGGTTGACTGAAACCAGAAAAGATCAATGATTGATATTTTTAACAACAAAGGTGTTGCATCATGTCGGTACCCCCGCGTGCCGTTCAGCTTAACGAAGCGAACGCGTTCCTTAAGGATCATCCTGAGGTTCTGTACGTAGACCTTCTAATTGCGGATATGAATGGTGTGGTGCGCGGTAAGCGCATCGAACGCACCAGCCTCCACAAGGTTTACGAGAAGGGCATTAACCTGCCTGCCTCTTTATTTGCCCTGGATATCAACGGCTCGACGGTGGAAAGCACCGGCCTGGGTCTGGACATCGGTGATGCTGACCGAATCTGTTATCCAATCCCCGACACCCTGTGCAATGAACCTTGGCAAAAGCGCCCTACCGCGCAATTGCTGATGACCATGCACGAACTTGAAGGTGAACCTTTCTTCGCCGATCCACGCGAAGTGCTCCGCCAAGTTGTAAGCAAATTTGACGACCTCGGTCTGACCATCTGCGCTGCCTTCGAGCTTGAGTTCTACCTGATCGACCAGGAGAACGTGAACGGCCGCCCGCAACCGCCCCGCTCGCCGATCTCCGGCAAACGCCCGCACTCGACACAGGTCTACCTAATCGACGACCTCGACGAATACGTCGACTGCCTCCAGGACATCCTGGAAGGTGCCAAAGAGCAAGGTATCCCGGCTGACGCCATCGTCAAGGAAAGTGCCCCGGCGCAGTTCGAAGTGAACCTGCACCACGTCGCCGACCCGATCAAAGCGTGCGATTACGCTGTACTGCTCAAGCGTTTGATCAAGAACATCGCCTACGACCATGAGATGGACACCACCTTCATGGCCAAGCCTTACCCAGGCCAGGCAGGCAACGGGCTGCACGTACACATTTCGATTCTGGACAAAGACGGCAAGAACATCTTTGCCAGCGAGGATCCCGAGCAGAACGCCGCATTGCGTCACGCGATCGGCGGTGTGCTGGAGACCCTACCCGCCCAAATGGCGTTCCTGTGCCCTAACGTTAACTCCTACCGTCGTTTCGGCGCACAGTTCTACGTGCCGAACTCGCCGTGCTGGGGACTGGATAACCGCACCGTGGCGATTCGCGTACCGACCGGCTCGTCCGACGCCGTACGTATCGAACACCGTGTAGCCGGCGCCGACGCCAACCCTTACCTGTTGATGGCTTCGGTCCTGGCAGGCGTGCACCACGGTCTGACCAACAAGATCGAACCGGGCGCACCCGTGGAAGGCAACAGCTACGAGCAGAACGAGCAGAGCCTGCCGAACAACCTGCGCGATGCCCTGCGCGAGTTGGACGACAGCGAGGTGATGGCCAAGTACATCGATCCTAAATACATCGATATCTTCGTCGCCTGTAAGGAAAGTGAGCTGGAAGAGTTCGAACACTCCATCTCCGACCTTGAGTACAACTGGTACCTGCATACCGTCTAAACGACGGCTGCAGAAAAAAGAGCGCCGCAGACCTTATGGTCTGCGGCGTTTTTTTTGGGTTTCTTCCAGAAGACCGAGCCAGCCTCATCGGGGGCAAGCCCCCTCCCACATTTGAATGTTCACAGATCAAAGTGTGGGAGGCGGCTTGCTCCCGATGGCGGCCTGGAAGACAACACAGACTCCTACTCATACAATGCCCGCTGCCTTGTAGGAGACTTCCATGACCACCCGCCCCGCCGCCCCTCGCAAACCCCGCGCACGCAGCCAGGCGCGGATCGACGCGATTCTCGACGCCGCCCGCACCTTGCTGGCCGCCGAAGGCGTGGCCGGCCTGTCGATCTACAGCGTGGCCGAGCGCGCGCAGATTCCGCCGTCGTCGGTGTATCACTTTTTCGCCAGTGTGCCCGCGTTGCTGGAAGCATTAACCGCTGACGTCCACGCAGCCTTCCGCGCGGCCATCCAGGCCCCCATCGACCATGACTCACTCAAGCACTGGCGGGACCTGTCCTACGTGGTCGAGCAGCGCATGCTCACCATCTACAGCAACGACGCCGCCGCGCGCCAATTGATCCTGGCCCAGCACGGGCTGACCGAAGTAACCCAGGCGGATCGTCAGCATGATCTGGAATTAGGGGATTTGATGCTGGCGGTGTTCAGCCGTCACTTCGAAGTGCCGACCTTGCCGACTGATGTGGATGTATTTGCGCTGGCGTTGGAACTGAGTGATCGCGTCTACGCGCGCTCGGTGCATCAGCATGGGCTGATTACGCCGCGGATGGCCGAGGAAGGGATGCGGGTGTTTGATGCGTATGTGGGGCTGTATTTACCGGCGTATCTGCCTAAGCGCTGAACCCTGGGTTGGCTGGGCGGGCCTCATCGGGGGCAAGTCGAATCGTCGCACCGCCCCTCCCACATATTGATCTGTGAACACATTCAAAATGTGGGAGGGGGCTTGCTCCCGATAGCGGTCCAAGTGATCACAACTTGGCGATCGACACCTCAGTCGACTTCACGAAGGCAATCACTTCGCTGCCGATCACCAGCTCCAGCTCTTTGACCGAGCGAGTAGTGATCACGGAAGTGACGATACCGGACGCGGTCTGCACGTCGATTTCCGACAGCACGTCGCCGACTACGATTTCCTTGATGGTGCCTTTGAACTGGTTACGCACGTTGATAGCTTTAATAGTCATGGTGTTCTTCCTTCGCGGGACAAGTGAGTTATTGAGCCCAACGCAATTGCGTAGGCAGCGGTGAAACAGGTTCGGGTTCCGGCGGTGTACCGGGCAACGACAGCACACGGTTGAGCACTTCAGCTTCCAGTGCGGCCAGGCGGTGTGAGCCACGGGCACGCGGACGTGGAAGATCAACGATCAGATCGAGGCCGATCTCGCCGTCTTCGATCAGGATCACCCGGTCGGCAATCGCCACCGCTTCGCTGACGTCATGGGTCACCAGCAACACAGTGAAGCCGTGCTTCTGCCAAAGGTTTTCGATCAGTTGCTGCATCTCGATGCGAGTCAGGGCATCCAGAGCCCCCAACGGTTCATCAAGCAGCAGCAGGCGCGGTTGGTGGATCAGCGCACGCGCCAGGGCGACACGTTGCTTCTGGCCACCCGACAGAGCCGCCGGCCATTCATTGGCACGCTCGGCCAGGCCGACCGCTTCCAACGCCTCCAGCGCTTTAGGGCGCCAGTTGCCGGTGAGCCCCAGACCCACGTTGTCGATGATCTTTTTCCACGGCAGCAAACGTGCTTCCTGGAACATCAACCGCGTGTCTTCAATCGCTTCGCTCAGCGGCGCAGAACCGGCCAGCAACTCGCCGCCGCTGGCTTTGTCCAGACCCGCCAGCAGGCGCAGCAAGGTACTTTTGCCGCAACCGCTGCGGCCGACCACGGCCACAAACTGGCCAGCCGGAATGTGCAGATCAATCTCTTTGAGCACTTCACGTGCGCCGAAAGATTTGCGCAATTTGCGCACCGCCAGAGGAATTCCCTTCAGCAGGCGCGGAGGTTGTTGAGCTGTCATGCCGCACCGCCTTTATTCACTTGATACGCCGGATGCCAGCGCAACCAAACCCGCTCCAGACCGCGCGCGGCCAGATCGGCGAGTTTGCCGAGGATCGCGTACATCACGATGGCCAGTACCACCACGTCGGTTTGCAGGAATTCACGGGCGTTCATTGCCAGATAGCCGATGCCCGAGCTGGCGGAGATGGTTTCCGCAACGATCAGCGTCAACCACATAAAGCCCAGAGCAAAGCGCACGCCCACCAAAATCGAGGGCAGCGCACCCGGCAGGATCACTTGCCAGAACAGGCTGAAACCGGACAAACCGTAGCTGCGCGACATTTCCACCAGCGCCGGGTCGACGTTGCGGATGCCGTGATAGGTGTTCAGGTAGATCGGGAACAACGTGCCGAGGGCGACCAGGAAAATCTTCGCGGTCTCGTCAATCCCGAACCACAGAATCACCAGCGGAATCAGCGCCAGGTGCGGCACGTTGCGGATCATCTGCACCGAGCTGTCCAGCAGGCGCTCGCCCCATTTCGACAAACCGGTGATAAAGCCCAGCGCCAGGCCGATGCTGCCACCGATCACAAAGCCCAGGCCGGCGCGCCAGCCACTGATGGCCAAGTGCGTCCAGATTTCGCCGCTGGCCACCAAGTGAACCCCGGCTTCAATCACCGCACTGGGCGCCGGCAGAATGCGCGTCGACAACCAGCCCGCCGACACCGACAACTGCCACACCGCCAGTAATAGAATCGGCAGCACCCAAGGCGCTACGCGATGGCTCAATTTTTCAAAGTTCATAACGCCGCCTCAGCTCTGTGACGCAGCTTTGGGAAGGATGTCGTTGGCGACCATTTCACCGAACGGGCTGACGTAACCGGCGCTTTTCGGCAGTTCGGGACGTTCGATGTCCAAGTGCGGAAACAGCAGTTCAGCCACCCGATACGACTCTTCCAGGTGCGGATAACCGGAGAAGATAAAGGTGTCGATGCCAAGCGCAGCGTACTCCTTGACCCGCGCCGCAACGGTTGGGCCATCGCCCACCAGCGCGGTGCCCGCACCGCCACGCACCAGGCCGACACCGGCCCACAGGTTGGGGCTGACTTCGAGGTTGTCGCGGTTGCCGCCATGCAAGGCAGCCATGCGCTGCTGGCCGACGGAATCGAAGCGCGCCAAGGAAGCCTGGGCACGGGCGATGGTGTCGTCGTCCAAGTGGGAGATCAGTTTGTCGGCGGCTTTCCAGGCCTCATCGTTGGTTTCGCGCACGATCACATGCAGGCGAATGCCGAAGCGCACGGTGCGCCCGAGTTTCGCGGCCTTGGCCCGTACCTGTTCGATTTTCTCGGCGACTGCGGCCGGTGGCTCGCCCCAGGTCAGCACCATCTCCACCTGTTCGGCTGCCAGGTCCTGGGCCGCTTCGGAGGAACCGCCAAAGTACAGCGGCGGACGCGGTTGCTGGATCGGCGGGTAGAGCAACTTGGCGCCTTTGACGCTGATGTGCTCGCCGTCGTAATCCACGGTTTCGCCTTCCAGCACGCGGCGCCAGATGCGGGTGAATTCCACCGAAGCCTGATAGCGCTCTTCGTGACTGAGGAACAAGCCATCACCGGCCAGCTCTTCCGGGTCACCACCGGTCACCAGGTTGAATAACGCACGGCCGCCGGACAGTCGATCCAAGGTCGCGGCCTGACGCGCCGCCACCGTCGGGGAAATGATCCCGGGGCGCAACGCGACAAGGAATTTCAAACGCTGGGTCACCGGGATCAGCGAGGCGGCCACCAGCCACGAGTCTTCGCAGGAGCGACCAGTGGGGATCAGCACCCCGCCGAATCCCAAGCGGTCAGCGGCCTGGGCCACTTGCTGCAGGTAACCGTGATCAACGGCGCGAGCGCCTTCGGCGGTGCCAAGGTAATGGCCGTCGCCGTGGGTAGGCAGGAACCAGAAAATATTGAGGCTCATGGAGTTGTCTCCTGAAGAAGTCGAATTACGGCGCTTTGGCCACAGCGGCGGGTGGCGTCCAGATCACGTCCTTGATGCTCAAGGGTTTGGGGATCAATTTGAGTTGGTAGAAGCTGTCGGCGATCTTTTGCTGGGCGGCGACCACTTCCGGGGTCAGGAACAGCGCGCCGTAGCCTTGGCGTTTCACCGAGGTCAGGGTGATATCCGCCGGCAGGCCGAGCAGTGGGGCGACTTGTTCAGTCACTTCCTGGGGGTTGGCCTTGGACCACTCGCCCACGGCGCGCACTTCTTCAATCAGTGCCTTGACCACTTCAGGGTGCTGCTCGGCGTAGGGCTTGGTCGCCAGGTAGAACTGATGGTTGTCGGCGATGCCGGTGCCGTCACGCAGGGTGCGGGCTTGCAATTGTTTCTCGGCGGCAGCTTGGTACGGGTCCCAGATCACCCAGGCGTCTACGCTGCCACGCTCGAACGCGGCGCGGGCATCGGCGGGCGGCAGGAACACGGTTTGTACATCGGTGTATTTGAGGCCGGCGTCTTCCAGGGCACGTACCAGCAGGTAGTGCACGTTGGAGCCTTTGTTGAGCACGATTTTTTTGCCCTTGAGCTCGGCCACCGATTTGATCGTCGAGTCTTTCGGTACCAGGATCGCTTCACTGGTCGGCGCTGGCGGCTCGTAGGCCACGTAGAGAAGATCGGCACCGGCGGCCTGGGCGAACACCGGCGGGGTTTCGCCGGTCACGCCGAAGTCGATGGAGCCCACGTTCAGGCCTTCAAGCAGTTGCGGACCACCGGGAAACTCGGTCCATTGCACCTGCACGCCCTGGGCGGCCAGGCGCTTTTCCAGGGTGCCTTTGGCTTTGAGCAGCACCAGCGTGCCGTATTTCTGATAGCCGATCCGCAGTGTCTCGGCGGCTTGAGCTTGAACGATGGCGCCGAAGGACACAGCCGCAGCAAACAGTGCGACCAGACCACGACGCAAGATGACAGTGCGCATGGCGCTCTCTCCAAATATGCGATTAGGGTTTTGGCTGCACCTGCTTGGCCGTTAGCGGCTGAGTAAGGTGAGTGTTTCTTAAAGGGTGAGGCTCAGATGCTCCAGCGAGCAGTCAACAAACGGTCATTCAACACATGGGGGTCCAGCGGTTTAGGGCGGCGGGCCATGGCGCTGTAGAGCGTTTCCAAAGCCTCATGCAAACGGTGTTCAAGCACCGGCACCAGTTGCGCCTGGGCGCTGCCTTCGGCGTAAGCAATCTGGCTATCTTCGGCAAAAATGCCGTGGAGCAATTCCTGGGCTTTCAACGCCGACAACACTGGCTTGAGCGCGTAGTCCACCGCCAACATATGGGCGATGCTGCCGCCGGTTGCCATCGGCAATACGATCTTGTGGGCTAGGGCGCGTTCGGGCAGCAGGTCGAGCACGGTTTTCAGCGCACCCGAGAACGAAGCCTTGTACACCGGCGTGGCGATTACCAGGCCATCCGCATTAGCCACCTGTTGCAGCAAGTCGATGACCTTTGGGCTATCGAAGCGCGCGTGCAGCAAATCTTCGGCCGGGAAGTCCCGTACCTGATAACTCACCACTTCAACGCCTTTGTCTTGCAACCATTGACGGGTTTTTTCCAGCAAGACCCCGGAGCGGGAACGCTGGCTGGGACTGCCTCCAAGTGTTACGACCAACATGCAGGAATTCCTTGAGCAAGTGCCGGCGGTTCGCTGTGCGGCGATGGCGCCAATATGTGACAGACCTTATCAGCAGATTTATATATCTATAAATCTTATTTTTTCATTTGTTTATTCCTTAAATGCATATGCAGTTCGTAAACCGCCAGGCGAAAAAAAAGGCCGTAAAAACGGCCTGAAAACCCCTGCTATGTGATTCGGTTTGCAACTTGAAATGCAGTCAAAATGTGGTGGCTTGCTCCCGATTACGGTGTGTCAGTGACCAACGAATTGGCTGATCCACCGAAATCGAGGGCAAGCCCCTCCCACACAGTTATGTGCTAACGATTGGGCTGTGGAGTAAGCCGCAGATACGGCTTCACCGCCCGATAACCCTTCGGAAAGCGCTTCTTGATCTCTTCCTCATCCTTGAGCGACGGCACGATCACCACTTCATCACCGTCCTGCCAGTTGGCAGGAGTGGCGACTTTGTAGTTGTCGGTCAGTTGCAGCGAGTCGATTACCCGCAGGATTTCGTGGAAGTTGCGACCCGTACTGGCCGGATAAGTGATGGTCAGGCGTATCTTTTTGTTCGGGTCGATCACGAACAGAGAGCGCACCGTGAGGGTGTCATTGGCGTTTGGATGGATCAGGTCGTAAAGGTCCGAAACCTTGCGGTCGGCGTCGGCGAGGATCGGGAAGTTGACGATAGTGTTCTGGGTTTCGTTGATGTCTTCGATCCACTTGTGGTGCGAATCCACCGGGTCGACCGACAGGGCGATGGCTTTGACGCCGCGCTGGGCGAATTCATCCTTGAGCTTGGCGGTAAAACCAAGCTCGGTGGTGCACACCGGGGTGAAGTCCGCCGGATGGGAAAACAACACACCCCAGCTATCGCCCAACCATTCGTGGAAACGAATCTTGCCGGCGCTGGAATCCTGTTCGAAGTCGGGGGCGATATCGCCCAGTCTTAGGCTCATGGTGTGGCTCCTGGTGAGTGCTTATGGAGCCCACTGTGCATGGATTAGAGATTATTTAAAAAGAATAAATATCGATTTATCTAGACGATAAAGGAATATTAAAAATGTGTTCATTGGACGCCGGAAACGGTGAAGGGCACCATCGCTTCCAAGGTTCGAGAAGGCCTTGAGACGCTGTACAAAGAGGGGTTCAGGAAGGGCTTGCGGGGGTTGAGCCCGACTTGAAAAGCAAGACACCTTGCCCGGCGTTGCGCCGGGCAAGGTTTTTACAGTCTTACAACAGCTTCAAGCTACTAGAACAGTGGCAGCGAGTAGCTGACGATCAGGCGGTTTTCGTCCTGATCGCGCTGGCCGGCAATGTCGTTGCGCCACATGGCGTTTTTCCAGGCTACGCCAACGTTCTTCAGCGGACCTTGTGGCACGACGTAGGCAACAGTGATGTCACGTTCCCACTCGCTCGCGCCGTTGGAGTTTGTCTGGACCTGAGCAACACCCACTCGGCCACGGGTATCGATATTGTCGCCACGCAGGTAAACCACACCAGCGGTCAAGCCAGGTACGCCAATCTTGGCGAAGTCATACGCGTAGCGAGCTTGCCAGGTACGTTCGCCAGCACGGGCAAACTTGGCAATCTGCGAGTCAGTGGTCAGATAAGCAGAAGCACCGTCGCCCTGGTTCAGGAACGGGAAGTCACTGTTGCCGTTGCTGGCCTGGTAACCGCCACCGAAGGTGTGACCTTCAACGGTGTACAGAAACAAGCCGCTGTACAGGTTGTTGTCGACTTTACCTTTGACGATATTAGCGCCGGCGGCGTTAGTACCGTAGTCACCGCTGGTGAAGTAGTTGGCGTCGTTGCTGTTGTTACCGTCAGAGCGGCTATTGAAGTAGCGCAAGTCGGTTTTCAACACGCCAGGACCGATAGCCCAGTTGTGCAGCAGGCCCAGGAAGTGTTGCTTGTAGAACTGGTCCAGATTGCCGTAGTAGTACTGGGCAGTCAGGTCTTTGGTGATCTTGTAGTCGCCACCGGCATAGATGAACTTGTTGCTGTCGCGACCCGCAGCAGTACGACCGTTGGCACCTGCGATGGACAGGTTTTCAACGTTGCTGGAGTTACGACCCTTGGCCTTTTCGATCTGACCCGCTACCAGCGTGAAGTCCTTGATATCGTTGGTAGTAATCTGGCCACCCTGGAAGGTTTGCGGCAGCAGACGACCATCGTTGGTCACCAGAACCGGCAGCTTTGGCTGCAGCGTGCCCAGCTTCAATTCGGTCTGAGAGATCTTGGCTTTGGCAGTCAGGCCCAGGCTGGAGTAGTTATCAACGGCTTCGCCATTGGACTTGCTCGGGAAAACCGTGCCGCCGTAAGAGCCAGCGTTGCCAGTCGACGGAGCAGTGGCGCCGTTGGTGCCGCCGCCCGAATCCAGACGCACGCCCAGCAGGCCGATAGCGTCAAGACCAAAGCCTACGGTGCCTTGGGTGTAACCGGAGATGAAGCGCAGGTCGAAAGCCTGGCCCCACTCTTCCGACTTGTTCTGCGCGCCGGCTGCTTTGGTAGCGTCGTCACGGTTATCAGTGTTGATGTAGAAGTTACGCAGACCCAGTGTGGCCTTGCTGTCTTCGATGAAACCGGCAGCGCCTGCATGCTGGGCGATCGCGCCCAAAGCTACAGCCAAAGCCAAGGTGGACTTCTTCATGTACCGCTCCTCTCATTTCTAATTTTTGTATTTCTTTGGTCTCGGGTCTGACGCCCTCGATCCACAGATGCGCGATTACCACCGGATAGTGACTGACAAGTCAATCGTAACCTTGTGTGTCTACTACCTTCGTCTAATCGCAGTTGATTTGGTCCCTGCAGGGTAATGAGTTTTTCATACACCCAAAAAGAATTATTTCATTCTTTTTCATACGATCTGGGAATAAGCCTTTGCATGAAAAGGACCGGTCAGGATAGACCACCCGCTCCATAAGCTAATTCCTAAAGGGTATTTATTAGCGCTTTTTTAGATCGATTAGTGTGACGACTCTGCTGCATACGTCACCCACGATCAAAAAGGCGACGCCATCATGGCCAAACGCATATCCTCCCGTCAATTTGTTACAGTTTTTGTGTCACTAATAGTTTCTTTTGCTGTCCAAGCCGCCGATTTGACCATCGGCTACCAAACCGGCATCGATCCCAGCAAGGTCCCACAGGCCGATGGCGCCTATGAAAAGGCCATTGGCGAGAAGATTGCCTGGCGCCGCTTCAACAGTGGTCCGGAAGTCGTAACGGCCATCGCCTCCGGCGATGTGCAAATCGGCAACCTCGGGTCCAGCCCTCTGGCATCTGCTGCCTCGCGCAATCTACCCATCGTCGCGTTCATCGTATCGGCGCAGATCAATAGTTCTGAAGCCCTGGTAGTTCGCAACGGCAGCGGCATCGATAAACCCGAAGACTTGATCGGCAAGACGATCGCGACGCCCTTTGTCTCGACGTCTCATTACAGCCTGCTCGGCGCCTTGAAGCACTGGGGTCTGGACACCAAGCAAGTCAAAGTGGTCAACCTGCAACCGGCTGAAATTGCCGCTGCGTGGAAACGTGGGGATATCGATGGAGCCTTCGTGTGGTCGCCTGCGCTGGGAGAAATCCGCAAGACCGGCAAAACCCTGACTGACGCGGCCCAGGTGGGCCAGTGGGGTGCTCCGACGTTTGAAGTCTGGGTGGCGCGCAAGGATTTTGCGGAGAAACATCCTGAGGCAGTGGCCAAGTTTGCCAAGGTGACCCTGGACTCGTTCGCCGATTATGCCGCCCATAAAGACAGCTGGACGGTGGACTCGGAGCCGGTGCAGAAAATCGCCAAATTGACAGGCTCTAATGCCGCGGACATTCCCGAGCTGCTGGCAGGCACCACATTCCCGGATGCCCAAGCGCAGCAAACCGATGCGCTGCTCAAAGGCGGCACGGCGAAGGCGATTGGGGAGACAGCGAAATTCTTGAAGGAGCAGGGGAAGGTTGAGACGGTGCTACCGGACTATTCGGCCTTTGTGACCGACAAATTCATCAAAGACTAAACTCGGTAAAAAACGTGGGAGGGGGCTTGCTCCCGATGGCGGTGTATCAGTCGACATCTCTCTGACTGATACACCGCCATCGGGAGCAAGCCCCCTCCCACATTTGGGTCTCCAGCGCTTTGAAGATCGGGTTTACAGCGCCTTTTCGAAAATCTTCGAATTACGCTGATAGTTGTACAGCGACGCCCGCGCCGACGGCAGTCGGTCCACAGTACTCGGTACAAAACCACGCTCACGGAACCAGTGCGCGGTGCGAGTGGTGAGGACGAACAAGGTCTTCAAGCCTTGGGCACGGGCGCGTGTTTCGATGCGCTCGAGCAACTCATCACCACGACCGCCATGGCGATACTCCGGGTTCACCGCCAGGCACGCCAGCTCACCCGCATCCGAATCGGCAATCTGATAAAGCGCCGCACAGGCGATGATCATGCCTTCGCGCTCGACCACGCTGAACTGTTCGATTTCACGCTCCAGCACTTCCCGCGAACGGCGTACCAGGATCCCCTGCTCTTCCAGCGGGCTGATCAGATCAAGTAAACCACCGACGTCTTCGATCGCCGCTTCGCGCACCAGTTCGAATTGCTCCTGGGCCACCAGCGTGCCGCCGCCATCGCGTGTAAACAGTTCGGTGAGCAGCGCGCCATCTTCGGCGTAGCTGACGATATGGCTGCGCCCTACCCCGCCCCGGCAAGCCTCGGCCGCTGCATCGAGCAGTTCGGCCTGGTAGTTGCTACTGCCCAGGCGTTGCAGGTGAGCCGGTACTTGTTGCGGACGCAGTTCGCGCACCAACCGGCCATTTTCATCGATCAGGCCGAGGTCGGCGCCGAACAGCAACAGTTTGTCGGCTCCCAGGTCGATGGCGGCGCGGGTGGCGACGTCTTCGCAGGCCAGGTTGAAGATTTCACCGGTAGGCGAGTAACCCAATGGCGACAGCAGCACGATGGAGCGCTCGTCCAGCAGGCGATTAATACCTTTGCGGTCGACCCGACGCACTTCGCCGGTGTGGTGATAGTCCACGCCTTCCAACACGCCGATCGGGCGCGCGGTCACGAGATTGCCGCTGGCCACGCGCAGGCGCGAGCCTTGCATCGGCGACGAGGCCATGTCCATCGACAAGCGCGCTTCAATAGCGATACGCAGGTGGCCGACGGCGTCGATAACGCATTCCAGCGTCGGCGCGTCGGTGATACGCATACCTTCGTGATAAGCCGGGATCAGGCCGCGCGCTTCAAGGCGCGCTTCGATCTGTGGGCGCGAGCCATGAACCAGCACCAACCGCACGCCCAGGCTGTGCAGCAGCACCAGGTCGTGGACGATATTGCCGAAGTTGGGATGGTCCACACCGTCGCCAGGCAGCATGACTACAAAAGTGCAGTCGCGGTGGGCGTTGATGTAGGGCGAAGCGTGACGAAGCCAATTGACGTATTCGGGCATAACACCTGGGCCTGTAATAAAAAGCAGCCAAAAAAGGATGAATCGTGAAAACGCACAGCGGGCTGATGGTTATCGTCGGAACAGGCTTGGCGACACGCTCGCTCTCCTTCTATGTACGAATAGGCTGGGGTTAATTTATGCAGGTTTCAGGCAGTAATGGTCGATCAGTTCCCGCAATAGACGCACTGTAGGCGTTAAGCGTGACATTTCGAGGTACTCACCCGGTTGGTGGGCGCAGGCGATATCGCCAGGGCCAAGCACCAGGGTTTCACAACCAAGGCGCTGAAGATAAGGCGCTTCGGTGCCGAACGCTACTGCTTCGGCACGATGACCGGTCAATCGTTCCGCAACCCGCACCAGTTCGGCGTCTTCCGATTGTTCGAACGGCGGCACCTCGGGGAACAGCGGCGCATAGTCGATCTTGACCTGATGCCGCTCGGCCAAGGGTTCGAGCTTCTGCCGGATGGCTGCACGCAACACCTGTGGGTCCATGCCCGGCAAGGGCCGCAGGTCGAACTCCAGGGAGCACTGACCGCAGATGCGGTTCGGGTTGTCGCCGCCGTGGATACAGCCGAAGTTCATGGTCGGCTGCGGTACGCTGAATTGCGGGTTGCGGTACTCGCGCTGCCAGGCCAGGCGCAGGCCACGCAACTCGCCGATGGCATCGTGCATGGCTTCGAGGGCGCTGTGGCCCAGGCTTGGATCCGACGAATGGCCGCTGCGCCCAAGGATGTCGATGCGCTCCATCATCACGCCCTTGTGCAGGCGGATCGGCTTGAGCCCGGTGGGCTCGCCGATCACCGCCGCACGGCCCAGAGGGCGCCCGGCTTCGGCCAGCGCGCGGGCGCCGGACATGGAGCTTTCTTCGTCGCAGGTGGCGAGGATCAGTAGCGGTTGCTTGAACGGTTGGTCCAGCAGCGGCAGCACGGCTTCGATGGCCAGGGCGAAAAAGCCCTTCATGTCGCAACTGCCCAATCCTACCCAGCGACCGTCGACTTCCGTCAGCTTGAGCGGGTCGGTTTTCCACAGGGCGGCGTCATAAGGGACGGTGTCGCTATGACCGGCCAGCACCAGTCCACCGGGGCCGCTGCCGAAGCTGGCCAAGAGGTTGAACTTGCCGGGGCTGACTTGCTGGATGTCGATGGCAAAACCCAGATCACCCAGCCAACTGGCGAGCAAATCGATCACGGGCCGGTTGGTCTGGTCGAGAGACGCTTGGGTGCAACTGACCGACGGCGCGGCAATCAAGGCGGCAAACTGCTCTTTCATGGACGGTAACGGCATGCGCGGTCTCTCAACTTCCCGGATGAGCCCCACTATAGAGCCATCTGCACGACACAATAAACCGTTGCGGCACGTTGCCGGGCTCAGTCCTGTACACTGCACGACCTTGGCAGCCACACTTTTCCCCGGCTGCGCTCCCGATCCTGGATTTTCCGGCCATGCAGAAAGAAACCGAAATCAAGCTACGCGTCAGCCGCGAAACACTCGCCGCGCTGCGTGAGCACCCGTTACTGAAAAAACGCAACAAAAGTGGCTGGGAACGCCGTGAGTTGATGAACCAGTACTTTGACACCCCCGAGCGCGACCTGGCCCAGGCAAAAGTCGCCCTGCGCCTGCGCAAAGACGGTGACGACATTATCCAGACCCTCAAGACCCGTGGCCAAAGCGTCGCCGGTTTGTCGGAACGCAATGAGTACAACTGGGACCTGCCCAAAGCCAAGCTCGACGTGAAGAAACTCGACGGCGAATGCTGGCCCGAGCAATTGGCCGAGCTGGACAAGAAGACCCTCAAGCCGATCTTCACCACCGACTTCGTACGTGAACGCGCTGAAATCGCCTGGGGCCGCGGTAAGGCCAAAGTCGTGATCGAAGCCGCCCTGGACTTGGGCCACGTGGTGGTCGGCAAACAGAAAGAAGAAATCTGCGAGCTGGAGTTGGAACTGCGCGAAGGCGAACCAGCGGCCCTGCTGGAGCTGGCCGCTGAACTGGCCGCGACGCTTGCCCTGATGCCGTGCGATATCAGCAAGGCCGAGCGCGGCTATCGCCTGTACGACGCCAGCAGCTACTCCCTGAGCCTGCCGGCGCCGCAGATTCACGCCGAAATGCCGTTGGACGACGCCTTTGCCGCGATCATGTGGCACCTGTTGGGCAGCAGCCAACGCCTGGCCGAACAATATCGCTTCAATGGCCACTGGCGCCTGCTGCAAGACTGGGTCGACAACCTCGGCGAATTGCGCGCCCTGATCGGCAGCCTCGGCCAGGCCGCACCGCGTCAATCCACCAGCGAACTGCGCAGCGTACTCGATGCCTTGCTGGAAGATTGGCGCCCACTGGTACAAGCCGGTGACGACGATGAAGACATCCGCAAAGCCGCACCGGAGCAATTCGTCGAAGAGTTGGAAGACGTGCGCTGGGGCCTGTTCTCACTGAACCTGTCGCGATGGCTGCTCGCCCGCACTTGGACCGCCGACCGCAACGTGCGTGGCAACCGTCAGGGCGCTGCGCAAATCACCAACTGGCTGCCACGCCTGTTGGCAGAAGATGCCGTCGCCCTGCAACTGCCGCGCTACCAGCAACAACCGGAAGACCTGGCCGAGCAACTGCCGCGTATCGAACGCATCCAGGCCTGGCTGCACCATGCGCGTAACGTGGTGGATATTCCTGAGCTGGACCGTTTGTACGGCGAACTGAACAAGTTGGCGCAATTGGCCAACCAGCCGATCACTGATGAATCGCTGGATGCGCGTATGCATCAGGCGATTGCGGTGTATCAGAACCGTGCCTGGAAGACTCTTCTGCGTCTGTAATACCACCATCGGGGGGCAATCCCCTCCCACATTTGGACGCGTTTCAACTGTGGGGGGGGACTTGCCCCCGATGAAGCCCCCGCTGTCAGCGCTAGACTGGCAGGGAAGTGGTGGACTTGATTTCCGACAACGCCACAATCGAATTCACCTCCTGAATCCCCGGCACCATCGACAATTTCTCAAAGAAAAACCGCTCGTACGCCTCGATGTCCGACGTCACGATGCGCAGCAGAAAATCCACCGCCCCCATTAGCACATAGCACTCCAACACTTCCGGAAAGCCGCGAATCGCATCGGTGAACTCAGTGAAGTTGGATCGGCCGTGGGCGTTGAGTTTGACCTCGGCAAAAATCTGCGTGTTGAGGCCGATCTTCTTGCGATCCAACAACGTCACCTGCCCGCGGATCACACCTTCCTCCTTCAGCCGCTGGATTCGTCGCCAGCATGGCGACTGGGACAAGCCCACCTGTTCGGCAATCTGTGCACTGGAAAGCGAAGCGTCCTCCTGCAACAGGGCCAGGATGCGACGGTCGTAAGCGTCTAACTCGCTATGCATAGAAATACCTATTATTGAATCGAACTTGAATTGATCTATTCGATTTTTAGCAAAACATGCCCATCTTAGATAAGAAATCTCCGCTGGCGAATGTAAAAATTCCTTCCATCGAATCTGGAGAGTCAGCATGCACGCCGTCGAAACCATCCAACCTGCTGCGCGCGCCGATGCGTGGGCTGTCACCAGCGCCCATTGCCAGGCGCACTACCAGATCGTCGCCGAGGCGGAGCCCGATGTGTTGTGCCGAGTACTCAACTATTTTGCGTTGCAGTTTCTGACGCCTCGGCACGTCGCCGTGAATCGGGAAGACGACCTGCTGAACATCGATATCGTGATCGATGGCCTGAGCTGGCATCGGGCCCAAGTCATCGGTGAAAAGATTCGAAACCTGATCAGCGTGTGCGCGCTGGACATGTGGTCAGCTGATTCCGTGGGGCCTATAGCGGTGGTTGCAGCCGCTCAGTAAAGACCTGCAACACACACTGGGAGGATGAAACTCGGGAGCTGGCTAGCCTGAAATTT
Organism: Pseudomonas sp. RIT357; assembly: GCF_000632245.1. Taxonomy (NCBI): domain Bacteria; kingdom Pseudomonadati; phylum Pseudomonadota; class Gammaproteobacteria; order Pseudomonadales; family Pseudomonadaceae; genus Pseudomonas; species Pseudomonas sp. RIT357. The sequence continues at coordinate 364,068 of NZ_JFYX01000001.1, forward strand.
CGTCCAAGGCTACCCAGGAACACCTTCATGTCTGTTGATCAGCGATTGGAACTGCATGCGTTGCTGCCGGCCTTGGTGGAGGAAGGTTTGATCACTCCCGACGCCGCGCAGCGGTTATCAGCGGCGCACCCCGACAACGCTCAACACCCGTTGGAGCGCATCGCCGCCCATGGGCCTTCCCTGGAAACCCTGACCCAATGGCTTGCCCAGCGTGTCCGGCAACCTTATCTGCGTATCGACCCGTTGAAGATAGATGTCGCAACAGTGGTGCCACTGATGTCCCACGCGTTCGCCCAGCGCCACGCCATTCTTGCCGTGGCCGTGGATGCGCATACCGTTACCGTCGCCAGCGCCCAGCCCCACGTCAGCAGTTGGGAATCCGGACTGGCGCAAGTACTCAAGCGTTCGATCAAGCGAGTGGTTGCAAACCCTCAGGACATCCAGCGGTGTATCAGCGAGTTTTACCGGCTGGCGAAGTCCGTCAGCGGGGCCGATCAAAAGGTCGCGGTGCCGGGTAACTTCGAGTTGCTGAACCTTGGCGCCAGCGACCAGGAGCCGGACGCCAATGACGCACATATCGTTAATATCGTCGACTGGCTGTTGCAGTACGCCTTCGCACAGCGGGCCAGCGATATTCATATCGAGCCTGGCAGTGAGCAGGGCCGGGTACGTTTTCGCATTGATGGGCTGCTGCACGACGTCTATCAATTTCCACCCCAGGTGACGATGGCGGTGGTCAGCCGCCTGAAAAGCCTGGGGCGGATGAACGTGGCAGAAAAGCGCAAGCCCCAGGATGGCCGGGTCAAGACCAAAAGCCCGACGGGCGCAGAAGTTGAGTTGCGCCTGTCGACCTTGCCCACAGCCTTCGGAGAGAAACTGGTGATGCGGATTTTCGACCCTCAGGTGCTGCTCAAGGATTTTGACCAGCTGGGTTTATCCACCGAGGACCAGCACCGCTGGCACGCGATGACGCGCCAGACCAACGGCATCATCCTCGTCACCGGTCCTACCGGCTCAGGCAAGACCAGCACTCTTTACACCACGCTCAAGCAACTGGCGACCCGGGAGGTCAACCTGTGCACAGTGGAAGATCCGATCGAGATGGTCGAGCCGGCCTTTAACCAGATGCAGGTGCAGCACAACATCGACCTGACCTTCGCCAGCGGCATCCGCGCTCTGCTGCGCCAAGACCCGGACATCATCATGATCGGCGAGATTCGCGACCAGGAAACCGCAGAAATGGCTATCCAGGCCGCACTGACCGGGCACTTGGTCCTCTCGACGCTGCACACCAACGATGCGCCCAGCGCCATTAGCCGCTTGCAGGAACTGGGCATCGCTCATTATTTGATCAAGGCCACCTTGTTGGGTGTTATGGCGCAACGCTTGGTACGAGTGCTGTGCCCCCATTGCAAGCGCTCGACGGGCGATGTCCACGAGGCCGTCGGATGTGCGGAATGTCGGAACAGCGGGTACCGGGGACGCGCAGGGGTCTACGAAATCATGGTGTTGAATGAGTCGATCAAAGCACTGATCACTCCGGGCGCCGACGTGCAGACCTTACGCCAGGCAGCTATTGCGCAAGGCATGTGCAGCCTGCGCATGGCCGGATTGAGGAAGGCGCAAGCTGGGCTGACCACGATGGCCGAAGTGTTGCGAGTAACGCCTGGGGATTCGGTAACAAATCCTTTGGTTACGGCGCGCTGAAATCGTTCTTATCTGTGACAACACCGTTACACTCGGCCAACCGTCGTTTAACTGACACCATCAGATAGGGAATCGCTATGCAGATCGGAACCGTACTGCTTCTTTTCGTGGGCTTGGCCGCCGCCATATTATTCATGGGCTTCAAGGTGGTGCCTCAAGGCTACCAGTGGACCGTCGAGCGTTTCGGCCGTTATACCAACACCCTCAAGCCTGGCCTGAACATCATCATCCCGGTCATGGATCGCATCGGTCGCAAGATCAACGTGATGGAGAGCGTGCTGGATATTCCACCCCAGGAAGTCATCACCGCCGACAACGCCACCGTACAGATCGACGCCGTGTGTTTTTTCCAGGTGGTCAATACCGCCCAGGCCGCCTACGAGGTCAACAACCTCGAACACGCCATCCGCAATTTGCTGCAAACCAATATCCGCACCGTGCTCGGCTCCATGGAGCTGGATGCCATGCTCAGCCAGCGTGACGGCATCAACGAAAAACTGCTGCGCACCGTGGATGAAGCCACCGCTCCGTGGGGCATCAAGATCACCCGTATCGAGATCAAAGACATCAGCCCGCCCGCCGACCTGATGGCCGCCATGTCCGGCCAGATGAAAGCCGAGCGGATCAAGCGTGCGCAAATCCTTGAGGCCGAAGGCCTGCGAGCATCGGCAATCCTAACTGCCGAAGGCAAGAAGCAGGCACAGATTCTTGAAGCTGAAGGTGGACGCCAAGCCGCATTCCTTGAGTCTGAAGCCCGTGAGCGTCAAGCAGAGGCTGAAGCCCGTGCAACCCAGGTGGTCTCCGAGGCCATCGCCACCGGTAACGTGCAGGCCATCAACTACTTCGTTGCGCAAAAATACATCGACGCCTTGGGCAAACTTGCCTCGGCCAACAACAGCAAGGTCATCCTGATGCCGCTTGAAGCCAGCCAGGTGATCGGTGCGGTGGGCGGCATCGGCGAGATCGTCAAGGCAACGTTCGATAACAAGAAAGGTTGAGGCCGTCGCCATGTGGGATTTCCTGCAGCATCTTTCATTCTGGGATTGGCTGGCGCTGGGTACAGTGCTGTTGATTCTTGAAGTGTTCGGCGCCGGTGGTTACCTGCTATGGATGGGTATCGCAGCAGCAGCCGTAGGCGTTATCAAGTTCCTGGTGCCGCCCCTGGGACCGGAATGGCAACTGCTGCTGTTCGCCGTGTTGTCGATATTGACAGCGGTCTACTGGTGGAAACGCCAGCGAAGCAGCGCAAAGGCCAGTGACCAACCGGGGCTCAACGAGCGCGGCTCGGAGCTGATCGGCCGCACATTTGTAGTGCACCAGGCGATCGCGGGCGGTCGGGGTAAGGTAAAAGTCGGTGATGGCGTATGGATGGTGACCGGTCCTGACAGCCCTGTAGGCGCTCAAGTACGGGTGGTTGGCCTGGATGGCGTGATTTTGAAGGTAGAAACTGTTTAGTCAGTGATGGAACTCGGTTGGGCTAACTACAATCAAACGGTACAGATCACCCACCCGGAGTCACCCATCATGCGTCTCAAATATGCTGTCGCTACCCTTGCTGTGCTTTCCCTTCCTGTCGGTTCAGCCATGGCCGACAGTTTCTGGCGCAATGTCATCTCGTCGGGCGCCACCACCGGCTCGACGTACCTGACCTTCAAGGACCACAAGCTGGTCGTTGCCGCACAAGACGACGCAGGCAGCTTTGTTGCCAGCGACGGCGGCATCCGTGGCCCATACCTGGAAGCCGCCATGCAGAAAGTCCGCGCCGACAATCCTGGCCTGCAGGCCACGGATATGGAGCTGGCTAACGCTATCCTCGCGAAAAACGCCGTCACCGAGTGATTTCCGCACTCTGAAGAATGCCGCTTTTGAAGCGGCATTTTTTTTGCCCGTAACATGACGATTCATTCACAGGTGACAGGCTATATTCAGTCAAGCCGTGCAACCATGCCGGCACTGATACCTCCCGTACTCATCGCCAACCTGAAACGGATGCATTCGTCGTTATGAGCCAACTGCCCTTTCTGCCGTTCTCCAAACCCACCATCGATGAAGCCACCATCTCGGCGGTGGGCGATGTATTGCGTTCGGGCTGGATCACCAGCGGGCCGAAGGTGCAGGCGTTCGAGGCGCAGCTGTCGGAATACTTTGGCGGGCGCCACGTTCGCACCTTCAACTCGGGCACCTGCACCATGGAGATTGCCTTGCGCATCGCCGGTATCGGGCCTGGGGATGAAGTCATCACCACACCGATTTCCTGGGTGGCAACGGCCAACGTGATTCTGGAAGTCGGCGCCACACCTGTGTTCGCCGATATCGACCCAATCACCCGCAATATCGACCTGTCCCAGGTGGAAGCCGCGATCACACCGCGCACCAAGGCCATCATCCCCGTTTACCTGGCCGGGCTGCCGTTGGATATGCCAATGCTTTACGCGCTGGCCAACAAGTACAAACTGCGTATCGTCGAAGACGCGGCCCAGGCCCTTGGCTCCAGTTGGGATGGCGAACGCATTGGCGCCACCGGGGACTTCGTTTCGTTCAGCTTCCAGGCCAACAAGAACATCACCTCGTCCGAGGGTGGTTGCCTGGTTTTGAATAGCGCCGAAGAGGCACGCCTGGCAGAAAAATACCGCCTGCAGGGCGTCACCCGTACCGGCTTCGACGGCCTGGATGTTGATGTGCTGGGTGGCAAGTTCAATATGACCGATATCGCTGCGGCCATTGGCCTGGGGCAGTTTGCCCATATCGAGAAAATCACCGCCCACCGCCAGAACCTGGCGAGGCACTACTTCAAGTGTTTCGGCAGTGACTTTGAAGAGAAGTACGGCGCACAACTGCCACCCGCCGACTTCGAAAACAGCAACTGGCACCTGTTCCAGCTAGTGCTGCCGGAGCGTCAGGACGGCCTGCCGGCCCGCGCAACGTTCATGGAACAGATGCAGGCTCATGGCGTGGGCATTGGTTATCACTACCCACCGATCCACCTGCTGAGCCTTTATCGGGCACAGGGTTTCAAGGAAGGCATGTTCCCGGTGGCGGAAAAGGTTGGGCGCTTGATTGTTTCATTGCCGATGTTCACGGCGATGACTGAGGCGGATGTGGAGCGGTCGGTGGCGGCAGTGAAAGCGGTGCTCAAACGCTAACCCTATAGGGGCCGGTTTGCCGGCCCCTATAGGGTTATGTGCGGTGTTACTCGCCGATGGCGGCTTTGTAACCAGCAGCATCCAGCAGTTTTTCCAGATCAGCCGGGTTGCTTGGCTTGAGCTTGAAGATCCAGGCGCCATACGGGTTGGAGTTCAGCAACTCGGGGCTACCACTCAGCTCCTCGTTGACTGCAATCACTTCGCCTGCAACCGGGGCGTAGATATCCGAAGCGGCCTTGACCGACTCCACCACACCTGCCTGATCAGTCGCGCCAAACTGGGCGCCGACTTCGGCCAACTCAACAAACACCACATCACCCAACGCTTCCTGGGCGTGGTCGGAGATCCCGACGGTCACGGTACCGTCAGCTTCCAGACGGGCCCATTCATGACTCTCGGCAAAACGCAGGTCGGCCGGGATATTGCTCATAGTCTGTGTCCTCAGAAGTAGTGTCAGCGGCCATCGGCCTGCCGGAAATAGTTAGATCAAGGTTTTGCCATGGCGCACGAAGGTCGGTTTGACCACTCGAACCGGGTACCACTTGCCGCGGATTTCCACTTCGGCCCGGTCGGCAGTTGCCGTCGGTACACGCGCCAAGGCAATGGATTTGCTCAGCGTAGGAGAGAAACTACCACTGGTGATCTCACCTTCGCCAACATTGGCGATGCGAACCACCTGATGAGCGCGTAAAACCCCACGTTCTTCCAGTACCAGCCCGACCAGTTTGAACTGCACACCGGCGGCCAGCTCTGCTTCCAGCGCCGCACGCCCGATGAAATCGCGCTCGGCTGGTTCCCAGGCGATACTCCACGCCATGTTGGCCGCCAGGGGCGAAACGTTCTGGTGGATATCCTGGCCGTACAGGTTCATACCGGCTTCCAGGCGCAGGGTGTCCCGCGCGCCGAGGCCGATAGGTGAGATGCCTGCACCCACCAGATCGTTGAAAAATCCCGGTGCCTGATCGGCAGGCAACACAATTTCCAGGCCGTCTTCGCCGGTGTAACCCGTGCGGGCGATAAACCAATCGCCGTCGGCCTCGCCTTCAAATGGCTTGAGCTGGTGGATCAGGGTGCCGCGAGACTGGGTGACCAACTCGGCGATCTTCTGCCGAGCATGGGGGCCTTGAATGGCGAGCATGGCCAACTCGGGCCGCTCGTGCAGTTGCACTTGATAGCTGCCGAGTTGCGCCTGCATCCAGGCGATGTCCTGGTCACGAGTGGCGGCGTTGACCACCAACCGGTACCCGGCATCAGTGCGATAGACAATCATGTCGTCCACCACGCCGCCCTGCTCGTTGAGCATGGCGCTGTACAACGCACGGCCACAGCCATGCAAACGTTCGACATCATTGGCCAGCAGGTGCTGGAGCCATTCCTTGGCCTGGGGGCCGCTGATATCGATCACGGTCATATGAGATACATCGAACACCCCGCAGTCGCGTCGCACCTGATGGTGCTCTTCAACTTGCGAGCCGTAATGCAAAGGCATATCCCAACCGCCAAAATCGACCATTTTCGCGCCGAGGGCGAGATGCAGGTCATACAGAGGCGTACGCTGTCCCATGGGTTTCTCCTTCCGGGCTTGGCGAAGGTGCGCAGCGTTGCTGTTCGTGCTGAAGACCTTGAATTACAAGGGCTGCAGCCACGTACAACGACCCGATCCGAAAGGCGGAGCGCACCGAATGCCGCGCATTGTAGCCTCAAGCCGTAGGACTGACACCTAACCGATTGGTCGGGCAGAGCGTCGGATCAGCCCGATCACCGGCAGCAGGCCCACCAGTACCAGTGTCAGTGCCGGCAGCGAAGCCCGTGCCCACTCGCCTTCGCTGGTCATTTCAAAGATCCGCACCGCCAGGGTGTCCCAGCCGAACGGGCGCATCAGCAAGGTTGCGGGCATTTCCTTGAGCACATCCACGAACACCAGCAGCGCTGCACTGAGGGTGCCGGGTAGCAACAGCGGAAGATACACTTTGCAAAACAGTCGCGGCCCACTCACGCCCAAACTACGCGCCGCTTCCGGCAACGAAGGCCGGATGCGCGCCAGGCTATTTTCCAGCGGCCCGTAGGCCACCGCCAGAAAACGCACCAGATACGCCAGCACCAGCGCCGACAGACTGCCCAGCAACAGCGGTTTGCCCGCACCACCGAGCCAGCCGGACAGCGGCACCACCAGTTCGCGGTCCAGATAACTGAACGCCAACATGATCGACACCGCCAGCACCGAACCCGGCAATGCATAGCCAACATTGGCCAGGCTGATACCGGAGCGAATCGCCCGGGTCGGCGACAGGCGGTTGGCGAAGGCAAGTACCAGCGCCACGCTGACCGTGATCAATGCCGCGATACCACCGAGATAGAGGGTATGGACGATCAGGCCCGAATACCGCTCATCCAGGTCGAACCGGCCGCGCTGCCAGAACCAGACGATCAACTGCAGCACCGGAATGACAAAGGCGCACGCAAACACCAGCCCACACCAGGCACTGGCGGCTAACGCTTTGAACCCACGCAGGTGGTAGAGCGCCTTGCCCCGAGGCCGCTCATTGCTGGGACGGCTCGCGCCACGGGCACGCCGTTCGCCGTACAGCACCAGCATCACCACCAGCAATAACAGGCTGGCCAGTTGGGCTGCGCTGGAAAGACTGAAAAAGCCGTACCAGGTTTTATAGATCGCGGTGGTAAAGGTATCGAAGTTGAACACCGAGACCGCACCGAAATCCGCCAGGGTTTCCATCAACGCCAGGGCGACCCCGGCGCCAATCGCCGGCCGCGCCATGGGCAGCGCCACGCGCCAGAACGCTTGCCACGGCGATTGCCCCAACACTCGCGCGACTTCCATCAGGCCTTTGCCCTGGGCCAGGAATGCAGTGCGCGCCAGCAGGTAGACGTAGGGGTAGAACACCAGCACCAACACGATGATCACGCCACTGGTGGAACGCACGCGAGGCAGGCGCAGACCGGTGCCGAACCACTCTCGCAGCAGGGTCTGCACTGGGCCTGCGAAATCCAGCAGGCCAACAAAGACGAAGGCAAGCACGTAGGCGGGGATGGCGAAGGGGAGCATCAACGCCCAGTCAAGCCAGCGCCGGCCGGGGAATTCGCAGAGGCTAGTGAGCCAGGCCAGGCTTACGCCCAAGAGGGTCACGCCCAAACCCACCCCAACCACAAGGGTCAGGGTATTGCCCAGCAGCCGGGGCATCTGGGTTTCCCACAGATGGGACCAGATTTGCGCATCGATGCTTTGCCAGGACAGCAACAGCACGCTCAGCGGCAGCAGCACCAGGGCGGCGACGGTGAAAACCGGCAGGTACCAGCGGCGTTGGGCGGGGTGGGCCAAAGGTGGGTTCTCGATAATGAAGATCTTGAAATCACCACAACCCAATGTGGAAGGGGGCTTGCCCCCGATGTCGGAATGTCAGTCGACTCATCGGTGACTGATCCTCCGCCATCGGGGGCAAGCCCCCTCCCACATTTGGATCTGCGGCGTCCTACAAATTGTACTTAGTTCCAGCCGGCGCGATCCATCAAGCGAATGGCTTCAGCCTGGCGCTTACCCGCCACTTCCACCGGCAAGGTGTCCGCAACGAACTTGCCCCAGGTCGCCACTTCGGCCGACGGCGGTACAGCCGGGTTGGCCGGGAACTCCTGATTCACATCGGCAAAGATCTTCTGCGCTTCAGGTGTGGTCATCCATTCCACCAGAGCCTTGGCGGCTTCCGGGTGTGGCGCGTGCTTGGTCAAGCCGATACCCGACAGGTTCACATGCACACCACGGTCGCCCTGGTTCGGCCAGAACAGCTTCACAGCCAGGTCCGGCTTCTGCTTGTGCAGGCGGCCGTAGTAGTAGGTGTTGACGATACCCACGTCGCACTGCCCGGCGTTGATCGCCTCCAGCACGGCGATGTCATCAGAGAACACGTCAGTAGAGAGGTTATTCACCCAGCCCTTGACGATTTCTTCGGTCTTGGCCGCGCCGTGGGTTTCGATCAGGGTCGCGGTGAGCGACTGGTTGTAGACCTTTTTCGCCGTGCGCAGGCACAGACGACCTTCCCACTGTTTGTCGGCCAGGGCTTCGTAGGTGGTCAAGTCACCCGGTTTTACCCGGTCAGTGGAATAGGCGATGGTCCGCGCACGCAGGCTCAAGCCAGTCCAAGCGTGGGCGGATGAGCGGTATTGCAGAGGAATGTTCTTGTCGATCACGGGCGAGGTGAAGGGTTGCAGGATGCCCATTTGCTCGGCCTGCCAGAGGTTGCCGGCATCCACGGTGAGCAACAGGTCGGCGGTAGCGTTTTCGCCCTCGGCCTTGATGCGCTGCATCAGCGGGGCTTCCTTGTCGGTGATGAACTTCACCTGGACGCCAGTCTTTTTGGTGTAGGCATCGAACACGGGTTTGATCAGTTCGTCGATGCGCGAGGAGTAGACCACCACTTCGTCGGCTGCCTGCACAGTCGTGCTGCCGATCAGGGTGAGTGCCAGGGCAGTCAGTAGGCGCTTGGGTGCCAACATGGGTGCGGTCTCTCATTTGCAAAGTGAGCGCAAATGATAGGGACTCACATTTGGTAACGCTCGGTGGAGGCGTTACCAGATGTTGCACAGATGCCTCAGGGTTTCGCGAGTGTTGGCAGATCGCCCGTCAAGCCCAAGGCCTGGCGCACAAATACCGCTTTGGCTTCGGGCATCTGGTCGACCATCTTCAGCCCAGCGTTACGCAACCAACGTAACGGCAGTTGATCGGCCTGGAACAACCGCTCAAAACCTTCCATTGCGGCCATCAGCGCCAAGTTGTGGGGCATCCGACGACGTTCATAACGGCTCAGCACTTTCACATCCGCCAGACGCTCGCCGCGTTCAGTAGCCGACAGCAACACTTCGGCCAGCACCGCAGCATCAAGGAAACCCAGGTTGACGCCCTGCCCGGCCAACGGGTGGATCACATGAGCCGCATCGCCGATCAACGCCAGGCCCTCGGCCACGTAGCGTTTGGCGTGACGCTGGCGCAACGGTACGCAAACCCGTGGATCAGCACTGACCACAGTGCCAAGCCGCCCTTCAAAGGCGCGCTCCAGCTCACGGCAAAAACTTTCATCATCCAAGGCCATTAGGCGCTCGGACTCAGCCGGTGTGGTGGACCATACGATCGAACACCAATCTTCCTGCCCATCGCGTACCAACGGCAAAAACGCCAACGGGCCGGTGTCGGTAAAGCGTTGCCACGCCGTACGCTGGTGCGGCTGACTGCTACGTACGCTGGTGACGATGGCGTTATGCAAGTAATCCCATTCACGGGTGGCGGTGCCGGTCAGGCGACGCACGGCGGAGTTGGCGCCATCGGCGGCGACCACCAACGGCGCGCGCAAGGTGCGGCCATCGGCCAGGGTCAGCAGCCAGTCATCGCCGGAGCGGCGCATCTGCTCCAACCGCGCGTTGGCCAGCAGGCCCAGGTCGCAGTCGTGCAGGCGATCAAGCAAAGCATCCTGCACCACACGGTTTTCGACGATATGCCCGAGCACCTCGGCGTGCACGCTGGCCGCCGAAAAGTGGATCTGCCCAGTGCCGCTGCCATCCCACACCTGCATCTCGCCGTAAGGGCTGGCCCGGCGCGACACAATGCCGTCCCACACGCCCAAGCGCTCCAGGATGCGCTGGCTGGCGGCCGATAAGGCGCTCACGCGGGGTTCGAAGGCCGCGTCACGGTCGAACGGTTTGACGCTCAGCGGGCTGCCATCGAGCAGCAGCACTTGCAGGCCACTGCCCTGCAACGCCAGCGCCAGCGCGCTTCCGACCATTCCGGCCCCGACAATCAGCACATCTGCGCGCATGTCCATGGTTTAAGCCTGTCTCGCTTGCGGCTTGCGCCGCACGTAAAGGGTTTTGTCGACCCGCGCCACCAGGGTGCCGGAGCCGTCATGAATCTGGACCGTGAGGTGAGGCAGGTATTTCTCGCCGCCTTCGGTCTGTCGGCGCACCTCGTCAAGCAAGGCCTCGTCGATGAAAAATTCGGCGTACACCGGGCCTTTGCCCGGCGAGATAAAGTCGATGCTCGCGGCCTTGTCCCAGACAATGTAGTCGCGGCCCAGATTTTCCATCAGCATCAGCATGTAGAACGGGTCGACCATCGAATACAGGCTACCGCCGAACTGCGTGCCGACGTAATTACGGTTGTACCAACCCAGCCCCATGCGCACTTTGACGTGACGAAAATCCGCGCTCATATGCTGCACGCTGACGCCAGCGCCCAGGTATGGCGGGTACAGGGTCATGATCCAACGCAGCAAGCGCGCCTTGCCCAACCGCGCCACCAGCCACTTACGCATCGGGACGCGTCCCCAAGCCCATGGCCTGACGGGCGAACCAGCGTTTGGCCGGCGGCAACAAATCCAGGCCCAGCAGGCCCATATTGCGGCCCAGCGCTACCAGCGGTTGTGCACTGCCAAACAGGCGCGTGACCTGATCGGAGAAACCGACAGTCAACTTCTGGTCCATACGCTGGCGCTCGCGGTACGCCTGTAACGTCGCCAGGTCACCGGGCACCGCTGGCCCGGCGAGCAGGGCCTCGGCCAAGGCACTCGCATCGCGCAGGGAAAGGTTGAAGCCCTGCCCTGCAATTGGGTGCAGGCTGTGGGCGGCGTTGCCAAGAATCACCAGGTGGGAACGTACCTGCTCTTCGGCCTCCACCAGGGTCAGCGGATACAGATGGCGCGCGCCGACTTGCCTCAAGGTGCCCAGACGGTAGCCGAACACGCTCTGTAATTCGCTGAGGAAACTGCGTTCGTCGAGGGCGGCCAGGCGCTGGGCGTCCATACCGATGCGCGTCCACACCAGCGCGCAGCGGTTGTCTGGCAGCGGCAGCAAGGCCATCGGGCCTTCGTCGGTGAAGCGCTCGAAGGCTTCGCCGTTATGGGCTTCGCTGGGAGTGATGTTGGCAATCAGCGCACTCTGGTTGTACGGACGGGTCTTCACGCCAATGCCCAATTGCTCGCGCAAGCCGGATCGGCCGCCATCGGCGAGCACGGCGAGGTCGCATTCCAACACGGTTTCATCGTTGAGCGTCAGGCGATAGCCGTCGGGCAGCGGCTCCATGCGGGTGACTTCCGCCGGGCAGCGCCAACTGACCACGTCTTTGTCCAGGCCTTGCCACAGGCATTGGCCGAGCCAGGCGTTTTCCACTACGTAGCCGAGTGCTGGCACGCCCTCCTCCATGGCGGACAAACGTGCGGTGGAGAAACGCCCACGGTCCGACACGTGAATCTGCTTGATCGGCTCGGCTCGGCGGGAAACCTCCTGCCAGATACCCAGCCGCTGATAAATCTGGCGCGCGCCAAACGACAGCGCCGACGATCGTGCATCGTAGCTTGGCTGGTAGCTGTCGCCCGGAGCGAAGGGCTCGATCAGCATGATCTTCCAGCCCCGCGCCTTGGCCCCGGCCTGCAACGCCAGCGCCAGGCTGGCGCCCACCAGGCCACCGCCGATAATCGCGAGATTGACCCGGCTCATCGGGAGGCCGCCATCAGCGCTTCGATCTCGACGACGGTCTTGGGAACGCCGCCGGTCAGGATTTCACAGCCTTGCTTGGTCACTACCACGTCGTCCTCGATGCGTACGCCAATGCCACGCCATTTCTTCGCCACGTTCTGGTTGTCCGGCGAAATATAGATCCCCGGCTCCACGGTCAACGCCATGCCGACTTCCAGCACCCGCCATTCACCGCCCACCTTGTACTCGCCCACATCGTGCACATCCATGCCCAGCCAATGGCCGGCGCGGTGCATATAGAAAGGTTTATAGGCTTCGCTGGCGATCAGTTCGTCAACGTCACCTTGCAGCAGTCCCAACTTAACCAGCCCAGCGGTGATGACCTGCACGGTCGCCTCATGGGCCTGGTTCCAATGTTTATTCGGCGCGATCTCGGCAAAGGCGGCTTCCTGGGAGGCCAGCACAATCTCGTAGATCGCTTTTTGCTCAGGTGAAAACTTTCCGTTGACCGGCCAGGTGCGGGTAATGTCGCTGGCGTAGCAGTCGATCTCGCAACCGGCGTCGATCAGCACCAGGTCCCCATCCTTGAGCAGCGCGTCATTCTGCTGGTAATGCAGGATGCAGCTGTTGCGCCCGGCGGCGACGATGGAGCCGTAAGCCGGCATCTTCGCGCCGCCTTTGCGGAATTCGTAATCCAGCTCGGCTTCCAGGCTGAACTCATGCAACCCAGCGCGGCTGGCCTGCATCGCCTTGACGTGGGCAGCGCAGGAAATCCGCGCGGCCTCGCGCATCACCCTCACTTCTGCCGCCGATTTATACAGGCGCATGTCGTGGAGCAGATGATCCAAGGCAACAAATTCGTTCGGGGGCTGGGCGCCGAGGTGCGCTTTAGAGCGGATCACGTTGATCCACTCCATCACGTGCCGGTCAAATTCAGCGTTGCTGCCCATGGCCGAATACACCCGGTCACGGCCTTCGATCAGGCCGGGCAGGATGTCGTCGATATCGGTGATAGGGAAGGCATCGTCGGCGCCAAACTCACGGATTGCGCCTTCGGTACCGGCACGCAGGCCGTCCCACAGTTCACGCTCGGCATTGCGTTCGCGGCAGAACAGCACGTACTCGCCATGCTGGCGACCGGGCATCAGCACGATCACAGCTTCCGGTTCGGGGAAACCGCTCAGGTACTGGAAGTCGCTGTCCTGGCGGTAAACGTGCTCGACATCGCGATTGCGGATGGCCACGGCGGCGGCCGGCAGAATCGCGATGCTGTTGGGTTCCATCTGCGCCATGAGCGCCTTGCGGCGGCGGGTGTATTCCGCTTTGGGGATATGGATCATGGGCAGATGGGCTTCCTTTCTTAGTGCAGCGACGGCTTGGGTGCAGCAGGCTCAGCGGACTTCTTGGTCTCGGTGAACAGCAGCAACGGCGCGACGCGCAGGTATTCCATGACTTCCATGTAGTCGCCTTCGCCGTCTTCGGACTCTTCCAGCGCATCTTGCACTTGGGAGATCGCGGCGAGGTCCTGCAGCACTTCCTTGGCGTCGGTGCTCAGCTCCAGGCCGCCGGCGTTCACGCCGAAACCGTGGAGGAAACCCTGGCACCATTGGCCCAATGCGGCGGCGCGTTCGGTGAGCGGAGCGTCGTCGGTCGGTAGCAACAGGACTACGGTGACGTCATCACCGGTCAGTTCGCCCTTGACCATCTCTTGCAGGCCGATCAGCGCGTTACGCACGTTGTCGGTCGGTTCGGTTTCCAACAGCTCGGCGACATCGGCCAACCAGTTGTCGGCATCAAAGCCAACACCGGTGCAGCTGCGACCCAACAGCACGCCGTGCAGTTCGGCAGGCGAACATGGGTGACCGCTGGTGCTCAGCAGTGTGGAAAAAGCGTCGTACGGAGAGTTCTTAGTGGGCATGGTGAGCTAGGCGCCAGACGGCGCAATGTCTAGAATGGAGCGCTGTATCCTAGCACCGGCAGACGTACCAAGACTATCAAGGGCGTCAGATCGTTTATCCTGCAGTTGCCATTCATCAGACAAAATCCAGTGGAACCCAATGGAAGACACCGACCTGCAAGCGCTGATGGCCAGACTCGAATTGCTAATTACTCGGGTCGAGCAACTTAAGAGTCAAAACGGACTCCTATTAGCTCAGGAAAAGACCTGGCGCGAGGAACGCGCTCACCTCATTGAAAAAAACGAAATCGCCCGGCGTAAGGTCGAATCGATGATTTCGCGCCTGAAGGCCCTGGAGCAAGACTCATGAGTTCAAGCAATAGCGTCACCGTGCAGATCCTCGACAAAGAATATTCGATCATCTGTCCCCAGGAAGAGCGCAACAACCTAGTGAGCGCCGCCCGTTACCTGGATGGCAAAATGCGTGAAATCCGCAGCAGCGGCAAAGTGATCGGCGCCGACCGTATCGCCGTGATGGCCGCGCTGAACATTACCCACGATCTGCTGCATAAGCAGGAACGCCCTGACGTGCAGGCCAGCGGCTCGACCCGCGAGCAGGTTCGCGATCTGCTCGAACGTGTTGATCTGGTGCTTTCCAGCGACACAGAGCAACCCAAGGGCTGATCCCCGCGACTGTTTAAGGTATACTCGCCCCACTCCCTGGCGTGCTTGCCAGTCGGCGATGTCCCGGAGCCGATTCGCACTACCCTGGAAGTTGCACGTTGGGCTGGTGTGCATGTCCGCTAGACGGAAAGCCTTAAAGCCTACTGCTTCTTCCACCTTGAACTTTCGGGTTCAAGGGCTTAGTCGACAGCGGTTCTGTCGGGGAGCCTGAATTCCAAACTCAATGCCAGTCTTAAGGACTGGCATTGTTTTATGAGCCGAAAAACCATGACCGAACCTGCGCCGCTTTCCCGTCCGCAACTTCGACGCATGTTACGCAACGCCCGCCGCGCCCTTACGCCGAGCGAGCAGCGCCAAGCCGCCCACGGCCTGTATCGGCAACTGGCACAGCACCCGCTGTTTCGCCGGGCCAAACATATTTCCTTGTATCTACCGACGGACGGTGAAATCGATCCGCGCCTGCTGCTGCGCGCCGCTCAGCGCCGGGGCAAGGCCACCTATCTGCCGGTGCTCAGCGCTTGGCCGCGTACCAAGATGGTGTTCCAGCGCGTGAAGCCTGGGGACAAGCTGCTGCCCAACCGCTTTCGGATTCTGGAACCAAGGGTCAATGCGAAGCGCCAGCGCAAGGTGTGGGCGCTGGACCTGGTGTTGCTGCCGTTGGTGGGGTTCGATGACGCGGGTGGCCGCCTGGGCATGGGCGGCGGTTTCTACGACCGCAGCCTGGCGTATCTGGCACGCCGTCAAAGCTGGCGCAAGCCGACGCTGCTAGGCCTGGCCCATGAATGTCAGAAGGTCGATCGATTGGCACAAGCCAGTTGGGATGTGCCATTGGCTGGCACTGTCACTGATAAGCAGTGGTATGTCGCAAAAACGCCGCTTGAAGCAGCGGCGTCTTGAAGAAGGGTTAACGCTTGAACGGTTGCGGCTGCTGTTGAGCCAGTTCAACGGGAGCATCGGTCTTGTTCGACCACAAGCTTTGGGCATACCCGGTGGTCACGACGCCCAGACCAAACAAAATCACCAAAATCCATAGTAAATCCGGTTTACGTTGCATCGATTGCCCCCCTTCAGGCATCTCGTACACGATGACAACAACGTTCCAAAGTAGTCCGTTGCAGCTGCGTCAAGCTTAAAGGCCGGCATTTTGCGGTAACGTGAACCAACACGCAAACCTTGGCGCCAACCGACTGTCGGTTTGTCATCAAATTGCCTGACAACTTGCCCACTGCCTTTTTCAGGAGCCCAAAAATGGCCTACTGGCTGATGAAATCCGAGCCCGACGAACTGTCCATCAACGGCCTGGAAAAGCTTGGCGAAGCGCGCTGGGACGGCGTACGCAACTACCAGGCGCGCAACTTCCTACGCGCCATGGCCGTGGGCGATGAGTTTTTCTTCTATCACTCCAGTTGCCCAGAGCCAGGCATTGCGGGTATCGGCAAAATTGTCGAAGCGGCCTACCCGGATCCGACCGCACTGGAACCGGACAGCCACTATTTCGACGCCAAAGCCACCCCGGAGAAAAACCCGTGGACTGCGATCAACGTCGCGCACGTCCAAACCTTCCCCAAGGTGCTGGGGCTCGGCTACCTGAAACAGCAAACCGCCCTCGCTGAATTGCCCCTGGTGCAAAAAGGCAGCCGCCTGTCGGTGATGCCGGTCACCGCCGAGCAATGGGCGACGGTGCTGGCGCTGCGCTGACGAGAACCCTGCGGTCACGCGCTCGACGCATGCATCTGCCCCTTAACCGGGTTAGGCTTGCGCTTCATTTGATCGGTATCAACGCCCCTTGGGCAGCACCGATCAAACTAGGATGCTAAAGCCGCAGGATGCACCCATGTCGACCACACCCCGCTCTTCCCACCTGTTTGCCATTCTCTTGATCGCATTATTGCTCGGTGCCGGCGGCTTCGGTTACTGGCGCTCCACCCAGGACCGTCTGCCAGAAGGTCTGGGCATGGGCAATGGCCGCCTGGAATCCACCGAAGTGCAGATCGCCGCCAAGATCCCAGGGCGCCTGGCCGAAGTGCGGGTCGACGAAGGCGACAAGGTCCTCAAGGGCCAACTGCTGGCGCGCATGGACACCCGTACGCTGGAAGCCCAGCGCGCCCAGGCCGAAGCCGAAGTGCTGAGGGCCAAGGAGAACTTCGCCGCCGCCGAGGCCAACGTGCAACTGCGCCAGAGCGAACAACTGCTGGCCAACCAGGAACTCAAGCGTACCCAGGAGCTTTACAAACGCGGCTTCGCCAGCGGCCAGTTGATCGACCAGCAGCAAGCCCGCCAGAACACCGGCAACGCCGCCGTGACCGCCGCCCAGGCCCAGGTCAATTCGGCAAAAGCCACCATCGGTGCCGCACAAGCCCAGGTCGCGCAGCTCACCAGTGAAATCGACGACAGCAGCCTGCGCGCGCCTATCGACGGCATTATCCAACTGCGCCTGGCCGAACCGGGTGAAGTGCTTGGCGCGGGCGGGCGCGTGTTGCTGCTGATCGACCCCAATGATCAGTACATGAACCTCTATCTACCCGCCTCCGTGACCGGACGGCTGACCGTCGGCAGTGACGCGCGGATTCTGCTCGACGCCCTGCCCCAGCAGCCGTTGCCGGCCAAGATCAGTTTCGTCGCCGCCAAGTCGCAGTTCACCCCCAAGGAAGTGGAGACCCGCGACGAACGCCAGAAACTGGTATTCCGCGTCAAATTGCACCTGACTCAACCGAGCGCCGTGCCCCAAGCCAAACCGGGCATGCCCGGCTCCGGCTATGTGCGCACAGCTGATATCGACTGGCCGGCCAATCTGCAATGACCGGCCTGGCGCTGCACGCCAAAGGCATCAACCACCATTACGGCAAACAACAGGCGCTGATCGACATCGCCTTCAGCCTGCCCGCCGGTACACGCTGCGGGCTGATCGGCCCGGATGGTGCGGGAAAATCGAGTTTGTTGGGGTTGATCGCCGGCGTTAAGAAACTCCAGGCCGGCCAATTGGAGGTACTCGGCGGCTCCATTCAGGATCGCCGTCACCGCAACAGCCTGTACCCGCGCATTGCCTTCATGCCTCAGGGTTTGGGTGGCAACCTGTACCCCGAGCTGTCCATCAGCGAGAACATCCGCTTCTTCGCCACCCTGTTCGGCCTGTCCAAAGCCGACTGCGACCAGCGCATGCACAACCTGCTGCTGGCCACCGACCTGGCTCGCTTCGCCGAGCGCCCAGCCGGCAAACTCTCCGGCGGCATGAAGCAGAAGCTCGGCCTGTGCTGCGCGCTGATCCACGACCCGGACCTGCTTATCCTTGATGAGCCCACCACCGGCGTCGATCCGCTGTCCCGTCGACGCTTCTGGGAGCTGGTAGAAACCGTACGCAGCGAACGCCCGCAACTGACGCTGCTGGTAGCCACGGCCTACATGGAGGAAGCCGAGCAGTTCGAACATTGCATGATGCTCGACCGCGGCAAACTGATCGCCGACGGTCTCAGTCGCGAACTGGCGGCAGCGACGCCGAGCGGCAAACTGGATGAGGCCTTCACCCACTTCCAGGGCGATGGCGCCCATGACAACCAGCCGCTGGTGATCCCGCCAAGGGAAAACGCCAACGCCGATATCGCCATCGAAGCGCACGAGTTGACCCTGCGTTTCGGTGATTTCACGGCGGTGAACAAGGTTAGCTTTGCTATTGGTCGAGGCGAGATTTTCGGCTTCCTCGGCTCCAACGGTTGCGGCAAGACCACCACCATGAAAGTCCTCACCGGGCTGATGCCGGCCACCGAAGGCAGCGCGACACTGCTGGGCAACCCTGTGAACGCAAAGGACCTGGCCACCCGCAAGCGCGTGGGTTTCATGTCCCAGAGTTTCTCGCTGTACGGCGAGCTCAGCGTGCGCCAGAACCTGGTGCTGCACGCGCAACTGTTCGACCTGCCCAAAGCAGACAGTGGGCCGCGTATCGATGAATTGATCCAACGCTTTGACCTGAGCAAGATAGCCGAGCAACCCTCCGGCGAATTACCCCTCGGTCTGCGCCAGCGCTTGTCTTTGGCAGTGGCCGTGCTGCATCGCCCGGAAGTGCTGATCCTCGATGAACCCACTTCCGGCGTCGACCCGGCAGCTCGGGATGATTTCTGGCGGCTGCTGGTCGAGTTGTCTCGGGAGCAAGGCGTAACCATCTTCCTGTCCACCCACTTCATGAACGAAGCCCAGCGCTGCGACCGCATTTCCTTGATGCACGGCGGCAAAGTGCTGGCCTGCGACACACCGGAGGCACTGCAACAGCAGTTCCACGGCGACACCCTGGAAGCCGCGTTCGTCACCTGCCTGGAACAGGCCCAAGGCGAACCCGAGCCTGCCGCACCGGCCAAAACCGTCAGCGAAATCAGTGCGCCGCCCGTGAGCAAACGCGGCTTCAGCCTTTCTCGCCTGTTGGCCGTGGCCAGCCGTGAAGGCAAAGAACTACTGCGCGACAAAGTGCGCATGGCCTTCGCCCTCCTCGGCGCGATGTTCATGATGGTGATCTTCGGCTACGGCATTTCCCTGGACGTGGAAAACCTCGCCTTTGCCGTCTACGACCAGGACCAGAGCCCTCAAAGCCGAGCCTATCTGGAAGCCTTCCGCAGCTCGCGCTACTTCGCCGAACAGGCGCCCATCCAGGAATCCAGTGAGTTGCACCGGCGCCTGCAGCGCTCGGAAATCAAACTGGCCCTGGAGATCCCGCCAGGGTTTGGCCGTGACCTCTACGCTGGCCGCCAACCCACAGTCGCCGCCTGGCTCGACGGCGGCATGCCGTTTCGCGCGGAAACCAGCCGCAACTATGTAGAAGCGGTACACCAGGGCAACCTGCAACAACTGGCCGAACTGAGCAGCCTGCCGCAGACCACCCAGGCCGCCGCCAAGCTGGAAACCCGCTTTCGCTATAACCAGGACGTGGTCAGCGTGAATGCCATTGGCCCAGGGGTGACGGCGCTGATCCTGGCGTTTATCCCAGCGATGCTCACGGCTCTGGGAATCGTGCGCGAGAAAGAACTGGGCTCGATCACCAACTTCTATGCCACACCACTGACGCGCCTGGAGTTCCTGCTGGGCAAGCAGGCGCCCTACATCGCCGTGAGCCTGATCAACCTGGCGCTGCTGGTGGCCATGAATCGCTGGCTGTTTGGCGTACCGTTCAAGGGCAGCGGCCTGACGTTGGCCTTTGGCGGACTGCTTTACGTGCTGGCCACCACCAGCATGGGCCTGCTGATTTCCGCGTTCACCCGTACTCAAATCGCGGCGATCCTCGGCACCATGATCATCACCAGCCTGCCGACCATCCAGTTTTCCGGGCTGATCGTGCCGCGCTCCTCTCTGGAAGGCGCGGCGGCACTGATGGGCATGCTGTTTCCAGCCGGGCACTTCCTGGATATCGCAGTCGGCACGTTCACCAAAGCTTTGGACCTACGCCAGTTGTGGCCGCAATGCCTGGCGCTGTTCGGGTTCTTCATCGGATTCACCGGGCTAAGCCTGATCATGCTCAAGAAGCAGGAGGCCTGATGCACACGCTCACTCATATCCTGCGCCTGGGCATCAAGGAACTCACCAGCCTGCGCCACGACAGCGTATTGCTGCTGTTCCTGTTCTACGCCTTCACTGTCGCCATCTATATGCCTGCCGCCGGTTCTGTAATTGGCGTACACAACGCCAGCGTCGCCTTTGTGGACGAGGATCACAGCGCGCTCTCCAGGCAGATGGCAGAGGCGCTGCAACCGCCGGAATTCCAGGCGCCTGCGCCGCTGGCCTACGATCAATTGGACAAGGTGATGGACAGCGGCCAGTACACCTTCGTGATCAACGTGCCGGCCAACTTCCAGGCCGATCTGCTCGCGGGTCGCCAGCCCGGCGTGCAGGTGAACGTCGATGCCACGGCAATGAGCCAGGCGTTCATGGGCGCGGGCTATATCGGCAGGATTTTCCAACGGGAGTTGCTGAGCTACAGCGGCCAAACCGATACCGCCAGCAAAGCCCCGGCGCTGCTGACCACACGAGCACTGTTCAATACCAACCTGGAAGGTGGCTGGTTCCTGGCGGTGATCCAGATCGTCAACAACATCACCATTCTCGCCATCGTATTGACCGGCACCGCGCTGTTGCGTGAGCGAGAGCACGGCACCCTCGACCATCTGCTAGTACTGCCGCTGACCGCGCTGGAAATCATGCTGGCAAAAATCTGGAGCAACATGTTGGTGGTGGTGGTGTGTACTTGGGTGTCGCTGGAGGTGGTGGTCAAAGGCTTGCTCGGCGTGCCACTGGCGGGATCGATGGGCCTGTTTCTATTCGTGACCGCGCTGTACCTGTTTGCCAGCACCGCACTGGGGATCTTCCTCGCCACCCTTGCCCGCTCGACGCCGCAGTTCGGCTTGCTGGCAATCCCGGTGATTATCCCAATGCTGTTGCTATCCGGCGGCAGTACGCCACTGGACAGCATGCCCGAGTGGTTGCAGTGGGTGATGCAGGGCTCGCCGTCGACGCACTTTGTGAGCCTGAGTGCAGCGATCCTGTTTCGGGACGCGGGCGTCAGTGTGGTATGGCCGGACTTGCTGGCGCTGGCGGCAATTGGATTGTTGTTTTTTGCGGTGGCATTGGTGCGGTTCAGGAAGAGTTTGGCTTCCTGAACCGCCAGCCAGGCTGATTACTGAATGATCAGGTTGTTGAACAACAGGTCTTCCACCACCGGCTTGCCGGTCTCGTCGTTCATCACTTGCTGGGTTTGCTTGAGGGCTTCCTGGCGCAGTTTTTCCTTGCCTTCGACGGTGCTCATGGCCTCGTTGGTCTGCTGGGTAAACAGCGCCACCAACTGGTTACGAATCAACGCATCGTTGGCTTTGACAGCAGCAGCGGCTTCGGTACCGGTCACGCGCAGGGCGATATCAGCCTTGAACACCTTGAGTTTCGCCGTGCCGTCCAGGCCGTAGTTACCCACGAACGGCGGGCTCAGGCTGATATAGCTGACCTTCGGCGCCTCGCCTTCTTTGGCTTCTTCGGCCTGGGCAGCCATGGGCAAAGTCAGGGCCAGCATCAACAGGATCCACGCTTTCACAGTTCATTCCTCACATTCGGTTGCCGGGTAGCATAACGCTAGCAAGGCAGAGCACAAGCTTATGGCGGCTTATCAGGGCCGGGCATGCTCGTTGACCCACGGGCCTACCCTCCTACACTTATCGGCCACGACACCAAAAGGAATAGCCCGATGAAAGCTGTGCTGTGCAAAGCCTTCGGCCCCGCCGAAACCCTGGTGCTGGAAGAAATCGCCAGCCCGGCGATCAAGAAGAACGAAATCCTGCTGGACGTACACGCGGCGGGGGTGAACTTCCCGGACACCCTGATCATCGAGGGAAAGTACCAGTTCAAGCCGCCCTTTCCGTTTTCGCCGGGTGGCGAGGCGTCGGGCGTGGTCAGCGAAGTGGGTGAGAAGATCAGCCATTTGAAAGTCGGCGACCGGGTCATGGCACTCACCGGCTGGGGCAGCTTTGCCGAGCAGGTCGCTGTGCCGGGCTATAACGTGCTACCGATCCCGCCGAGCATGGACTTCAACACCGCTGCCGCCTTCAGCATGACCTACGGCACCTCGATGCATGCGCTCAAACAACGCGCCAACCTGCAACCGGGCGAAACCTTGCTGGTGCTCGGTGCGTCCGGCGGCGTAGGCCTGGCCGCGGTGGAAATCGGCAAGGCCATGGGCGCCCGTGTGATCGCCGCAGCCAGCAGCGCCGACAAGCTCGCCGTGGCCAAGGCCGCGGGTGCCGATGAACTGATCAACTACAGCGAAACCAGCCTCAAAGAAGAGATCAAGCGCCTCACCGACGGCAACGGCGCCGATGTGATCTACGACCCGGTGGGCGGTGACCTGTTTGACCAGGCCATCCGCGCCATCGCCTGGAACGGGCGTTTGCTGGTGGTTGGGTTCGCCAGCGGGCGTATTCCAGAGCTGCCGGTGAACCTGGCTTTGCTCAAGGGCGCAGCGGTGGTCGGGGTGTTCTGGGGCTCGTTTGCCCAGCGCCAGCCGCAGGACAATGCGGCGAACTTCCAGCAACTGTTCACTTGGTACGGTGAGGGCAAGCTCAAGCCGTTGGTGTCGCAGGTGTATCCACTGGAGCAAGCCGCCCAGGCGATCAATGACCTCGGCCAGCGCAAGGCTGTCGGCAAGGTCGTCGTCCAGACCCGCTAACCGACCTGAAATGCAATCAAATGTGGGAGGGGGCTTGCCCCCGATGGCAGTGGGTCAGCTACAGATAAGCTGGCTGACCTACCGCTATCGGGGGCAAGCCCCCTCCCACATTTGATCTCCTGCGATCATAAAATCGATAACGACCCACACTTATCCATTTACGACATGTTCGTAAAAGAACATGCAATTGCTCCCATTTCCTGTGTTTGTGCATGAGAAGCGATGCTATTTTCGGTAACGAAACTGTAACATTCGCATCCGCAGTCAAAACAAGAAATTTGGAGCTCTTGAATGTTTGCTTTCTTTCGTCCTGCCGCGCATCAGGCGCCCCTGCCTGAAGAAAAAATAGACAGTACCTACCGACGACTGCGCTGGCAGATCTTCGCCGGTATTTTCTTCGGTTACGCCGGTTATTACCTGCTGCGTAAAAACTTCTCCCTGGCCATGCCCTACCTGATCGACGAGGGTTACACCCGTGGTCAACTGGGCTTGGCGATGTCGGCCATCGCCATTGCCTACGGCCTGTCCAAGTTCCTCATGGGCCTGGTGTCCGACCGTTCCAACCCACGCTACTTCCTGCCTTTCGGCCTGCTGATATCGGCGGGTGTGATGTTCATTTTCGGGTTCGCACCTTGGGCAACGTCCAGCGTGACCATGATGTTCATTCTGCTGTTCATCAACGGCTGGGCCCAGGGCATGGGCTGGCCGCCAAGTGGGCGGACGATGGTGCACTGGTGGTCGCAGAAAGAGCGCGGCGGTGTAGTGTCGGTGTGGAACGTGGCGCACAACGTCGGTGGCGGCCTGATCGGTCCGCTGTTCCTGCTGGGCATGGCGTGGTTCAACGACTGGCACGCAGCTTTCTATGTGCCGGCCACTGTGGCCTTGGCGGTAGCGGCCTTTGCCTTCATCACCATGCGCGACACACCGCAATCGGTTGGTCTGCCGCCCATCGAGAAATACAAGAACGACTATCCCGAAGGCTACGACGCCAGCCATGAGGAAGAATTCAGCGCCAAGGAAATCTTCGTCAAATACGTGCTGCGCAACAAAATGCTTTGGTACATCGCCTTCGCCAACGTGTTCGTCTACCTGTTGCGCTACGGCGTGCTGGACTGGGCGCCAACTTATCTGAAGGAAGCCAAGCACTTCGACGTGGATAAAACGTCCTGGGCGTATTTCTTCTACGAGTGGGCAGGCATTCCAGGCACGCTGTTGTGCGGCTGGATGTCGGACAAGATCTTCCGTGGCAACCGTGGCCTGACGGGCGTGGTGTTCATGGCGCTGGTGACCGTGGCAACCCTGGTTTACTGGCTCAATCCGCCGGGCAACCCGATGGTCGACATGATTGCTCTGTTCTCCATCGGTTTCCTGATCTACGGCCCGGTGATGCTGATCGGCCTGCAGGCCCTGGAGTTGGCACCCAAGAAAGCCGCCGGTACGGCCGCGGGCTTCACCGGTCTGTTCGGTTATCTGGGCGGTTCGGTGGCAGCCAGTGCGGCAATGGGCTACACCGTGGACCACTTCGGCTGGGACGGTGGTTTCGTACTGCTGATCGGTGCGTGCCTGCTGGCTATCGCGTTCCTGATCCCAACGCTGTGGCACACCAACAGCGTCAGCTCGGCGCGTTAATCGCCAGAGCAACCCTTTGCACAACGCTTGAGCCGCGCCTCCAGATTCTTATCTGGCATGGCGTGGCTACGCAGGGCGTTTACGGTCTGCTCGACATAATCGCGAGTAGTGCCGTAACGCCCGCAAGCGCTTTGCAGCACATGGTTGAGCACGATATCCGGCAAGTTGCCAGCATAGCTGGGCAAGTGCCGCTCCAGGACAAACCCCAACGCCTGCACCTGACTGCCATCCTCAAGACGGCAGCTAAGCCAGTGCGGCCGGTAGGACGGGTAAGGCATCTCGCGCTGCCACAAGGCGTAAAGCGAGGCCTCCAACTGATCTTCGGGCAAGCGGTAAGCGAACCCGCTGCAAGAGCCACCGCGATCCAGCCCAAACACCAACCCTGGCGTTTCCGGCGTGCCCCGATGCTCGTGGGACCACAGGTACAGGCCGCGGTGATAGCCGTGGACCCGTGCCCGCACCCGCTCGGAGGACGAGCATTCAGGACGCCAGATCAGCGAACCGTACGCAAATAGCCAGACCGGCCCACCTTTATGCCGGCCCATGGTGGCCTGCATCGAGCTCATTAACTGTTCGTGAGTGAGTTGCGGCCCCAGATCGAGCCGCGGAGGGTAAGCCAACTGCTGAAGATCGGTTTCTATGGCGGTCATGGCGAAAAGCGGTACGCCTCCTGTGTGTTACCAGTTGTAAGCAACTTTACCGTAATAAAACGCGCCGCTGTAACCGTACGGCGAAAAAGTGCTATAGGCCAAATTGCCACCACTGCTGGCGAAGGCGTTGACCTTCTCTGGGTATTTATCGGTGACGTTGTCGCCGCCCAAGGTGAAGGTCCAGTTCTTCAGCTTGTAGTCAGCCGATAAATCCAGTACCCAGGCGGCCTTGAAAGTCTGGTCGTTGACCTTGTCCGCCTGGTAGCTGGTGAACTCACCATAGCGCACCAAATTGCTGTGCAGTGCCCAATTGCCGTAGGTGAAGTCGTTACCCAGGCTCAGCTTGTGCTGGGGCGTGGTATCGCCGAGCAAACCGATTCGCTCGCGACGGTCCACCCGCACCAGGTTCGCCCCAAGGCTATCGAGGATGGCCGGGTTGGGTTTCACATCGGTCACTTTGGTGTGGTTGTAGTTGTAGCCCACGGTGCTGTTCCAGCGGATACCGCTATCGAATTGGTAGCGATAGTTGGCTACCAGATCGACGCCGTCGGTGCTGGTGTCGGTGGCGTTGGTGAAGTAGCGGGCGGTGGTGTAATCAATGTTGCCCACGCCGTTGGCCTGCAGGTAGGCACGCGTCGCCGCGTTTATGCCGAGGTTGGAGGACAGGCTGATACGGTCGCGAATGTCGATACGGTACACATCCACCGTCACCGTCAGGTCATCGGCCGGCTCCAGTACCAGACCAAGGCTGTAGTTGCGCGACTTCTCGGCCTTGAGGTCTTCAGCACCGAGCAAGCGCGCAACCTGGCTGTTGGCCGGGAAGGTACCGGCTTCCTGGATGGTGCTGCCGATCAGCTGCGATGAGGTGTAGGCAAAGTTCTGCTGGGCCAGGGACGGCGCGCGGAAACCGTTGGACACACTGCCGCGCAAGGCCACTTGCGGGGTGAAGTCATAACGGGCTGACAGCGAGCCGCTGACGTTGGAGCCAAAGTCACTGTAGTCCTCATGGCGCACGGCGGCCGAGGCGCTGAGTTTTTCGGTGAAGTTGGTTTCCAGGTCCAGATACTGCGCCCAATTGTGACGAGAGCTGGTGCCCGCGTCGGCATCCCGGAAGCCGCCCAGCCCGGAGCTGCCGGTCTGGAAGTAGGACGCTGGCTCGCCCGCCTCGATTTCATAACCCTGATGCAGGTATTCACCGCCGAACGCCACGGACACCGGGTAAGGCAGCCAGCCCACGTCGAACTCGCGGGACAGGTCCAGGCTGACTTGCTTCTGGTCGTTGCTCAGGGTGCCGTTGTCGAACTTGCGCGGTGTCGCCAGGCCCAGGGAGGTGTTGATGGTTTCAGTGCTGAGTGCGTACTGGTTCTTGCCGTAGTTGGCCGACAGGTCGTAATGCCAGTCGTACGCCAGCAAGCCACGCAGGCCTACCACCAACGACGTGTCTTCAAGGTTGCCCTTGATCAGCGGCAGGTAACCGTTGGGGTTGAGCGCCGGGATGTTGTTGGACGCATTGCTCGCGCGGTAGAACGCCGCCGTCTCGCCACGCCGCTTGCTGTAACCGCCGAAGGTGTAGAACTCGGCCGCGTCGTTGAAGGAATATTCGGAGTTGAACTGGAACTTGCCTTCATTGGTGGCCGGCTCACCTTGGCGGAACACGCGCTGGCCATAGGTGGTAGAGCCGACGCTTCCGGTGCGGTAGTCATCACCGGCGCGGTTGGTGTAGTCGTTGTCAGCCCCTTCGGCCGACAGGTTGATAAAGCCGTTGTCGCCCAATGCCAGGCCGGTGTTGCCGCTGACATTACGCTGGATGCCGTCGCCCTTCTTGTATTCGCCGAACTTGGTGGAGATCGAGCCGCCATGGTCAGCGTGCTTGAGGATCACGTTGATCACCCCGGCAATCGCATCCGAGCCGTAGCGCGCGGAAGCACCGTCTCGCAGCACTTCGATATGGTCCACCGCCGACAGCGGGATCGCATTCAGGTCCGCCGGTGCCGACCCACGGCCCACTGCGCCGCCCAGGTTGACGAAGGCACTGGTGTGGCGGCGCTTGCCGTTGACCAGCACCAGCACCTGATCAGGTGACAGGCCGCGCAACTGTGCAGGCCGCACCAATTCGGCGCCGTCCACCAGGCTTGGGCGTGGGAAATTGATTGATGGAATAAGGCGCGCCAGCACTGCGCCCAGCTCATCGGAGCCGGTGCTGCGCAGACTGTCACCGGAAATCACATCGATGGGTGACAGTGAAGCACTGGCCGTACGCTCCTGAGCGCGGGTGCCGGTGACGATCACGGTGTCGAGTTTGGGTGCATCGGTGGCGGACGTTTCGGCCGCAAAGACTGGATTGAAGCTCACAGCGGTCAGCAAATTGGCCGACAAAATCGCCGAGTACAGCGCGTGTTTCTTGTAGCTCCCCATACCGCTCCCCTTTCCCTTATGAATCAGTAATCAAACATCAGAACGTCAGTGCTCTGAGCTCATACGATCGATCCGGCTGGCGGGCGGTGGCGGTCAGTTGTTGGTGATTGGCAGAAAATCGGTAGTCCGTTGCGATATAGCTTAAAGATATTCATGTAACAAATTAAATACCTTTAAGGAATAAGAGAATGCATAAGCCCAGGGTCCCCTCCGTCAGGATTATCCGCAGCGATCCCGTTACTTTCAGCCCCGGTTCAGCCTGGGCACGCGCCAAGCCGTCAAAATAGGGTGCACATCACGACCCACTTAGCCGCCCATCAAACCGACTACCGAGGTCGCACCCATGAAGAATTTTCGACTGCCTGGCCTGTTATTGCTGGCCCAGGCCACCACCGCGCTAGCTGGCGAATCGCCCGTCACCGAAGACGACAAGGGCTTCTGGTACGCGCAGACCAGCGTCTACACTCGGCACTTCGCGCCGGACAAGGACCACAACAACAACCAAGACCTGATTGGCCTGGAGCGCAATGAAGCCTCAGGGTTGGTGTATGGCGGGGCAACCTTTCGCAACTCGTTCCGCCAGCGCTCGTACTACGCCTACGCGGGCAAGCGCTATGACATGACCGACTATCCGGTGTACCTGAAGGTCACGGGCGGGGCGATCCAGGGCTATCGCGGCAAGTACCGCGACAAGATCCCATTGAACCGTTTCGGTGTGGCGCCGGTGATTATTCCGTCGGTAGGCACCCATTACGGGCCGGTGGCGGCGGAGTTGGTGTTGTTGGGGTTCAATGCGGCGATGGTGACGACCGGCGTGCGCTTCTAAGCGAGCACTGAGCGGGGCTTTTGTGATGAGCAGGCTTGCCCTCTCACCACAAAAAGCCGGCGGCTCTTGGAATGGATCAGCGCGGCGCGTAGGCGAATACGTCGGCGCGCATCTGATGCGCATCCATGCCGGCGTCGACCAGCGCATCCAGCGTGCCGTAGATCATCGCCGGTGAGCCGCTGGCGTAGACGTGCACGGCCTTGAGGTCGGCGATGTCCTCGCACACCGCTTCATGGAGCAAACCGCAGCGTCCTTCCCAACCGCACAGATCACTGACGACTTTGTGCAGGAACAAGTTTGGCAGTTGCAGCCATTGGTCCCAGTGTTCGATCTGGTAGAAGTCTTCCGGGCGTCGCACGCCCCAGTACAGGTGCACCGGGTGCTTGAAGCCGGAGGCGCGGCAATGTTCGATCAGGCTATGCATCTGTGCCATACCGGTGCCGGCGGCGATCAATACCAGCGGACCGTCCGGCAGTTCAGCCAAATGGGTATCGCCAAACGGCAACTCCACACGGGCCATCTGATTGCGTTGCAGCTGTTCCAGCAGGGCGCGCGCGCTGTCCTCGCGGGCCAGCACATGCAGTTCCAGCTCGCGCCCGGAGTGAGGAGCCGACGCTAGGGAGAATGCGGATTTTTCGCCATTTTCCCGTTCGATCATCAGGTATTGCCCGGCGTGGTAGCGCACCGCCTTGCCGGCCGGGGCCAGCAGGCGCACGCGCCACACATCACCACCGACCTCTACGCATTCACTCAATTGGCACGACAACTTGCGCAACGGCAACTCTCCCGGCGCCAACACGCCATCCCACAACACAATGCAATCTTCCAACGGTTCGGCGATGCAGGTGTAGAACTCACCGTGGTCGCGCACCTCACCTGCTTGCTGCACCCGGCCTTCCACCAGCAGCGCGGCACACACGTGGCAGACGCCATTGCGACAGGCCTGCGGGCATTCGTAGCCCAGGCGGCGCGCCCCTTCGAGGATTCGCTCGCCGGGGACCAGCTCCAGCACGGCGCCGGAAGGTTGCAGGGTTACACGCATCAATCTATTCCCAATTCTTTCCACATCGCATCGACGCGCGCGGTCACGGCTTCATCCTTGACGATCACCCGACCCCACTCGCGGGTAGTTTCACCCGGCCATTTGTGGGTAGCATCCAGGCCCATCTTAGAGCCAAGGCCCGATACCGGCGACGCGAAGTCGAGGTAGTCGATCGGCGTATTGTCGATCATCACCGTGTCGCGCTTGGGGTCCATGCGCGTGGTGATGGCCCAGATCACGTCGTTCCAGTCGCGGGCGTTGATGTCGTCGTCGGTGACAATAACGAACTTGGTGTACATGAACTGTCGCAAAAACGACCACACACCCAACATGACGCGCTTGGCATGGCCAGGGTACGACTTCTTCATGGTCACGATGGCCATGCGGTACGAACAGCCTTCCGGCGGCAGGTAGAAGTCGGTGATTTCCGGGAATTGCTTTTGCAGGATAGGCACGAACACTTCGTTGAGCGCCACGCCGAGAATGGCCGGCTCATCCGGCGGACGGCCGGTGTAAGTGCTGTGGTAGATCGGCTTGATCCGGTGGGTGATGCGTTCGACGGTGAATACCGGGAAGCTGTCGACTTCGTTGTAATAGCCGGTGTGGTCGCCGTAAGGACCTTCGTCGGCCATCTCGCCAGGGTGGATCACGCCTTCGAGGATGATTTCAGCAGTGGCCGGCACTTGCAGGTCGTTGCCACGGCATTTGACCAGCTCGGTACGGTTGCCACGCAATAGGCCCGCGAAGGCGTATTCGGACAGGCTGTCCGGCACAGGGGTCACAGCGCCCAGGATGGTGGCGGGGTCTGCACCCAAGGCCACGGAAACCGGGAACGGCTGGCCAGGGTGTTTTTCGCACCACTCACGGAAGTCCAGCGCACCGCCACGGTGACTCAGCCAACGCATGATCACCTTGTTGCGGCCGATCACTTGCTGACGGTAGATACCGAGGTTCTGACGGTCTTTGTTCGGGCCTTTGGTGACGGTCAGGCCCCAGGTGATCAGCGGGCCGACGTCGCCGGGCCAGCAGGTTTGCACCGGGAGCATGGCCAGGTCGACGTCATCGCCTTCGATGACCACTTCCTGGCACACCGCGTCCTTGACCACTTTGGGGGCCATGGCAATGATTTTGCGGAAGATCGGCAGCTTCGACCAGGCGTCCTTCAGACCCTTGGGGGGCTCGGGCTCCTTGAGGAAGGCCAGTAGTTTGCCGATCTCGCGCAGTTCGCTGACCGACTCGGCGCCCATGCCGAACGCCACGCGATCGGGCGTGCCGAACAGGTTGCCGAGCACCGGAATATCAAAGCCGGTCGGGTTTTCGAACAGCAGCGCCGGGCCCTTGCTACGCAGGGTACGGTCGCAAATCTCAGTCATTTCCAGCACTGGGGAAACCGGCACCTGGATACGTTTCAACTCTCCGCGCTGCTCAAGTTGCTGCACGAAATCCCGAAGATCCTTGAATTTCATTAACCATGCCACCCGTAAAATAGGCGTACATCCTACCTGCTCTGAGGCTGGCTGGCAGCTTATCGCGGTGCATTTGACTGCCGAACGTGCTTAAAAAACGCGCAAAAAAAAATGGCGCCCCTGGGGGCGCCATTCTTTCGGACCTGAAACGTCGTATTACTTACGCTTCATCGACAGGAAGAACTCGTCGTTGGTCTTGGTGGTTTTCAGCTTGTCGATAAGGAACTCGATGGCTGCAACTTCGTCCATCGGGTGCAGCAGCTTGCGAAGGATCCACATACGCTGCAGTTCGTCGTCGGCAGTCAGCAACTCTTCGCGGCGGGTGCCGGAACGGTTGATGTTGATTGCCGGGAACACGCGTTTTTCCGCGATGCGACGGTCCAAAGGCAGTTCCATGTTGCCGGTACCCTTGAACTCTTCGTAGATCACTTCGTCCATCTTCGAGCCGGTTTCAACCAGCGCGGTGGCGATAATGGTCAGCGAGCCGCCTTCTTCGATGTTCCGCGCGGCGCCGAAGAAACGCTTCGGCTTCTCCAGGGCGTGGGCATCGACACCACCGGTCAATACCTTGCCGGAGCTCGGGATCACGGTGTTGTAAGCACGGGCCAGACGGGTGATGGAGTCGAGCAGGATCACCACGTCCTTCTTGTGTTCGACCAGGCGCTTGGCCTTCTCGATCACCATTTCGGCAACCTGCACGTGGCGGGTTGGCGGCTCATCGAACGTCGAGGCAACCACTTCGCCGCGCACGGTGCGCTGCATTTCGGTCACTTCTTCCGGACGTTCATCGATCAGCAATACGATCAGGTGAACTTCAGGGTTGTTACGCGCGATGTTCGCTGCAATGTTCTGCAGCATGATGGTCTTACCGGCTTTCGGCGGTGCGACGATCAGGCCACGCTGGCCTTTGCCGATCGGAGCGCACAGGTCGATCACGCGTCCGGTCAAGTCTTCGGTGGAACCGTTACCGGCTTCCATCTTCATGCGCACAGTCGGGAACAGCGGGGTCAAGTTCTCGAAGAGAATCTTGTTTTTCGCGTTCTCTGGACGATCGAAGTTGATCGTGTCGACCTTGAGCAGGGCGAAGTAACGCTCGCCTTCCTTCGGTGGACGGATCTTGCCAACGATGGTGTCACCGGTGCGCAAGTTGAAGCGACGGATCTGGCTCGGCGAGACGTAGATATCGTCTGGGCCGGCGAGATAGGAAGCGTCTGCAGAGCGGAGGAAGCCGAAGCCGTCCTGGAGAATCTCCAGCACGCCATCACCGGAGATTTCCTCGCCGCTTTTCGCGTGCTTCTTGAGCAGGGAGAAAATCACGTCCTGCTTGCGCGAACGGGCCATATTTTCTATGCCCATTTCTTCGGCCAATTGGAGCAGGTCGGTAATCGGCTTTTGCTTGAGTTCAGTCAGATTCATATAGGAATGACGTAATCATTTATGGAGGGGGGGAAATTAAGCTTTTGGCTTAATGAGGCCGCGCCGCAGAGAAGGCGACAGGATCGCGTACTAATCGAAAAGGAATGCGTCGGCGACGGCTTGCAGGGGGCAGTGGAGAAACCAGTGCGGGGCCGAATGTACCACCTGAATTTCGGAGCGTCTAGCCCTGTTTAACGAAAAAGCCCCGCAATTTGCGGGGCCTTTTTGACGACGCTTAGATGTTGGCGTCGAGGAAAGCTTGCAGCTGGGACTTCGACAGCGCACCTACTTTGGTGGCTTCAACGTTGCCGTTTTTGAACAGCATCAGCGTAGGAATACCGCGCACACCGTGCTTGGCCGGGGTTTCCTGATTGTCGTCGATGTTCAGCTTGGCAATGGTCAGCTTGCCTTCGTAAGTAGTTGCAATGTCGTCCAGGACCGGAGCGATCATTTTGCAAGGGCCGCACCATTCAGCCCAGTAGTCAACCAGCACCGGGCCAGCAGCCTTGAGTACTTCGGCCTCAAAGGTCGCGTCGGTGACGTGCTTGATAAGATCGTTGCTCATGGATGTCTCCGGATTGTAAGCAAAAAAAACGTTGCCCATCATAGCCGCCCTTCCCCCGTTCAGGAAGCCGCCTCTGATTGAGTCTTGCTATGGTGATGCATGAGTTTGGGTATAGCCCAATTCAAGACGCGACGGGACTCACAAAGGTAATGCCCGTGCGTAACGCTGCATTACGTACGTGTTCCTGCATGGTTTTCTGCGCTGTCGCACTCGCACGCCGGGCCAAGGCACGCAAAATTTTGCGATGTTCCTGCCAGGTTTCCATGGCCCGCTCTGGCCGGATGAACGGTAATTTCTGACTTTCCAGGAACACCTCGGCGCTGGCACTGAGAATACTCACCATCGCTTGGTTGCCGCTGGCCAACAGGATGCGTTGGTGAAACTCGAAGTCCAGCCGCGCCGCGGCGTCGAAGTCGCCGGCCTTGAGCACCTTGCGCATCGCCTCAACGTTGTCCTCAAGACTGTCCAGCTCATCGATGGTCAGCGTGACCGCCGCCAGCCCCGCCGCAAACCCCTCCAGCGCATAGCGCAATTGGAAGATATCCAACGGCGTGGCCTGGGCCGCGAAAGGCCAGGCAAAGCCCGGCGCGTCCTCCGCCGCCTGCACGAATACGCCTTTGCCCGGCAGCACGCTGACCACGCCCAACGCACTCAGGGACGATAACGCCTCACGCAACGACGCTCGGCTCACGCCCAACTGCACCGCCAGGTCGCGTTGTGACGGCAACGCGTCGCCTGGCCCGAAGCCCTGCTCCTTGATCAGTTTGCGAATGGCCTGCAGGGCCGCTTCCGGTACGGCTTGGGCGATGGAATTCATAAAAAACTCAAGGTTTCAGTCAGCAGAGCGGCTAGTTGTAAAGCTATTCGCGGCCGGCGGCAAGCCACGCCCCAAAGGGGCTCGCAGGTTTTTGCTGGCGCTCGAAAAGGGTGCGAAAGGCTATGCCACTGTTCAGACCAGTAAGACCAATGAAGCTCAACAAATCCCAGCCTTACAGACGATTTCGAGCCTACTGGCATGGGCTGTGCAGTCACGCAAGCAAGCCAAATCCAGAAAATCCTTTCGCCCTTTTCGGAGAGTTGCCATGACTAAGCGCTACAGCGCCCTGCTCACTGCCCTGTTTGCCAGCCTGATGCTGAGCCAGGCACCCGCCCAGGCCAATGGGCTGGACGATATCGTCGCCCGTGGCACCCTTAAGGTAGCCGTGCCCCAGGACTTCCCACCGTTTGGCTCGGTCGGCCCCGACATGAAGCCGCGCGGCCTGGACATCGATACTGCCAAGCTGCTGGCCGACCAACTCAAGGTCAAGCTGGAGCTGACCCCGGTCAACAGCACCAACCGCATCCCGTTCCTCACCACCGGCAAGGTTGATCTGGTGATCTCCAGCCTGGGCAAAAACCCGGAGCGAGAAAAAGTCATCGACTTCTCCAAGGCTTACGCGCCGTTCTACCTGGCCGTATTCGGCCCACCTGATGCCGCCATCAGCAGCACCGACGACCTTAAGGGCAAGACCATCAGCGTGACCCGTGGCGCCATCGAAGACATCGAGCTGACCGCAGTAGCGCCCAAGGAAGCGACCATCAAGCGCTTCGAAGACAATAACTCCACCATCGCCGCCTACCTGGCAGGCCAGGTCGACCTGATCGCCAGCGGCAACGTTGTGATGGTGGCGATCAGCGAGCGCAACCCGAAACGCGTGCCAGCGCTGAAAGTGAAACTCAAAGATTCGCCGGTGTACGTCGGCGTGAACAAAAACGAGCCGGCGCTGCTGGAGAAGGTCAACCAGATCCTGGTCGCGGCCAAGGCCGATGGCAGCCTGGAAAAGAACGCGATGCAATGGCTGAAAGAGCCGCTGCCCGCCGATCTTTGATACGACGGAGCTGACTCATGGCGTATCAATTTGACTTTGTGCCGGTGCTGGCCAATACCGATCTGCTGTTGCGCGGCGCGTTGTTCACCCTTGAGCTGACGGCCATCGGTGCGATCCTGGGGGTGGCCCTGGGCACCGTCGGCGCGGTGGTGCGGGCGTGGAAGATCCAGCCGTTTGCCTGGTTCTTCGGCGTCTATGTCGAGTTGATCCGCAACACGCCGTTCCTGGTGCAACTGTTCTTCATCTTCTTTGGCCTGCCGTCCCTGGGGCTAAAGATAACCGAGTGGCAAGCCGCCGTATTGGCGATGGTGATCAACCTGGGGGCCTACTCCACGGAGATCATTCGCGCCGGCATCCAGGCCATCCCGCGCGGGCAACTGGAGGCTGCGGCAGCCTTGGCAATGACGCGTTTCGAAGCGTTCCGCCATGTGGTGTTGCTGCCGGCGCTGGGCAAAGTGTGGCCGGCACTGAGCAGCCAGATCATCATCGTGATGCTCGGTTCGGCGGTGTGTTCACAGATCGCCACCGAAGAGCTGAGCTTCGCCGCCAACTTTATTCAGTCGCGTAATTTTCGCGCGTTTGAAACCTATGCCCTGACCACCCTGGTGTACCTGTGCATGGCGTTAATGATTCGCCAGTTGCTCAACTGGATCGGCCGCCGCTTTGTGATGAGGAATAGCCGATGAGTGATTTTTCCTTCTGGGACATCGTACGCAATCTGCTTACGGGCCTTCAGTGGACGCTGTTGCTGTCGCTGGTGGCGTTCATCGGCGGCGGCCTGATCGGCTTGCTGGTGATGACCATGCGCATCAGCAGCAAGGCGTTCGCGCGCAATCTTGCGCGCACCTACATCGAGCTGTTCCAGGGCACACCGTTGTTGATGCAGCTGTTCCTGGTGTTCTTCGGCATCGCGCTGCTGGGGGTGGATATTTCACCGTGGCTGGCAGCGGCGATTGCCCTGACATTGTTTACCAGCGCCTACCTCGCTGAAATCTGGCGCGGTTGTGTCGACTCCATCGCCCACGGGCAGTGGGAAGCCTCGGCCAGCCTGGCGCTGAATCCTCTTGAACAACTGCGCTACGTGATCCTGCCCCAGGCCCTGCGGATCGCCGTGGCGCCAACGGTGGGGTTCTCGGTGCAGGTGGTCAAAGGCACCGCCGTGACCTCCATCATCGGCTTCACCGAATTGACCAAGACCGGCGGCATGCTCGCCAACGCGACCTTCGAGCCCTTCATGATCTACGGCCTGGTGGCCCTCGGTTACTTCCTGCTTTGCTACCCCTTGTCCCTCAGTGCTCGCTACCTGGAAAGGAGACTGCATGCCTCTGCTTAGAATTTCCGCCCTGCATAAGTATTACGGCGATCACCACGTCCTCAAGGGCATCGACCTGACGGTTGAAGAAGGCCAGGTGGTGGCGATCATCGGCCGCAGCGGCTCGGGTAAATCCACCCTGCTGCGCACCCTCAATGGCCTGGAGTCGATCAACGATGGAGTGATCGAGGTCGACGGCGAATACCTTGATGCCGCCCGCGCTGACTTGCGCAGCCTGCGGCAGAAAGTCGGCATGGTGTTCCAACAGTTCAACCTGTTCCCGCACCTGACGGTGGGTGAAAACGTCATGCTCGCGCCACAAGTGGTGCAGAAAGTGCCCAAGGCCAAAGCGGCACAGTTGGCCAAGCAGATGCTGGAACGCGTTGGGCTGGGAGAGAAATTCGACGCCTTCCCAGATCGCTTGTCCGGCGGCCAGCAACAGCGCGTCGCCATTGCCCGGGCCCTGGCTATGTCACCCAAAGTGCTGCTGTGCGATGAAATCACCTCAGCCCTGGACCCGGAGTTGGTCAACGAAGTGCTCAGCGTGGTGCGCCAGCTGGCCAAGGACGGTATGACCTTGATCATGGTGACGCACGAAATGCGCTTCGCCCGGGAAGTCGGTGACAAGCTGGTATTCATGCACCAGGGCAAGGTGCATGAAGTCGGCGATCCAAAACTGCTGTTTGCCAATCCCCAGACCGCTGAGTTGGCAAACTTCATCGGTACAACAGAAGCCCACGCCTGATCGATTAGCCGCCAGGTACCAACTCGAAGCGCCCGCCGCCCTCCAATAACGTTCTATCGCGTACTGAGGCGGCGGCATTCGAGAGATAGGTGTCAATCTGCACCTGCGCTGAAAACACCCGCCCGCTGACAGGCTGCCCTGCCTTCAACAGCACCAGCGCTTGGTCCGGCCTCAGGTGACCACCGCGCTCCGCCCGGTTGTGCATCGGCGCCAACTCTATCGCCTGGCCATCGAGCACTGGCTGCTGCAGCGTCAGGTCAAACCGCCCCTCCCGACCAAACCTGAAACCTTGACCGTCGGCAGGCACGCCCATAAAACGCAGGGCTATAAACCTAGCATCAGCGCACACCACGCTCACACGCACCATGCGCTTACCCAGGAAAGTCCCGCGAGCCTCAGGCTTTGAAACGGGGCGCAGAAGCCCGTAATCAATTTGCGGTTGGCTCACTGACAGGTGGCACTCAGAAGCCGACGCCTCAAAAACCGTCAATAGGCTCACCACCGCCGCGAGCATCCCTGACGTCAGAGCACTTTTAGCTGCAGACCGCCGCTGTGTTTTCATAAAGTTGGCCTTCATCGATTTGTTCCGACAGTTCGAGTTGCAGTTTGCAGGAGGTCGCGTTCGGCGATGACACGGTCAAGGTTTGTGGCGCGTCGATGTTATTCAGGAAAATCAGGCCGTCTCCGACGACGGAGGTCAGGAATGCATTGTCTGCCGTAAGCACCGAAGCACCTTTGGGTAACGCTTGGCCACTCTGATCGACGGCACGCAACAGCACCCTCCTGACCTTAACCACTTCAAAGTCGACCTTGCTGAATGAGCCTCGTCCAACTTCCAGGGATTGGGTGCCGTTCTTGATATCTACCTGCCGTGGCAGGGATTTGCCTTCCACCTCGACAAGGCTGCTCTGATAAGCGGGCAATCCCGGTATCACCGCCATTCCCCACCGATCGGTCCATACAGGCCCCTGGGGTGTAGTGATACGCGCGCCCGACACATCGCCGACCGACGCAACCCCAAACGTATCCTCGACCCTGTACGGAGACAGCGTCAGCCCCCGTTCATGAGCCACGACCGCGCCTTGCAACTGACCGCTATAGCTGGTGTTGGTCGAGTCCCGGTTGATGCCCAGGCCCAACTGAGCATAACGGGACGTCATGTTCAGCAAACCGCCCTGCGCATGCCGGGCGGCCGTACCAAGGTCGCTGTCAGCGCGCAGTTCATAATTGAGTGTGTCGTCGACGCGTTCGTTGAAGGCTGCGCCAATACTCGATCGACGCCCCTGGTGCCTGGCGGTAGAAGTGAGCGAACGATCACCCCCCAAGGGAACACTGACTTGCAAACGCACGCCTAGCCCATCGTTGTTGTTCTTGTTAGTGCCAGAAGTGCCAACTTGCGAGTCCACGCTCAACCCGACATTGGCGTACCTGAACTGCTTGTTCCAGGCGCCATGCACATACTGAGAGGCGCTACTGTTGAAGTTTGCAGCACGGGTGTACCCAATCGTGAACACACCCAATTGCGGGTCCGCCCAGCTGAGACCTGCCGTGTATTGGTTTTTGAACCGCGAGTTCGCCAACTCACCACTGTCAGCGCGCACACTATCGAGCACATCACGATAGCCAGGTGTCTGGGTCGTAGCGCTCAGGGTCATCTGCACGTCACCCGGCAGCACGCTGCCCAACGAAACGCTATTACGCACACCCCGTACGTTGTTCTTGTCGTCCCGTGAGAGGTTGTTACGCAGACCAACAGAGAATCGCTGCGCGAAACTGCTGTCCAGCGCAAGCCCCACCGAATTGTAATGATCGGTAACCTGCACACCCGAACTGAGGGCCGTGGCGGGGGTGAGCGCCCAGGTCCCGCTTGCCACGGCCAGCATAGGCTCATCGGCACCGCTACGTTCCACATCCCGTATCTTGCCGACGGCCGCGGTATACCCGGACTTCACCGGCATCGCATCGCGAAACGAAGCAGCCGGCACTACAAAGCTACGCTGTCCGCCACGGGTCTCAATGACCCGTACATCAAGGTCACTCGTGCCGTTGAGCAACGGCAGGTTGCTCAATGCAAACGGCCCTTCCGGCACGACTGTTGTGTAGATCAGTGCGCCCGACTGGCGTACCTCTATC
The DNA here is from genome assembly GCF_000632245.1 of Pseudomonas sp. RIT357. Taxonomy (NCBI): domain Bacteria; kingdom Pseudomonadati; phylum Pseudomonadota; class Gammaproteobacteria; order Pseudomonadales; family Pseudomonadaceae; genus Pseudomonas; species Pseudomonas sp. RIT357. The sequence goes on from NZ_JFYX01000001.1 coordinate 403,224, forward strand.
CGAGACTGGCTAAGGGCCTGGCCTTCGACCACTACTCCATTACCGCCGGCACCGCCGTCGACACCGTCTGGAGACAGTTGGAAACCGGTCAGTTGCACCCCGCCGAACACCGGGCTGTTACCGGATATCTGCCCCACCTGGAGGGTCGACGCCAACCGCGCAATATCCCGTTGCGCATAGGCGTACAGGTGCTCGGCCCCAGACCGACCATCGGTAGAGATATAGAGCTGACGACTGCGCGCAATCCAATCGCCTACGTTAAACCCCACCTCTGTGGACGCCGATAGAAAACGGCCCCTGGCATCGCGCGAATGACTGTTGATGCCTTGCACGTCATAGTTGAGCAAGCCCGCCGCTCCACCTCGAGCGAAATGGCCAGTGGCTCGTTGCGGCTCACGGATCGCCTGGGTGGGAACGACGATCGCTACCTCCTCGTTGCCCGGACGCAGGTTCAATTCCGTGCTGGGAAACTCGGTAAGGAAGTCATGACAGGCCTGGTCAGCAGAAACCTGTTTATCTATCACTGAAGCAGGTACACGCAGCCCTGCTCGGTCCAGCAAGCCACGGGTAAAGCACAACGCCCCTTCATGGTTGAACCGCGCATCGGTCAATCCAACGCGATCACCATTGACCGTCAGATCAACAACCCGAACACCTTCAGTGAATCGTGGCGCGTCTCGAAAATAGTGGGCAACCGAAGGATCGAGTCCGCGATGCTGCAAGATAGTCAGATCGAATTCCAGCGGGTGCGCCCCGGGCCCCGCGTAAACGTGACCTGCGGCGCCAGAAAACATCGCTACGCAGGCTGAGAGACTGACTCGGTTGAACTTAAAAGGCGCTGCGGCCTTTTTACCCCCACACCGTTTTTTACCAACAGCGCCGGTAACCTCGTTTATTTTTCCCATACGAGGTCAAGGCATGTTGGCTAGGAGCAAGGCATCGTAGTTGTCTACGGTAAATCCATAAACAGTGGCAGGCATGATGGTGACTGACGTGGCATCAGGGTGAGCGCTTGAAAATTCAGCGCTCAGCACCTCACCCGGCAAGATATAGGTGCGTGAAAGATAGGCTTTGGCTTTTTGCGGGTTCAGTTGCACCTCGGCGGCCAAACGAACGACATAGGGACTGTCGTTATGCACACTCAACGTTTTGCCCTGCAGGCGCCAGGTCAGTAACTCCCAAGGCGCATTGTGCTGTGGCAGTCCCTTGGGATGGAGAATCAGCGGCAGGTTTTGTCGCAGGCTGATACCAATCGTCGCACCCGAGCCTGGCTGGGTTTGTGGGATACCCTCGAAGGTGACACGCTTCAAACGCTGAGTCTTGAGCGGCTCCTTGCCAATCAACATGAACCTCACCATTTGCAGTTGGCCACCATCCACCCTTGCAACCGGGGGAGTGACAACCACCAAGGGTTCCAGGTCTTCCGGAACATCTTCAATAGCCGAATGGAGTAGCGCAGGCCCGACGTCAGTATTTTTGACGTTAATACTGGCCTCGCCATCGGACTCATTTAGCACAATGACAGTGGTTTCAGGCTCCATGCCATCGGCGTACGCCACACCGCATAAAAGAAAGTTAACGCACACGCTAAACGCTAAAAAGAACTTCGACTTGGAGACGATACACATCCGACGTTTCCTTTACTTCGAACACAGCAAAACAGTCAGAACACGTTAAAACTTCAAACACCTAAAGTCTCAACGTGTGCTGACCGACTCAACATTGCTTACAAGTAACGTAACTCTAAGGTGGCATGGCCATCCAGATTGATACCCTCACCGACGGAGAAAGCAGAGGTCTTGTTGATAACCCCTTGCACTTGCAAGTTTCCGGAAACCACTGAAAGCTTAATCGGCGTAGTGGTCCCAGACGCCCAGCTTGTCAAATGCGGAGGCTGTGCCAGGGCCCCGTCGCCGACGGACCAAGTAACGCCGTTATTGTTCGAACCATTAACCCTGACCGTTTTACCGTCAGCAACGGTATTGGCCATGAACATAACGTAACCGCCAACTTTCTCACCTTTGGATGACGTGCCTAGCCCATAGTTAAAGGTGTCAACATAGGTCTGATTAAATGCACTTCGCATCATACCAGGCACTTTACTGCTTGCACGATTGTCCTGTGTCTTGATGCTTACCAAAGTAGGTGCATCGCATTTGACGGTAAAGGGCGTGCTTTTTTTATCCAACTTTGTGTAATGGGTGGCACTTAGCGAACTCGGTCGAATCATACCGTAATCAAATACCGAGTTGACTATCGTAAAGCTGCAGCTTGCGGGCGCGATGGTTCCTTTAACACGGACATCAGCTGCTTGGGCATTGAGCCCCGTCGCAGCCAAACATACACCCATCATTACAATAATTTTATTTTTCAAACTTATCACCTTTAACAAAAAAATGGATAGCCACAGATAAAACTCGCCCATAGGCCTGGCACTGAAAAAATTCACTGCAGAGCGCCGTCGCCCCGCCGAAAAGCAATCAGCCCCAGTTGACCATTAGGGTAGTTATGTTCAGATGTACTTCAGTTCCAGCGTGGCATGACCGTCCAGCTTGATTTCATTACTGAGGCTGAGAGCGGATGTCTTATTAAGAATGGCCCGAACGTTTAGCGTACCGGACAGCGTGGAAAACTTCAGCGGTGTAAAGTCACCCGACCACCAGCTGGTCAAGACAGGAGTTTGCGCCATGGCGCCGGCGATACCGCGCCAAACGCCACCATTGTCGAATGACTGCATAATATTGACAGCCTTGCCATCAGCCACCGAACTTCTCATGTATAAAATATAACCGCCGATATGTTCACCATTACCGGTATTACCAAGCCCGTAGTTATAGTTATCATTGTACTGCGAGCCATATTGAAGTGTTATGCCACCCACTTTACTTGCCGCACGATTATCCGTTGCACTTATAGCGACCCGAGCTTGTGCAGCACACTTTATGACGAACGGAGTGCTTTTGTTTGGTAACGGATTATATTGGGTGGCGCTTAAAGAGCTCGGATTGATTTTGCCATAATCAATGGTCGAATTTGTGAGTGTAAAACTGCAACTGGAAGGTGCAATGGAGCCTTTGACACGTAAGTCCGCAGCTTGAACGCTCAGGCAAGCAACTGCAAGGAACACGCCCCCAAACAAAGCACTTTTATTTTTCATATACAGTCCACCTTACTATCAAAGATCATTTATCTGCGTACAACTAAAAACTCAAACTATCTAAAAGCCAATCTTACAAGCCCACATTTAAAAGCCGCCCACACTGAACGCTCAACTATAAATAAATAACACCTAGGCAAAATCGCCGGACCGAAGTATTAACACTCCACCCCTTCAATTAAACCGGAAAAAATATCAATGATTGTAAGAGTACTCAGCGGCAGCCATTCCACACTGGAATATTCGTTGTGCGAATCAAAACAACAACTTGGAGGACTAATACAGAAGCATGTAGGAATTAGTTACCAATCCCATAAATAAAGCCCCGGAAATCAAGGACTACGGCATCTGTTAACTTTGTAATGCAATCGTCATGAAAATCTCCTACAACCCGCATCGGCAATTTCCGCTGAAGCCCTGATTGGAATTCCTATGGCGCTACGCGTTGGCGCCAGCGGTCGATCGTGGCACGATGGTCAGGTTATCGACCGAGACCCCCAAACCATGCCGCAATCCCAAGCCAAGAATCTGTCCCTGATCGCCGCCATAGACCTGGGTTCCAATAGCTTTCACATGGTCGTGGCCAAGGCCCAGAACGGCGAAATCCGCATCCTTGAACGGCTCGGCGAGAAAGTGCAACTGGCTGCCGGGATCGACGACGCCCGCCAGCTCAATGAAGAATCCATGCAGCGCGGGCTCGATTGCCTCAAGCGTTTTGCGCAGCTGATTAACGGTATGCCCCTGGGCGCGGTGCGGATTGTCGGCACTAATGCCCTGCGCGAAGCGCGCAATCGCGGCGAATTCATCCGCCGCGCCGAGGAAATCCTCGGCCACCCGGTAGAAGTCATCTCCGGCCGTGAAGAGGCGCGCCTGATCTATCTAGGCGTGTCCCACACCTTGGCCGACACCCCCGGCAAGCGTCTGGTGGCGGACATCGGCGGCGGCAGTACCGAGTTCATCATCGGCCAGCGTTTCGAACCGCTGCTGCGCGAAAGCCTGCAGATGGGTTGCGTCAGCTATACCCAACGTTACTTTAAGGACGGCAAGATCACTCCGGCGCGCTACGCCCAGGCCTACACCGCAGCGCGGCTGGAAATCATGAGTATCGAACACGCCCTGCACCGCCTGACTTGGGATGAGGCCATCGGCTCGTCTGGCACCATCCGTGCTATCGGCCTGGCACTCAAGGCCGGCGGCCATGGCACGGGTGAGGTCAACGCCGAAGGCCTGGCGTGGCTCAAGCGCAAGCTATTCAAACTGGGGGACGCCGAGAAAATCGACTTCGACGGCATCAAGCCCGACCGTCGCACCATTTTCCCGGCCGGCCTGGCGATTCTCGAAGCCATCTTCGACGCCCTCGAACTGCAACGCATGGACCACTGTGACGGCGCCCTGCGCGAAGGTGTGCTCTACGACCTGCTGGGCCGCCATCACCACGAGGACGTACGTGAGCGCACGCTCAGCTCGCTGATGGAGCGTTATCACGTCGACCTGGAACAAGCCGCCCGTGTGGAACGCAAAGCCTTGCACGCGTTCGACCAAGTGGCCGAGGACTGGGACCTGGAAGACGGCGTATGGCGAGAGCTGCTGGGCTGGGCCGCCAAGGTGCATGAGGTAGGCCTGGATATCGCCCACTACCACTACCACAAGCACGGCGCCTACCTGATCGAGCACTCCGACCTGGCCGGGTTCTCCCGGGAAGACCAGCAGATGCTCGCACTGCTGGTGCGCGGCCATCGTCGCAATATTCCCAAGGATAAGTTTGCCGAGTTCGGTGATGAAGGCATCAAGCTGATCCGCCTGTGCGTACTGCTGCGCTTCGCGATCCTGTTCCACCACATTCGCGGCACCCAGGAAATGCCCCAGGTGAGCCTGCGCGCCAATGGCGAGAGCCTGGATGTCGTGTTCCCGAAAGGCTGGCTGGATGAGAACCAACTGACCCAGGCGGACTTCGCCCAGGAAGCGGAGTGGCTGACACGAGTGGGGTTCAGCCTGAACCTGCGCTAGAGAACACCGGAAACAACTGTGGGAGGGGGCTTGCTCCCGATGGCGGTAGACCAGTCAATGAATCTGTTGACTGGTCTACCGCCATCGGGAGCAAGCCCCCTCCCACATTTTCAGACCGCGTCGGTGCTTAGTTCACCGACAGAATCGGACTGCCCAACTTCTCTAGCAACGTCGCCTGCGCACTGCGTGGGTTCTGGTTGCCGGTCGGCGTATTGCGCACGTAACGGCCGTCGGATTGCAGGCTCCAGCTGTGGGTGTTGTCGGTCAGGTAGCTTTCCAGCTCTTTCTTGACCCGCATGATCAGCTTCTTGCCCTCTACAGGGAAGCAGGTCTCCACACGCTTATCCAGGTTGCGCTCCATCCAGTCGGCACTGGACAGGAACATCTGCTCTTCGCCGCCGTTGAGGAAGTAGAACACCCGCGTGTGCTCCAGGAAGCGGCCGATGATCGAACGCACATGGATATTGTGCGACACGCCAACAATGCCCGGACGCAGGCAGCACATGCCACGCACCACCAAGTCGATACGCACGCCGGACTGGCTGGCCTTGTAAAGCGCGCGGATGATCTTCGGATCGGTCAGCGAGTTGAACTTGGCAATGATGTGCGCCGGTTTGCCGTCGAGGGCGAACTGAGTTTCGCGGGCAATCATGTCGAGCATGCCCTTCTTCAGGGTGAACGGCGCGTGCAGCAGCTTCTTCATGCGCAAGGTCTTGCCCATGCCGATTAACTGGCTGAACAACTTGCCGACGTCTTCACACAAGGCGTCGTCGGAAGTCAGCAGGCTGTAGTCGGTATAGAGCTTGGCGTTGCCAGCGTGGTAGTTGCCGGTACCCAAGTGGGCGTAGCGCACGATCTCACCCGCTTCGCGGCGCAGGATCAGCATCATCTTGGCGTGTGTCTTGAAGCCAACCACGCCGTAGATCACCACCGCGCCGGCCGCTTGCAGACGGCTGGCCAGTTGCAGGTTGGACTCTTCGTCGAACCGCGCACGCAACTCAATCACCGCGGTGACTTCCTTGCCGTTGCGCGCAGCGTCCACCAGGGCATCGACGATTTCCGAGTTGGCGCCGCTGCGGTACAGGGTCTGGCGTACGGCCAAAACGTGCGGATCCTTGGCGGCCTGGCGCAGCAGGTCGACCACCGGAGTGAAGGACTCGAACGGGTGCAGCAGCAGGATGTCCTGCTTGCTCACCACGCTGAAAATGTTCTCGCTGTTTTGCAGCAGTTTCGGGATCTGCGGCGTGAACGGCGTGTATTGCAGCTCCGGGTGGCTGTCCAGGCCGGTGATGCTGAACAGGCGCGTCAGGTTCACCGGACCGTTGACCTGATACAACTCGGTCTCGCCCAGGTTGAACTGCTTGAGCAGGTAGTCCGACAGGTGTTTCGGGCAGGTGTCGGCCACTTCCAGGCGCACCGCATCGCCGTAGCGCCGCGAGAACAGCTCGCCGCGCAGGGCACGGGCCAAGTCTTCGACGTCTTCGGAGTCGAGCGCCAGGTCGGCGTTACGGGTCAGGCGGAACTGGTAGCAGCCCTTGACCTTCATGCCTTGGAACAGATCATCGGCGTGGGCGTGGATCATCGAGGACAGGAATACATAGTTGTCGCCAGCGCCCCCCACCTCTTCCGGCACCTTGATGATCCGTGGCAGCAAACGCGGCGCCGGGATGATCGCCAGGCCGGAATCGCGACCGAAGGCGTCGATACCTTCCAGCTCAACGATGAAGTTGAGGCTCTTGTTCACCAGCAATGGGAACGGGTGCGTCGGGTCGAGGCCGATCGGCGTGATGATTGGCGCGATCTCGTCACGGAAATAGCGACGCACCCACGTTTTGATCTTGGTGGTCCAGTGACGGCGACGGATGAAGCGGACCTGATGTTTTTCCAGCTCCGGCAGCAGGATGTCGTTGAGGATCGCGTATTGGCGGTCCACATGGCCGTGCACCAGCTCGCTGATGCGCGCCAACGCCTGGTGCGGTTGCAGGCCGTCGGCGCCGGCTTGTTCGCGGGCGAAGGTGATCTGCTTTTTGAGGCCGGCAACACGGATCTCGAAGAACTCGTCCAGGTTGCTGGAGAAAATCAGCAGGAATTTCAGCCGCTCCAGCAACGGGTAGGACTCATCCAGCGCCTGTTCCAGCACGCGGATGTTGAATTGCAGTTGCGACAGCTCGCGGTGGATGTAAAGGCTGCTGTCATCCAGGTTGGTCACCATCGGCACTGGCGCCGGCGCTGGTACTTCGGCCACCACGGCAGGCGGAGCCGGTTCCAGCTCCGGCGGGGTCTCGGCGACTTGTTCAACCACCGGGTGAGCGTCTTTTACTGCAACTTCGGAGAGTCCTTCGGTATTCATCGAGTGTTCCTGTGAGGGCTATTGTTGCTCTCTAAGCAATTGGGCGGCGCGGGCGGCAAAGTAGGTCAGAATGCCATCAGCTCCGGCACGTTTAAAGGCCGTCAGGGATTCCAGAATCACCCCTTCACTCAACCATCCATTCTGTATTGCAGCCATGTGCATGGCGTATTCGCCGCTGACCTGATAGACAAAGGTCGGCACCTTGAATTCATCTTTGACCCGCCAAAGGATGTCCAGGTACGGCATCCCCGGCTTGACCATCACCATGTCGGCGCCTTCGGCCAGATCGGCCGCCACTTCGTGCAAGGCTTCATGGCTATTGGCAGGATCCATCTGGTAAGAGGCCTTGTTGGCCTTGCCCAAGTTCAATGCCGAGCCCACCGCGTCCCGGAACGGGCCGTAGTAGGCGCTGGCGTACTTCGCTGAATAGGCCATGATTCGCACATTGACGTGGCCGGCCAGCTCCAGGGCTTCGCGAATCGCCTGGATGCGGCCGTCCATCATGTCCGAAGGTGCGACCACCTGGGCGCCTGCCGCGGCGTGCGACAAGGCCTGCCTGACCAACGCATCGACGGTGATGTCGTTCTGAACATAGCCGTCTTCGTCCAGGATGCCATCCTGACCGTGGGTCGTGAACGGGTCCAACGCCACGTCGGTGATCACCCCCAACTCAGGGAAACGCTCGCGCAGAGCACGTGTTGCGCGCTGGGCGATCCCTTGCGGGTTCCAGGCTTCGGCCGCATCGAGGGACTTGAGTTCAGCCGGCGTGACCGGGAACAGCGCCAACGCCGGAATCCCCAGTTCGACCCAACCCGCCGCCTCTTCCAGCAGCAGATCAATGGTCAGACGCTCCACCCCCGGCATCGACGCAACGGCTTCTCGACGATTTTCGCCATCGAGCACAAACACCGGCAGGATCAGATCATTCGTCGTCAGTACGTTTTCACGAACCAGACGGCGAGAAAAATCATCACGGCGATTGCGACGCAGACGAGTGGCTGGGAACAGGCGATTGGCAGGGGTAAAGCTCACGACAGACTCCTGAGCCCGGGTTTACGGGCGAGCGTTGCAGTTATAAGCGGCCATTATGACGAAGGTATGACAGTTGTGCTTATCGATGCGACCTGTAGTCGCATTCGTCGTTTATGTAGGAATTGTTCACTTCGTGACACATCTCGATACTTTCATGAATGTTCACGAAGGCGTAGGCTGCGCGTTCATTTCGCCAGCACCCAGACCATGCTTCAACAATTTCTGCATGACTTCGGCTACTTTGCCCTCTTCCTCGGGACGTTCTTTGAAGGCGAGACCATTCTGGTGCTCGCAGGCTTCCTGGCGTTCCGTGGCTACATGGATATCAACCTGGTGGTGGTCGTTGCCTTCTTTGGCAGCTACGCCGGCGACCAGCTTTGGTATTACATGGGGCGCAAGCACGGCCGCAAACTGCTGGCACGCAAGCCGCGCTGGCAACTGATGGGCGACAAAGCACTGGAACACATCCGCAAACACCCGGATATCTGGGTGCTGAGTTTCCGCTTCGTCTACGGATTGCGCACGGTGATGCCGGTCGCGATTGGTCTGTCGGGCTACCCGCCACTGCGCTACCTGATCCTCAACGGGATCGGTGCTGCCATCTGGGCAGCGGCTTTGGGTGCGGCGGCTTATCACTTCGGCGCAGTACTGGAAGGCATGCTCGGCAGCGTCAAAAAGTACGAATTGTGGGTGCTCGGCGCGTTGTTGTTACTAGGCTTTGGCCTGTGGCTGCGGCGCCGCTTCAAGAACGCTCGAATCGCCCGCCAGGCCTGTGCAGATGCCAAGGCCCGGCTCGCGGCCGAGCCTGCCTCGATCGAAGCGCCTAAGACACCAGTCGAGTAAGCCGGCTTCTACAGCAGTAGAGGCCGATCACGCTGAGCAGGCTATAACTCAGCAGCCCAAGCCAGCCCAAGTGGCTGGCCGGCCACAGCCCCACCTGCGGTGCCAGCCACACCAGCGGTACATTCAATGCCAGCCGTACCAGCTCAGCCTTCAAGGTCCACGGGCGATTCTCCAGAGCCACGCCCAACGTAAACAACCCAAACGCCATCGCACCCCAGCCCACAATCAGCGCGGTGGCGGGCAAACCCTCGCCGAAATTCATCAAATAGCTGCCAAACCCCACATACGCGGCAAACTGCAGGGCGATGTACACCTGTTGGCGCGCGTCCAGCGGCACGTCGAATTTGCGGAACTGGCTCAAATCAGGCTTGGCCAGGGGGTATTTGGCCTTCACGTCCGCAGGGCGCCAGCCGGTGCGCATGAACCAGATGCGCAGCTTGTCCCACTTACTCTCGGTACGCCGTGCATCGCTCCAAAGCTGCGCATAAAACTGCAAGTTGGCCCACAGCGGGTTCCAACTCGCCAAGGGGGTCGTCACACCAAAAACCACCGGTTCGTTGTCGTCTTCTTCCTGGAAGGTGCCGAACAGCCGGTCCCAAAGAATGAACACCCCGCCGTAGTTGCGATCCATGTAAAGAGCGTTCTGTGCATGGTGGGCCCGATGATTGGATGGCGTGACGAAGAACCACTCGAACCAGCCGAGCTTGGGCACATGACGGGTGTGCACCCAGAATTGATAGAGCAGGTTGAGCGAGGCGACGCTGATGAATACCACCAACGGCACACCGAGCACGGCCAGGGGCAGGTAGAAAATCCAGCTCAGCAGAAACCCGGTGCTGGTCTGGCGCAGGGCGGTGCTGAGGTTGTAGTCCTCGCTCTGATGATGCACCGAGTGCGCGGCCCACAGGATATTGCGCTCGTGCCCCATCCGGTGCAGCCAGTAGTAGCAGAAGTCGTAGAGCACAAAGGCGAAGACCCAGGTCCAGACACTCTGGGCAGGCAGTTCGATCAGCGCCAAGTGCTTGAGGGCGAATGCGTAGGTCAGCAGCCCGACGCCCTTGGTCAACAACCCCGTGGTGGTGGACAGCACGCCGGTGCTGAGGCTGTTGATGGCGTCCGCGACCCGGTAGTTGCGCTGACCGCGCCAACGGTCAGCGAGCAATTCCACCACGATCAGGGCGATGAAAAACGGTACCGCGTAAGGCACGAAGTCCATGAGCTAGTCCGGTCTATTGTTGTGGCATCAAGATTAGGTGCAGCGACGCGAGATCCCATTGGCAACAGGTTACAAATTAGTAGACATTTAACGCCAAGACCCCAGGAGAAATGCCCATGAGCAAAAAGATTGCAGTGATCCTTTCCGGCTGCGGCGTGTATGACGGCGCAGAGATCCAAGAAAGCGTGATCACCCTGCTGCGCCTGGACCAGCGCGGCGCTCAGGTCCAATGCTTTGCCCCCGACATTCCACAGCTGCACGTAGTCAACCATCTCACCGGTGAAGAGATGCCTGAGTCACGTAATGTGCTGGTGGAGTCGGCGCGCATTGCCCGAGGCGAGGTGAAGGACATCAAAGAGGCCAATGCCGAAGAGTTCGATGCGTTGATCGTGCCCGGCGGGTTTGGTGCGGCGAAGAACCTGTCGGACTTTGCTGTGAAAGGCGCAGAGTGCAGCGTTAATCCACAAGTATTGGCACTGGCTGAAGCCTTTGCCGAAGCCGGAAAGCCGGTCGGGCTGATCTGCATCTCACCGGCCCTGGCCGCAAAAATCTACGGCCCAGGGGTGACCTGCACCATCGGCAACGACACCGACACCGTCGCAGCCCTGGACAAAATGGGCGCCTCCCATCAGGAGTGCGCGGTTGAAGATATCGCCGAAGACACGGCGCGCAAGCTCGTGAGTACGCCGGCCTATATGCTCGGCAAGAACATCAGCGAGGTGGCTTCAGGCATCAACAAGCTGGTGGATCGGGTGTTGGAGCTGACCCACGAAAACGACTGATCCGCTCACACAACACTAGATTGTGGTGAGCGGGCTTGCCCCGGGCGAGGTACGGAAGTCAGGCGGGGCGCATCAACTGGGTGAGGATGCGGTCGAGCGAGTTGGCGAACGCCTGCTTATCCTTCTCGCTATGGGGCGGCGGCCCACCGCCCATCTGGCCTTGCTCACGCAGATCGGTAAACAGGTTACGCACCGCCAACCGCTCACTCATGTTCGCGGGGCTGAACTCCTTGCCCCGCGGGTCGAGCGCCGTGACACCCTTTTTCACAAGGCGGTCAGCCAACGGCACATCGCTGCAGATCACCAGTTCGCCGGGCACGGCGTGCTCTACCAAGTAATCATCCGCCGCGTCCGGACCACTGGGCACCACGATCAGCTTCACGCAGGCAAAGCTCGGCTTGATCTGGCTCTGCCCAGCCACCAGCACCACCTCGAACTGGCGTTTGAGGGCAAACTTCACCACTTGGTCCTTGGCCGCCCGAGGGCAGGCATCGGCGTCAATCCATACCCGCATAGTCAAGCCGTCACGCGGCGTTTTTCGGCCAAACGACTGCGACCATACAGCACCACAATCGCCAGGATCGCTAAGGCCTGGGCGCTCAACGAATACGCGTCGGCGTGGATACCCAGCCAGTCGAAATCAAAGAATGCCACTGGCCGCGTGCCGAAGATGCCGGCTTCCTGCAACGCCTTGACGCCATGTCCGGCGAACACCACCGACAGCGCGCACAGTAGCGCCGCGTTGATGCCGAAGAACAGCGCCAGCGGCAACCTCGCCGAACCGCGCAGGATTACCCAAGCCAGGCCCACCAGCAGCACCAGCGCCGTTGCACCGCCCGCCAGCACAGCGTTGTGCCCGGCCGGGCCGGCTTGAAGCCACAGGGTTTCGTAGAACAGGATTACTTCGAACAGCTCGCGGTATACCGAGAAGAACGCCAGCACCGCGAAACCAAAACGCCCACCACCGCCCACCAAGCTGCTCTTGATGTAGTCCTGCCACGCCGCTGCATGGCGGCGATCATGCATCCAGACGCCCAGCCACAGCACCATGACACTGGCGAACAGGGCCGTGCAGCCTTCAAGCAATTCGCGCTGGGCCCCACTGACATCAATGACATACGCCGCCAATGCCCAGGTGGCCAAGCCCGCCAGCAACGCCAGGCCCCAGCCGACGTTAACGCTACGCACCGCCGATTGCTGGCCGGTGTTACGCAGGAAGGCAAGGATCGCTGCCAGCACCAAAATCGCTTCCAGGCCTTCGCGCAGCAGAATCAGCAGGCCTGAGATGTAGCTCAACGACCAACTCAAACCGTCGCTGCCCAGCAAACCGGCGGATTCGGTGAGCTTGCCCTTGGCCACGTCCAGGCGCTGCTGCACCTGCTCAATCGGCAAGCCATCCTGCAACGACTGACGGTAGGCCATCAGGGCCTTCTCGGTATCTTTGCGCACGTTAGCATCGACGTTATCCAGGGAGCTTTCTACCAGCTCGAAACCTTCCAGATAAGCCGCTACAGACAGGTCGTAGGCTTGTTCGTGGTCGCCATTACGGAACGCGGCGAGGCTTTTGTCCAAGGTCGTTGCGGTGTAGTCGAGCAACTGGGCCGGGCCACGCTTGACCTGCGGTGGTTGCGCACGCTGGGCGCGGAAGGTTGCGGCAGCGGCCGGGCCGTCTGCGGCCAACACTTCGTTGGGGGTTCGGCGAGCCAGATCGGCGAGGTTGAAGGGCTGCTCACTTTTTGCCGCAGCCGGGTCAGCGGTGAAGCCAGCGATGTAGGTCGCCAGGTCCCAGCGCTGACGGTCGTCCAACTGATCGGCAAAGGACGGCATATCGGTGCCTTCGACGCCCAGGCCCAGGGTGTTATAGATCGCGTAGAGGCTCAGACGATCCAGGCGCGCGGCATCCCGCAGGTTGGCAGGCGGCGGTGTGAGGCCCACGCCCGCCGGGCCATCACCCGCGCCGGCAGTGCCGTGGCACACCGAGCAATGCTGGGCATAGAGCGGTGCACCGCGCGTCGGGTCGGGCGTGATGGCCGGGGCCTGACTGACTTCATAAGCGACGGCCAACTTGGCGCCCAACTGACGGGCCTGCCGGGCGACGGTCGCGCCATCCTCATGCGCGTTGACAGCTGACAGTAATTCATCAACGCCCTTTACCAGCTCGGCGCGCTCAGGTCTTTGCGGCAAGTCCGCCACCAACCCCTGCAACACCCCGAGAAACTCCACCTGCTCGCGAAATTCCGAATCATCCACCACCTTGCCCGCCTCCACCGTCGGCGGGTAGTCAGCGCCAATGTAGTCCAGCAAATGCAGGGCTTGTGGCGCGCCTTCGGCAGTTGCCGCCAACAGGTTGGAGCTGCACGACATCAACGCCGGCAACATCAGCCAGGCGAGAAAACGGAAGGGGGCAGTCATGAACGAATCTCAAAGGGAAATACGAAGTAACACATTGTTAAGGCTTATCCGGTTTGACTCAAGGTGTAAGTGATGGGGTGCGGATAAGGACCCTGGATTTTTGCAGTCGAATAGTGGCACTTCGGCATGGCTTACCCATATAGGCTCCAAATCAGTTCACTCAAACAGGTAACAGCTATTAACCGGTAGGGACGATTTCGCGAGGATCTGGCCATGCTCTGGAGAACTCCCACAGCCACTCAACCGTACTGGGCCTGACGCTGGTGGAGGATTTCAGCCGGTTAACACACGCACCTTTGAGATCACCTCAGCATTTACCACCACGGTGAAGGCCAGGACACCAAACTGGTGAACAGCCGCAATGTGCGCGTTAGCCTGAACCGCCCGAATGGGATGAAAGAGGTGTCGAAGGCATTCGGTGAGGATGTGGAGCAATTGGGTGGCGGGCATCAAGCGCCCAACCTACCGGAGTTGCGTAATAACGTGCCTAGGAATGAAGCGCCGAAGACTTTGCGCAGAGCGGTGATCCTCTGGGCGACACAAACCCAATGTGAGAGGGGGCTTGCTCCCGATAGCAGTGTCTCAGTCAGTTTAGCTGTAGCTGAGACACCGCCATCGGGAGCAAGCCACCTCCCACACTTTTGACCCCGTTTCTTCAGTTATGCCGTGGCGCGGTGCAAGCTGGCCAGGAAACCCGCAGCCCCAACGAACAATCCGGCAAACGTGCGGTTAACACGTTTTTGCTGCTTAGGCGTACGCAACAGCCGCAGCACTTTTGACGCCAATCCCGTATATCCCGCCATCACGATCATATCGACGCTGATCATCGTCGCGCCCAGGATCAGATACTGGATCAGCAAAGGCGCCTGCGGGTTCACGAACTGCGGCAGTACCGCCAACATGAACACTAGGGCTTTTGGATTGCTGGCGTTGACCAGAAAGCCACGGAACATCATCGCCATCGGCTTGCCGATCGGACGTGGCGCCGCGTCATCGGTCATGTCCATGGGCAAGGCGCGCCATTGCTTGATAGCCAGGTACACCAGGTACGCCACACCAAACCATTTGATCGCATAGAACGCGGTCGACGACGCCGCCAGAATGGCACCCAAGCCGCCTGCCACCACAGCAATCTGCATCGCCAGGCCCAATTGCAGGCCAATGGCGTTCCAATAACCGCGCACGAAACCATATTGCAGGCCGCTGGACATCGAAGCGATGGCACCGGCGCCAGGGGAAAGGGAGATGATCCAACTGGCCAGGAAAAAGGCCAGCCACGTATCGAGTGCCATTGCACACCTCGGGAGAGAGTCAGCGATTGTTATGCCTAAAGCTAACTCCGCCGACCAGAGGCTGGCTATAGATTTTTACGCGCGGTGAATGCTAGCGGTCACCAGGAAACACATGGGTGCCTGGCCAGCGTCGTACAGAGCGTTGGAAGAATAGGCTGTTTGGGACCTGCACCATCGCGCTGTCGGTGCCGGCTTCCGCCACTTCGATCAGCGTGGTGTAGAGCAGATTGATTGCCACCACACGGCCTTTCACCCCCGGTTTGTCGACCGTATCCACCAGCTCGACGATGTCACCAATGCGGAACGGCCCGACGGTGAAGATTAAGATCGCGCACAGCAGGTTCGACAGCACCGACCACATCGCGAAGAACGCTACGGCGGCAACCGCAACAAACCCCGACAGCGCCGTCCACAACACCGTGGCGGACACGCCCAGGCGACCCAGCACGAAGATCAGCGCACTGCCCATGATCAGCCAGCGCAAGCCACCGCGCAGCGGCATCAACAGTTGCGGCGGAAACGGGTAGCGCTCACCCAAACGAGTCAGGCCTTTGGCAACGAAACGCTGGGCGAGGTATGCGCCCAGCAGGATCAGCAGGATTTGTACGCCGATCCACGCGGGCTCGACCCATTGCGTGGGTATCGGCAACTGCAACGCCTCCATCAGGACAGCGCCTCCAGCTCCGCTTGCAGGGTTTCAAGCAGTTCGAGGGCTTCCATCCAGGTTTCCTCCAACTGCCCTTCACGCACCTTGAGCTTGGCCTGCTCGGCCAGCAGGTCACGCAGCTCGTCCTTGCGGGCCGCCTCGTATACAGCGCTGTCGCCCAAACTGGCTTCGATCTTGGCCAGGCGCTCGTGAACCTTGCCCAGCTCGGCTTCGAGCTTGTCGGCTTCGCGCTTATGCGGCGCCAACTGTTGGCGCAATGCAGCAGCAGCCTGACGTTGAGCCTTCTTGTCAGTCTTATCCGGGTTAACCGGTGTGTTGCTGACCGGCGCGTTGCGCAGACGGTAATCCGTCAGCCAGCGTGCGTAGTCATCGAGGTCGCCGTCGAACTCTTCGACTTTGCCATCTGCGACCAGCAGGAAGTTATCGGTGGTGCTCTTGAGCAAGTGGCGATCGTGAGACACCACCAGCACCGCACCGCTGAACTCCTGCAGGGCCATGGTCAGCGCCAGGCGCATTTCCAGGTCCAGGTGGTTGGTGGGTTCATCGAGCAGCAGCAGGTTTGGGCGGTCCCAGGCGATCAGCGCCAAGGCCAGGCGGGCTTTTTCGCCACCGGAGAAGTTCAGCACCGGCTCATCGATACGCGCGCCACGGAAGTCGAAACCACCTAGGAAATCACGCAGGGTTTGCTCGCGCTCGGTCGGCGCCAGGCGTTGCAGGTGCAGCAACGGACTTGCCTTGGAATCGAGAGAGTCCAGCTGATGCTGGGCGAAGTAGCCCACCACCAGGTTCTCACCACGAGTCAGGCGGCCGGCCAAAGGTTGCAGCTCGCCCGAGAGGTTCTTGATCAGGGTCGACTTGCCCGCGCCGTTGGGGCCGAGCAAACCGATGCGCGCGCCTGGCGTGAGCTGCAGTTTGACCTTTTCCAGGATGGTTTTTTCGCCATAACCCAGGCGAGCATCCGAGAGGTCCAACAAGGGACTGGAGATCTTCACCGACTCGCGGAACACAAAGTCGAATGGCGAATCGACGTGGGCCGCCGACAGTTCTTCCATGCGCTCCAACGCCTTGATCCGGCTTTGGGCCTGACGGGCCTTGGTGGCCTGGGCCTTGAACCGTGCGATGTAGCTTTCCATGTGCGCACGCTGCGCCTGCTGTTTCTCGAACGCCTGCTGCTGCTGGGCCAGGCGCTCGGCACGCGCACGTTCGAACGCGGTGTAGCCGCCACGGTAGAGGGTGATCTTCTTCTGTTCGACGTGGGCGATGTTGTCGACCACAGCATCGAGGAAATCCCGGTCGTGGGAAATCAGCAGCAAGGTGCCCTGGTAGCTCTTGAGGAAGTCTTCCAGCCACAGGATCGCATCGAGGTCCAAGTGGTTGGTTGGTTCGTCGAGCAGCAACAGGTCCGAGGGGCACATCAGCGCCTGGGCCAAGTTAAGGCGCATGCGCCAGCCACCGGAAAAGTCGGCGACCGGCCGGTCCATCTGCTCGTTGGTGAAGCCAAGGCCGGCAAGCATCTTGCGGGCGCGGGCGTCGGCGGTGTAGCCGTCGGCGCTGTCGAGTTCCGCGTGCAGGCGGGCCTGTGCGGCGCCATCCTGGGCTTTCTCGGCCTCGGCCAGGTCGTGTTGCACCTGGCGCAGACGCAGGTCGCCATCGAGCACGTAGTCGATCGCGATGCGGTCCAGGGTGTCGATCTCCTGGCGCATATGGGCGATGCGCCAGTCGGCGGGCAGCAAGCAGTCCCCGGAATCCGGGGTCAGCTCACCCAGCAACAGGGCAAACAACGTGGATTTGCCGGCGCCGTTGGCACCGATCAGGCCGGCTTTGTGACCGGCGTGCAGGGTCAGCTCGGCGTCTTCGAGAAGACGTTGCGGGCCACGCTGTAATGTTAGGCTTTGAAGTCGGATCATAATGGCGGCGGAGTCTACCAGCTTCGTTGCCCGCTGGCTTGGGTGTGAATATGTGCGCTGACCTGTGGAGCTTTGCCCTCTCGACTTACGCCCGTCCGGGCGTGGAAGCCGCTTGTCTGCGCTTGCAGGAACAAGGAGCGGATGTGTGCCTGCTGCTGTGTGGGGCATGGCTGGAACATCGTGGCGTGGCGCTGACCTACGAGCGCATTCAAGCGTTAACACAGATAGCCGGGCCGTGGCAGAAGCAAGTCATCGAGCCCTTGCGACAAGTGCGCGTGCAATGGCGGGCGTTGGCGCAGCAGGACGAACAGCTGGCGGCGTTACGGGAGCGGGTCAAAGCCCTGGAGTTGGAGGCGGAGCGCGGGCTACTGACACGCCTGGAGGCGCTGGCGCAGAACTGGATGAGCGCAGAGGTGAGCGGGGGTCAGAAATGGCTTGAAGGACTGGGGGCTGAGGCGGCCAACAACCTTGACCACGACGCGCTGCAACACTTGCACGCCGTGGCCACCGGCACTTAGGAAGCGCTGGTTGGGGTGGTGTTCGATGCTGCCGGTGCAGGAGTGCTGCTGGCCGGTGCTGTTGGAGCGGTGGAGGCTGTCGGGGCGGTTGCAGTTGTTGCTGGTTTTGCAGCAGCAGGCTTAACAGCTGGTTTTGCAGCGGCAGGCTTAGCAGCTGGCTTGGCGGCTGGCTTTGCAGCAGCAGTCTTAGCAGCTGGCTTGGCGGCTGGTTTTGCAGCAGCAGTCTTAGCAACTGGCTTGGCGGCTGGTTTTGCAGCAGCAGTCTTAGCAGCTGGCTTGGCGGCTGGTTTTGCAGCAGCAGTCTTAGCAGCTGGCTTGGCGGCTGGTTTTGCAGCAGCAGTCTTAGCAGCTGGCTTAGCGGCTGGTTTTGCAGCAGCAGCCTTAGCAGCTGGCTTGGCGGCGGCTTTGGCGGGTGCCTTCGCTGCAACTGCTTTTGCAGGTGTACGAGCGCCCAGCACTTTCGCCACGGCTTCTTTAACACGACCAACGCCCTGGGCCAATTTCAGGCTTTCCTGAGCATCTTTCTTGAGTTGGGAAATGTACGCGCGCGTTTCAGCTTGGCGATCCTTGAGGGCGTCCAGCAGGTCCTCAAGTTCTTTGACAGCGTCTTTGGCTTTGGCTTGTGCCTTGGCCTTGCCGGCGGTGGCGGCGTCTTGCAGTTTGGTACGGGATTTATGCAGCTTTTCTTGCGCCTTACCGCGTTGTTTTTCCAACTTGGCGAGCAGTTTTTCTGCATCGGCCAACGCTTGGGAACACGCGCTTTCCAGATGTTCGAGCAGGCTGCTCGACAGTTGTTGGAGTAAGTGCAACGGGGTATTAACAGGCTTCTGTTTGGCCGACATGGTTTACCTCCTGGCTGACGTGGGTGCGGCTCATACTAGCCCTCTGCTCTTACCGCCGCTAGGGCATGTTGACAGTATCGTTTGCCTTGCGTTGCACGGTACGAAAATTCTTATCGATATATCGAAAACACGCGACACTTTTTACCCTTTCACACTGGCATAATCCGTCGCACTTTCGGCGGGAGAATGCCCATGTCGCGTTACCTTTTTTTTGTTCTGGGCTTGGCAATTTCCGTAGCTAATGCAGGCGAGCAATCACCTTCCAAAACGGCAGACCAAGAGCAGCACGACCTTGCCTACAGCCTGGGCGCCAGCCTCGGTGAACGCCTGCGCCAGGAAGTGCCGGACCTGCAGATCCAGGCGTTGATCGAGGGCCTCAATCAAGCCTATCAAGGCAAGCCGCTGGCGTTGGATAACAAGCGCATCGAACAGATTCTTGCCCAGCATGAAGCGCAGGCCGAAGCCGACGCCCAAGCACCCAAAAGTGAAAAGTCGCTCGCAGCTGAACAGCAGTTTCTAGCCAAGGAAAAAACGGCAAAAGGGGTGCGCGAATTAGCTGACGGAATCCTGCTCACGGAACTGACACCCGGCAGTGGCAGCAAACCTGGAGCTAATGATCAGGTTCAAGTGAAATACGTTGGGCGGTTACCCGATGGCACAGTCTTCGATCAGAGCACACAGCCCCAGTGGTTTCGCCTGGACAGTGTGATCAGCGGCTGGAGCAGTGCGTTACAACAGATGCCGGTGGGAGCGAAATGGCGCCTGGTGATTCCATCAGCCCAAGCCTACGGTGCCGACGGCGCGGGCGAGTTGATCCCGCCTTACACGCCATTGGTATTCGAGATCGAGTTACTCGGCACTCGCCAATGATCCAATAAAAAACGGTGCGTCATGCGCACCGTTTTTTTAAATCACCGTTGAGGATCAAGCCTGAGTGGCTGGCTCTTCCTTGTGGGCATTGTGCAGCACTTCGATCAAGCAATCTTCCAGTTCGAAGCGCTCATGCAACAGCGCGCCCAACTCCTTGAATTTTTCGGCAACGCAGTTTCCGGCATCACACAGGTCGGTGAACGCCAGCAGCTTCTCGGTGATGACATCAATGCGTGGGTAAATGGTTTCGGCCAAGTCGAGACCACGTTGATCGTCGAAGGCTTCGGCCTCCTTGGTCAGCTGCTCGTAGACGCCGAAGTGGCCGGCCGACACGTAGTCCACCAAGACACCACAGAAATCCTGCAACGGCTCGCGATTCTCACCCAGTGCCTCAGGCTTGGCGCCGAGAGCATCAAAGGCCCGAACCAGTTCGTGACGTGCCTTCAACCAGCTGTCGATCAGCTTGTGCACCCCACCCCAGCGTTCCTGAGCATTCTGACAACTTTCCAGCATGATGATCTCTCTTCCCTATAGGGGCGCTGCCGCCTGATGCCCGCGCAACACTTCAAGGAGTAAGCCGCAGCGGGACAAGGCCGCATCTGACAAGCAAACGGTTTTAATAACGCGTGCGGGCCAGATTATGCCCGCACGACTATGGCTTCAAGGTACGCAGGAGAGAAAGTTCATACAAGTGTTTAATCCCATCCTACAAACCGCGACCTTCGTTCAGCGCCCTACCGGACGCAGGGGACGGCTCAAATACAGCCGTGAAAACTGTATGACACCGAGGACTAGCATGCCCAGGAAGAACAACAGGCTCCATTCGGGAAGGCTCAAGTCGAACAGCGTCCAGCTTATTTCCACACAATCGACGGTACCCTCGACCACCAATCGTAAGGCCTGCCACACCGAGAGGTTATCGATCATGTGGCTCAGGCTGGGCCAGCAATCGGCGGCCTGATCCGGTGCGGCATTTTGCAGCAGCACCTGACGCACAGCGGTAACGGCACCCAACAATGCACATCCCATGCTCGTCAGCCCGTACAGGTAGTAAGTGGATCGACTGGATGAATGGATAGCGGCAAGCAGATTGATGAGCGTGAATGCGGCCAGAAAGGCCCGTTGTATCTGGCACAGGAAGCACGGGCGTAACGATGCACCGAACTCAAGATAGAAGGACGCGCCCAACGTCAGCGCACCCGCCATGAACGCAAGAAAAAACAAGGAGCGTGAAGGGGCCAAAGACATGCTTTATCCGCACAGCGAGAGATAGGTCGTTACGGTAGAGGAAAGGCCCGACCCCTTTCAATACGCGACAGAGCAGACAGTTCTGTGAGATCGCAGGGATATCCCGCATAAGCATGAAAGACTTCGAGCATCCCAGTGTAGGAGTTTGCAGTAGAGCGCTTAAAACCCAGCATCTGCTGGGCATTGAAGGGCTAACTCTCAGACGTATCTGAGCAAACCCTCCATTCCTTTCCTACATCAAGACCGGGTAGGAACTGGCAGCGGAGAGGCCAGTAAGCGGTTATCCAGCAGACCCAAACCTTCTTGGAACAGTTGGTTGCTGCGCTCGGTATCACCCAACTGGGCCAATAACCGCGCCAGCTCGGCACACGCCTCAGGATTACGCTGCACTTGAAGGCTACTTTCCAGATAATCCCGTGCCTTGCCCCATAGGCTGTTTTGCAAGCACAGACGACCCAACGTCAGCAGCAGGCTGGCATCACCCGGATGATCCTTGAGCCACCCCTCGGCAAACTTCAATTGCCGGGCCTGGTCACCGCCGCGCAGCAGGCCGTACAGACGAATCAGGTGGCTGTCATAGCCGCGTTTGATAGCACCGCGCAACGCCTCCTCCGCCTTGGCATCGGCGCCCAGCTGGCGCAGTTGCTCGGCGTAAGCCAGCACCAACTGAGGCTCCTGACGCTGAGCCGAAGTGAGTTGCTGCCAGGCCCGCTCAAGGGACTGCAAACCTGCTTCGCCCTGCTCTTCGCGCTGAGCAGCCAGGCTCAGGTTCTCGCCCCAGGCACGGCGCTCCAACTCGGCCAGTTCGCTGGCAGGCAGCACTTTGTCCTTGCGTAGCTCCGGCAGCAGTCGAATGACCGAAGACCAGTCGCCTCGCTGCTGGTGCAAACGCTGCAATTGGCGCAATACCTGGGCGTTATGGGGATGACGCTCGTGCATGACCTGCAAGGTCGTCAACGCGCCGTCAGTATCACCACGGTCCAACTGCAATTGCGCATGGCTCAACGCGACCGCCAACTCCGCTTGGGGCTGACGCTCCAGCGCACGCGCCAGCAAACCGTCGGACTCCTCATAACGGCCCTGCTCATTCGCCGCACGGGCCGCGCCCAGGTAGTACAACAAAGGCTGGCGCTCAGCTTCAGCTGCACGATGCAGATGACGCTCAGCGCTGGCCCAGCGGCCCTCAGCGAGGTCCATCTGGCCCTGTTCGATGGCGATCTGCACACGGCGACTGCGGTTACGCCGAGACCACGGGTTGACCACGCCACCGGAGGTGGTCAACAGGCTCAGCAACACGCGAATCAGGTAAATGGCGAGGCCGATGGCAAACACTGCTACCACGGTCGCCCATAGGCTCGACTCGTAATGCAGCACATGAGGATAGGTAATCAGCACATAGCCGGTGTGTTTCGAAATGCCCACAGCGAGTGCCAGGGCGATCGCAACCACCAGCACCAGGATCACATAGAAACGCTTCATCGGCTCTACTCCTGGATCGCCGGCTTGCCAGCCGCCGCCTTAGCTTCGTCAGCAGACACATGACGACGTTCTAGGTACGCCTGCACCGCAGCCAGACTCGCCGCTAGGTCCGGTGTCACTACCGACACGGCTTTTGGCTCAAGCTCGGCGATACGCGCCAGCATCGCCTTGCTCTGCGGATTGTCCTGGTTGAAGTTGTCCTGCAACACGCTGCGCGCCTCGCCCAGCGAACGGCTGTACACCGCCGACTCTCCATTGAGCGCCGCCCATTGCGCCTGCTCCAGCGCCAGGCTCAGGGCCAGGCGAACTTGGTTCAGCCCCTGACCGGCGAGCAGTGGTCGAATGTTATCGTCGGGATTGAAGTCGATGCGGAAGTAACGGGAAATCTGCTCCCACCACTGTCTCCAGCGGCTATCCGTATCAGTGCTTGGACGCCCCTGCCCAGAGGGCTCGGTGAGTTGATATTCAGGGGCAATGGCTGCCAACTGCACAACCTGGTCACGCAAGGCTGCCAATTGCAGGTAGAGCCCGGTACGGTCCGGCTGCTCGGTACTGCGCAACGCGGCCAGGCTCTTGGCCAATTGTTCTCGCGCAGCGTAGGAACCTGGATCGCTCTGCTCGCGAAGAATCTCGTCGGCACCCTGCACCAGCGCCTGGGCACTGTTGATATCTTGCAGGGCGGACAGCCGCAAACTCGCCAGACGGATCAGGTGCTCGGCCTCGGCCAGGCGCCAGTCTTTACGGCTGGCCCCCAGCACGGTTTCCAGACGCTGGTTAAGGCGCTGCTGATCACCTTGCAACTGGGCGACCAGACGGCGGCGCTCTTCCAACTCGTCAGCGCCCGGCAACTGGGCCAAGCGCGCAGCCAGTTGCTGCTGACTTTGCTTGAGGGACTGGGATTGGTCATCCAGGGTCTGCACCTGACCCAGCTGCTGCTGGCTGCTGGCTTGCAGGGCGCGGACCTGCCAGATCCCCCAACCTCCGGCAGCAACACCCACGGCGCCAAGCAGCAAGGCGACAACTGCCAGGCCATTGCCACGGCGCGGCGTGGTGACCGGTGACTCAACCGGCGCATCGAGTGCGGGTTGGGTTTCATCTTTAGGCAAGGCTGTTTCGCTCACGTATCCGTCCTTTGCGTATCAGAGAGTGGGAACGGGATGACTCCGTAACGCCACTAACAAAGCCGCGGCACTCGCGCCGCGACAATCCACAACTTTTTCTGCGCCAGCAGTCCGTGCCATCTCGGCGACTCGTGGGCTGGGCACGAACAACGGCAGCTGTGCCACCTGTGGCCAATCGGGGCCGGCCAAGGCTTGCAGGTGCAAAAAACCCTGCCCACTGCTGACCACCAGGCCGTTCAAGCGTTCCAACTGGATGCGTTGCACCAGCACACCGGCGTCATAGGTCGGCAGGAAACGGCGGTACAACTCCAGATAGTCGACACTAGCACCTTGCTCGCGCAAACGCTCCGCCAGCAACTCTCGACCGCCCTCGCCACGCAGAATCAACACCCGCGAATCGCGGCACGCGATAGCCTCGCGCAACGCCGGTAATTGAAGCAAGGCCTCGCTGTCGTCGCCGCTTTGGGGATAATGAATGTTCAGGCCCTGATCGGACAGTACCTGCGCTGTTGCCGCGCCGACGCTGAACCAAGGCATTTGTGGCTTGGGATGATGAGCCAACTGCTGCAGGGCAAGGCGCGCAGCGGGCTTGCTCACCACGATCACCGCGCAATAGCGATGCAGGTCACGGAAGACAGCCTGTTGCTCGGGCGTGATGGGTAAAGGCTCAGTGTCCAGCAGGGGCAAACTGCTGCTGAAAATGCCGGCTTCAGATAACGACGCCGCCAGGGCGGTCGATTCCTCTGCAGGCCGCGTCAGCAGCACTCGCCACCCACTCACTGCGGACCGGCCTCACCGTAGACTTTTTGCAGAATGGCACCAGCGCCTTTATCCAGTAGCTCTTCAGCGACCTGGATACCCAACGCCGTGGCATCACGCTGCGGCCCGCGCACTTCTGCCGTCAACAAAGTGCCGCCGTCAGGGTCGCCGACCAGGCCACGCAGCCACAGGTCTTCACCTTCGAGCACGGCGTAGCAAGCAATCGGCACTTGGCAGCCGCCATTGAGGTGCTTGTTCAGAGCTCGCTCGGCTGTGACACGCACTTCGGTATCGTGGTGATCGAGCGGCTTGAGAAGTTCGTGGATTTGGCTGTCGGCGGTGCGACATTCGATGCCCACGGCGCCCTGCCCACCCGCTGGCAAGCTGTCTTCGACGCTGATGGCGGAGGTGATGCGATCTTCGAAACCCAGACGGATCAAACCAGCGGCAGCCAGGATGATCGCGTCATATTCGCCAGCATCCAGCTTAGCCAGGCGAGTGTTGACGTTGCCACGTAGAAAGCGGATCTGCAGGTCTGGACGGCGGGTCAGCAGCTGGGCCTGACGACGTAAGCTGGAGGTGCCGACGATGCTGCCCAGCGGCAGCTCATCCAGGGATGCATAGGTGTTGGAAACGAAGGCATCACGCGGGTCTTCGCGCTCGCAGATGCAAAAAAGGCCCAGGCCTTCGGGAAAGTCCATGGGCACGTCTTTCATCGAGTGCACGGCGATGTCGGCTTCGTTTTCCAGCAGCGCAGTTTCCAGTTCCTTGACGAACAGGCCCTTGCCCCCGATTTTCGACAGTGGCGAGTCAAGCAGCTTGTCGCCGCGACTGACCATGGGCACCAGGGACACCGTGAGGCCGGGATGGGCCTGTTCAAGGCGTGCTTTGACGTATTCGGCCTGCCATAAGGCCAGAGCACTTTTACGGGTGGCGATGCGGATTTCGCGAGAGGACATGGATCAATCCGTACTGAATAGATACGGCAGATAATAACAGCTCAGGCAAATGCGCTTTGATTTGAATCAGCAAGTGCGGGGCCTCCCTGGCCACGTCGCACCGGGATAAGGAATTCAGGCCTCGCTACAGCCCTCGAACTAAAGCTGCTGCATCATTTTGCGCACGCCCGCGACATGGCGTCGACTGACGATCAAAGCATCGCCGTTAAGCCCTTTAAGGAACAACTGGAAGTGTCCCAGAGGTGTGCGTTGAAGACGTTCGATCCGCTCGCGGGCCACCAACGCATTGCGGTGGATACGCACGAAGCGTTCGCCGAACTCATCCTCAAGGGCCTTGAGCGGCTCATCGAGCAACACTTCGCCAGCCTCATGTCGCAGGGTCACGTACTTGTGATCGGCAATAAAATAAACAACCTGGCTCAGTGGGATCAGCTCAATCCCTTTGCGCGTACGTGCGCTGATGTGGCTGCGCGGCCCGTTACCACTTTGGGCGGCAGGCTGGGTCAAGGCTGCCAGTTGGGCGCGGTTGGGGCGCTCGGCTTTCTTCATGGCCTTGAGCAAGGCTTCGGCAGTCACTGGTTTAATCACAAAGCTGACGCCACTGGCTTCCAGCGTCTGCTCAGCAAACTCTTCTTGCGCGGCGCATAACACCAGGGCGGGTGGCGATTCTCGCTCGCTCAGCCGGGCGGCGACTTGCAGGCCATCAAGGCCCGGCATGCGGATATCGAGCAACACCAGGTCGGGCTTGAGGCTGTCGATCAGCGTCAACGCCTCCTCCCCGTTGGTGGCACTCGGCTCAAGGACTGTATAACCCTCAAGTTCACTGACCAAGCGGGTCAGTCGCTCGCGGGCTTGGGGTTCGTCATCAACGATCAGGACATTCATATAGCGCTGGATTCCTGCGTGAGTCTCGCACAAGGATAGCGTAGACAGGTGCGGTGACTTGCGTCACAGCGATCCACGCTAAGACTAGCGCGAGCGGCAAAAAGTGCCCTGACAGCGGCACCCATATTTACCCGGACCTGTTCAATAGCGCCCAAGACCTGCTGCCATCGGGCATCGTCGTAGGGTTTGCTGATACACAATCCGAATACCCCCCTTTTAAATGGATAGTCAGGCTCTGACCGCAATACCCGACTTTGGTGCATTCACACACTATCAGTCCAACTGTAGACGCTCACCGGAACGATATTGCGCAATCGTCAAATATCGTTTCGATAAACATCTACCTCCAGTCTCTTCCCGGACGCGTTCGGCGGCAAGGCACTTAGCCATCCTTTGCACAAATAAAAATGCCGACGACCCGCAGCACCGCCTCCACGGGCAACCCTGTTATTATCGCCGGCAGACTTCCACGCCTCTTTATTAAGCAGACCACGAGCGAATCCATGAGCACCGACAAGACCAACCAGTCCTGGGGCGGCCGCTTCAGTGAACCCGTCGACGCCTTCGTCGCCCGCTTCACCGCCTCCGTCACCTTCGACCAGCGCCTGTACCGCCACGACATCATGGGCTCCATCGCCCACGCGACGATGCTGGCCAAAGTCGGCGTGCTGACCGACGCCGAGCGCGACAGCATCATTGACGGCCTGACCACCATCCGCGGTGAGATCGAAGCCGGTACGTTCGACTGGCGCGTCGACCTGGAAGACGTGCACATGAATATCGAGGCCCGCCTCACCGACCGTATCGGTGTGACCGGCAAGAAACTGCACACCGGTCGTAGCCGTAACGACCAAGTGGCCACCGATATCCGCCTGTGGCTGCGCGATGAAATCGACCTGATCCTGTCCGAAATAACTCGCCTGCAAAAAGGCCTGCTGGAGCAGGCCGAACGCGAATCGGACACCATCATGCCCGGCTTCACTCACCTGCAAACCGCCCAGCCTGTGACGTTCGGTCACCACCTGCTGGCCTGGTTCGAAATGCTCAGCCGCGACTACGAGCGCCTGGTCGATTGCCGCAAGCGCGCCAACCGTATGCCATTGGGTAGCGCCGCGCTGGCTGGCACCACTTACCCGATCGACCGCGAGTACACCGCACAACTGCTGGGCTTCGACGCTGTGGGCGGCAACTCCCTGGACGGCGTCTCGGACCGTGACTTCGCCATCGAATTCTGCGCCGCCGCCAGCATTGCGATGATGCACCTGTCACGCTTCTCCGAAGAGTTGGTGCTGTGGACCAGCGCGCAATTCCAGTTCATCGACCTGCCGGATCGCTTCTGCACCGGCAGCTCGATCATGCCGCAAAAGAAAAACCCCGACGTGCCAGAGCTGGTCCGCGGCAAGAGCGGCCGCGTATTCGGCGCACTGATGGGCCTGCTGACCCTGATGAAAGGCCAGCCGTTGGCCTACAACAAGGACAATCAGGAAGACAAGGAACCGCTGTTCGACGCCGCCGACACCCTGCGCGACTCGCTGCGTGCCTTTGCCGACATGATCCCGGCGATCAAGCCAAAACACGCGATCATGCGTGAAGCGGCCTTGCGCGGTTTCTCCACGGCAACGGACCTGGCGGACTACCTGGTACGCCGTGGCCTGCCGTTCCGTGACTGCCACGAAATCGTCGGCCACGCAGTGAAATACGGCGTGGAAACCGGCAAAGACCTGGCAGAAATGAGTCTGGAAGAACTGCGCCAGTTCAGCGACCAGATCGAGCAGGATGTGTTCGCCGTACTGACCCTGGAAGGTTCGGTGAATGCGCGTAATCACATCGGCGGCACTGCGCCCGCGCAGGTGAAGGCAGCGGTCGTACGCGGCCAGGCGTTGCTCGCCAGCCGCTAAAAAATGTGGGAGGGGCTTGCCCCCTCCCACACTTGATCACTTTTTGGCCGCAATCATCGCCATAAACGCAGGCATCGCCGCCTCCCGGTCCGCTGCCACCTTTTGGGCGTTGGGCATGGCATGCAATCGCTCCAACAACGCTTTCGCCTTTGGCAACTCAGCCAGCAAATCCAATCCAAACAGCTTCTCGCCCACGCCATAGGCGAGGTTCACGCTGTACATGAAATACAGATCCGCAATCGTAAAACTCTCCCCCGCCACGTAAGGCGCGAACTTGCCGTGCCGACCTAAAGAACCGATCCCCAGCAGCAACTCAGCCTTGGATTTTTCCTTGATCGCCTCCGGCACCGGCATACCGAAAAACGCCTCGGCAAAACACGCGCGGGCGGGCAATTCGATGTACAGCTCGATTTCCCGGCACAGCGCCAGCACTTGGGCACGCTGGAATGGGTCTGCCGGCAACAGCGAAGGGCCTTCCTGGGTTTGCTCGATGTATTCGAGTATCACGCTGGTTTCGTTGATAAACCCCTGCTTTACGCCAAGCGCCGGTACCTTGCCGCGCGGACTGATTGCCAGGGCTTCCGGGGTTTGACCGGCATAGAAAGGTACCTCTTCAAACAGGAGCCCTTTCTCCAACAGCGCCAGTTTCACCATGTTGTAGTAGTTGCTGACCGAAAATCCGTAGAGCTTGAGCATCGCAAAGCCTCCAGGCCGTGTGCGGGGTTGGCTGCAAGAGTTATAGATCTTGGCGCCCAGCCTGACCAGCAGCATCACCTGCCTGAATGGAGGTAGACTGGCGCCCTTTCCTTGAGGAGCCTGCCATGAGCGAGCCGACCGATATCGACAGTGACGAAGAAGAATTCACCGAAAACACCCTGATCGAAGCGATCGAGAACCAGATCGAAAGCGACAATCCCCCCGCCGCCAAAGCGACCTTCAACAAACTGACCCTGGTGGGTTATGAACGCGAAGACATCCTGAATCTTATGGCCCACGTGCTGGCGTTCGAGATCGACGCGATGCTGGACGAGGACCGCGCCTTCAATACCGAATGGTATGAAACCGCGCTGCGGGCGTTGCCTGAGTTGCCGCCTGAAAAGGAATAATCCCGGCACGCAGCAACACGCTGGACAGTTCGGCAAAGTGCGTTCACCTTATGGCCTGCTAGCCTCTAATAAATTTTAGAAAGTCTGGAGTCCTTATGTCGTATACCCCTGAATTGGTTGCCGAACTGGAAATCCTTGTACTCTTCCCCTTGGACAGCACCAAGGAAGGTCTGAAGGTCCATCAGACCGCCGCTCCTACTGCCATCGCCGCTGCCAAGCGCCTCCATGCCAAAGGACTTATCGACCAGCCAGACGGGGGCTATCTGACCAGCCTCGGTCGGGACGCCGCAGAGCAGGCCCAAACCCTGCTGACTATTCTGACCACTGCCAGCACCAAAGAAGCAGCCTGATACCCGATACCGCCCATGGAGTCCGCTCACTGCGGATTCCAAGGGCGTTGCCGTGGGCCAGTTAAAATTCTGGCGTCAAAGACCATTTCCGCTAAACCTCCTACGCCACTGGCTGTAAACTCCTACACGGCCGCCCACGTCGGGCCCTGCGAGCCACCGAGTTCGACATGACCCGCACCCATGAAATCCGCCCTGACTTGGACGAAGGCATCGACCGCAAGGTGCTGGCCCAATTGCGCGCGCGCTTCATGGCCCTCAATGAGGGGCGCATGGCGCGTGCCGTCGAGGGGCTGACGCCGCGCCAGCAAAGCGTGCTGACCCTCCTGCCACTGTTTTTTCACGTTAATCATCCGCTGTTGCCCGGTTATGTTTCGGGCAGCACGCCAGCCGGGCTTTCGAATTTCGAGCCCGACGCTCAGGCCTTGGCCGAAGCCCAACGCCTGACCCGCTCGTTCTCTTACAAGCCGCGCCCGGTCAATCAGCCCAAGCCTATCCATGGCCTATTTCTGATGGGCAGCCTTGGCACCCTCGCCCAAGCGGATCAGAGCGATATGGACGTATGGGTGTGCCACGCCCCCGACCTGGGCGAAAACGAGCTGGCCGAACTGCGCAAGAAATGCCAACTGCTAGAAGCCTGGGCCCTCACCATGGGTGCCGAGGCACACTTCTTCCTGATCGAGCCAACGCGCTTCGTACTCGGCGAGCGCGACACCCAACTGAGCTCCGACGACTGCGGTACCACCCAGCATTACCTGCTGCTGGACGAGTTCTACCGCACAGCCATCTGGTTGGCCGGGCGCACGCCGATTTGGTGGCTGGTGCCGGTATACGAAGAGACCCGTTACGCCGAATTCACCCACACACTGCTCTCCAAGCGGTTTATCCGCGCCGATGAAACCCTTGACCTCGGCCACCTGGCACATATTCCACCCGGCGAATTCATCGGAGCCGGTCTATGGCAGTTGTTCAAAGGCATCGAGTCACCTTACAAATCGGTGCTCAAACTGCTGCTGACTGAGGTCTACGCCAGCGAACACCCCAACGTGCATTGCCTGAGCCTGCGCTTCAAGCGCGCGGTGTTCGCGAACCAGATGGACCTGGATGAGCTGGACCCATACATCGTGGTGTACCGCCGCATCGAGGAATACCTCAAGGCACGCAACGAGCCCGAACGCCTGGAATTGGTACGCCGCGCGCTGTACCTGAAGGTCAATCGCAAGCTCACCGCCGGCCAACGCACCAGCAGTTGGCAGCGACTGTTGCTGGAGCGCCTGGCCCGCGAATGGAGCTGGGACCAGCGTCAACTCGCCCTGCTGGACAGCCGCAGCCAGTGGAAAGTGCGTCAGGTGGCCTCGGAACGCCGCGCCCTGGTCAGCGAGCTGAACTACAGCTATCGCTTCCTGACCCAGTTTGCCCGGACCGAACAAACCGTCAGCCTGATCAACAAGCGCGACCTTAACGTGCTGGGCCGGCGCCTGTATGCCGCTTTTGAGCGCAAGGCCGGCAAGGTCGAATTCATCAACCCCGGCATCGCACCGGACCTGGCTGAAGACACCTTGACCCTGGTGCAGTCGCCCAACCGCAAGGAACCCGGCCAGCATCACTGGGGGTTGTACAACGGCAACCTCACGGCCCTGGAGTGGGAACACTTTGCGCCGATCAAGCGCAGCCGCGACCTGCTGGAAATGCTGACGTGGTGCCATCGCAACGGTGTAATCGACAGCAGCACGCGCCTGGCGCTGCACCCCGGCACCAGCGACATGACCGAATTCGAGTTGTTCAACCTGCTGGGCAGCCTGCAACAAACGGTCGCCCTGCCCCTGACCAGCGTCGATGAAATAAGCCTGCTGCGATCGGCGGTGCCCGAGGAAGTGTTGCTGCTGATCAACGTCGGCGTCGACCCGCTCAAGCATCACCGCGACCTGAACATCCTGATGACCACCGAGCGCACCGACTCCCTGAGTTATGCCGGTGTTCGCGATAACCTGGTGCTGACCCTGGACCAAGTCACGCTCAACAGCTGGAACGAGGTGATGGTCAGCCGTTACGACGGCCCGCACGCTTTGCTCGATTGCCTGCGCGACTACCTCAACCAACTGCCATCGGACCGCCTGCCGCGTCTGCGGGTACGCTGCTTCTGTCATAACCGTGCGCAGTTCATTGCCCAGCGCGTGGAGGAAATCTTCGACACCGCGCAGAACCTGCTGCTGGGTCAGTCCAACCACCGCTACTTGCTGCAAGTTCAGCAGCACTACCACGTAATGGAGTTGATGCCGGGCCAAGCCACCCATGTGTCACTGGCAACCCAGGACGCGCTGATCGCCTACCTCAGCGAGGAGCTGGCCAGCTACAGCCCGCTGCATCTGGACACGATGGCCCTGGAAGACCACGACCTGGCGCTGCTGCTGCCCATGGGCATGGCTGATTGCGTGCAAGTGTTCTACCGGGTCAATGAGGATTTCGCCGAGCTGTATGTGCTGGATGAGTTCAACGCGCTCTGGCAGCAGCGCCTGCCGTTTCATGATGAGCAGAGCCTGCTGGCGCCTTTGCAGCGCTTTCTGCAATCCATCATCTATCGGCGGGATGCGTTGTCGCCGCTGGACACGCAACAACCCCTGGGCGCGGTGCAGACCTTGTATTACCAACTATTGCCGACAGGAAGCGGACGCGCCCGCGGGATCGAACCTCGGCCGGCGCCGCACAATCCAACGAACAAACCGTTTTACGACGTGCAGGCGATTATCGGCAAAGCAGCACACGGCAAGGTGGGCATTACCCTGTACTGCAATCAGCGGGAGTTTTCCGAATTGGAATTCGGCGACCAGCTATTTGCCGTGGTCGCCCAGGAGATCGTTGGACAGCGCCGGGAAACCGAGCGCTACCGTTGCTACATCACCGACCTGGATCTATCGGGCCTGCTCGGTGATGTGCAGAGCCCGAGCAACCTTTACCTGCGTTACAAGGCCGAGCTGGAGCTGTCGCTCAACGAGGCGCTGAGCCAGATTTAGAGAGTGAAGGCGCCGCCGTCTTTTGGCTGGCCTTCAACACTGAGCAATTCAAGCTTGAGGGTCTTGCCGCCAGGTGCCGGCCAGTCGATATGCTGGCCCACTTTCAGGCCTAACAACGCGCTGCCCACGGGTGCCAGGATCGAGATCTTGCCGGCGTCTGCATTGGCATCTTTCGGATAGACCAGCGTCAGGTGGTAGTCCTTGCCGCTGCCTTGCTCACGGCAATGTACGCTGGAGTTCATGGTCACGACACCCGCAGGCACTTCATCGTGGCCAACCACTTCTTCGGCGCGATCGAGTTCGGCTTGCAACGCTTCGACGCCGGGAGTTTCGTCGCCCAAGCGGTCGATCAGTTGCTCCAGACGCTGCACGTCAAGACGGGTGAGGATGATGGACGGTGCGGTGGTCATGATTCAGGCAGACTCCTTTTTTCTGCACAAAAAAGCAAAACCCCGCCAAAAAAAGGCGGGGTTCTCGCGGGCCTCGATGAGTTGAGGCGTACCCGGACACTACCACAGCGTCACAAATAAACAAGACAGCCTCAGGCGTGCGCCCTGCGCTGCTCGGCCTCGGCGCAGATCACCCTGCGCCGGGCATCGTCGGCGGAGCGCCATTCGCGGATGTCTTCAACGTGACGAAAGCAGCCGAGGCAGACTTTTTGCTCGTCCAGACGACACAAACTGATACAAGGTGACGGCACCGCCGGGCTGACATTACTGAACAGCGGCTTTGGCGGACGTACGGGCGCAGGCTCAGTCACGGTCAAATCTCGTCGAAATCCAGCTCGGCGCCGGTATATTCGTGGACCAGGCGCGTGAGCATCTCGCCCAACAACTCTTCACTCTTATCGCACTGCCATTTGCCGCTTTCTTCGTCGTAGTCGAAGTGAACGCCACCGGAGCGCGCCGCCAGCCACAGCTGACGCAGGGGTTCCTGGCGACTGAAGATCAGTTGCTGGCCACTCTCGAACTTGACGGTCAGCACGCCGGCCGAGTTTTCCAGGTCCACATCCAGGCCGCTGTCGTCAAAAATATCTTCCAGCGCCTGCTGGGTCGCATCCACCAGGTCGTGAAAACGGGCTTCGGTCAAACTCATTGTGGCAACCTCAAAAGTGTCTGGTTTTGCTCAAGCGCCGCACGATACGGGCGAGCCTCGCCGATTGCAAAGGATACCGATTTCATTACCGATGACGGTATGAAATATCCTCTGCCAGCGTAGCCCGCTTCACCTTCATGTCGGCAAACCCCCGCCGGACGGGTATTTCGGCGCATAGGCAAGCTGGCGGGTGGTCGGTATACTCGGGCGCAATTAATGCATATTCAAGGATTTCGCCATGAAGCGCCTGATCTCTTCCCTTGCTGCGCTCGTCGCGGTCGCTTGCCTCGTTAGTGCCTGTGGTCAAAAAGGCCCGCTGTACCTGCCCGATGACAGCAAAGACCCGAATGAACAGGCGCAATCGTCGCAAAAGCCATCCAAAGCGCATAAGCACGACACCTACGAATAAGGGAGCTCCATGGACGCTTTTAACTACCGGGACGGCGAGCTGTTCGCGGAAGGCGTGGCGCTGTCCGCGATTGCCCAGCGCTTTGGTACCCCGACGTACGTGTACTCACGCGCTCACATCGAAGCTCAATACCGCTCCTTCACCGACGCACTGGACGGCGTACCGCACTTGGTGTGCTACGCGGTCAAGGCAAACTCCAATCTGGGTGTACTGAATGTCCTGGCGCGTATGGGCGCTGGTTTTGACATCGTCTCCCGTGGCGAGCTGGAGCGGGTACTGGCAGCTGGTGGCCAGGCTGACAAGATCGTGTTCTCCGGCGTCGGCAAGAGCCGCGAAGACATGCGCCGTGCCCTGGAAGTCGGTGTGCATTGCTTCAACATCGAATCCACCGACGAGCTGGAGCGCCTGCAGGTCGTAGCCGCCGAAATGGGCGTACGCGCGCCGATCTCCCTGCGCGTCAACCCGGACGTCGATGCTGGCACCCACCCGTACATTTCCACCGGTCTCAAAGAGAACAAGTTCGGCATCGCCATTGCTGACGCCGAGGACGTGTATATCCGCGCCGCGCAGTTGCCGAACCTGGAAGTGCTGGGCGTCGACTGCCACATCGGTTCGCAACTGACCACTCTGCCGCCGTTCCTAGATGCCCTAGACCGCCTGCTGGCGCTGATTGATCGCCTGGGCGAATGCGGCATCTACCTGCACCACATCGACCTCGGTGGCGGCGTGGGCGTGCGGTATCGCGATGAAGAGCCGCCGCTGATTGCCGACTATATCCAGGCCGTGCGCGAGCGCATCGAAGGTCGCGACCTGACGCTGATGTTCGAGCCGGGCCGCTACATCGTCGCCAACGCCGGCGTGCTGCTGACCCAGGTCGAGTACCTCAAGCACACCGAGCACAAGGATTTCGCCATCGTCGACGCGGCGATGAACGACCTGATCCGCCCGGCGCTGTACCAGGCCTGGATGAATGTAACCGCTGTGACGCCTCGCGACAGCGAAGCTCGCGCCTATGACATCGTCGGCCCGATCTGCGAAACCGGCGACTTCCTCGCCAAGGATCGTCAGCTTGCGCTGGAGGAAGGCGATCTGCTGGCCGTGCATTCGGCTGGTGCCTACGGGTTTGTCATGAGTTCCAACTACAACACCCGCGGCCGTACCGCCGAGGTACTGGTGGACGGTGATCAAGCGTTTGAAGTGCGTCGCCGCGAGACGGTAGCCGAGTTGTATGCTGGCGAAAGCCTGCTGCCGGAGTAAGCCATGCTGCTGCGTTTTACCAAGATGCACGGGCTCGGCAATGATTTCATGGTCCTCGACCTGGTCAGCCAGCACGCGCACATCCTGCCCAAGCACGCTAAACAGTGGGGCGACCGGCATACAGGGATTGGCTTCGACCAATTGCTGATCGTCGAGGCGCCAAGCAACCCGGAGGTGGATTTCCGTTATCGGATCTTCAACTCCGACGGTTCCGAAGTGGAACAGTGCGGCAACGGTGCGCGCTGTTTCGCGCGTTTCGTGCTGGATAAGCGCTTGACCGCCAAGCGCCAGATCCGCGTCGAGACCAAGAGCGGCGTGATCGAGCTGGATATTCGCAGCGACGGCCAAATCAGCGTCAACATGGGCGCGCCGCGCTTGGTGCCAGCGGATATTCCGTTCCAGGCCAGCGAGCAGGCCACCAGCTACGCAGTCGATGTCGACGGCAAGATCGTCGACTTGGCGGCCGTCTCCATGGGCAACCCCCATGCTGTGTTGCGGGTCAACGACATCAACAATGCCCCCGTACATGAACTGGGGCCGAAGATCGAACACCACCCGCGCTTTCCGGCACGGGTCAACGTGGGTTTCCTGCAGGTGATCGACCGTTCCCGCGCGCAATTGCGTGTGTGGGAACGCGGCGCCGGCGAAACCCAGGCCTGCGGCACCGGTGCTTGCGCCGCTGCCGTGGCCGCGATCAGCCAGGGGTGGATGGATTCGCCGCTGCTGATCGACCTGCCCGGTGGACGCCTGTCCATCGAATGGGCAGGCCCTGGCCACCCGGTGCTGATGACCGGGCCGGCCTCGCGTGTATACGAAGGACAGGTCCGTCTATGAGTGAGCCAAGCTAATGACCGATAAGCCTCAAGTACCCGCACCCGCAACCCCGAGCGAAAGTCTGGAGGCCGCTGCTGTCGCGGCGTACCTTGAGGCGAATCCGGATTTCTTCGTCGAGCACGAAGAACTGCTGCCAGCGCTGCGCATCCCCCACCAGCGCGGCGACACCGTGTCGCTGGTGGAACGACAGATGAAGATCCTGCGCGAGCGCAATATCGAGATGCGTCATAAGCTCTCGCACTTGATGGACGTCGCCCGCGACAACGACCGCTTGTTCGACAAAACACGTCGCCTGATCCTTGCGCTGATGGACGCCACCAGCCTGGAAGAAACCGTGATCGCCGTGGAAGACAGCCTGCGCCAGGACTTCCAAGTGCCATTTGTCAGCCTGATCCTATTCAGCGACAACCCGATGCCTGTAGGCCGCTGGGTCAGCGGCAGCGACGCACAGACCGCGATTGGCGGCCTGTTGTCCGAAGGCAAGACCATCAGCGGCACCTTGCGCGAGCATGAGCTGGACTTCCTGTTTGGTCCCGAACAGCTCAAGGAGATCGGCTCCACAGCTGTGGTCGCCCTCAGCCATCAAGGCTTGCATGGCGTGCTGGCTATCGCCAGCCGTGATCCTGCGCACTACAAAAGCTCGGTGGGCACGCTGTTCCTGACCTATATCGCCGAAGTGTTGGGCCGCGTCCTGCCGCGCTTCACCACCGCCCTGCGCGCGGTGCGCTAGCCATGGAACGGCAACTGGACGCTTACTGCGCTCACCTGCGCAACGAGCGCCAGGTGTCGCCCCACACACTGGAAGCCTATCGGCGGGACTTGAACAAGGTCCTGGCCTACTGCGAAAAACAGCAGGTCACCAGTTGGAAGGCCTTGGATATCCAAAGCCTGCGCAGCCTGATCGCGCGCTTGCACCAGACGGGCCAATCCTCGCGCAGCCTGGCTCGCCTGCTGTCGGCTGTGCGCGGGCTCTATCACTACCTCAACCGCGAAGGCCTGTGCGACCACGACCCGGCCAACGGCCTGTCTCCGCCCAAGGGCGAACGGCGCCTGCCCAAGACCCTGGACACCGACCGCGCCCTGCAATTGCTCGATGGCGCCGTAGAGGATGACTTCCTCGCCCACCGCGACCAGGCGATCCTGGAGCTGTTCTATTCCTCGGGCCTGCGCCTGTCGGAACTCACCGGCCTGAACCTAGACCAATTGGACCTGGCAGACGGCCTGGTGCAAGTACTCGGCAAAGGCAGCAAAACACGCGTGCTGCCGGTGGGCAGGAAGGCCCGCGAAGCCCTGCAACTCTGGCTTCCGCTGCGGGCGTTGGCCAACCCGGCGGACGACGCCGTGTTTATCAGCCAGCAAGGCCGGCGACTGGGGCCGCGGGCTATTCAGGTGCGGGTCAAAGCCGCCGGGGAGCGCGAACTGGGCCAAAACCTGCACCCGCATATGCTGCGGCACTCCTTTGCCAGCCATATGCTGGAATCGTCCCAGGATCTGCGCGCCGTGCAGGAGTTGCTGGGCCACTCCGATATCAAGACCACGCAGATCTACACCCATCTGGACTTCCAGCACCTGGCAACGGTGTACGACAGCGCCCATCCACGGGCCAAACGCATCAAGGGCGGCGACTCATGAGTATCAAGCTGATCACCTTCGACCTAGACGACACGCTCTGGGACAACGTACCCGTCATCATCAGCGCCGAAGCGTCGATGCGCGAATGGCTGGTCGTGCATGCCCCCAACGTCGGCGACCTGCCACTGGAGCATTTCGCCAGCCTGCGCCAACAGGTGCTGCAGCGTCATCCGGAGCTCAAACACCGCATCAGCGTGTTGCGCCACCGGGTGCTGATGCACGCCTTCGAGGAGGCCGGATATCCACAGCCGCAAGCCACGGAAATGGCAGACGTGTGCTTCGAGGCGTTCATTCACGCCCGTCATCAGCTCACTCCCTTCCCTGAAGCCGAGCCGATGTTGCAAGCGCTGCGCCAGCACTTTCTGCTGGGTGTGATCACCAATGGCAATGCCGATGTGCAGCGTGTGGGCCTGGCTGACTACTTTCACTTTGCGCTGCGCGCTGAAGATATTGGTATTGCCAAGCCGGATGCGCGGCTGTTCCAGGAAGCACTGCAACGCGGCGGAGTGGATGCCAGCGCAGCGGTGCATGTTGGCGACCATCCCGGGGACGACATTGCTGGGGCGCAGCAGGCGGGGCTGCGGGCCGTGTGGTTTAACCCCAGCGCCAAGGTGTGGGAGGGGGATAAACGCCCCGACGCGGAGATTCGTAGCCTTACGGAGCTGCCGGAATTACTCCGCAAGTGGCAGTAGTACTAGAGATCCCAATATGGGGATCACCACGAAGCTCAAATAAATCAGCAAGCATGAAAAAGCCCGCAGCGACGGCGGGCTTTTTCTTACAAGCAGGTGACTGACCTCAGATAGGTCGGCTGCCGTACTTGTTATCCGGCTTCTTGGGTGGGTCTGCCACCACGTTAGCCTCGACTTCCTGCACTCTGCCGCCTTTAGCGAGGAATTCTTCCATCGCACGGGCCAGAGCATCGCGCTCTTTGTTCTTGGCCTCAACGCTCGGCAATTCATCTACCGAAACAGCTGCCTTGGCTTTGCCTTTGGCCGCAGGGGCAGGCGC
Source organism: Pseudomonas sp. RIT357 (assembly GCF_000632245.1). Taxonomy (NCBI): domain Bacteria; kingdom Pseudomonadati; phylum Pseudomonadota; class Gammaproteobacteria; order Pseudomonadales; family Pseudomonadaceae; genus Pseudomonas; species Pseudomonas sp. RIT357. The sequence goes on from NZ_JFYX01000001.1 coordinate 442,170, forward strand.
ATCATCGCCACCATCGTCGTCCGCAACGTCTTCCGCTGCTGCTTCAAGACCTTCTTCGGTGTCGTCTTCGTCACCTACTTCGAGTTCGTCGTTTTCCAGATCATCGTCGCTCATGTTCTACCTCATGACTTGCGAAAAGCAGATTAGTTATAGCCCAGCTTCGCCCTCTGTCGAGGCCGCCAGGGAAAAATCAACATCCACTGGATAACCAGTGGCTTACGCCCCGTCACCGTGCAAGGTGGCGAGGACTTTACGAGCACCGCCATGATCACGGTGCTCGCCCAGATAAACACCTTGCCAGGTACCCATCGCCAAGCGGCCGGCCTTGACCGGCAAACTCAGCTGACAGCCCAGGAGACTGGCCTTGAAGTGCGCCGGCAGATCATCCGGACCTTCGTCATTGTGTTCGAACCCGGCACGGCCTTGCGGCACCAGCAAGTTGAAAAACCGTTCGAAGTCACGGCGAACCGCCGGATCGGCATTCTCGTTGACGGTCAGAGAAGCCGAGGTGTGCTGCAACCACAGGTGTAACAGGCCCACACGACACGCCTTCAATTCAGGCAAGCCGGCAAGCAACTCATCGGTCACCAAGTGAAAGCCCCGGGGCTTGGCCCGCAGGGTAATCAGGGTCTGTTGCCACATAGAGTTCTCCGCCCATCGGCGCGCATTCTAGCGCGCTCTGGGAAAAAACAAAGTGCCGAATACGCCTACGTGCCTGTAAGACATTCGCACACTGAAAAGTGCCGTGTGCGGCCGATCACAAACTTTGCGCAAAAACCGGCACAGCGTCTTACGACTGACAAACACCAGGCAAAAAAATGCCCGGCAAGCCGGGCATTTTTTTTACGCGCACTTACAAGTTGTAGCCGCGTTCGTTGTGTTGCGCCAGGTCGAGGCCGACAGCCTCTTCCTCTTCGGTAACACGCAGGCCAATGACCATATCGAGCACCTTGAGGATGACGTAGGTGACGATCGCCGTGTAGATCACGGTGAAGCCAACACCCTTGCACTGGATCCAGACTTGAGCCGCGATGTCAGTGACGGTGCCGAAGCCGCCCAAAGCAGGGGCTGCGAATACACCTGTGAGGATCGCACCGACGATGCCGCCGATACCGTGCACGCCGAATGCGTCCAGGGAGTCGTCGTAGCCCAGCTTACGCTTGAGGCTGGTCGCGCAGAAGAAGCAGACCACACCGGCCACCAGGCCGATTACCAGAGCGCCCATCGGGCCAACGGTACCGGCGGCTGGTGTAACAGCTACCAGGCCAGCGACTACGCCCGAGGCGATGCCCAGTGCACTTGGCTTGCCGTGAGTGATCCACTCGGCGAACATCCAGCCCAACGCCGCAGCAGCGGTAGCGATCTGAGTGACCAGCATCGCCATGCCAGCAGTGCCGTTGGCCGCAGCAGCGGAGCCGGCGTTGAAGCCGAACCAACCGATCCACAGCATTGCCGCGCCCACCAGGGTGTAACCCAGGTTGTGCGGTGCCATCGGAGTGGTAGGGAAGCCTTTACGCTTGCCGAGCACGATGCACGCCACCAGCCCAGCCACACCGGCGTTGATGTGCACCACGGTGCCGCCGGCAAAGTCCAGCACGCCCCAGTCCCACATCAGGCCGCCGTTGCCGCTCCAGACCATGTGCGCGATTGGCGCATAAACCAGGGTGAACCAGATGCCCATGAAGATCAGCATCGCAGAGAACTTCATACGCTCAGCGAAGGCACCGACGATCAGCGCCGGGGTGATGATGGCGAAGGTCATCTGGAAGGTGATGAACACCGCTTCCGGGAACAACGCCGCAGGCCCGGTGATGCTGGCTGGGGTCACACCCGCCAGGAACGCCTTGCCCATGCCGCCGAAGAAGGAATTGAAGTTGACCACACCCTGTTCCATACCGGTGGTATCGAACGCAATGCTGTAGCCGTAGACGACCCACAGGATGCTGATCAGGCCAGTGATGGCGAAGCACTGCATCATCACCGACAGAATATTTTTGGAGCGGACCATGCCGCCGTAGAACAGCGCCAGGCCGGGAATGGTCATGAACAGCACCAGTGCGGTGGCGGTCAGCATCCAGGCGGTGTCGCCAGAGTTGAGGACTGGAGCAGCCACTTCGTCTGCCGCCATGGCCAGGCTTGGCATTACGATGGACAACAGGGCTCCGAGCCCTGCGAATTTACGCAGAGTCATATTGTTTTCTCCTGGGGCGTTGGGGTTTGGCGGCTTAGATTGCGTCGGTATCGGTTTCGCCGGTACGGATGCGAATAGCCTGTTCCAGATTGACCACGAAGATCTTGCCGTCACCGATCTTGCCGGTGTTGGCGGCCTTGGTTATCGCTTCGATAACCCGGTCAAGATCCTTGTCGTCAATGGCGACATCAATCTTCACCTTCGGCAGGAAATCGACTACGTATTCCGCGCCGCGATACAGCTCGGTGTGACCCTTCTGCCGACCGAAGCCCTTGACCTCAGTAACGGTAATGCCCTGCACGCCGATCTCGGACAGCGACTCGCGTACATCGTCCAACTTGAACGGCTTGATGATGGCAGTGACTAGCTTCATGAAAACTCTCTCCCGAATTGGTGGACTTGCCCCAGGAAAACAAACCCGTCTCAAGTCTAAGCGCAGTGCCTGGCTTTGTAACGCATCGTCGCAAGGGCAGTTGCCTTTGCGACGCCAGCGAACCACTGGTGACGAAACCTGTACCCCTGATCCGTCGGCGCACTGCATTCGTCACAGCGACTGCATCAGTGCATGGGTCATGATCGTCTAAGCAGAAACCTTGCCAGCTCCGTAAAAATCACTGAAATCAGTCCTTTGCCCACTTAACCTCACCCACAGGACTATTTGGCAGCTGCAATGCGCACGAAAACAGTGCGCTGTCGCACAGCCCGATGCGCGAAAAGCGTGCGCTGCAGGCCGCGAAAAAGACTATAGACGCTGCGTGATACACTGCCCGCCAACAGTTTCCGGAATATTTCCCATGCTCGCGCCCAAAGACCTACTCGACGCCCTGAGCGGCCACGCCTCTCGCCTGTTCAGCGGCGAAACCCCTCTGCCCCGCAATGAAATCGAAAGCCAGTTCAAGGCCTTGTTGCAAAGCGGTTTCAGCAAGCTCGACTTGGTAAGCCGGGAAGAGTTTGATAGCCAAATGGTGGTGCTGGCCCGCACGCGTGCGCGGCTGGAGAGCCTGGAGGCGAAGGTGGCTGAACTGGAAGCGCGGCTAATCCCAACGGCCGAGTAACTGACGCAACGAGGCCAAAATGTGGGAGGGGGCTTGCTCCCGATGGCGGTGGGTCAGTGACATATTTATCAACTGACCCACTGCTATCGGGGGCAAGCCCCCTCCCTCCCACATTTGTTCTGCGTCGTTCTCTGGATACGTTCTGTAAAACCTCCCTCCCTCGCTAGCCCCACCCCTCGTCTACCCTTGAAAAACCCGCAGGAAGCGGCCTCTCTTTCAAGGAACGAGCATGTCCCTCGCCATCGTCCACAGCCGCGCCCAGATCGGCGTAGAAGCCCCAGCCGTCACCGTCGAAGTGCACATGGCCAACGGTCTCCCGTCCCTCACGCTGGTGGGCCTTCCCGAAACCGCCGTCAAGGAAAGCAAGGACCGAGTACGCAGCGCAATCCTCAACTCCGCCCTGCAATACCCCTCCCGCCGCATCACGCTCAACCTCGCGCCCGCCGACCTGCCTAAGGACGGCGGGCGTTTTGATTTGGCGATTGCACTGGGGATCCTCGCCGCCAGTGTGCAGGTGCCAGCGTTGATGCTCGATGACATTGAATGCCTGGGTGAGTTGGCGTTGTCCGGCGAAGTGCGTGCGGTCAAAGGTGTGTTGCCAGCCGCTTTGGCGGCGCGCAAGGCTGGGCGCACCGTGATAGTGCCGCGGGCGAATGCAGAGGAAGCTTGCCTGGCTTCGGGGCTGAAGGTGATTGCCGTGGATCACTTGCTGCAGGTCGTGGCGCACCTCAACGGACAAGTGCCGATTGAGCCCTATAAATCCGATGGTTTGTTGTACCTGAACAAGCCCTACCCGGATTTGAGCGAAGTGCAAGGCCAACTCTCCGCCAAGCGGGCGTTGTTGATTGCAGCAGCGGGCGCACATAACCTTCTGTTCAGCGGGCCACCGGGCACCGGCAAGACCTTGCTTGCCAGCCGCTTGCCCGGTTTGCTGCCTCCGCTGAGCGAGCAGGAGGCCCTGGAAGTGGCGGCAATTCAGTCGGTGGTCAGCCTCGCACCGCTGAGCCATTGGCCGCACCGGCCGTTTCGCCAGCCGCACCACTCTGCGTCAGGGCCCGCGTTGGTGGGTGGTGGATCGAAACCGCAGCCTGGGGAAATCACCATGGCTCATCATGGCGTGCTTTTCCTGGATGAGTTACCGGAGTTTGATCGCAAGGTGCTGGAGGTTTTGCGTGAGCCATTGGAGTCAGGGCATATCGTGATTTCCCGCGCCCGCGACCGTGTGAGTTTCCCAGCGCGTTTTCAACTGGTGGCAGCGATGAACCCCTGCCCTTGCGGGTATATGGGCGAACCCACTGGGCGTTGTCGCTGTACACCGGAGCAGGTCCAGCGGTATCGCAATAAACTGTCTGGACCGTTACTGGATCGGATTGACTTGCACCTCACCGTGGCGCGGGAAACAACTGCGCTGAATCCAACCCAGCAGGTTGGAGATACGACGGCAACGGCCTCAGCCCAGGTGGCCGAGGCTCGGGAGCGCCAGCAACAGCGCCAAGGCTGTGCCAACGCCTTTCTTGATCTGCCGAGGCTGCGTGAGCACTGCCAACTTTTGAAAGCCGACGAAGGCTGGCTGGAAAGCGCCTGCGAGCGACTGACATTGTCGCTGCGTGCGGCTCATCGGCTGCTCAAAGTGTCACGCACGTTGGCGGACCTGGATCAGGTGGATGCCATCACGCGGGACCACTTGAAGGAGGCCTTGCAGTACCGCCCGGCCTCCCTCAATTGAGCCTCAGCGAAAGCGATCCACCTCATGACGCAAGCCCGCCGCCAACGTCTCGAGCTCCTTAGCCGTAATCGCCAGGTTCGACACCACTTCCCGCTGCTCGCTGTTGGCCAGTGCGATGCTCTGCAAGTTGCTGCTGAGCAATGTCGCGGTGCTGCTCTGCTCCTGAGTCGCCGTGGTAATCGCCGCGAACTGCTGACCGGCCGAACGGCTCTGCTCGTCGATACGTGCCAGGGCCGACGCCACGTCGGCGTTGCGCGACAGGCCTTCCTGCATCAACGTGTTGCCGTGCTCCATGGTGCTGATGGCGTTGCCGGTTTCCCGCTGAATGCTCTGGATCATCCCGGAAATTTCATCGGTGGCTTCGCGGGTACGCGAGGCCAGGTTACGCACTTCGTCAGCAACCACGGCAAACCCACGGCCCTGTTCACCTGCGCGAGCAGCCTCGATGGCGGCGTTCAGCGCCAGCAGGTTGGTCTGTTCGGCGATGGAGGTGATCACACCGACGATGCCGCCGATTTCCTGAGAGCGCTGGCCCAGGGTATTGATCACCGTGGCCGTGCTATTCAGCGCGGTCGCGATATGTTCCAGCGACGACGACGCCTCCTGCATCGAGGTGCGGCCGATGCGGGTTTGCTGGGCATTCTCTTGAGCCAGACGCTCGGTGTTGCCCATGTTGTCGGCGATATTCAGCGAAGTGGCGCTGAACTCTTCCACCGCACCAGCCATGCTGGTGATTTCGCCAGACTGCTGCTCCATGCCGTCATAGGCCCCGCCGGATAACCCGGACAGTGCCTGTGCACGGCTGTTGACCTCTTCGGCCGCCTTGCGGATATGGGAAACCATGGTCGAAAGCGCTTCACCCATCTGGTTGAAGCTACGGGCCAGTTGGCCGATTTCATCATGGCTGGACACGTTGAGGCGCGCACTCAAGTCCCCCGCGCCCAAGGCTTCGGCCTGGCGCACCAGATCACTCAGCGGCTGCAGTTTGCTGCGCAGCAACCAGACCGTGGCGCCTACCGCCAGCAACATCGCCAGTATGCTGCCGATCACCAGGCGAATACCGACCGCCCAGGTCACTGCACGGATTTCAGCTTTCGGCATGCTCGCGACGACGGCCCAAGGACCGCCGTCGAACGGTACCGAAACACTGTAGAAGTCTTCGTTCTTATCGCTCCAGAAGCGGCCTTTGCCTGGGGTCTTGGCCAGGTCCAGCATCACCGCAACCGACTGGTCCAAGGCCTGCACACCCGCGGGCGGTACCAGCCAACGCTTCTGCTCGTCGAGCAACGCCAGGGAGCCGGTCTGACCGATGCGGAAGCGCTCGAGGTTCTCAAACTGCGCGGCCTGGGCGTCGGTGTAGTCAAAGCCGATGAACAACACAGCGATCACTTTGCCGCTGCTGTCTCGTACGGGACTGTATTGGGTCATGTAGGAGCGATCGAACAACACCGCGCGGCCGATATACGCCTGACCACCGAGCACGCGCTGGTAAGCCGGACCCTGGCGGTCAAGCACGGTGCCGATGGCGCGGCTGCCGTCCTGCTTGGTCAGGGAAGTGCTGACGCGCACAAAGTCGTCGCCGCTGCGCACGAACACCGTGGCCACACCGCCGGACATCTGCTTGAACTCATCGACTTCAGTGAAGTTGTTATTGAGCACTTCGCTGCCCAGCAACAGGCTCGGCGTCTGGACCCCAGCCACCGCGACCATTTGATCAGCCTGCACACGCAACCCGGCGCTGAAGCGCTTTTCAAACAATCCGGTCAGACGCTGGGTGCTCTCGCGCAGCGTGCTGTGGAAGGTATTGAGTTGGTCGGCCAGCAGTCGTGCCTCGCTGGCCAAGTGTTCCTCGCGGGTATCGAGGTTGGCGGAGTCAAGGGAACGCAAGGCGAAAACAGTACTGCCGCTGATGACGACAGCCAAAATCACGGCTAATGCAAGACCTAACTGCGAGGCGATCCGGGCGCGAGGTTGAGACATGAAAGCTCCTGGCCGAGGCCAGGATCATCCTGATCTCATAGCGCTGCTCGGCAAATTATCTGGTGGGAAACGTTGGTGCACGATGGTTCCAACACCCCTACTTCGGCGGCGCTTTGCAATACTTGAGCGAATCGCAGGGGTATCACGCAAACGGTTGCGTGATAGAGCCAGAATTATTCAATCAAGCCGTTCGACATCGGGCAAAACCATGGCCTGCACTTCGCTCTGGAGGAAATCCGCCAAGCGTCGCAAGCGCTCGCCGCCCGGACGGGTTTTCGGCCACACCAAATAGTAATTTTCCCTGCTCGCTACCGCCGTCGGCAACGGCAAGCTTAAACGTCCCTGCGCCACATCCTCGGCCACCATCAGCAGATCGCCCATGGAGACGCCATAACCGCGAGCGGCGGCGATCATGCCCAGCTCCAGGGTATCGAACACCTGCCCACCCTTGAGCGAAACCTGATTCGACAGCCCCATGCGCTCCAGCCAATTGCGCCAGTCCCTGCGGTCGGGCGTGGGGTGCAGCAACTCGGCACCGGCGAGTCGATTTACATCCCATGGGCCATCGTCCAACAGATTCGGCGCGCCCACCGGTATCAACAGCTCAGGAAACAAATAGCTGGCCTCCCAATCCGCCGGAAAGTGCCCGTAGCTCAACAGCACCGCACAGTCGAAAGGCTCCTGGTTGAAATCCACTTCATCCACATTCATCCAGGCGCTGGTCAATTGCACTTCATTGCCTGGCTGTAATGCGCGGAAGCGACTGAGGCGCGCCAACAACCACCGCATAGTCAGGGTCGACGGCGCTTTCATGCGCAGGATGTCATCTTCGGCGTTCAGGGTATGGCAGGCCCGCTCCAGCGCCGCGAACCCCTCGCGCACACCGGGCAACAGCAGGCGCGCCGCTTCCGTGAGCTGTAGGTTACGGCCGCTGCGCTGGAAGAGGCGACAGGCGAAATGCTCTTCCAGCGTGCGGATATGTCGGCTCACCGCACTTTGGGTAATCGACAGTTCCTCGGCGGCGCGGGTAAAGGAGTTATGCCGGGAGGCCGCTTCAAATGCACGCAAGGCATAAAGAGGAGGAAGACGACGAGACATGAGGAAAGCTCCGACAGCAGGATGCCGAAACCGTACCAGAATCAGTCAGGCATGAGTTTTAATCATGTAGATGATCGCTTTTATCCCTTTGTGCAATGAGCTGAGAGGGCCGAGAATCCAACCCTCTCCAACCCTCTGACTTTCTGAGTGTGATGATCATGCAGCATCCAGCGCGTAACGAACTCTGGGCCATTCTGCGGCTGTCTGGGCCGTTGATTGCCTCACAGTTGGCGCACATGCTGATGGTGCTGACCGACACTTTGATGATGGCTCGCCTGAGCCCTGAAGCGCTGGCCGGTGGTGGCCTGGGCGCAGCGAGCTATTCGTTCGTGTCGATCTTCTGCATCGGAGTGATTGCTGCCGTGGGCACTTTGGTGGCAATCCGTCACGGCGCTGGCGACATCGAAGGTGCCACTCGCCTGACCCAGGCCGGGCTCTGGCTCGCCTGGCTGATGGCCTTGGCGGCGGCGCTGCTGTTATGGAACTTGAAGCCGGTGCTGCTGATGTTCGGCCAGACCGATACCAACGTGCAGTCGGCGGGGCAATTCCTGACCATGCTGCCGTTCGCCCTGCCCGGCTACCTGAGTTTCATGGCCTTGCGCGGCTTCACCAGCGCCATTGGCAAGGCCACTCCGGTGATGGTGATCAGCCTCGGCGGCACGGTGCTGAACTACCTGCTCAACCACGCCTTGATCGAAGGTATGTTCGGCCTGCCGAAGCTCGGCTTGATGGGCATTGGCCTGGTCACTGCCATCGTCGCCAATGGCATGGCCCTGACGCTGATGTGGTACATCCGCAGCAACCGCGCTTACGCCGCTTACCCGCTGAGCGCCGGCCTGCTGCGCCTCAACACCCAGTACTTGCGCGAGTTGTGGCGTCTGGGCCTGCCGATTGGCGGCACCTATGCAGTAGAAGTCGGGCTGTTTGCCTTCGCCGCGCTGTGCATGGGCACCATGGGGAGTACGCAATTGGCGGCGCATCAGATTGCCCTGCAAATCGTCTCGGTGGCGTTCATGGTGCCAGCGGGCATGTCCTATGCGGTGACCATGCGCATCGGCCAGCACTATGGCGCCGGGCAGTTGCTGCAAGCGCGCATGGCCGGTCGTGTCGGCATCAGTTTTGGCGCGGCGGTGATGTTGGGATTTGCCGTGGTGTTGTGGCTGTTTTCCGACCCGCTGATCGGCCTGTTCCTCGACCATGACGACCCGGCATTCCACGAGGTGATCGTGCTTGCCGTCAGCCTGCTGGCCGTCGCGGCCTGGTTCGAGCTGTTTGATGGCGTCCAGACCATCGCCATGGGCTGCATCCGTGGGCTCAAGGATGCCAAGACCACCTTCCTGGTGGGCCTGGGTTGCTACTGGTTAATCGGCGCGCCTTCGGCGTGGTTGATGGCTTTCACCCTAGGCTGGGGGCCGACCGGGGTGTGGTGGGGATTGGCGCTGGGGCTGGCGTGTGCGGCAGTCAGCCTGACTTGGGCGTTTGAAGCGAAGATGAAGCGCATGATTGGTCTGGAAGGTGCAGTACCCGAAACCCGCCAAGGGTTCCGGGCCACTCAGCCGGATTAGAACACTTCGCCAGCGAGCGTCTGCTGGCCCTTGCCGAATGTCAGGTATTCCACCAACTCCGGCAACGGCAGCGGCTTGCTGATCAAGTAACCCTGAGCCTGATCGCAGCCAAACAGCCTCAGCAGCGCCAACTGCTCCGGAGTCTCCACGCCCTCAGCCACCACTTCCAGATTCAGGTTGTGCGCCAGGTTGATCATCGCGTGCACCAGCTTGCGATTCTCTTCGCGCTCTTCCATGCCACCGACAAAGCTCTTATCGATTTTCAACAAGGCAATCGGCAGGCTGTTGAGGTGCACGAACGACGAGAAACCGGTGCCGAAGTCATCCAAAGAAAACCGCACACCCAGCCGCCCGAGGGCATCCATGGTCTGTTTGACCAGATCGCTGCGGCGCATCACGGCAGTTTCGGTCAGCTCGAACTCCAGCCATTGCGCCTCCACACCGCGCTCTGCAATCAGCCGGCTGAGGGTAGAGAGCAACTGACTGTCCTGAAACTGGCGGAACGACAGGTTGACCGCCATGTGCAACGGCGGCAGGCCGCGCTCGCGTAGGTCCTGCATATCGCGTAGGGCGCGGGAGATCACCCAGTAGCCCAACGGCACGATCAGACCGCTCTGTTCGGCCAGGGGGACGAATTCGCTGGGCGGCAATAGGCCGCGCTCGCCGTGGCGCCAGCGCACCAGGGCTTCGAGGCCGACAATGTGGCCGTCATCCAGGTCCAGGCGCGGCTGGTAGTGCAGCTCCAACTCATCCCGGCGCAAGGCGCGGCGCAGTTCACTTTCCAGGTCGGCCAGGCTGCGCGCGTTGCGGTTGATGCGCTCGTTGAAGATATGGAAAGTGCAGCCTTGAGTGCTCTTGGCTTGCTGCATGGCGATATGGGCGTGCCACATCAATGGGTCGGCCCCAGCGCGGGCGCGGGCATGGGCCACGCCCAGGCTGCAACCGATCAGCAGGCTTTCGCCATCCACCCAATACGGTTCGGCCATGGCTTCGGTGATGCGCTCGGCCATCCACTCTGCACGCTGGGGTGCGCGGCGGGTGTCAATCAGCAAAGCGAACTCGTCGCTGCCCAGGCGTGCCAATTGGTCGCCGATTTCGAGCTGGCTCTTGAGCCGCGAGACCACTTGCAGGATCAAACGGTCACCAGCCTGGTGGCCGAGGGCATCGTTGGCGTGGCGGAAGTTGTCGAGGTCCAGGTGACCGAGGGCCAGGCCACGCCCCTCGTTCTCGGCGAGCCGCGCCGCCAGCAGGGTCTGGAAGCCCTGGCGGTTGGCGATACCGGTAAGCGGATCTTGTTCGGCCAGGCGTTGCAGGGTGTTTTCCAGCAAGCCGCGCTCACGAACATGGCGCAGGCAGCGGCGCAGTGTGTCGGCGTCCAATGCATCACGGATCAGCCAATCACTCACGCCAAGCGGAGAAACCAACGGTTCCTGCTCCAACAACACCACGCACGACAAGCTGCAACGGCCAGGGCCGGGTTGCAGGCTGGGCGTGGTCAACAGCACGGCGCTGGTGTCATCTTCGAACAGACGACTTACCGAGTCCCAGTTTGGCGCGCTGATCAGCACAGCCCCATCGCCCATCGGCGCCAGGCACTCGCGCAACAACGCTGCCCACTCAGGCGTATCGGCCAGTAGCAGCAAACGCAAGGGTTCGACAGGCGTAGACAAGCTAGCTCCCTAGACTCTGCAAAGTTTCGTTGGCGGCGGGCATTATGACGTGCGGCCTGATAATGACCAATGATAGGGGTTATCAAATACGCAGGTGTAAGCATTTGTCGCTGTTTTAACCGCAAAAAGCCTCGACATCCTGCGGCAAAGTAGCAAAACCGGCAAATTTAGATCGAGTGGTACGTCACACCGTCGATCCAGAGCAGCAGAATCTTGCCAGCCTGTTAAAATGCCCGCCCTTTTGAACAACGACTCCCTGAATTCTGTATGTCCCGACTCAATCCCCGGCAGCAAGAAGCCGTGAACTACGTCGGCGGCCCTCTATTGGTGCTCGCCGGTGCAGGCTCCGGCAAGACCAGCGTGATCACCCGCAAGATCGCACACCTGATCCAGAGCTGTGGCATCCGCGCCCAGTACATCGTCGCCATGACCTTTACCAACAAGGCCGCGCGCGAGATGAAAGAACGCGTCGGCAGCCTGCTCAAGGGTGGCGAAGGCCGTGGCCTCACGGTGTGTACCTTCCACAACCTGGGGCTGAACATCATCCGCAAGGAGCATGCTCGGCTGGGCTACAAACCGGGCTTCTCGATCTTTGACGAGACCGACGTCAAGGCCCTGATGACCGACATCATGCAGAAGGAATACGCAGGCGACGACGGCGTCGACGAGATCAAAAACATGATCGGCGCCTGGAAAAACGACCTGATCCTGCCCGCCGAGGCCCTGGAAAACGCGCGCAACCCCAAGGAACAGACCGCGGCCATCGTCTACACCCACTACCAGCGCACGCTCAAGGCGTTCAATGCGGTGGACTTCGACGACCTGATCCTGCAGCCGGTCAAGCTGTTCCAGGAACACGCCGACATCCTCGAAAAGTGGCAGAACAAGGTGCGCTACCTGCTGGTGGACGAATACCAGGACACCAACGCCAGCCAGTACTTGCTGGTGAAGTTGCTGATCGGTAAGCGCAACCAGTTCACCGTGGTGGGCGACGATGACCAGTCGATCTACGCCTGGCGCGGCGCCCGCCCGGAAAACCTGATGCTGCTCAAGGTCGACTACCCGTCCTTGAAAGTGGTGATGTTGGAGCAGAACTACCGCTCCACCAGCCGCATCCTGCGCTGCGCCAACGTGCTGATCTCGAACAACCCCCACGAGTTTGAAAAACAGCTGTGGAGTGAGATGGGCCACGGCGATGAGATCCGCGTAATCCGCTGCCGCAACGAAGACGCCGAAGCCGAGCGCGTGGCCGTCGAGCTGCTCACATTGCACCTGCGTACCGATCGGCCCTACAGCGACTTTGCGATCCTGTATCGCGGTAACTACCAGGCCAAGCTGATCGAGCTGAAGTTGCAGCACCACCAGATTCCATATCGTCTGTCGGGGGGCAACAGCTTTTTCGGACGCCAGGAAGTGAAAGACCTGATGGCCTACTTCCGGTTGATCGTTAACCCGGACGACGACAACGCCTTCCTGCGCGTGATCAACGTGCCGCGCCGGGAAATCGGCTCGACGACCCTGGAAAAACTCGGCAACTACGCGACCGAACGCAAGATTTCGATGTACGCCGCCACCGACGAGATCGGCCTGGGCGAGCACTTGGACACGCGCTTCACCGATCGCCTGGCTCGCTTCAAGCGCTTCATGGACAAGGTTCGCGAGCAGTGCGCCGGCGAAGACCCGATCAGCGCCCTGCGCAGCATGGTCATGGACATCGACTACGAAAACTGGCTGCGCACCAACAGCTCCAGCGACAAAGCTGCGGATTACCGCATGGGCAACGTCTGGTTCCTGATCGAAGCCCTGAAGAACACCCTGGAAAAAGACGAAGACGGCGAGATGACCGTCGAAGACGCCATCGGCAAGCTGGTACTGCGCGACATGCTCGAACGTCAGCAGGAAGAGGAAGACGGCGCCGAAGGTGTGCAGATGATGACCTTGCATGCCTCAAAGGGCTTGGAATTCCCCTACGTGTTCATCATGGGGATGGAAGAAGAAATCCTCCCGCACCGCTCCAGCATTGAAGCCGACACTATCGAGGAAGAACGCCGTCTGGCCTACGTGGGCATTACCCGCGCGCGTCAGACCCTGGCCTTCACCTTTGCCGCTAAGCGCAAGCAATACGGCGAGATCATCGATTGTGCCCCCAGCCGGTTCCTGGATGAACTGCCGCCGGATGACCTGGCCTGGGAAGGCAATGACGACACCCCGACCGAGGTGAAAGCCGTACGCGGCAACACCGCCCTGGCGGACATACGCGCGATGTTAAAGCGCTAGAATCGACTACTTTTTAATCTACTTTCGGCGCAGACCGCGCCATTAGAGGAAGCTTTCCGTGGAAGCACTGCACAAGAAAATTCGCGAAGAAGGCATCGTGCTTTCCGATCAGGTACTCAAAGTCGACGCCTTTTTGAACCACCAGATCGACCCGGCGCTGATGAAGCTGATTGGTGATGAATTCGCCGCACTGTTCAAGGACTCGGGCATCACCAAGATCGTCACTATCGAGGCCTCGGGCATTGCGCCGGCGATCATGACCGGCCTGAACCTGGGCGTGCCGGTGATCTTCGCCCGCAAGCAGCAGTCCCTGACCCTGACCGAAAACCTGCTGTCGGCAACGGTGTATTCCTTCACCAAGAAAACCGAGAGCACCGTGGCCATCTCGCCGCGTCACCTGACCAGCAGCGACCGTGTACTGGTGATCGATGACTTCCTGGCCAACGGCAAGGCGTCCCAGGCGCTGATTTCGATCATCAAGCAGGCCGGTGCGACCGTTGCCGGTTTGGGGATTGTGATTGAGAAGTCGTTCCAGGGTGGCCGTGCAGAGCTGGATGCGCAGGGTTATCGGGTTGAGTCGCTGGCGCGGGTGAAATCGCTGGCCGGTGGCGTGGTTACCTTCATCTGAAGCCAACACCGCTCAACATGTGGGAGGGAGCTTGCTCCCGATAGCAGTGGGTCAGCCAATATTTTCGGTGACTGATACACGGCAATCGGGGGCAAGCCCCCTCCCACATTTGCGCTCTATTGTCTGTTAGTGCGCGGTGGCCTGCAGGCCGGCGAGTAACAAGCGCTGATACAGATCCTCCTTCAACCCCTCCGGCTTATCCAGGCACATCCGTTTCAGGTGCTCGGGAAACGCCTCCGGCTCCGGTGCATCCAGCGCCGCCTTGCCCAACTCCAGAATTTCCGTCAGCTTGAATTTGCTCTTGAGCCAGTTCAATGCGCGCAACAGATCCCGCTCTTCATCCGTGAAATCGCTGCCCAGCGGATACTCCGGGAACAAACGCCGATGCCGCGCCTGGATACCCTGGAGCCGCTCCGGCGTGTTGTCGGTGAAGCGCGGATCCATCTGGAAATCCTTGGGCAACTTGCCAGCCTTTTGCGCCTGCTCAATCAAGTCGGCCTGGAAGCGCGAGTCGGTGATGTTGAGCAACGCCTCAATGACCTTGGCATCCGTCTGCCCGCGCAGGTCGGCAATGCCGTACTCGGTGATGACGATGTCCCGCAGGTGCCGGGGAATGGTGCAGTGTCCGTACTCCCAGACGATATTGGAACTGACCTCCCCCGCCGACTCACGCCAACTGCGCAGGATCAGGATTGAGCGCGCGCCTTCCAGCGCGTGCCCCTGAGCCACAAAGTTGTATTGTCCGCCCACGCCGCTGAGCACGCGGCCGTCCTCCAACTGGTCGGCCACGCCTGCGCCCAGCAACGTCACCGTGATCGCGCTGTTGATAAACCGTGCATCCTGGCGCTGCAAACGCTTGAGTTCTTCCTGGCCGTACAGCTCGTTGATATAGCTGATGCGGGTCATGTTGAATTCAAGGCGTTTGGCGTGGGTCATTTCCTGCAAACGCTGGTAAAAACTGCGTGGCCCGAGGAAGAAGCCACCGTGGATCGATACCCCATCGGGCTGCGCCGCATCGTCCAGCAAACCGGCGTTGGCTTGTTCCTGAGTGGCCACATCCGGGTAGACCTTGCGCCGGATAATCCCCGCATCCGCCAGCACCAGCAAGCCGTTGACGAACATTTCGCTGCAACCGTAAAGGCCACGGGCAAAGGGATCGACACCGCCTTCATGGCTGATCAGCGGTGCCCACTGATACACATCCAGATCCGTCAGCAGCAGGCGGTAAGCTTCGTTATCGGCTTGGCGCGCCAGCAAGGCGGCGGTCAACGCATCGCCCATGGAGCCAATACCGATCTGCAAGGTGCCGCCATCGCGCACCAAAGTGCTGGCATGCAGGCCGATGAAATGGTCCTGAAACCCCACCGGCATGTTCGGCGTGGAGAACAGTGTAGTGCTGTCCTTAGCATCGATCAGGTAGTCGAACGCGTCCATGCCCAACTCGGAATCGCCGGGCATGTAGGGCAAATCGGTGTGAACCTGCCCAACGATCAAAACGGTTTCGCCCGCTTCACGGCGCTTGGCGATCATGGGCAGCAGGTCGAGGGTGATGTCGGGGTTGCAGCTCAGGCTCAGGCGGTCAGGGTGTTCCGCGCTGCTCGCGACCAGTTGTGCCACCAGGTTCAGGCCAGCGGCGTTGATATCGCGGGCGGCGTGGCTGTAGTTGCTGCTGACGTAATCCTGCTGGGCCGACGTGCTGTGCAGCAGACTACCGGGCTGCATGAAGAACTGCTGCACGTGGATATTCTTCGGCAAGCTGTCTGAGTGCAGCGCGGCGAGAAACTCCAACTCCGGGTAATCCCCAAACACTCGCTCGATAAAGGGTTCCAGAAAGCGCTTCTGCAAGCCATCGCCCATCGTCGGACGGCCCAGGCTCAACGCGGTATAGATCGTCAGCGCCCGCTCCGGCAGCTTGGCGATACGCCGGTACAGCGCATTAACGAACAGATTGGGCTTGCCCAGGCCCAGCGGCATGCCCATGTGAATATGCGCTGGCAAACGCGCCAATACGTCGTCAACTGCTTGCTCGATTGAACACAACTGCACCATCCGACCCTCCTGAACATTCCATGATTAGGGGTTGGACCGAGCTTGCCGGGTCTTTGCTGCAAAGAACAGCCTCGACGGGTAAATCACAGGCACAAAAAAGCCGCTCGTAAGCGGCTTTTTTGGCGAAGATCGGCAGGTTACAGGCCGGACATCTTCTTGATCGCGCCTTTAAGCTCTTCATCCGAGCAATCAGCACAGGTGCCTTTAGGTGGCATGGCGTTGATGCCGGTGATCGCCTTGGCCAGGATGCCGTCGAGGCCGCCCTGGTGGTCGGCGCGTTCTTTCCAGGCGGCGGTGTCGCCGATTTTCGGCGCGTTCAGCAGGCCGGTACCGTGGCACGCGTTGCAGTGTTTGGCGATGATGTCATCCGGGGTTTTCGCGCCGCCGCCGCCGCCCGCTGCCACGGCGACTTCCATGCCTTTGCATTCCTCGCCTTGGACGCAGACCTGGCCCACCGGCTCCAGACGCTTGGCAATATCATCATTGGTCGCAGCTTGTGCGCTCACAGCCCATAGGGCCAGTACGGTTGCTGGTGCAGCCAGCATTTTCATAATTAGGTTCACGCGTTCACCCTCAATGGTGGCTATTCACGCCTGCGGCCACGGTTTCGCAGGCGGCGAAAGTATAACGGTTAGCCCGCCGGGCCGAAACAACCCTATTAAATAAAGGGAGATTCAGCCTCGCGGAATACAGCTCGGGTGTCTCTGCAACGCTGGCAGGACGCCTCTATTCTTAAAAGTTCGCGGGTGTGGCTGCGCTGATTAGTCGCGCCGGTACGTCGAACGGATTTCGAAAACGATGGGGCTTGGTACTTTCAAAGTAGTAGCTATCGCCAGCTTCGAGCACAAAAGTTTCAAGACCGACCACCAATTCAAGGCGACCTTCCACCAGAATCCCGGTTTCTTCGCCTTCGTGGGTGAGCATTTCTTCGCCAGTGTCGGCGCCCGGTGGGTAGATCTCGTTGAGAAACGCGATGGCCCGGCTCGGGTGCGCTCGACCCACCAGTTTCATGGTGACGGCGCCGTCAGAGATGTCGATCAGCTCATTGGCTTTATAGACGATCTGTGTCGGTATTTCCTGGAGGATCTCTTCGGAAAAGAACTCGACCATGGACATGGGAATGCCGCCCAGCACCTTGCGCAAGGAGCTGATTGAGGGGCTGACACTATTTTTTTCGATCATCGAAATGGTGCTGTTGGTGACGCCCGCGCGCTTGGCGAGTTCACGCTGGGAAAGACCCTTCAGCTTGCGGATGGATTGCAGTCGTTCGCCGACGTCCAATGCGGGAGCCTCCTAGGATTCAGGCTTTGTTGTAATTGAGCGTTATCATGGCGACAGCGTTCAGTATTTACAACACTTGGGCCTAAATCCCAGGAAGCTGTGTTCGTGCCTGACCGTCAAGCGCCGGAATAGAGCCTTGGCACCCGGCGCAGGTTGCAGAAGATCTGGTAGGGAATGGTCTCAGCGGCAACCGCGACGTCACTGGCGAGGATGTTCTTGCCCCACAGCTCCACCGTAGAGCCAAGACCTGCCTCAGGGACGTCGGTCAGATCGATGCACAGCATGTCCATGGACACGCGCCCCAGCAATTGGCTGCGCTGCCCCGCCACCAACACAGGCGTGCCGGTAGGCGCGTGGCGCGGGTAGCCGTCGGCATAACCCATGGCAACCACGCCGATACGCATCGGTTTAGGCGTGATAAACCGGGCGCCGTAGCCCACTGGCTCGCCGGCCGGCAGTTCGCGTACGCAGATCACTTTCGATTCCAGGGTCATCACCGGCTGCAGACGTGCGGCAATGGAATGGTCTTCGCCAAACGGCGTCGCGCCATAAAGCATGATGCCGGGGCGCACCCAGTCGCTGGTCATGCTCGGCCAGCCCAGCACCGACGGCGAATTGCGCAGGCTGACCTCGGCCGCCAGGCCTTGTCGCGCCGCCTCAAACACCGCGACTTGCTCGTTGCTGCCGACGCAATCGAGTTCATCGGCGCGAGCAAAGTGGCTCATCAATACAATTTTCGCGACTTTGCCGCTGGCCAGCAGGCGCTGGTAGGCCTCGTGATAATCCTTTGGATGCAGGCCGACGCGATGCATGCCCGAATCCAGTTTGAGCCAGATGGTCAGGGGCTTGCTCAGTTTGGCCTGTTCGATCGCCTCCAGTTGCCACAAAGAATGCACTACGCACCACAAATCATGCTCGATGATCAGCGGCAACTCGTCGGCTTCGAAGAAACCTTCCAGCAGCAGCACCGGCGCCCGAATACCGGCGGCACGTAGCTCCAGGGCTTCCTCGATGCATGCCACGGCAAACCCATCTGCCTCGGCTTCCAGCGCCTGGGCCACACGCACGGCACCATGGCCGTAGGCGTCGGCCTTGACCACGGCAAGGGCCTTGGCCCCCGTAATTTCACGGGCCAGTTGGTAGTTGTGGCGCAGGGCTTGGAGGTCGATCAGGGCACGGGCAGGACGCATGGCGGCAGGCTTCTAGGCGGCTAAGTGAAGAAAAAACCGGTACCGACCAACAGCTTCGGCACCGGGAGAGGGATCGTTGTTTAAGGCAGCGCGGCCACGACGGACAGCTCTACCAGGATTTCTGGTTCGCACAATTTGGCCTCGACAGTGGCGCGGGCCGGAGCGACGCCTTTTGGCAGCCACTTGTCCCACACCGCGTTCATGCCGGCGAAATCGGCGTCGATGTCTTTCAGGTAGATCGTCACCGACAGCAGCTTGGTCTTGTCGGTGCCGGCCAGGTCCAGCAAACGCTCGATATTGGCGAGGGTTTCACGGGTCTGCTGTTCAATCCCGGCGTTCATGTCGTCGCCGACTTGCCCGGCCAGATACACGGTACCGCTGTGGACTACGATCTGGCTCATGCGCTCATTGGTGAGCTGGCGCTGGATTGACATGTTGTGCGGACTCCTGGTGGTTGCCGTAACGGGAAATATCGAGGCCTGCGGCGCTGATCTGCGGGGTTTTCTTAGCCATCAGATCAGCCAGCAAACGACCGGAGCCGCAGGCCATGGTCCAACCGAGGGTACCGTGGCCGGTGTTCAGGAACAGATTCTTGAACGGGGTGGCACCGACAATTGGTGTGCCATCGGGTGTAGTCGGGCGCAGGCCGGTCCAGAACTCGGCGGTTGCCAGATCGCCGCCCTGAGGATAAAGGTCGTTGACGATCATCTCCAGGGTTTCACGCCGACGCGGGTTAAGCGACAGGTCAAAACCGGCTATTTCAGCCATGCCTCCGACGCGAATGCGGTTGTCGAAACGGGTGATCGCGACCTTGTAGGTCTCGTCGAGAATGGTCGAAGTCGGCGCCATCGCAGGGTTAGTGATCGGCACTGTCAGCGAGTAGCCCTTGAGCGGGTAAACCGGCGCCTTGATTCCCAGCGGTTTGAGCAGCTTCGGCGAGTAGCTGCCGAGCGCGAGCACATAGCGGTCGGCGGTTTCCAGCTTGCCGTCGATCCACACGCCGTTGATGCGGTCACCGGCGCGGTCGAGGCGCTGGATGTCCTGTTCAAAGCGAAACTCCACGCCCAACTGCTTGCACATCTCGGCCAGGCGGGTGGTGAACATCTGGCAGTCGCCAGTCTGGTCGTTCGGCAGGCGCAAGGCACCTGCAAGGATATCGGTGACATTGGCCAGGGCCGGCTCAACGCGGGCAATGCCGGCGCGGTCGAGCAGTTCGAAGGGCACGCCGGATTCTTTCAATACCGCGATGTCTTTGGCGGCGCCATCCAACTGGGCCTGAGTGCGGAACAGTTGAGTAGTCCCCAGGCTGCGACCTTCGTAGGCAATGCCGGTCTCGGCGCGCAACTCGTCGAGGCAGTCACGGCTGTACTCGGACAAGCGCACCATCCGCTCCTTGTTCACCGCATAACGGCTGGCGGTGCAGTTGCGCAACATCTGCGCCATCCACAGGTATTGATCGATATCGGCCGTGGCCTTGATCGCCAGCGGTGCGTGGCGTTGCAGCAGCCATTTGATGGCCTTGAGCGGCACACCTGGCGCGGCCCATGGCGAAGCGTAGCCTGGGGACACTTGGCCGGCGTTGGCGAAACTGGTTTCCATGGCAGCAGCGGGCTGACGGTCGACCACAACGACTTCAAAGCCAGCCCGAGCCAAATAGTAGGCACTGGTCACACCAATGACGCCGCTACCCAAGACCAGAACGCGCATTTTTATATCCTCATCGCGGGCTTAGCCGCTGACGTGTGTTATTCGAGCAATGATGGGCGCAGTATAAAAAGCAATCACCAGTGCATTTCACTATATAAATGCCTATATTTGGCGACAATTCTCGGCAAAAACCCTTTTCACAGAGGCGTATCCCCTATGCGTACCAACACCCAGACCAAACGGGAACTGGACAAGATCGACCGCAACATTCTGCGCATCCTGCAGACCGACGGGCGTATCTCGTTCACAGAGCTGGGGGAAAAGGTCGGGTTGTCGACCACGCCATGCACCGAACGGGTCCGCCGGCTGGAGCGTGAAGGGATCATCATGGGCTATAACGCGCGGCTCAATCCCCAGCATTTGAAGGGCAGTTTGCTGGTATTTGTCGAGATCAGCCTCGATTACAAATCCGGCGACACCTTTGAAGAGTTCCGCCGCGCCGTACTGAAACTGCCCCATGTGCTGGAATGCCACCTGGTGTCCGGCGACTTCGATTACCTGGTGAAAGCGCGGATTTCCGAGATGGCGTCGTACCGCAAATTGCTGGGGGACATTCTGCTCAAGCTGCCCCATGTGCGGGAGTCCAAGAGCTATATCGTGATGGAAGAGGTGAAAGAGAGCCTGAACCTGCCGATTCCTGACTAACCGACGCAACGCCCTCCCGCATTTTGATCGAGTACACCCGCTAGACGAGTACTTGCCGGGTGCTCGCCATGTACTCATGGATTTGCTTCTCCACCCGAGGATGAATCAGCTCCACTGGCCGCCGCCCATTGGGGCACGGCAAGGTCGAGGTGGTACCGAACAACCGGCAGATTAGCGGCCTTTCGTCATACACCGTGCAGCCATTGGGCCCTAGGTGGACGCAGTTCAGTTCGTCCATGGCCGCGTCCTGCTCGGCGGCGGTCTTACGCGGCAGGCGCGACATTTCCTCGGGCGATGTGGTCACCGGCCCACAGCAGTCGTGACAACCGGGGACGCACTCGAACGAAGGAATCTGACGGCGCAATGCGCTGACTTTCTGACTGTTGCAACTCATCGAAACACGTACCGAACGGCAAATAGGCGTGGATTCTGACGCAAAACGCCCCGCACAGACAGCTTCGCCCGACCGTTGTATCCTGCGTCAAATTTTCCAAACAGGGATTCCGCCCATGATCGCCAGCGCCCGGCACACCGCTTCCTACTACGCCGCCAGCAGCGTGCCGCAACCCGATTACCCGGCGTTGACAGGCGAAGTGACTGCCGACGTGTGTGTTATCGGTGGGGGGTTTTCCGGGCTTAACACCGCCCTGGAACTGGCCGAGCGCGGCTTGCGCGTGGTGTTGCTGGAAGCGCGCAAGATCGCCTGGGGCGCCAGCGGGCGTAATGGCGGGCAACTGATTCGCGGCGTCGGCCACGGCCTGGACCAGTTCACCAACGTGATCGGCTCCGATGGCGTGCGCGAGATGAAGTTGATGGGCTTGGAGGCTGTGGAGATCGTGCGCGAGCGTGTCGAGCGCTACCAGATCCCCTGCGACCTGACGTGGGGCTACTGCGACCTCGCCAACAGGCCTCGTGACCTGCACGGCCTGGCCGAAGACGCCGAAGAACTGCGCAGCCTGGGCTATCGCCATGAGGTGCGCCTGCTGCAAGCCGCCGAGATGGGCAGTGTGATCGGTTCCGACCGCTATGTGGGCGGCATGATCGACATGGGTTCAGGCCACCTGCACCCGCTGAACCTGGCGCTCGGCGAAGCGGCCGCCGCACAGGGGTTGGGCGTGCAGTTGTTTGAGCAGTCCGAAGTGACGCGCATCGACTACGGCCCCGAGGTCAAGGTGTATACCGCCAATGGCCATGTGCGTGCCAAGACTCTGGTGCTGGCCTGCAACGCCTACCTCAACGGCCTCAACCCACACCTGAGCGGCAAAGTGCTGCCCGCCGGAAGCTACATCATCGCCACCGAACCTTTGAGCGAAGCTCAGGCCGCCAGCCTGTTGCCGCAAAACATGGCGGTGTGCGACCAACGAGTGACGGTGGACTACTTCCGCCTGTCCGCCGACCGTCGCCTGCTGTTCGGGGGGGCGTGCCACTACTCCGGTCGTGATCCCCAGGACATCAGCGCCTACATGCGGCCGAAAATGCTACAGGTGTTCCCACAGTTGGCCGACGCAAAAATCGACTATCAGTGGGGCGGCATGATCGGCATCGGCGCCAATCGCTTGCCGCAGATCGGCCGGTTGGCGGATCAACCCAACGTGTATTACGCCCAGGCCTACGCGGGCCATGGCCTAAACGCCACGCACCTGGCAGGCAAGCTGCTGGCCGAAGCCATCAGCGGCCAACAGCAAGGGCGTTTCGATCTGTTCGCAAAGGTGCCGCACATCACCTTCCCCGGCGGCAAGCACCTGCGCTCGCCGCTTCTGGCGCTGGGGATGCTCTGGCACCGCCTCAAAGAGCTGGTGTGATCAACCGCGCCAGAAAGGCTTCAAGCCTTCCTGGCGTGCCTGTTCGACAGTCAGCCCGATATCCTGCAATTGCTCACAGGTCAGCGTCAGCAGGGCCTTGCGGGTATGGCGACGATGCCAGAACAGGCTCCAGCGGTTACCCGTGAGCGCAGACAGTACCCGCTGCTGCCCTGCTTCCAGTTCCTGACCGTGTAACGCCAGCCTCACATCGCTCATGCCGTTCATTTTGTTGCCCCTCAGTGGCGTGTTGCCTTGAGTGACAAGAATGGGCGATCGGCAAAAACCATTACAGATTCAACCCACCTTTATTAAATCCATACAGAAACTGCCTCTGAGCGGCTGAATCCTGTATTTTCCCCCTATCTGTACTGGTCCATTGGGAGCGACCGTCATGACCCTCTATGTCAACCTCGCCGAATTGCTGGGCACTCGTATCGAACAGGGCTTCTATCGCCCCGGTGATCGATTGCCATCTGTACGGGCCTTGAGCGTGGAACACGGGGTCAGCCTGAGCACCGTGCAACAGGCTTATCGCGTGCTGGAAGACAACGGTCTGGCGATGCCCAAGCCCAAGTCCGGCTACTTTGTACCCGTCGGCCGCGAGCTGCCGGCATTGCCGGAGGTGGGCCGGCCAGCACAGCGGCCGGTGGAAATCTCCCAGTGGGACCAAGTGCTGGAACTGATTCGCGCCGTGCCACGCAAAGACGTCATACAGATGGGCCGCGGCATGCCGGATGTATTGTCGCCCACCCTGAAGCCCTTGTTGCGCAGCCTCGCGCGCGTAAGCCGGCGTCAGGATCTGCCCGGGCTGTACTACGACAACATCCTCGGCTGTATGGAATTACGTGAGCAAATCGCACGGCTGTCATTGGATTCCGGCTGCCAACTGACCGCCGAAGACATCGTAATCACCACTGGCTGCCATGAGGCGCTGTCCGCCAGCATCCACGCTATCTGTGATCCTGGGGATATCGTCGCGGTGGACTCGCCGAGCTTTCACGGCGCCATGCAGACCCTCAAGGGGCTGGGCATGAAAGCCCTGGAGATTCCCACCGACCCCATCACCGGCATCAGCCTTGAAGCACTGGAACTAGCCTTGGAGCAGTGGCCGATCAAGGTCATCCAGTTGACCCCCAACTGCAATAACCCCTTGGGCTACATCATGCCGGAGGCACGCAAACGCGCACTGCTGACCCTGGCCCAACGCTTTGACGTGGCAATCATCGAAGACGACGTTTATGGCGAATTGGCCTACAGCTACCCGCGCCCGCGCACTATCAAATCCTTCGACGAAGACGGCCGAGTGCTGCTCTGCAGCTCCTTCTCGAAAACCCTCGCGCCGGGCCTGCGTATTGGCTGGGTAGCACCGGGGCGCTACCTTGAGCGGGTACTGCACATGAAATACATCAGCACCGGCTCCACCGCGACCCAACCGCAGATCGCGATTGCCGAATTTCTCAAAGGCGGGCATTTCGAACCTCATTTGCGGCGGATGCGCACTCAATACCAGCGTAATCGCGACTTGATGCTCGATTGGGTCAGCCGCTATTTCCCGGCGGGCACCCGCGCCAGCCGCCCCCAAGGCAGCTTCATGCTCTGGGTGGAATTGCCGGAAGGCTTCGATACCCTCAAGCTCAACCGGGTGCTGGTGGAACAGGGTGTACAGATTGCGGTAGGCAGTATCTTTTCTGCGTCGGGCAAGTACCGCAACTGCCTGCGCATGAACTACGGTGCTAAACCAACCCCGCAGATTGAAGAAGCGGTACGCAAGGTCGGTGCCGCCGCGATAAAGATGTTGGCCGAGTCGACCGACTGACCTTTCGCGGGAAATTGCCGTCATATGCCGACAACTGCCCTGATCTGGAAGCGCCTCCCTTGATGATTCGACGGCTTTTACCGCTTTTCCTGCTGGGAGCACTGAGCCTGGGTGGCTGCGCCACGGTGAGCACTGAGCGCATCCCCAGCGACGCACTGCCGGCTGCACAGTCGTCGTTCGGCCGCTCGATCCAGGCCCAGGCCGCGCCTTACCAAGGGCGCTCCGGTTTCCGCCTGCTGCCCAACAGCAGCGAAGCCTTCATGGCCCGCGCCGAGCTGATCCGTAACGCCCAGACCAGCCTCGATCTGCAGTACTACATCGTCCACGATGGCATCAGTACGCGCATGCTGGTAGATGAACTGCTCAAAGCCGCCGACCGTGGCGTGCGCGTGCGCATCCTGCTGGACGACACCACCAGCGACGGCCTCGACCAAATCATCGCCACCCTCGCCGCCCACCCCAAGATCGAAATTCGCCTGTTCAACCCCCTGCACCTGGGGCGCAGCATGGGTGTGACGCGGGCCATGGGTCGCCTGTTCGACCTGTCGCTGCAACACCGGCGCATGCACAACAAGTTGTGGCTGGCGGACAACAGCGTGGCCATCGTCGGCGGGCGAAATCTGGGGGATGAGTATTTCGACGCCGAGCCCAATCTGAACTTCACCGATATCGACATGCTCAGCGTCGGGCCGGTGGCCGAGCAGCTCGGGCACAGTTTCGATCAGTACTGGAACAGCGCCCTGAGCAAACCCATCGACGACTTCGTCTCAAACAGCCCCTCCAAAGGCGACCTGGCCGTCGCGCGCGTGCGCCTGGAGGCGTCGTTGGCCGAGTCGCGCCAGCAGAATCACGCGCTGTACAACCGCCTGCGCGCCTACCAGACCCAACCGCGCATGGACATCTGGCGTCGCGAGCTGATCTGGGCCTGGAATCAGGCGTTGTGGGACGCGCCGAGCAAGGTGCTGTCCAAGGCCGACCCAGACCCACGCCTGCTGCTGACCACCCAACTGGCGCCGGAGCTGGAGGGTGTCAACCAAGAGCTGATAATGATCTCGGCGTACTTCGTACCGGGGCAGCCAGGACTGGTGTACCTAACGGGGCGCGCCGACGCGGGTGTGTCCGTGAGCCTGCTGACCAACTCCCTTGAAGCCACCGACGTGCCGGCGGTGCACGGTGGCTATGCGCCGTATCGCAAGGCGCTGCTGGAGCACGGAGTCAAACTCTATGAACTACGCCGCCAACCGGGCGACGGGGGTGGCAGCGGCCCGCACTTGTTTCGCCGGGGCACCTTCCGAGGTTCGGATTCCAGCCTGCACAGCAAGGCAATGATCTTTGATCGGACGAAATCGTTTATCGGCTCGTTCAACTTCGACCCACGCTCTGTGCTGTGGAACACCGAAGTCGGTGTCCTGGTGGACAGCCCCGAACTGGCGGAACACGTGCGCAAACTGGCGCTGCAAGGCATGGCGCCCGCCTTGAGTTATGAGGCGAAACTGCAGGACGGCAACGTGGTGTGGGTGACCGAAGATAACGGTCAACTGCACACCCTGACACGCGAACCTGGCAGTTGGTGGCGGCGCTTCAATGCCTGGTTTGCCACTTCGGTCGGCCTGGAACGCATGCTCTAAGCACAATGAAGATCCAATGCGGGAGAGGGCTTGCCCCCCCTCCCACATTCGATCGCCTTTCAAATCAGGCTGGCTGTGCGGTACCGAATGCGCCCTGGCGCAGCAACAGCACCACCAACCCCAACGCCCCGGCTGCCATTAACAGCGGCAGCGCATGCCCGTTGATCCACTGGCTGCCCGCACCGGCCACCAGCGGGCCGACCAGGCACCCGATGCCCCACAACTGAGCGATATGGGCATTGGCGCGCACCAGCGCATCGTCACGATAGCGCTCGCCAATCAGGATCAACGAGAGGGTAAACAACCCTCCAGCACTGGCGCCGAACACTACCCATATCGGCCAGATCAACAGCGTGTGCAACGTCAACGGAATCGCCAGGCTGGACGCCAGTAACAGCACCGCGCAACTCAGAAACAGCGTACGTCGAGGCAGGTAGTCGGCCAGCGCACCGATGGGCAATTGCAGCAGCGCATCGCCGACCACCACCGTGCTGACCATCGCCAAGGCGATCTCGGCAGTAAAACCCTGTTGCAGGCAATACACCGGCAGCAGCGTCAGGATCATTGCCTCGAACGCGGCGAACAGCGCCACCGCCCAGGCGATCGCCGGCAGGCTCTTACAGAAGCGCCACAGGTCAGCGAAGGTCACGCTGAACGAGTCAGCGGTGGGCGCACCTGAGCGTCCCAGCAGCAACAGCGGCGCCACCAGCAACAGGCCAACGCCGACCCAGAAGCCGTAGTCATGGTCGGTGCCAATCAGGCCTAGCAGCAGTGGGCCCGAGAGCTGGCTCAGGGCATAACTGCAGCCATATAACGCCACCAGGCGGCCGCGCCACTGCTCCACCACCAGTTGGTTGATCCAGCTTTCGCCGAGGATAAACACAATGGTCAGAATCACCCCGATCATCAGCCGCAGCACCAGCCATACGGGGTAACTGGGCAGAATCGCCAGCAAACCGATGGACACAGCCCCCGCCCACAGGCACAGGCGCATCAGGTTGGCAGTGCCGAGCCAGGAGGCCAGCCGACTGGAGACCTTGGCACCGAGCAATACGCCGAAGGCCGGCATGGCGGCCATCACGCCAATGGCGAAACTGCCGTAAGCCCAGCCTTCCAGGCGCAGGGACACCAGCGGCATGCTCACCCCCAGGGCCAGACCGACACTGAGTACCGAGGCCAACACGGCGAAATAGGTCGCCCAACGCATTGCCACACTCCTGTGGATAATTCTTGAGGACACACAAAGCAGTGTGGGAGGGGGATTGCCCCCGATCGCGGTGAATCATTGGGCACTTTTAGTGCCTGACACACGGCTATCGGGGGGCAACCCCCCTCCCACATTTGGCCTGCGGTGTTGCTTAGAGCTTGATCCAGGTCGACTTCAGCTCGGTGTATTTGTCGAACGCGTGCAGCGACTTGTCGCGACCATTACCCGACTGCTTGAAGCCACCGAACGGCGCGGTCATATCACCGCCGTCGTATTGGTTGACCCACACGCTGCCGGCGCGCAGGGCCTTGGCGGTCAGGTGCGCTTTGGAAATATCAGCAGTCCACACGGCTGCGGCCAGACCATACACCGTGTCGTTGGCGATCTTGATAGCCTCTTCGGCGCTGTCGAACGTAATTACCGACAGGACTGGGCCGAAGATCTCTTCCTGGGCGATCTTCATGGCGTTGGTCACACCATCGAAAATCGTTGGCTCCACGTAGGTACCGCCGGTTTCCTCCAGGATGCGCTTACCACCGGCCACCAGTTTGGCGCCATCGGTGTGACCCGCTTCGATGTAAGACAGCACGGTGTTCATCTGCTGGGTATCCACCACAGCGCCGACGGTAGTCGCCGGGTCCAGCGGGTTGCCAGGTTTCCAGGCCTTGAGGGCCTCGATAACCAGCGGCAGAAATGTATCTTTGATCGAGCGCTCCACCAGCAAGCGCGAACCCGCGGTACAGACTTCGCCCTGGTTGAAGGCAATGGCGCTGGCTGCGGAGTTGGCGGCAGCTTGCAGGTCCGGCGCATCGGCGAACACGATATTAGGGCTCTTGCCGCCAGCTTCCAGCCATACGCGCTTCATGTTCGACTCGCCGGAGCGGATCAACAGTTGCTTGGCGATCTTGGTCGAACCGGTGAATACCAGCGTGTCGACGTCCATGTGCAGCGCCAGGGCATTTCCGACGGTGTGGCCGTAGCCCGGCAGCACGTTGAAAACGCCTTTCGGAATACCGGCCTCAACAGCCAGGGCCGCGATGCGGATGGCCGTCAGGGGAGATTTTTCGGAAGGCTTGAGGATCACCGAGTTACCGGTGGACAGCGCCGGGCCGAGTTTCCAGCACGCCATCATCAGCGGAAAGTTCCACGGCACAATGGCGCCAACCACGCCGACCGGCTCGCGGGTCACCAGGCCCAGTTGATCGTGCGGCGTGGCGGCGACTTCGTCATAGATCTTGTCGATGGCCTCGCCGCTCCAGCTCAGGGCATTCGCCGCGCCGGGTACGTCAATGTTCAGGGAATCGCTGATTGGCTTTCCCATGTCCAGGGTTTCAAGCAGTGCCAGCTCTTCGGCATTGGCCTTGAGCAGCGCAGCGAAACGGATCATGGTGGCTTTGCGTTTGGCCGGCGCAAGGCGCGACCAGACACCGGAATTGAAGGTGGCGCGGGCATTTTCCACTGCGCTCTGGGCGTCGGCGGCATCACAGCTGGCGACAGTGGCCAACAGACGGCCATCGACCGGGCTGATGCATTCGAAGGTGTCGCCGGAAGCAGCGTCGGTGTACTCGCCATTGATGTAGGCGCGGCCTTCGATCTTCAGATCCTTGGCGCGTTGTTCCCAATCGGCACGGGTCAGGGTGGTCATGCGAGTGTCCTCCTCTTATTGAATACAAGGGCCAGGCGATGTCCCCCGGCAGCCTCAAAGAATGCTTGCCCGCCAACCAACTATTCGGCTCAAAGGCAGCTGCCACCCTAAACCAGCGGCTGGGGATGTTTCAATATATTTGACATAACGCGGGTAAACGCCCTTGCGATGTTCATTTTAATAAACATAGACTTTGGGCACTTCAACCCCAGGCCAGACGGGACACGCACATGAGCATCCAGGACATCGTCGACTTCAGCCAAGCCACCACCGCCCCCGACCGCTATCGCCCTGCCGCCGAAAAAATCCTCAAGGGCGATCCCGAACAAACGGTCTACAACCACTACAACAGCCCATGCGGCCAGATGAGCGCCGGGGTCTGGGAAGGTGATGTCGGGCAGTGGACGGTCAGCTACACCGAGCATGAGTACTGCGAAATCGTGCAGGGTGTGTCCGTGCTGCGCGACGCCGAGGGAAATGCCAAGACCTTGCGCGCCGGCGACCGCTTTGTGATTCCTGCTGGCTTCAGCGGCACCTGGGAAGTACTGGAACCATGCCGCAAGATCTACGTGGTGTTTGAACAGAAAACCTGATCAACCAAATTCCACGCAAAAAAAAGCCCGACTCGTGAGAGACGGGCTTTTTTTCACAAGGAAGAAAATCAATTACTTGATTTTGCCTTCTTTGTAGATCACGTGCTTGCGAACGCGCGGGTCGAACATTTTCTTTTCGAGCTTGTCCGGGGTAGTACGCTTGTTCTTGTCGGTAGTGTAGAAGTGACCAGTACCGGCGCTAGAGATCATTCGAATCAATTCACGCATGATAGAGCTCCTTAGATCTTGCCAGCGGCACGGATTTCGGCCAGCACGACAGTGATGCCACGCTTGTCGATGATACGCATGCCTTTAGCAGATACACGCAGGCGAACAAAACGTTTCTCTTCTTCAACCCAGAAGCGGTGATGCTGCAGGTTCGGCAGGAAACGACGACGGGTTTTGTTATTTGCGTGGGAAATGTTATTCCCAGTCACCGGACCCTTACCGGTAACTTGACAGACTCTCGACATGCCTCAGCCCTCTAAAACCACATGCCCAACCCGGCATGGGTTGGCCGCTTAATCTCTCAGTCATTTGGCGCCAGGCGCCGCGTTTCTTTAGGGTCTTACCGGCTACACCTACAAGCGAAGGAACCGGGCCCCTAGAAAAGAGCGCTGCTTTATACCAGAAAGACCTTGGTGCAACAACAGCGAGTGTGTTTTTACCGGAGTAAATCTCGACCATTGACGCCTGAACCGTTGCCAGGAGGGGCCGATACAACAGCCGACCGCTCGTCGCACAGAATGATTTTCAGCGCCCGCACGCACCGTAAAGTGCACGGCGAAACAATCTGAGGCGCCATCAAAACAGCATTTGAGCCAAAAGCACAGGCAAAAATGGGCTAGTCATTTATCAATCAGAGCACTACGGTAGGACTTTTCCAGACTGCACTCGCAGATGGGCCTTCGATCTGCAAAGGAAACCGAATATGCGCCTCGCTGCCCTACCGCTGTTGCTTGCCCCTCTCTTTATCGCGCCGCTGGCCTCTGCCGCCACCAACCTGAGCGTGTGCACCGAGGCCAGCCCTGAAGGGTTTGATGTGGTGCAGTACAACTCGCTGACCACCACCAACGCCTCCGCCGACGTACTGATGAACCGCCTGGTGGACTTCGATGCCGCCAGCGGCAAGCTGGTGCCAAGTCTGGCGGACAGCTGGGAAGTGTCGCCGGACGGCCTGACCTACACCTTCAAGCTGCACCCGGATGTGAAGTTCCACCGCACCGAGTATTTCACCCCAAGCCGCAGCCTGACCGCCGAAGACGTGCGCTTCAGCTTTGAACGCATGCTCGACCCGGCCAACCCGTGGCACAAGATCGCCCAGAGCGGCTTCCCTCACGCCCAGTCTCTGCAACTGCCAACACTGGTCAAGAAGATCGATGCCCTCGACCCGCTGACGGTGCGCTTCACTCTGGATCATGCCGACTCCACCTTCCTCGCAGCACTGAGCATGGGCTTCGCTTCGATTTACCCGGCCGAATACGCCGACAAGTTGCTCAAGGCCGGCACGCCGGAGAAACTCAACAGCCAACCGATTGGTACCGGCCCGTTCATTTTCAGCCGTTTCCAGAAAGACGCTGTGGTTCGTTACAAAGCCAACCCGGACTACTTCGGCGGCAAACCGGCTGTGGATAACTTGATCTTCGCCATCACGCCGGATGCCAACGTGCGCCTGCAGAAGCTGCACCGCGATGAGTGCCAGATCGCCCTGTCGCCCAAGCCCCTGGATGTAGGCGAGGCAGAGAAAGACCCAGCCCTCAAGGTGGAAAAGACCGCTGCATTCATGACTGCATTCGTGGCGATCAACAGCCAGCACCCTCCCCTGGATAAACCCGAAGTACGTCAAGCGATCAACCTGGCCTTCGATAAGGCCAGCTACCTCAAAGCCGTATTTGAAGGCACCGCCGAAGCCGCCAACGGCCCTTATCCTCCCAACACCTGGAGCTACGCCAAAGACTTGCCGGGTTATCCACAGGACCTCGCCAAGGCCAAGGCCCTGCTGAATCGCGCAGGGCTCAAGGACGGCTTCAAGACCACCATCTGGACACGCCCGACTGGCAGCCTGCTGAACCCTAACCCAAACCTCGGCGCGCAATTGCTGCAAGCCGACCTGGCCAAAGTCGGCATCCAGGCCGAGATCCGAGTGATCGAATGGGGCGAACTGATTCGCCGCGCCAAAGCCGGCGAGCATGACCTGCTGTTCATGGGCTGGGCCGGCGACAACGGTGACCCGGATAACTTCCTGACCCCGCAGTTTTCCTGCGCAGCAGTGAAGTCAGGCACCAACTTCGCTCGCTACTGCGACCCGGCGCTGGACAAACTGATCAGTGCTGGCAAAACCACCAGCGAGCAAGGGGTGCGCAGCAAGCTGTATCAACAGGCCCAGGCGCAAATCCAGCAGCAGGCGCTGTGGCTGCCACTGGCGCATCCGACGGCGTTCGCCCTCGCGCGCAAGAGTGTCGACGGCTATCAAGTAAGTCCGTTCGGGCGCCAGGATTTCTCGAAGGTCAGCGTCAAGCCCTGAACCGTAACCCCACCTGAAAGGGTGGGGTTACATCCATCCGTATTCCGCCATCGATAACGGATCACCATCTCCCACGATGATGTGATCCAGCACCCGCACATCCACCATCTCCAGCGCTTTTTGCAGGACTTTGGTCAATTTTCGATCAGCTGCACTCGGCTCCACACTTCCCGAAGGATGGTTATGACAAAGGATCAACGCCGCCGCGTTGTAAGCCAACGCGCGCTTGACCACTTGCCGGGGGTACACCACAGCAGCGTCGATGGTGCCCTCGGATAACGCCTCGAAGCCCAACACCCGATGCTTTGAATCGAGAAACAGGCAGCCAAAGATCTCGTGGGGCTCATGACGCAACAGCGCCTTGAGGTATCCCCGCACGACTTCCGGACTTTCCAGTGCCGATTCATTGCGCAACTGTTCGGCCATATGCCGCCGGGACATCTCTAGTACCGCCTGCAACTGGGCAAACTTCGCCGGCCCCAAGCCCAGTTGCTGATTGAACAGCGCCTGGCTTGCTTCCAGCAGCGGGCGTAAGCCGCCAAATTGCGCCAGCAGATGGCGCGCCAGGTCCACCGCGCTCCGACCTGCGACACCGGTGCGCAGGAAGATTGCCAGCAGTTCAGCATCCGACAGACTCGCCGCGCCCCACGCCAAAAGCTTCTCCCTGGGCCGCTCTGCCGCCGGCCAATCACGAATACTCATCCCACCTCCCTGTACATGTGCGCCGCTGTTGCGGGGCAGACGCTGTGTTATCGTAGGCCCTCTTTTTTGCGTGCGATTTCACCTGGGGAGGGGAGATCGCACGCACCACTGAACTGGCTTCACTGAACTGGAAAGGCAAACCAATGCAGCGTCTGTATCGGAAACGCATCGTTCTCGGCGTCGGCGGCGGCATTGCCGCCTACAAGAGCGCAGAGTTGGTTCGCAGGCTCCTGGACCAAGGTGCCGAAGTGCGCGTGGTCATGACCCGTGGCGGGAGCGAGTTCATCACACCCCTGACCATGCAGGCCCTGTCCGGCCACCCGGTTCATATGGACCTGCTGGACCCGGCGGCCGAAGCCGCCATGGGCCACATCGAACTGGCCAAATGGGCCGACCTGGTGCTGATCGCCCCGGCCACTGCCGACCTGATCGCCCGCCTGGCCCAAGGTATCGCCGATGACCTGCTGACTACCTTGGTACTGGCCACCGACGCCACCGTTGCCATTGCCCCCGCGATGAACCAGGCCATGTGGCGCGATCCGGCCACACAGGCCAATACCCAACTCCTGCAAAGCCGTGGCCTCAAGGTGTTCGGCCCGGCATCGGGCAGCCAGGCATGTGGCGACGTGGGCATGGGCCGCATGCTCGAAGCCACCGACCTGGCCCTGTGTGCCGCCGAGTGCTTCCAGCACTTGGCCCTGACCGGCAAGCACGTGTTGATCACCGCCGGCCCGACCCAGGAAAACATCGACCCGGTGCGTTACATCACCAACCATAGCTCAGGAAAAATGGGCTTTGCGCTGGCAGAAGCCGCGGTCGAGGCAGGCGCCCGCGTCACGCTGATCACCGGACCGGTACATCTACCGACCCCTGATCGCGTCACGCGAATCGATGTAGTCAGCGCCCGAGACATGCTCGCGGCCTGCGAAGCGGCTATTCCCTGCGACCTTTTTATCGCCTCGGCAGCGGTTGCGGACTACCGCCCGGAAGTCGTCGCCCCGCAAAAGCTCAAGAAAGACCCTACAAGCGGCGACGGCCTGCTCCTGCAAATGGTGCGCAACCCGGACATCCTGGCCACCATCGCCACACGTCCTGACCGCCCGTTCAGCGTCGGCTTCGCCGCCGAGACCGAGCATCTGCTGGACTACGCCGCACGCAAATTGAAAGACAAAAACCTCGACCTGATCGTTGCCAATGATGTCGCCAACCCGAGCATCGGCTTCAACAGCGAGGAAAACGCCTGCAGCGTGATTGACCGCGACCTGCACGCGACACTTTTCGCCCAGACCAGCAAGGGCAAGATTGCCCGCCAACTGATCTCTTTTATCGCCCAACGGCTGAACCAGGTTTAATTTCCATGCACGCTTTGCAAGCCAAGATCCTCGACCCACGCATCGGCACCGAATTCCCACTGCCGGCCTACGCCACCCCAGGCTCTGCCGGCCTGGACCTGCGTGCCATGCTCAAGCAAGACACCCTGCTTGAGCCGGGACAGACCGTCCTGATCCCTACCGGCCTGTCGATCTACGTGGGCGACCCTGGTCTGGCTGCGCTGATCCTGCCGCGCTCCGGCCTGGGCCACAAACACGGCATCGTGCTGGGCAACCTGGTAGGCCTGATCGACTCGGACTACCAAGGCGAGTTGATGGTGTCGTGCTGGAACCGCGGCCAAACCGCATTCAACATCGTGGTCGGCGAGCGCATTGCCCAGCTTGTTCTTGTGCCGGTGGTACAGGCGCACTTCGAACTGGTGCAGGAATTCGACGAAACCCAACGTGGTGCAGGCGGCTTTGGGCATTCAGGCAGTCTCTGACTAAGCTGAACGTGGCCGGGTGCTTTTGCCCGGCCAGACGCCACCGCATGGCTTTTCAGGATGAAGAATGCGCGGAATTTATCAGCGAGATTTCCCTAGCTAAATCAATGTATTACGCAGAAATAAGCCTGGCTTCCAAACGCCGATGGCATTTTTGCACCACGAACTCTCTGCCGAAAACACCGTCATACCCTTCAGTTTGAGCCTGCCGGTCAGCCACTTTAAGGCCAGCCTTGCCCCCTTCAGATGGAGTTTCCCCCCGCGATGAGTACCGCAGCCCGAGTAGCCCCGACATTCCCCGACAGCATCTTTCGCGCCTATGACATCCGTGGCGTGGTGCCCAAGACCCTGACTGCCGAAACGGCCTACTGGATCGGCCGCGCCATCGGCGCCCAGAGCCTGGCTCAGGATGAGCCCAACGTATCGGTAGGCCGTGACGGTCGTTTGTCCGGCCCGGAGCTGGTGGAGCAACTGATCCAAGGCCTGGCCGACGCCGGCTGCCATGTCAGCGACGTCGGCCTGGTACCAACGCCAGCTCTGTACTACGCCGCCAACGTCCTGGCCGGCAAGTCCGGGGTGATGCTCACTGGCAGCCATAACCCATCGGATTACAACGGTTTCAAGATCGTCATCGCTGGCGACACCCTGGCTAATGAACAGATCCAGGCCTTGCATACCCGCCTGAAAACCAACGACCTGACCAGCGGCAAAGGCAGCATCACCAAAGTCGACATCCTGCAGCGCTACTCCGACGAAATCACCCGCGACGTCAAGCTCGCCCGCCGCCTCAAAGTGGTAGTGGACTGCGGCAACGGCGCGGCCGGTGTGATCGCGCCGCAACTGCTCGAAGCCTTGAACTGCGAAGTAATCCCGTTGTTCTGCGAGGTTGACGGCAACTTCCCCAACCACCACCCGGATCCAGGCAAGCCAGAAAATCTGGTGGACCTGATCGCCAAGGTCAAGGAAACCGGCGCCGATGTCGGCCTGGCCTTCGATGGTGACGGTGACCGCGTAGGTGTGGTGACCGAGACCGGCGAGATCGTATTCCCCGACCGCCTGCTGATGCTGTTCGCACGTGACGTAGTGGCGCGCAATCCCAACGCAGAAATCATCTTCGACGTGAAGTGCACCCGCCGCCTCACGCCGCTGATCAAGGAATACGGGGGCCGCCCGCTAATGTGGAAGACCGGTCACTCGTTGATCAAAAAGAAAATGAAGGAAACCGGCGCGCTGTTGGCCGGTGAAATGAGCGGTCACGTGTTCTTCAAAGAGCGCTGGTTCGGTTTTGACGACGGTATCTACAGCGCCGCTCGTCTGCTGGAGATCCTCAGCAAGGAAAAATCCACTGCCGAAGAGCTGTTTCAGACCTTCCCGAATGATATTTCTACGCCAGAGATCAATATCCATGTGACCGAGGAGAGCAAATTCAGCATCATTGACGCACTGCACGACGCGCAATGGGGCGAAGGCGCCAACCTGACCACCATTGATGGTGTGCGAGTCGATTACGCCAAAGGCTGGGGCCTGGTTCGCGCGTCCAACACCACACCGGTGCTGGTGCTGCGTTTCGAGGCGGATACCGAGGCTGAGTTGCAGCGCATCAAGGACGTGTTCCACGCCCAGTTGAAACGTGTTGCCCCTGATCTCCAATTACCGTTCTGATTTTTTACCGGAGCCCTGAATGACCCTCGAACGCGAAGCCGCTGCCAACACCGCCAAGGTCCTGTCCGAAGCGTTGCCTTACATTCGACGCTACGTCGGCAAGACGCTGGTGATCAAGTACGGCGGCAATGCCATGGAAAGCGAAGAGCTGAAAACCGGCTTTGCCCGCGACATCGTGTTGATGAAAGCCGTGGGGATCAACCCTGTGGTGGTGCACGGTGGCGGCCCGCAAATCGGCGACCTGCTCAAGCGCTTGTCGATCGAGAGTCACTTCATCGATGGCATGCGTGTCACTGACGCGCAGACCATGGACGTGGTGGAGATGGTCCTCGGCGGCCAGGTGAACAAAGACATCGTCAACCTGATCAACCGCCACGGCGGCAGCGCCATCGGCCTGACCGGCAAGGACGCCGAGCTGATCCGCGCGAAAAAACTGACCGTTACCCGTCAGACGCCGGAAATGACCCAGCCGGAAATCATCGATATCGGCCAGGTAGGCGAAGTGATCGGCATCAACACCGACCTGCTGAACCTGCTGGTCAAGGGTGACTTCATCCCGGTGATCGCGCCGATCGGCGTGGGTGCGAAC
The DNA here is from genome assembly GCF_000632245.1 of Pseudomonas sp. RIT357. Lineage (NCBI taxonomy): Bacteria > Pseudomonadati > Pseudomonadota > Gammaproteobacteria > Pseudomonadales > Pseudomonadaceae > Pseudomonas > Pseudomonas sp. RIT357. The sequence goes on from NZ_JFYX01000001.1 coordinate 479,213, forward strand.
GGTGAGTCCTACAACATCAACGCTGACCTCGTCGCCGGCAAGGTCGCCGAGGCGCTGAAGGCTGAAAAGCTGATGCTGCTGACCAACATCGCCGGCCTGATGGACAAGGAAGGCAAGGTGCTGACCGGCTTGACCACTCAACAGGTAGACGAACTGATCGCCGACGGCACCATCTACGGCGGCATGCTGCCGAAGATCCGTTGCGCGCTGGAAGCAGTGCAAGGCGGCGTTGGCAGCTCGCTGATTCTGGATGGCCGTGTACCGAATGCAATCCTGCTGGAAATCTTTACCGATACAGGTGTGGGTACGCTGATCAGCAACCGCAAGCGCCCTTAAAACGCTGAAAACAAAAAGCCCCGCTCAACTTGGTTGAGCGGGGCTTTTTTATGGTTCGGCGATTACTGAACGCCGAACTGCTCGCGATACGCCTTAACTGCCGTCAAGTGCTGCTTGAGCTGCGGATCATCTTCCAGGAACTGCAACACCTGGTTCAACGAAACGATGCTTACCACCGGAATACCGAAATCACGCTCCACTTCCTGGATCGCCGACAACTCACCGTTGCCGCGCTCCTGGCGGTTCAGCGCGATCAGCACGCCAGCAGCCTTGGCGCCGTCTTGGGAAGCGATAATCTGCATCACTTCACGGATGGCGGTGCCGGCGGTGATTACGTCGTCAATGATCAGCACGTCGCCGGTCAGCGGCGCGCCCACCAGGCTGCCGCCTTCGCCATGAGCCTTGGCTTCCTTGCGGTTGAAGCACCATGGCAGATCGCGCCCATGGTGTTCCGCCAGGGCCACGGCTGTTGCAGCTGCCAGGGGGATACCCTTGTAGGCCGGGCCAAACAGCACGTCGAAGGAAATACCGCTTTCAACAATGGCTGCCGCGTAGAAACGCCCCAACTGAGCCAGGGCCGAACCCGAGTTGAACAAGCCCGCATTGAAGAAGTACGGACTGGTGCGCCCGGACTTGAGGGTGAACTCACCGAAGCGCAAAACCCCGCGATCGATGGCAAAACGAATGAAATCGCGTTGATACGCCTGCATGAAAAAAGCCTCAGATACCACGGATTTAGCTAATTAGGTAGACGGCGTGTATCATACACGCACGCGATTTTTGGGGCCATTTATGCGGATCATCAGTGTGAACGTTAATGGTATTCAGGCTGCAGTCGAGCGTGGTTTGCTCAGTTGGCTGCAAGCTCAGAATGCCGACGTCATCTGCCTGCAGGACACCCGCGCCTCCGCCTTTGAACTGGACGACCCAGCCTTCCAACTGGATGGCTACTTCCTTTATGCCTGCGATGCCGAAGTGCCCACCCAAGGTGGCGTGGCTTTGTACTCGCGGTTGCAACCCAAGGCGGTCATCAGCGGCCTCGGCTTCGAGACAGCCGACCGCTACGGGCGCTACCTGCAAGCCGATTTCGACAAGGTCAGCATCGCGACCTTGCTGCTTCCTTCGGGGCAGAACGGCGATGAAGACTTGAACCAGAAGTTCAAGCTAATGGACGATTTCGCCCGTTATCTGGATAAACAGCGGCGTAAACGTCGCGAGTACATTTACTGTGGCTCGCTGTACGTGGCGCAACAAAAGCTGGATATCAAGAACTGGCGCGACAGCCAGCAATCCCCAGGTTTCCTGGCGCCGGAACGGGCCTGGATGGACGAGATTGTCGGCAACATGGGCTATGTGGATGCCCTTCGTGAAGTCAGCCGCGAAGGCGACCAGTACAGCTGGTGGCCAGACAATGAACAGGCTGAAATGCTCAACCTGGGCTGGCGCTTCGACTACCAGTTGCTGACCCCAGGTCTGCGCCGGTTCGTACGCAGTGCACGTTTGCCGCGCCAGCCGCGTTTCTCGCAGCACGCGCCGCTGATCGTGGACTACGACTGGACACTGACCATCTAAGGTCTTTCTCCAGGCACAAAAAAACCGACATCGCTGTCGGTTTTTTTGTGGGCGATCACTATTTGACCAAACGCCAGGTCCATGGGTATCGGTAGGCTGTGCCGTTGTTGGCTTTAACGCCGCCAATGATCGTCAGCACTAGCGCCGCAACCACGAGCACCAACATCAACACAAAGCCGATCACCACAAACCCCAGCACCATGCAGACCAGCCAGGCGATGGCCACCGTGATCTGGAAATTCAGGGCTTCCTTGCCCTGATCATCGATAAGCGGGTCCATATCCTTCTTGATCTGCCACACGATCAACGGCCCCAACAGGCTGCCAAAGGGGAATACCAACCCCAGAAACGCCGCGAAGTGACACAACATCGCCCATTGGCGAACTTCCTTGGTCGGTGCCGGAACCGGCAATTGACTGTCACTCATGGCGCTTCTCCTTGAAGTCGGCTTAGTCAGCCAGTGCGGCGTTCTGCAGTTCGAAGATCTCGGTCATACCTTTCTGGGCTAGGGCCAGCATGGCGTTCAGCTCGGCCGGCTGGAATGGCGCGCCTTCAGCGGTGCCCTGCACTTCGATGAAACCACCGGTGCTGGTCATCACGACGTTCAGGTCAGTCTCGGCAGCCGAATCTTCCAGATAGTCCAGGTCCAGCACAGGCTCGCCCTGGTACATACCCACCGATACAGCGGCAATCATTTGCTTGAGCGGGTCGCCGCCTTTCAGGCCGCCACGTTTCTTGATCACTTTCAGTGCGTCGACCAAGGCCACCATCGCGCCAGTGATGGATGCAGTGCGGGTGCCGCCATCGGCCTGGATCACGTCGCAGTCGACGTAAAGGGTCACGTCGCCCAGCTTGGACATGTCCAGGGCTGCACGCAGGGAGCGACCGATCAGGCGCTGGATTTCCAGGGTGCGGCCGCCTTGCTTGCCACGGCTGGCTTCACGCTGGTTACGTTCACCGGTGGCGCGCGGCAGCATGCCGTATTCGGCGGTCAACCAACCCTGGCCCTGGCCTTTAAGGAAACGCGGCACGCCATTTTCAACGCTGACGGTGCAGATAACCTTGGTATCGCCAAACTCGACCAGTACAGATCCCTCGGCGTGTTTGGTGTAGTTGCGGGTGATGCGGATCGAGCGGAGCTGATCGGCAACGCGACCACTTGGACGTTTCATAGGGGATACCTGTACTGAGGACGAAAAACTGCCGAGCATTATAGAGCCGCGAGCCGATTCGGGGCACTTCTAAAAATCTGGTTACGAATGGTCAGCCTATCGCCCATTGTTTGGGCGCACTCGCCCCACTGCGCTACAATCCTGCGCCTTCGCAGCCTGTCGGCTTCAATTTACCCATCAGCCCGTGTTTGCGGGACTGCATCGCGAGGTACCTCCATGGTGCACAGCATGACCGCCTTCGCCCGCGTCGAAAAAGCAGGCGCCCAAGGCACCCTGAGCTGGGAACTGCGCTCGGTCAACAGCCGCTACCTGGAGCCGCACCTGCGCCTGCCGGAATCCTTCCGCGACCTCGAAGGCGCCGTGCGTGAGGCTCTGCGCCAGAGCATCTCCCGCGGCAAGCTGGAATGCACCCTGCGCTTTACCGAAGAAACCACCGGCAAGCCGCTGCAGGTAGACCGCGAGCGCGCCGCGCAACTGGTCGCTGCCGCCGAAACCATCGCCGGCCTGATCAAGCAGCCCGCAGCGCTAAACCCTCTGGAAGTGCTGGCTTGGCCCGGCGTGCTGGTGGCCGACGCCTCCGATCCGCAAGCCCTCAATGCCGAAGCCCTCGCCCTGTTTAATCAGGGCTTGAAGGAGCTCAAGGCCGGCCGCGAACGCGAAGGTGCCGAACTGGCACGCCTGATCAACGAGCGCCTGACTTCGATCGAAGCAGACGTGGTCATCTTGCGAGAGCTGGTGCCGCAGATGCTCGCCACCCAACGTCAGAAGGTTCTCGACCGCTTCACCGACATGAAGGCCGACCTCGACCCGACGCGCCTGGAGCAGGAAATGGTCCTGCTGGCCCAAAAGAGCGACGTCGCCGAAGAGCTGGACCGCTTGAGCACCCACATCCTCGAAGTGCGTCGCGTGCTCAAATCCGGCGGCGCCGCCGGTCGGCGCCTGGACTTCCTGATGCAGGAACTCAACCGCGAAGCCAATACACTCGGCTCCAAGGCATTTGACCCGCGCAGCACCACGGCTGCCGTCAACCTCAAAGTGTTGATCGAGCAAATGCGCGAACAAGTACAGAATATTGAGTAAGGCAACCTACATGACCCACAGCACCGGCACCCTTTACATCATTTCCGCCCCTTCGGGCGCGGGCAAGAGCAGCCTGGTCAAGGCCCTGACCGACGCTGACGAGCAGATTCGCATCTCGGTCTCCCACACCACCCGTGCCATGCGCCCGGGCGAGGTGAACGGCGTGCACTACCACTTCGTCGAGCGTACCGAGTTCGTCAAAATGATTGAGCACGGCGACTTCCTGGAGCGTGCCGAAGTGTTCGGCAACCTCTATGGCACTTCGCAGAGCCACCTGCAGCAGACCTTGGACGAAGGCCACGACCTGATCCTGGAAATCGACTGGCAGGGCGCCGAGCAAGTTCGCCAGCTGATGCCCAAGGCACGCTCGATCTTCATCCTGCCGCCGTCGCTCGAAGCCTTGCATCAGCGCCTGACCAATCGTGGTCAGGACAGTGACGAGATCATCGAAGGCCGCATGCGTGAAGCCGTCAGTGAAATGAGTCACTACGTCGACTACGACTACCTGATCATTAACGACGATTTTTCCCACGCACTGGACGACCTGAAGGCGATTTTTCGCACAAATCAGCTCCAGCAAAAGCGTCAACAGCAGCGTTTCGGCAAATTACTGGCCGAACTGCTTGGCTGATTGGGTCTTCCCAAAACGGCTGCAAGGGCTTTACATTGGCCCTTGTAGCGGTTTTGCGAGGGCCTGCGAAAAATCAGCGCTTCCCTAAACGCTGGTGATTTTTTAAACTGCTCAGTCCGCTCGCCCAACCGGGCAGCGCGCATCTTGCATTCGCTCCGAGGAATATCATGGCCCGCGTAACCGTTGAAGACTGCCTAGACCACGTGGCAAACCGCTTTGAGCTGGTCATGCTCTCTACCAAGCGTGCCCGTCAACTGGCCACTGGCGGCAAAGAGCCCCTGGTCCAGTGGGAAAACGACAAACCTACCGTTGTAGCCCTGCGTGAAATCGCTGAAGGCCTGATGAGCTACGAGTTCATCGCCAACGCTGAGATCGTTGAAGACGAACCGCTGTTTGCAGCGTTCGAGGACGAGTCCAACGAGGCCGTCTAAGCCTATGCCTGGTCGACGTAGCACGGCGCGGAGTCACAGCCTTCGGCAGGAGTTCACACTTTGCCGAGCATAGACGCCCTCGCCGATCGCTTATCGACCTACCTCGGCCCCGACCAGGTTAACCTGGTCCGCCGAGCGTATTTCTACGCCGAACAAGCCCACGACGGCCAACGCCGCCGAAGCGGTGAGGCGTACGTCACCCATCCTCTTGCGGTGGCGAATATCCTGGCCGACATGCACATGGACCATCAGAGCCTGATGGCCGCGATGCTGCATGACGTGATCGAAGACACCGGTATTGCCAAGGAAGCGCTCAGCGCGCAATTTGGCGAAACCGTGGCCGAACTGGTCGACGGGGTCAGCAAACTGACCCAGATGAACTTCGAAACCAAGGCTGAAGCCCAGGCGGAAAACTTCCAGAAGATGGCCATGGCCATGGCCCGGGACATCCGGGTGATCTTGGTCAAGCTGGCCGACCGGCTGCACAACATGCGCACGCTGGAAGTGCTGTCCGGCGAAAAACGTCGGCGCATCGCCAAGGAAACCCTGGAAATCTATGCGCCCATCGCCAACCGGCTGGGCATGCACGCCATTCGTATCGAGTTCGAAGACCTAGGCTTCAAGGCCATGCACCCGATGCGTTCGGCGCGCATCTACCAAGCGGTCAAGCGTGCCCGTGGCAACCGCAAGGAAATCGTCAACAAGATCGAAGAGTCGCTAAGCCATTGCCTGGCGATCGACGAAATCGAGGGCGAAGTCAGCGGGCGGCAGAAGCACATCTACGGCATCTACAAGAAGATGCGCGGCAAGCGTAGGGCCTTCAACGAGATAATGGACGTGTACGCGTTCCGGATCATCGTCGACAAGGTTGATACCTGCTACCGCGTTTTGGGCGCTGTACATAATTTGTACAAACCCTTGCCGGGCCGCTTCAAGGACTACATCGCGATTCCCAAGGCCAACGGCTATCAGTCACTGCATACCACGCTGTTCGGTATGCACGGCGTGCCGATAGAAATCCAGATCCGCACCCGCGAAATGGAAGAGATGGCCAACAACGGCATCGCCGCCCACTGGCTGTACAAGTCCAGTGGCGACGAGCAGCCAAAAGGCACCCATGCCCGCGCCCGCCAATGGGTCAAAGGCGTGTTGGAAATGCAGCAACGTGCTGGCAACTCCCTGGAATTCATTGAAAGCGTGAAGATTGACCTGTTCCCGGACGAGGTCTACGTGTTCACGCCCAAAGGCCGGATCATGGAGCTGCCCAAAGGCTCCACGGCGGTCGACTTCGCTTACGCAGTGCATACCGACGTGGGCAACAGCTGCATCGCCTGCCGGATCAACCGTCGCCTTGCCCCGCTGTCCGAGCCGCTGCAAAGCGGCTCAACCGTGGAGATTGTCAGCGCGCCTGGCGCACGCCCGAACCCGGCGTGGCTCAACTTCGTGGTCACCGGCAAGGCGCGTACGCACATCCGTCACGCCCTCAAACTGCAGCGCCGCTCCGAGTCCATCAGCCTCGGCGAACGCCTACTGAACAAGGTGCTCAACGGTTTCGACAGTGCTCTGGATAAGATCCCGCAGGAGCGTGTGCAAGCGATGCTCCACGAGTATCGCCAGGAAACCGTCGAAGACTTACTGGAAGATATCGGCCTGGGCAACCGCATGGCTTATGTGGTCGCCCGCCGCCTGCTTGGCGAAGGCGAGCAATTGCCAAGCCCCGAAGGCCCACTGGCAATTCGCGGCACCGAGGGCCTGGTACTCAGCTACGCCAAGTGCTGCACGCCGATCCCGGGCGACCCTATTGTCGGCCACCTGTCCGCAGGCAAAGGCATGGTCGTGCACCTGGACAACTGCCGCAACATCACCGAAATACGCCACAACCCGGAAAAATGCATCCAGCTCTCGTGGGCCAAGGATGTCACCGGCGAATTCAACGTTGAGCTGCGGGTGGAGCTGGAACACCAGCGCGGCCTGATCGCCTTGCTGGCCAGCAGCGTCAACGCGGCCGACGGCAATATCGAGAAAATCAGCATGGACGAACGCGATGGTCGCATCAGCGTTGTCCAACTGGTGGTCAGCGTGCACGACCGCGTGCACCTGGCCCGCGTGATCAAGAAGCTGCGTGCCTTGACCGGCGTGATCCGCATCACCCGCATGCGCGCATAGCTGTTCAGATAAGTCATCGCCCCATTACAAGGAGTCATTCATGACCAAGACTGTTATCACCAGCGACAAGGCCCCGGCCGCCATCGGTACTTACTCCCAGGCAATCAAGGCGGGCAACACTGTCTACATGTCCGGCCAGATCCCCCTGGACCCGAAGACCATGGAACTGGTGGAAGGCTTCGAAGCACAGACCGTGCAAGTTTTCGAGAACCTCAAGTCCGTCGCCGAAGCTGCCGGCGGTTCGTTCAAGGACATCGTCAAGCTGAACATCTTTCTTACCGACCTGAGCCATTTCGCCAAGGTCAACGAGATCATGGGCAAGTACTTCGAACAGCCTTACCCAGCCCGCGCCGCCATCGGCGTTGCTGCTCTGCCAAAGGGCGCGCAGGTTGAGATGGACGCGATTCTGGTCATCGAGTAAAACACCCGGCGCAGCCCTCACAGGCCGCGCCGACTTCGTTTTAAAAGGATTTCATGATGCGCAAAGCGCTTGTAGCCACTTCGTTGCTCGCCCTGATGCTCGGCGGCTGCGCCAGCAACCCGGCCGACCTGGATGTGAGCGGCACCTGGATCAACCAGGTCGCCATCGATGCGGCAGCCAAAGGCGGCCCTTTGCGCGAAGCACTGCAGAGCTTTGGCCCGAACCTCGAATGGGAGGTCAACTCCAAGGCGGCGCAGGCGCGCTACTACAACGGTTTTGAGGTTGCCGAAGGCAAACTGCTCGGAGAGCAATCCGGCGCCTGGAGCGTGGATTTCTACGGCAGCTCCGCCACTGAGCTCAAGCGCAAAGGCAAACAACTGCTGCAAGTGGCGAACGACAATGAGCCCGAACAGCTGTTTGCTCGCGCCAAAGATCCAGCTCCGGAAGGCGCGCCACTGGGCGCGAACTTCGAACGCGCGCTATATGCGGCCTATATGGGCGGCGACTGGAAGATCACCGACGGCTTCGGCAGCGGGGCCAGAGTACAGTTCCAGTCTGACGGCAAAGTCGCCGGCTTACCTGGCGTCGATCGGTACTCACTGTGCCTGGCAGGTGATTGCGCATCCATGAGCGGCGGCTACGACAGCATGTGGCTGCAACTCAACGGCGTGGGTAACCCATGGATTTTTGCCCGCAAAGGCAAACAGCTGGAAATTTTCCAGGCGATCAACACTGCACAGACCGATGAAGTGCCTTCGTTTACGCCTGGGCCACGTCAGTGGTTGCTGGAAAAATAGTGATACAGAACAAAGGAGCCCAAAGGCTCCTTTTTCTTTAGCCTGCGCCACGGTTTCTTACCCTCAGAGATGGCTCCATGCGCGCATTGCTTACCTTCGGCCTGCTACTGCTTGGCGGATGCACCCATACGTCGCCGAAAACGGATATCAGCGGCATCTGGATCAACCAGACAATCCTTGATGCCGCTGCGTTGAGCCAATCGCTGAACACTCAGGGCTCAAATCTGGAATGGAATATCGATATCCACGCCGGCAAGGCGCAGGTGAGCAGCGGCTTCGAAATGGCCGAAGGCAACCTGTTGCAAACATCCCCTGACGCCTGGACCGTCGACTATGGCGGCTATAGCAGTGACGCACTGCGCCTCGACGGCAAACAGCTCATCCAACTGGGCAAAGAGCATATGAAGGAACAGGTGTTCAGCCGCCCTATCGACACCGCTAAAACCGAAGAAAGGTGGGGCAGCACTTTCAGGAGGGCCCTGAACGCAGCTTACATGGGTGGAAAATGGCGCATCATCGAGGGGCCAGGAACAGGTGAAACTGTAACGTTCACCGCGGATGGCCAGGTCTCAGGGCTTGCAAAAACGGACAGATACGAACTATGCCTGGACGGTGACTGCGCCTCCCAAGGCGCAGGCAATAACACCCTTTTCCTGACCAATGGAGACGTCGGTAATACCTGGATCTTCGTGCGCAAGGGCAAGCAGATGGAAATCCTCCAGGCAATCAACGGCGCGCAAAGCGACGAAATACCCACGTTCACGCCCGGCCCGCGCCAATGGCTGCTAGAACAGCAATAACACAGATCCAACGGTGGGGAGGGGCTTCAGCCTTTTAGAATGGCCGCATACCCTTCTCGATAGCTCGGATACGTCGGCACCCAACCCAGCGCTTTGATGCGAGCATTGCTGCATTGCTTGCTACCAGCACGCCGCACGCTGGCGTCCTCGGACCACTCCGTTACGCCCAGGTAGTCACGCAACCAGGCCACCACCTCGGCCAAGGGAGCCGGCGCATCGTCGACGCCGATATAGATTTTATCCAGAGAACCGCCCTGCTCCACATGGCGCAACAAGAAGGCCAGCAAACCCGCCGCGTCGTCCGCGTGAATGCGGTTGCCATATAAAGGCGGATCGATCGCCACGCGATAACCCTGGCGTACCTGGGTCAGAAGCCACTCGCGGCCCGGACCGTAAATGCCGGTCAGACGCACAATGCTCGAAGGAATGCCGCTATTGAGTGCGACCTGTTCGGCCTCCAGCATGACCTGCCCGGAATAGCCCTTCGCCTTGGTTTCAGAGGTTTCGTCGACCCACTCGCCATTCAGTTGCCCATATACGCTGCTGCTGGATACAAACAACAAATGCTTGGGTTCCTGACCATAATCTTTTAGCCACTCCAACACATGCTGCAATCCTTGCACGTAGGCCGCGCGATAACCGGCCTCATCGTGATCCGTCGCGGCAGCGCAATACACCAGGTAATCCACCCCGCCAATAGGCCAGGTGTCGGGGCAATCCTTGTTGAAGAGGTCGCCGGCAATGCCGATCACGCCGTTGGGCAAACGCGAAATGTCGCGTCGCAGGCCATAAACCTCCCATTCCGAGGCCAGCAATTGGCTAGCCAGGCGACTACCCACATCGCCGCATCCGGCAATCACAACAGAAGGTGCAGACATCACAAAACTCCATTCTCAAAGGTCTAGGTTAGCCTTCTCGGCTGACCAGCGGCCAGAAAAAGCACAAATAAAGTTACTGTATTACTTTTGTTAACAAGAATTACTTGCAATAATGACCGCCCATTTGTCCTCGGCCGCCTAGGGTCTGGTAGGACGATCACTCATTTTTTCTTCTCAGGTCCGGCCAGCATGACACGTAATACCACCCCCGCTTCGCCAACCAAGCTTCACAGCCCGTCCCGCGCCTGGCGCGCGATTGCTGCGATGCTGTTCAGCGTGCTGCTGGCGCCGACCGCCGCATTCGCTGATGCCAACGCCCCAGCCACGCCGGCGGCCGTCGAGCAAAACGCTGCGGCCCCGGCCGCTCCAGCCGCCACCGATCCAGCCCAAGCTGCTGCCCCAGCCGCCACAGACGAAACTGGCGTCGTGCTGGAAGAAGACAACACCCTGGGCATGGCCCATGACCTGTCGCCGTGGGGCATGTACCAGAACGCAGACGTCGTGGTGAAGGCCGTGATGATCGGTCTGGCCATCGCTTCGATCATCACGTGGACCATCTGGATCGCCAAAGGCTTCGAGTTGCTGGGTGCCAAGCGCCGTCTGCGTACTGAAATCGTCCACCTGAAAAAGGCCACTACCCTCAAGGAAGCCAGCGAGAGCGCGACCAAAAAGGGCACCCTGGCCAATACCTTAGTGCATGACGCACTGGAAGAAATGCGCCTGTCGGCCAACACCCGTGAAAAGGAAGGCATCAAGGAGCGCGTGGCGTTCCGCCTGGAGCGACTGGTAGCAGCCTGCGGCCGTAACATGAGCAGCGGCACCGGCGTACTCGCTACCATCGGTTCCACCGCGCCGTTCGTCGGTCTGTTCGGTACCGTGTGGGGCATCATGAACAGCTTTATCGGCATCGCCAAAACCCAGACCACCAACCTCGCCGTCGTTGCCCCCGGCATCGCCGAAGCCCTGCTGGCAACCGCCTTGGGCCTGGTTGCTGCAATTCCTGCGGTGGTGATCTACAACGTCTTCGCCCGTTCGATTGCCGGCTATAAAGCTCAGGTATCCGACGCGTCGGCAGAAGTCCTGCTGCTGGTCAGCCGCGACCTCGATCACCTGCCTACCGAGCGCAGCTCGCAACCGCACATGGTGAAAGTGGGGTAATCGGCCATGGGCCTGCATTTGAATCAAGGCGACGATGAACTCGTCGAGAACCACGAAATCAACGTCACGCCGTTTATCGACGTAATGTTGGTACTGCTGATCATCTTCATGGTGGCCGCTCCCTTGGCCACCGTGGATATCAAGGTCGACCTGCCCGCGTCCAGCGCCAAGCCTGCGCCGCGGCCCGAGAAACCGGTGTTTCTCAGCGTCAAGGCGGACCAACGCCTGTTCCTGGGCGAAGAAGAAGTCAAAGCTGAAACCTTGGGCCAGGTCCTCGACGCCAAGACCCAAGGCAAGAAAGACACGACGATCTTCTTCCAGGCCGACAAGGGCGTGGACTACGGCGACCTGATGAGCGTGATGGATGCCCTGCGGGCAGCCGGCTACCTCAAGGTAGGCTTGGTCGGACTTGAGACGGCAGCCAAGAAATGATCACGACGCGCCACAAACTGACGCGTTATGGCACCAGCCTTGCCGTCGTGCTGGGCGTGCACGCCGTCGCGATTGCTATCGCGCTCCATTGGTCGGCGCCGCGCACTGTGCAGCTGCCGCCGGCCGCCATGGTCATTGACCTGGCGCCGATGCCAGCACCGCCGCCACCGGCTCCACCGAAAGTGGTCACGCCACCGCAACCGCCCGCACCGGTGGAAGAGTTGCCTTTGCCGAAACTGGCCGAGGCACCCAAGCCGACGATCCAGGTGCCCAAGCCGGTCAAGCCCAAGCCCAAACCTCAGCCGCCCAAGCCGGTAGAGAAAAAGATCGAGCCACCCAAAGAGAAACCTTCCGAGGATCCGCCGAGCGATGCTCCGCCGACCAAAGCGCCGGCCGAAAAATCGGCGCAGCCGGCTCCAGGCCCGTCGCCGCAGCAGCTTGCAGCCAAGGCCTCTTGGGAAGGCACTCTGCTGGCGCATTTGCAGAAGTACAAAAAGTACCCGCCAGGCGCCCAGGCCCGTGGCAAGGAAGGCCTGAACCGCTTGCGCTTCGTGGTCGATGCCGAAGGCAACGTGCTGTCCTACGAGTTGGTGGGCCGTTCCGGCAACGCTGACCTGGACCGTGCAACCCTGGACATGATCCGTCGTGCCCAACCGCTGCCCAAGCCACCGGCCGACATGGTGAAAAGCGGCAGTGTCGAGATCGTTGCACCATTCGTGTACAACATCGAAAAGCGTCGCCGCTGATATGACTGTGGCAAGGGGCAACCCTTGCCATTCTCAGCAAACAGCAAAATCCTCCGCATCCCCCGCTCAATCCCCAACAAACTTCTGATAACGTGCGTCTATCGATTGCAGCCGGTATGCTTGGCCCGCAACTTCATGGACGCCTGCTATGACTCTTACAGAATTACGCTACATCGTTACCCTCGCCCAAGAGCAGCACTTCGGCCATGCGGCCGAGCGTTGCCACGTCAGCCAGCCGACGTTGTCGGTGGGCGTGAAAAAGCTTGAAGACGAACTCGGTGTGCTGATTTTCGAGCGCAGCAAAAGCGCCGTGCGCCTTACCCCTGTGGGCGAGGGCATCGTTGCCCAGGCCCAGAAAGTCCTGGAACAAGCGCAAAGCATTCGCGAGCTGGCCCAGGCTGGCAAGAACCAGCTGACCGCTCCGCTGAAAGTCGGCGCCATCTACACCGTCGGCCCATACCTATTCCCGCACCTGATCCCGCAACTGCACCGCGTCGCACCGCAGATGCCGCTGTATATCGAAGAAAACTTCACCCACGTGCTGCGCGACAAACTGCGCAACGGCGAGCTGGACGCGATCATCATCGCCCTGCCGTTCAACGAGGCCGACGTGCTCACGCTGCCGCTCTACGACGAGCCGTTCTACGTGCTGATGCCCGCCTCACACCCGTGGACGCAGAAAGACACCATCGACGCCGGCCTGCTCAATGACAAGAGCCTGCTGCTGCTTGGCGAGGGCCACTGCTTCCGCGACCAAGTGCTGGAAGCCTGCCCGACGCTGACCAAAGGCAACGACGGCGCCAAGCACACCACCGTGGAATCCAGCTCCCTGGAAACCATTCGCCATATGGTCGCTTCCGGCCTGGGCATTTCGATCCTGCCGCTGTCAGCGGTGGATAGCCATCACTACGCCCCCGGCGTTATTGCAGTACGCCCGCTCACACCTCCGGTGCCCTTCCGCACCGTGGCAATCGCCTGGCGTGCCAGCTTCCCACGGCCTAAAGCCATTGAGATCCTCGCCGACTCGATCCGCCTCTGTTCGGTGGCCAAGCCGCCTGCTGCGAGCTAAGTAGCCGTATGACTGAGCTGTCGCAGGTGTCGGTGACGGCACTCAAGGGTGTCGGTGAAGCCATGGCCGAGAAGCTGGCCAAGGTCGGGCTGGAAAATCTCCAGGACGTATTGTTCCACCTGCCCTTGCGGTATCAGGACCGCACCCGCGTGGTGCCCATCGGCCAGTTGCGCCCAGGGCAAGACGCTGTAGTGGAAGGCACCGTCAGCGGGGCCGACGTGGTCATGGGCAAGCGCCGCAGCCTGGTCGTGCGCCTGCAGGACGGCACCGGCGGTCTGAGCCTGCGCTTCTACCATTTCAGCAACGCGCAGAAGGAAGGCCTCAAACGCGGCACACGCGTGCGCTGCTATGGCGAGGCGCGGCCCGGTGCCTCGGGCCTGGAGATTTACCATCCGGAATACCGCGCGATCACCGGCGACGAACCGCCTCCGGTGGACACCACCCTCACGCCGATCTACCCGCTCACCGAAGGCCTGACCCAGCAACGCCTGCGCCAACTGTGCACGCAGACCCTGACCATGCTCGGCCCGAAAAGCCTGCCCGACTGGCTCCCACTGGAGCTGGCTCGCGACTACCAACTGGCGCCGCTGGACGACGCAATTCGCTACCTGCATCACCCGCCGGCCGACGCCGACGTCGACGAGTTGGCCCTGGGTCACCACTGGGCCCAGCACCGCCTGGCCTTCGAAGAACTGCTCACTCATCAACTGTCCCAGCAGCGCCTGCGCGAAAGCATGCGTTCCCTGCGCGCCCCAGCGATGCCCAAGGCCACGCGCCTGCCTGCGCAATACCTGGCCAATCTTGGCTTCGCGCCGACCGGTGCCCAGCAACGTGTAGGCAATGAAATCGCCTACGACCTCAGCCAAAAAGAACCCATGCTCCGGTTGATTCAGGGTGACGTGGGTGCAGGCAAGACAGTGGTCGCCGCCCTCGCCGCCTTGCAGGCGCTGGAAGCCGGTTACCAAGTGGCGCTGATGGCACCCACCGAGATTCTCGCCGAGCAGCACTTCATCACCTTCAAGCGCTGGCTCGAACCCTTGGGCCTGGAAGTCGCGTGGCTGGCGGGCAAGCTCAAGGGCAAGAACCGCGCAGCGGCACTGGAGCAGATCGCCGGCGGCGCCCCGATGGTGGTGGGCACCCACGCGCTGTTCCAGGAGGAGGTGAAGTTCAAGAACCTGGCCCTGGTGATCATCGACGAACAACACCGCTTCGGCGTGCAGCAGCGCCTGGCCCTGCGCCAGAAAGGCGTGGGCGGTCGCATGAACCCGCACCAGTTGATCATGACCGCCACGCCGATCCCGCGCACGCTGGCCATGAGTGCCTACGCCGACCTCGACACCTCGATCCTCGACGAACTGCCGCCCGGCCGCACCCCGGTCAACACCGTGCTGGTCACCGATACCCGGCGTGTCGAAGTGATCGAACGGGTACGCGGCGCCTGTGCCGAAGGGCGCCAGGCTTACTGGGTGTGCACGCTGATCGAAGAGTCTGAAGAACTGACCTGCCAGGCCGCCGAGACCACCTATGAAGACCTCACCAGCGCCCTCGGCGAACTCAAGGTCGGGCTGATCCACGGGCGCATGAAGCCCGCCGAAAAAGCCGCCGTGATGGCCGATTTCAAGGCCGGCAACCTTCAACTGCTGGTGGCCACCACGGTGATCGAAGTCGGTGTGGACGTGCCCAACGCCAGCCTGATGATCATCGAAAACCCCGAGCGCCTGGGCCTGGCGCAACTGCACCAACTGCGCGGCCGCGTCGGCCGGGGCAGCGCGGCCAGCCACTGCGTGCTGCTGTATCACCCGCCGCTGTCGCAGATCGGTCGCCAGCGTCTGGGCATCATGCGCGAGACCAACGACGGGTTCGTCATTGCCGAAAAAGACCTCGAACTGCGCGGTCCCGGCGAAATGCTCGGCACCCGCCAGACCGGCCTGCTGCAATTCAAAGTCGCCGACCTCATGCGCGACGCCGACCTGCTGCCCGCCGTGCGCGATGCGGCACAGGCCCTGATGGAGCGCTGGCCGGATCACGTCAGCCCGCTGTTGGATCGCTGGCTACGCCATGGGCAGCAATACGGCCAAGTGTGACGCCTGACTCACTTAAGCGACCTACAAATGTATCAAGCTGGTTATACTCCGATGACTGTAAGAAATTGGATCAGGCCATGTCAGAAGTTGCCCTCGCCACAGCCCCGCTGACCGCCCCACCGGTCATCCGGGCTCTGCTCGCAAAGCTCGCCATCCCCTACACGGAAGTTGCTGAACACCCTGGCCTGAATCCTGCGCAAAAGGTGCAGGCTGTGCTGCTGGAAGATGCGGTGGGTGCACTGATGGTGCTGTTCCCCCAAAACCAGTTGCTCGACCTCAACCGCCTCGCCGAACTCACCGGCCGCCGCCTCATCGCGGTGTCGCCGGATCGCGTCAAGCGTATGCTGGACAAGCATGAGCTGAGCCTGCTGCCAGGCCTGCCGGCACTCACCAGCTCGCCGTGCCTGTACGAAGGCAGCCTGCTCGACGAGCCGAGCCTGCTGGTGCATTCGGGCGAGCCAGGGCTGCTGCTGGAGATCGCCAGCGATGCGTTCAAGACCATGCTCACCAAAGCCAGCGCTGCAAACTTCGGCGAGCCGCTGAGTAATATCCGACCGAACCTCGACCGCCCCAATGATGACCGAGAGGAAATCACCCAGGCGATGCAGGCGTTCACCGCTCGCCGTATCCAGCAGCGCCTGGAAGCGACTATCGAGATTCCACCACTGGCTGACACCGCGCAGAAGATTATCAAGTTGCGCGTCGACCCTAACGCCACCATCGACGACATCACCGGCGTGGTCGAGACCGACCCGGCCTTGGCGGCCCAAGTGGTCAGTTGGGCCGCGTCGCCGTACTACGCGTCGCCCGGCAAGATCCGTTCAGTAGAAGACGCCATCGTGCGCGTACTGGGTTTCGATCTGGTGATCAACCTGGCACTGGGCTTGGCCCTCGGCAAGACCTTGAGCCTGCCCAAAGACCACCCGCACCAGGCCACGCCGTACTGGCACCAGTCGATCTACACCGCCGCCGTGATCGAAGGCCTGACCCGCGCCATGCCCCGCGCACAGCGCCCGGAAGCAGGCCTGACCTACCTGGCCGGCCTGCTGCATAACTTCGGTTACCTGCTGTTGGCCCACGTGTTCCCGCCGCACTTCTCGCTGATCTGCCGCCACCTGGAGGTCAACCCGCACCTGTGCCACAGCTACGTAGAGCAACATTTGCTGGGCATCAGTCGCGAGCAGATCGGTGCCTGGTTGATGCGCTACTGGGACATGCCGGACGAACTGTCCACCGCCCTGCGCTTTCAGCACGACCCAACCTACGACGGCCAATATGCCGAATACCCGAATCTGGTATGCCTGGCTGTGCGCCTGTTGCGCAGCCGAGGGATTGGTTCTGGGCCGGATGAGGCGATCCCGGATGCGTTGCTGGAGCGCCTGGGGTTGAGCCGTGACAAGGCTGAAGAAGTGGTGAGCAAGGTGCTGGATGCAGAAGTGCTGTTGCGTGAGTTGGCGTCCCAGTTCACTCAAAACTGAATCTGTCGCCTCTCAGATAGCTATCGGGGGCGGTGCGACTTGCCCCCGATGAATCCAACTTGGTTTCCCTGAACGCCTACTTCTTTTTCTTCGGCTTCAAATACTTGGTCAACCCCTGGAACCAGATCACCAGCGCCGGGTTGCCCTTGATCTGGATCGACTTGTCCTGAATCCCCGTCATGAACGCCAGTTGCTTGTTCTTTGCCTGCATCGTGGCGAAGCCGTACGCGGCATCTTTAAACGCAATGGCGAACGCCGGCGCAGGATGAACACCTGAGCGGCTGGTAATACGTTGGTCTTTGACGATGAAGTGACGGGCAACCTTGCCGTCGAGGGTCTGCAACTGGAACGCCAGGTCTTTATCACCCAACTGTTGCTGGAAGGCGGGATTGGTCCGGCTGGCTTTGCCCATCATCAGGCCCAGCACCCAGAGGAGAAGACGAAATTTCATAAACTCACAGACCTCGCAAAGGTGAACGGCTCGCGCAGTTTAGCGATTCTTTTGGGGAACGCCACTATCGCTTTTTAGTTCACCTCCTTGCGTTTTATTACTGCCACGCAATGACTGAACAGTCTAAATTCAGCCTCTAAAGTCCGCTCGGCCAATATCGCGTTGATTCCATTCCCGAATACCGTGTATTCAAAAAAACTCTAATTACCTGTGAATGCTCACAGTATCCCCTGATCTGCACGCGCACTAGTCTGGCCCAGTACTAAACCTTAGAGAGTCTGTATAAAGGAGCACGCCAGCATGACAACTAATACAACAACTCGAGCGGGACAAGTAAGGGTCAAAATCACACAGTCCGGTGCTACTCATCAATTTGTCTCACAAATCACCAGGGCTACGGTAAAAGACAACTATATGGTGATTTATGCCAGTCAGAATGCCTTTTCACCCTTTCGTATTTATTCCCTCGACGTGAAAGTCGCCCTGGGTGCCACGCCGGGTACTTATACGCTTGATGGTCAAGCGGGAAACATCGTCGGCCTGATCTATCTTCCGCCGGATACAAACTTGCTGAACTATTACCAAGACATTTCCGGTGAATTCAGACTCAAGGAGAACGCATCGTTGCAGCAGGTCGAGGGTAGCTTTGATTGCATCGTAAAAAGCGTAGGGTCTGGTGATGAGGAAGCCGAGTTAACCGAGGGTGAGGTCACATTCAGCCAATCGCTTGATACAGACACTAAGGGGT
Organism: Pseudomonas sp. RIT357; assembly: GCF_000632245.1. Lineage (NCBI taxonomy): Bacteria > Pseudomonadati > Pseudomonadota > Gammaproteobacteria > Pseudomonadales > Pseudomonadaceae > Pseudomonas > Pseudomonas sp. RIT357. The sequence goes on from NZ_JFYX01000001.1 coordinate 497,663, forward strand.
ATCTGCGCGGGACCGTCGACCCGGATGGCTATACCTTTGACTCAACTATCCTGAGCATGCAGTTTGTAGAGCCTAAAAATCACCCGCACTTTCTCGAAGTGCTCGCGGTGACTGACAAGCACGGCGACAAGCGGGTTTACCTGCACATTCCAAAATCAAAACTAGGGGAAACGTCACTGCCAATTACCAACAACGAAAATGGGGAATCAGCGATTGCGACGTTATTATTTGCGGGCGTACACCGGGCTACCGAAGGAACCGTCACTTACACGTACGATGCCGACTCGCAAAGACTGAGCGGCCAACTGAGCTTCAAGGCTCTCGTTCCCGGCCAACCCACTGTCCAATTTGAAAACGGCAAATTTGATATCGCCGGGCTGACCCCGACGGCCTCATAGATACACAAAAACCGCCAGCCGATCATTCCACTATCGACTGGCGTTAATGCGTCAGGACAACGCGCCGCCCTTAAACGTTAGGGCAAGGCACCGGCGCCCAGTCGGCCAGGTTTGGATCGCGGCAAGTGCCTTCGATCTGCGCTTTACCGGCGCTGGCAACCTTCTTGCTCTCATCTTGCTTGGTCTGGGCAGTCTGGAAGGTTTTTTCGGTGCTCACTGCTTCTGTTGGGACGGTTGGAAGAGGCGGCTTCTTCGGCGGTTTAGTGCCTGTACCTTTCTTCTTGCCCGGTGTCACAACGGGTTTTGAATCGGCCTGGGCCACGGTGACCACGTCGGCACGCTGTACGCCAACCTGCTGCAGGTCTTTCTCATAAGCCTGGGTGTAGTTGTTCAGGTCTTCGCTGGCCTTGCCGTTGACTGCAACGATCAGGTCATTGGATTCCTTCAAGCCCGAGACGATTTCCGCCAGGCGCTTGCGGCCTTCGGTGTCGTTGACGGTCTTGGCCTTACGGTCAGCCACCAGCTTGGTGAACGCGCTCTGATAGCACTGTTGCGACGCTTTGGCATACGCGGTGCTGCGGTCGATGTCGGAGGCGCTTTTGTTTACGTCAGCCGCATACGAAGCAATGCGCTGGTTGTCGTCGGCGATCTGCTTCTGACGCTCGGTGTAGTAACCCGCCGCGCCGCCGGCGAGGGCGCCGCCCGCTGCGCCAATGGCAGCATTACGGCCGCGCTTTTCGGAGTCGCCGGTCAGGGCGCCCAGCAGTGCACCGCCGGCCGCGCCGATGGCCGCGCCGGTGACAACCGACTTGGTCATGTTCGAATCGGTGGCGCGCAAGTGCTGCACCGGCTCGTAGCAGTTGGGGTAGTACTCGACCTTGGTGCTGGACGCCACCTTGGAGGCCGGCGATGTGGCGCAGCCTGTCAGCACGGTGCTGAAGCCAGCGGCAATCAGCAACAGGTGACGCTTGGAAACCGCCTTACGGGAAAAAAGCATAGGTTGTATTCTCTTCTAAGTTTGACTTGCCCAGCGCGGCAACTGCCGCCTGAGTCCCTTCCAAGCTCGCTATACAGCCAACGATCAAGACCGCTGACCGCTCGCTGCGAGCAATTCCTTCAAGATCGTCGCCGGGTCAGCCCGCTGTTGTTTGCGGTAGTTGCCGACATGGCGGACGAACAGTGTCGCGCGCGTCACCAGGCTCTTGCCGAGCACTGGCTTGCGATCCAACTCTTCCTTGATCCTTTGAAACTGCGCCTGGATCACCGCATCGGTGTAGCGCGTGCCCGTCGCCAAGTTGTCGATGTAAATCGCGACCGCGCCGTCGAGGGCACTGCGGCCGTTGGCAATGGCCATATCAAACAGCTTCGCGCTGGCCTCATCCTTATTGTCCAGAGACTGTTGGCGACTCTTCTGCAGGTTGGCCAGGCGGATGTTGTAGTTGCTGATGGTCTCAGCCACCAATGCGGCCGACTGAATCAGGTTGCCCGCCGCTTCTTCGCGTTGCTGGGCGATCAGCGAGACGTTGCGCTTGAGCTCTTCGTTAACCAGCCCCAATTCGGCTTGCAGCTTGGGGTCGACGCTGGCGGCGATGATGCTGTCCAGGCGTTTGGTCGGGTCTTGGGCGTCATCGATGGCGTCGGTCAGCGCGGCCAGGCGCCCTTCCTTTTGCCACTGCGCAAACAACTCCTTGTAACGTGAACGCGGGGCCGACAACGCACCAATCGCCACGCGGAAACCGGTGGTTTCATTGCTTTGCTCGGTGCCGTCGGCGGCGAAAAGCGGGTATTCGCGGCGCATGCCGGTGAACAGCGTGCCCTCGCCTTCCAGGTAGTTGCCGCCCTTGACCACAAAGCCGCCGTAAGTGCCCTGGCGTCGACCGGCATGGACCAATTGGAAAGACTCCTGGACCATTTCCGCCGCATTGCCGATCACGTCGAACATGCCAATTGGGTTGGGTAATTTGGTGCCAATGGGCATCAGGCGCGCCGCCTGGCCAGTACCGCCGGCGACTTGGTTGAACACGGCGTAATCACCCAAAGGGCCATCGCTTTCGCTGCCTTCAGTGCGACGAGGAAACAGACGCCCCTCCAGATCCTGACGGCTCACCGCCTGGCCACCGCGTGCGGCAAACTCCCACTCCACTTCAGTGGGCAAGCGCACAAAGCCAAGGCCGCCGTCTTCCGCCGACGAACCGCGCCCGCTCACCGGTAGCAAATCGCGGTGGTACTTCATCAGCCAGGCGCTGTACACCGCAGAGAACCGCTCGGCCTCAAACCGCGACAGTTTCACCTTGGGCAAACGCCCGGCCATACCGGTCGGCGCATCGCAGGCCGGCGCCGGCTCGCCACTGGCCAGGGACTGCGCCTGGGCCATCACTTGGGCGTATTGGCGAGCGGTCACTTCATACTTGCCGATGAAGTACAGCATCGGCTTGAGTGGGGTCTTGGCGTCTGTCTTCGGCATCAACGGCGCGATGACTTTGTTCCAGTCTTTCGGCAAATCCTTGAGGGTGAACTGGCCGTTGATAAAGTCGCGGCGATAGCCGGAAATAAACGACTGCTGGTAACCGGCCTCGCCTTCGGCGAAGGGGTAGCCGAGGCTGATTTCGCGGTCATCCAGCGTGCCTTGGGCCAGTACGTAGGCGTAGCGGAACACCATGTTGCCCTCGCATGGCAGCGGCAGGCTCACGTCATCTGGCAACGGTTTGGGGTTGTCCAGTTTATCGCTTGCTTCATCGGCCCAGGCCATCGAGGCCAGGCTCAGCGCCACGACGGCGCCCAGTAACTTATACATCTCTGATTCCTTCAGAAGCCTGGATACGCGCCACTCGCCAGCCACCACACGCCGCCGCCACGGCGCTGACGCCGAGGACTGCAACCAGGGCCAGGCCGTAATGACGCGCCAGCAGATGACTGGCGTACTCGCCCGGCACCTGCGCAAATAATTTGTTCAACGCTGCTTCGGCCAAGCCATACAGCCCGGCGCTGAGCAAGGCCGCAAACCCTGCGCTATACAGCGCCTGCACCACTACAAACAACAACAGCCCGCCGGTGGAAAACCCCAACAGCCGCAGCACTGACAATTCCCGTCGCTTGCGCGCCACGGCGGCCAAGGCCCCAGCGAAGATCGCCGCAAACGCCCCCGCCAACGCCAGCCCGGCGATAACCCAGAATACGATCGACAGGTTGCGGCTCAACGACTGCACCTGGGCGATGGTGTTCGCCTGGGTCGATACCAATACGTTCTGCCCAGCGAAATACACCCGTAGGGTTTCTACATCAGTGAGATTGCGCGCGTACAGGCGAAACGCCGGGTACACCCGCTGCTCACCCACCGCCACCTCTTCGCCCGTCCATCCCAACGCCGTGACGGCGCGACCATCGCGGTAATCTTCCGCCGCTTCCAGCAGGGCCAGATCGGCGAACAAAGCGTCCCGCGCGAAGGCTTCCAGCGGCAGTACCGCAACCACCTGTACCTTTGTGCGCTGCTCCTCGACACGTCCTGCTACCTGGCGGGCAAAGCGGGTTTCCAATAGATCCCCTGGCCGCGCTGCAAGCTTCTCGGCAGCGGTGTGGCTCAGCACGATCTGGTTCAGGCCATGCGGCAGCACCAGCGCACCCAACAACGGATCACCCGACGCTGTCGGCAGCATCTCCAACGTCAGCGCGCCCACCTGCGCCGTCGCCGCAATCTGCCGCGTACGCGGTATGGCGAACGCCACATCGGGGCGCTGGGCAAGCTGCTCAATCAATGCGCTGCTGAATCGACCACCGCCCAACGGAATAATTTCACGGGTGGCGGGGTCGGTCTGCAAACGTTCGGTCAAACTGCTAACCAGTCCAAATTTCAGGCCGAATAACACCAGCAACGGCGCGATCACCGCCACCAATGCCAGCACCGAACAGGCCGACAGCGACGCGTCGTTGCGGTAATCCTGCCAGGCCAGGGAAGCGATCAAGGGGATGCGCATCAGCACGCCTCCCCAAGGGTGGCAGTGACGCCACCGTCGGCATCGCGACGGCAACTGATACGCCGAATCTGCAAGCCACTGGCACGGGCCAGAGGTTCGTCATGGGTGGCGATCACACAGGCGGCGCGGTGCTCATGGGCCTGGGCCAACAGGGCGTGCATCACCCGCTCGGCATTCAACGGGTCAAGGGACGCGGTCGGCTCATCCGCCAGCACCAGTTGCGGTGCATGGGCCAGGGCTCGGGCGCAGCTCACGCGCTGGCGCTGGCCCACCGACAGCGCCGAGGGTTTCTTCGCCAACTGATCACTGATTTCCAACTGCTCGGCCAGGCGCGCCACACTGCCATCGTCTTTCAAGCCCAGCAGTTGCCGGGACAGGGCGATGTTGCCGCGCACATCGAGAAAGCCAAGCAGGCCACCGGTTTGCAGCACGTAGCCCAAGTGCTGGCTGCGCAACTGCGCCAGCCGCGATTGCTGATCCGCACGCCACAGACTGCCAATGTCGATCGCATTAAATTCGAAGTGCCCCACCTGATCCGGCGCCAGGACCAACGCCAGCAAATCCAGCAAGGTGCTCTTGCCGCAACCGCTGGGCCCAACGATCGCCACTTGCTCACCCGCGCGCAGCGCCAGCGCCGGGATCACCAGGCTATAGCGCTGGCTACCGACGCCCCGGCTCTTGTGCACCGCGCTCAGGGTCAGCATTACGGCAGCGTCGACAACGGCACGCGGTACAACGCATCGCCCGGCTCGGCATCGCCGAAACGGACCCAATTGGCCACGTCGTTATGGAAGGTTTCGTAGAGGCGGATTTTCGAATCCAGCTCGTCAATAAAGTCTTCCTGCTCGGCCACGCTCAACGACAACCACAAGTCCTGGGTCATGTTCAGCGACTTGCTGCGGTACGGCAGGCCTTCCAGGTATTCGCCGAGAATGCCGCCATCGGCCAAGTTGCCGCCCTTGCGCAGGGCTTGCGGGTCGCGGCTCATGTAGGCAGAGGCGCTGGCGATTTCCTGGAAGAAATCCTTGGGTGACGTCTGGGTCTTGCGCGCCGCGTCGACGATCAGTTTCAGCGACTGCTGCAAATCGTTGAGCTGCAACTTGGTCAGCATCACGCACACCTGGAACGCCGGCAGCGCCGGGTTGGTCAGGTCGCGATCGGCAGTCCAGGCGCTAACCAGCTGCGGCGCCTGGCTCGCGGTTTTGCGGCCGAGGAAGTCCATGTGCATGGCGTAACCAACGGCGGCAGATTTATCCGCCAAGGTCGGTGCCGAACTGAGCAGCGGGACCGGTTGCGGCGTGTTGCTGCGCACTTGATGCACCAGGTTGGCGAATACGCTGCCGATCTCATCGACACGCTCACCCAACTTGCGCACATCACCACCGGGCACCGGTGTGTACAAGTCGCCGATCTGCGGGTTGGCGTCGGCGGTGAGGATGCGGTACTGGCTCTCGGCGCCAGCGTGGGTTTTCTTGCCGGCGTCGGTGCGCAGGTGCAGAGCGTAAATCTTGATCTGCTTGCCCAGCGCGGCCTGGCGCACTTCGGCTTCGTTCATCTGGGTGGCGGCGAACGGGTCGTTCTTGCGCAGCGCGCCAGCATCGGTGACCAGCAGAATGATGCGCCCGCCATAACCGGACCAGTCCATGCCGTCCACAGCCTGCATCACCCCGGCAAACGCGTCTTCGTTGAACGAATGGCTGGAAACGCTGGACGCTTTGACTTGCCGCGCCATGTCGAGGAAGCGTTGTGGATCACGCCCCTGGTCGAGGCTGATCAGGGTTTTGGCCACGTATTCCAGGCCAGGGGTTTTCTTGATGCTGCTGCGAAAACCGACCATGCCGAAGCTGACGCTATCGAGTTCGCCGCGTTCGGCGATGCGGGTTTGCAGCTCATGAACCACGTCACGGATCTGGTCGATATACGGCTGCATCGACACGGTGGTATCCACTACCAGCACCACCGCAGTGCGGAAGGCATCGGCATTGGCGTTGATCACCGGCGTGGCGGGCTTGGCCACGGCGCTGCTGCCGGGGTCGATGGAAGCGACATTGAGCAACTGCACCGGCTGACCGTTTTCGTCGAAGCTCTCTTTGGAGTCAAAGATCGGCAACAGGTAAAACTGGTTCTGCGGCACGGCGCTGGCCGTCGGTTCCAGGGCAAGGATTTGCCCGTTGTCTTCGCTGTTTTTCTGCGCTTTGGCCAGCGCGCTCTTGGCGGCGGCCGGGTCGGCGAGCAGCTTTTCCACTTCCCCCGATTGCCGCAGGAACATCACCGGCGCACGGCCCGAGCGCTCGGTGAACTTGAGCACCAGGCTTTGTTTCCAGTCGCTGACTTGCGAGGCCGGCAACCAACCGTCGCTGCGCCCATCGGTGGCGGTGCCGACGCGTACCCACGGTTGACCCTCAATGTCTTTGCGTTGGTACACGTAAAGCACCGAGAACGCCGGCAGCACCTTGCCAGCCGCGCTGCCTGCCTCATCCGAAAGCTTCGCGCCCGGCTTGCTGAGGACGCGCTGGAACAGGGTTTTCTTGCCCGCCATCAACAGCGGACGTTGACCGCCATCCGCCTCAACCACTGCCGCTGCGGGTGTTGCTGGGGGTGTTGCTGGAGGTGTTGCTGCGGGGACTACGGCGGCCGGTGGTTTGGCCGGTTCATCATCGCCACTCAGCCACCAATAGGAAGCGCCACCAATCGCCAGGGCAACCGCCACAGCCACCGCTGCCAGCGCCAACACAGGCCCGCGACGCTGCTCGCTGTGCTGCGTCGGCGGCACCACCGGTTGGCGCACTGGCTCGGGTTTGGCTGTCGGGATTTCGATGGACTCCGGCGTGATACCCGCCAGGTCAAAACTCACCGGGATCGGCAGTGGTCGCACCAGCGTGGCTTCCGGCGAATCCGCCGGCAGTTGGTCCAGCGCCAGCAGCAACGCCGCTGCATCCGGGAACCGCTCGGCCGGATCCTTGGCCAACAACTTACGCAACACGCCCTGATAACGACCGTGGTGCACCGGCAATTCCGGCAACGGTTCGGTCAGGTGCGCCAGCGCGGTGGAGAGCGCGTCGGTGCCGCTATACGGCAGCTTGCCGACGAGAATTTCATAGAGCACCACGCCCAACGCATACAGGTCGGCGCGCCCGTCGATCTCCTGGCCCCGCGCCTGTTCCGGGCTCATGTAGCTCGGCGTACCGACGGCGAAACCGGCCTGGGTGAACTGGGTGCGGTCGTCCAGGGACTTGGCGATGCCAAAGTCCGAGAGCACCGCCGTACCGTCAGCGCGGAACAGGATGTTCGCCGGCTTGACGTCCCGGTGTACCAATCCTTGAGCGTGGGCATACCCCAGCGCCGAAGCGATCTGGCGGATCAATGTCACGCCCTGTTCCGGCGTCATACCCGCGGCGATACGCTCCTTGAGCGTACCGTTGGGCAGGAACTCCATGGCCATGTAATACAGCTCACCGACATTGCCGATGTCATGGATGGTCACCGTATGCGGGTGCGACAGGCGCGCCAGGGTCTTGCCCTCGCGCAGGAAGCGCTCGCAGAAGCTCGGGTCGGCGGCCAATGCCGCCGCCATCACCTTCAATGCCACCTTGCGCTCCAGCGAGCGCTGGGTCGCCAGGTACACGCTGGCCATGGCGCCTTCGCCGATCTCGCCTTCGATGTCGTAGCCAGGAATCACAATGTTCATGCCGATACCTTCACAACGATGGCGGTGATGTTGTCCGGCGCGCCGCGATTGAGCCCCAGGTGCACCAGGCTGCGCACGATTTCATCCGGCGCGTCGTGGCTGAGCACTTCGCGAATTTCATGGTCTTCGACGGTCTTGTTCAAGCCATCGCTGCACAGCAGGTAGCTGTCGCCGGGGGCGATCAACAGGTCGACTACCGCCACTTCAAGCTGGGCTTCCACGCCAATGGCGCGAGTGACGATATTGGCGCGCGGATGCACGCGGGCGTCGGCTTCGCTGAGCAGGCCGCTGTCTTGCAGGTCTTGCACGTAGCTGTGGTCGCGGGAAATACCTTCGAGCACGCCATCGCGCAGGCGGTACAGGCGACTGTCACCAGCCCACAGGCATACACCGCGCAAGCCACGCGTGGCGAGTACGACCACGGTGCTGCCCATCATGGTCACGCCACGATTGGCGGTTTCTTCGCGCACGGCGGCGTTGATGCGGATCAGGTCATTGCGCAGGGCCGCCGAGTATTCGTCCAGGGAGCGGCCCAACGGCACACTGCGCAGGCTGTCGACGATCAGGCTGCTGACATAGTCCCCTGCCGCATGCCCGCCCATGCCATCGGCCACCACCCACAGGCGGTTTTCCGGCAGGTCCAGGCACGCGTCTTCGTTAACTTGGCGCACCATGCCCACATGGCTTTTGCTCGCGGATTTGTACGTCGCCCCCATCTACACCACACCTTCTTGTCCGAGCAAAAACTGCGCAAAATCACCGGCGGCAGGTAAGCCCTGACACCGTAATAAACCAGGGGAAATACGTTCCGAGCCTCGGCCCCACCACAGGCTTGCGCCTTCGCAGGCCTGTTCGGCGAGCGCGGTCATGCGCCCATGGGGCACGGTGGCGGACACCCTTTGCAGGCCCGCGAAACGGCTATCGACCGCGCGCGGCTCACTGGCTGGAAAGCCGAGGGTATCGAGGCCATCGTTGAAGCTTTCAAAGGTCGCGCCGGTGTCCAGCGTGCTGAGCAAGAGCTCTTCGGCATGCTCGAACCACGTGTCCGGCCCGCCTACCAATGAGGCGGGATTGGTGTCGTGATCAAGCAAGGCCACCACCGCCAACGGAAAATAGCGCCCGACCCGATCGATACTCGGCATCACCACACCCGCCGCCGCATCCGGCCCGCACACGCCCGGCGCCAGTACAAAACGCCAAAGCGGGCTGACAAGGTATACGTTGAGCCAATCACCGCCCAGGCTGGTCTGGCTGGCCAGCAAACCCGCGGCCAGCCAACTGTCCCACGGACCGACAAAACTCTGGGGCAAGGCGCGGCTGACAAAATCCCCGCGACTGGCCAACTTGCCGTAGAAACCCAGGGTCGTCATAGCCGCTCCGGCAGGCTGAAGCCACTGAGCACGCGGCTCTTGAACGGGTTGAAAGCACTGTTGGCGCGCAACTCGTAGGCGATGCTCGCGCCGTCGACCCGCAGCCGCAGGTTGAAGCGGTCCGGCGAGTTGCCAGCGGTGAGGTCCGATTGCTCCAACAGGCGGAACCACGCCCATGGGCCGTCAAGTGTCACGCCCGAACGGCCGCTGGCCGATGGCGGCATGATGGAAATGCGCACCACGCCAATGCTGCCGGGGTTCGGCCATTGCATCGCCACCGGACGGCTTGGACCGTGGTCGTAGCTCAGTTGCTGGCCGTCGAGATCGAGCAGGAACTGGGTGATGGTCGGGTCCATCGACACCGGTTTGAGTTCGAAACGGACGATGGGCTGCGTGCCCCCGGAGCGGAAAAACGCATCGCGGATTGTCGCGGCGCGCTGGAAGGTTTGCAGCACACCCGGCGAGATCCCCAGCTTCTGCGCCGCGCCCGGCTGCCAGCGCCAAGTCTGCGCAGACGTGTCCACATACGGCTGCAGGTATTTGCGGAAGTAGTTATCCATCACCCCGCCCACACCAAAGAACTGCCCGAAGTCATCCAGCGTGGCGTCCCGCGCACTGCCCGGCGACATCGGATAACGCCCTGCCAGGGACTGGCGATACACGTTGACCACTTCGCTGACCCATGCCGCGTTCAGTTGGTTACGCACCCCGCCCATCATGCTGTTGGTGGTGGAGTTGACCACCGACTTGACCATGCCCTGCACCAGCGGCGGCTGGCGTTCGGCGTTCAGGCTGACCCGCGTGGCAGCAGCCGCCGCCTGGTTCTTCGCCTCACCGAGCAACGCGTCGCCACTGGCACCGACCATGGCGCTGACCTGCACATACAGCGCATTCATGTCCGACAACAAGCCATCAATAGCGGCTGGCTCGCCTTCATTTTTACTGACGATGCTGTTGAGTTCGGCAAAGTGCGCGGTGACCGGATCATCCGCTGCCGCCGGCGCATTGGCCGTCGGTTGCTCCTGGCCGAGCAGGCTGCCGAGGCGCTCCTTGAGCTTGTCGACGCCGCCTTCCACCGGCACGCCTTTGGCGGCCAATTGGCGCTCTTCAGTTTGCAGATCGGTTTCCTTGGCCACCGCCACCAGCAGCTTTTTCAGCGGTGAAGTCGGCCCGGAAATTACCCGCAGGACATCGGCCGCCTGGGCCACGCTGGTGATCGGCACAAAGTCGATGTCGGCGAGCAAGGCATCCCACTGGCGCTGGTAGTCCTGGAAGTACAGGCGACGCACATCGGCGGCGAGGCTGACCACGTTCTGCTGATCGGCCTGCTCGCGGCCCAACACCCATTGCTCTTCAGCCAAGGTGCCGGTCTGGTTCAGGCTGCTCAGCAGGAATGCCTGGCGATAGCCCTTGGCGGTGAAAAAACCACTCAACGGCTCGCCCAACGGCTTGCCGCTTTTACGGCTGAACACCAGCGCGGCATCGCGGCCAGCGGCTTCGTTGATACGGAAGTCCGGGATGCCTTCAGGCAGTTTCTGGCGTTTGACCCGGTCGTAGACGCGCTGGGCCACCGGCAGCTGTTGCAACTGGCGACGCAGGTCATCAATCAAGCGCGGATCGAGGCGTGCGCTCGGAGGGTGACGATCAAACAGCGCCTGCAAGTGCCCGGTCAGCGCCTGGCGCTGATCGGCCGGCAGGTCGCGCGGCAGGTTGCGGTCCCAATCGAGGGCGATCCAGGCCTTGATGAAGTCCGGGTCGTAATGCTCGCTGTCGGCGAGCATCAGGTAGGCCTTGAGGCCTTCGTAGAGGAAATCGGAATTGCCACCGCCGTGCAGCTGCTCCTCGATGCGCGTCACCAAGCGTGGCGCGAAGACCGCGATCAACAACTTGCGGTACACGCTGGCGGATTCGGCTTCGAGCATGTCGCCCTGATACAAGCCAAGACCTTCGGACCAGCTCGGCGAGTCGCCCGCGAGGTTCTTCACCGCGTTGAGCAACGGCAGTACGGCGAGGACTTCACGCTGCGCCGGGCTTAGGTTCTGCACGGTCTGGCCCAACGGCGCGACCTTTTGGTCGACCTGGGCGATATACGCCTGGTTGGCGCGATAACTCACCCACCACAGGCCGCTGACCACCACCACCAACGCCACGGTGGCCGCTAGCACGCCGCGCGCAATCCACTTGCGCCGCCGCTCGACCTTCGGGTTCACCCCCACCAAGCCACGCTCGGCAAACGCCACCGCGGTGAAGAGTTTTTCGATGAAGTAACTGCGCCCGGTGCCGCTCTGCCGTGCCAGGTGCTGGCGGTCCAGGTTCATGCTCTGGGCCATGGCGCCGATCAGTCGGTCAATCGGGCTGCCTTCTTGGGTACCGCTGGTGAAATACACACCGCGCAGCAACACGCGCTCTTCAAAGGCGTTGGGTTTGAACACGCCTTCGAGGAAGCTTTGCAGGCAATCCTTCAACGCGCCGAACTGCTGCGGGAAGCCGTAGATCAGGTCGCGCCGCGCCGGGTCGCGCTCCTGTTGCAGACGCTCAACCAAACGCTCATTGAGGCGTTGCTCCAGACCCGCGAATTCGCTTTGCAGATGGGCCAGAGGGCTGGCGCTGTTTTTACCGTCGTCCAGGGCAAAGGTCATGCCCCACACCTGGGCGCGCTCTTCCTTGCTCAGGTTGTCGAAGTACTCCATGAAACCCGGCACCAGGTCGAGCTTGGTCAGCATCAGGTAGATCGGGAAACGCACGCCCAATTGGGTGTACAGCTCCTGGATGCGCAGGCGAATCGCGGCCGCATGGGCAGCGCGCTCGGCATCAGTGCCGAGCAGCAAATCCGAGAGGCTGATGGCGATAAACGCGCCGTCGATGGGGCGGCGTGAACGCTGCTTTTTCAGCAGGTCAAGGAAGCCCAGCCACGCGGCTTTATCCACCGTGGAGTTGCTGTCCTGAGTGGTGTAGCGGCCAGCGGTGTCGAGCAATACTGCTTGATCGGTGAACCACCAATCGCAGTTGCGCGTACCGCCGACGCCACGCACCGCACCGGCGCCCAACTGCGCAGCCAACGGGAAGTGCAAACCGGAATTGACCAGCGCGGTGGTCTTGCCCGAACCCGGCGGGCCGATGATCACGTACCACGGCAGCTCATAGAGATTGCGGCGCTCGTCACCGCCGAGCTTGGCTTTTTTCAGCAGCGCCAGGGCTTCGTCCATGCGCTGGCGCAGGGTGGTCAGCTCTTCGGCAGTGGCCACGCTGTTGGGGTCGGCCGGGGTTTCGGCAGCCAGGCTGCGCATCACTTCGGCCGCTTGGCGCCGCGCCTGGATGATGCGGAACACGCGGTAGGCGATCCACACCGCGAATACCAGGATGATCAGCGCCCAACGGCGCCCTTCCGGCATCAGCACGTCGAGCAACGGCCCGACAAACCAGATGATCAGGCTCAAGGCAATCAGGCCCAGCAGCGGGATCACCCAGCGAATCATAAAACTGAAAAACGCCTTCACTCGACGCCCTCCGCCAATACGGTGATTTCAACCCGACGATTGCGGGCGCGGCCTTCGGCTGTGCTGTTGGTGGCCAACGGCTCGGTGTCGCTTCTGCCCTCGGCACTGAAGCGATCCGCTTGGCCAGTCTTGGCCGCGAGGATTTCCAGCACCGACTTGGCCCGTGCTTCGGACAGCGCCCAGTTGGACGGGAAGCGCAGCGTGGCAATCGGACGATTGTCGCTGTGGCCGGTCACGCGCACCTGGCCCTTCACTTTGCGAATGGCATCGGCGATGCGCAGCATCAGCGGCTGGTAGTCATCGACAATGCTGGAGCTGGCCGATGCGAACAGTTCATCGCCACGAATGGTGACCACGGAACGGTCGACTTTATCTTCAACGGCAACGCGACCGGCCTTGATGTCTTCAGCCAGGAACCCCGCCAAACGCGGCCGCTCGATGACTTTAGGCTGCGCCACCGGACGGTCGATGGCCTGCACCGGGATCTCGCCCAGGGCATGGATATTCTTGAACACCGGCTCCGCCTGCGACGCCAGGAGCATGCGCAAGGTGAACAGCAACGCCAACAACAGCGCCACGCCAATGGCTACGGCGATCCACGGCGGCATGAATTGCGCCAGGCGATCACGGGCCACGGTCACCCCACGCCAGTGCGGCGACAGCTCGCGCTCATGCTCGCCACGAGCACTGCGAATCGCCGCAGCGGTGCGCTCGCGCAGGGCTTCCAACTGGCTGCGACCGTCGTTCATCACGCGGTAGCGGCCTTCGAAACCCAGGCACATGCACAGGTACAACAGCTCCAGCAGGTACAGACGTTCCCGTGGGCTTTGCAGGCAGTGGTCGAGCAACTGGAAGACTTTTTCGCCGCCCCAGGCTTCATTGTGCACAGTGATCAGCAGGCTTTGCTTACCCCAATCGCTGGTGCTGCCCCACGGCGTGCTCAATACGGCTTCATCAAGGGCGGTACACAGCGCATAACGGGCCAGCAGCACTTCGTTGCGCGCCACGCCGGCGGCTTCGGCGCGCTCTTCGAACTGACGCAGGTAGGCCAGCAACTGCGCACGCAGGCTGGCTGGCGCGGGGTGGGCGATGGTGTTGCGCAGGCGCGTCAGCAAAGCCAGCAGCGGGCCGGCGGCGCTTTCCAGCGGGTTGAGGCCCTGGCTTTTGCCGGTGAGCATCGGTGCTGCCGGCATCGACAGCGGAGCCGGCTCTGCACGCACAGGTTCAGGCGCGCGGCCACCTGGGCGGGGCATGAACTGGGTGCGGTCGTCATCATTGGGATGCATCGCGGATTATCCTCGGATCGCCCAGAAGGCCAAGTTCAAGCCCGGGAACTGCCCGGCGATATGGAAGGCAAAGCCGCCGGAGTTGCTTAGTTGCTGCCAATGCTCACTGCCCCGATCCAGCTCGTAATAAGTGCTGCCCGCGTGGTACGGCAGTTGGCGCGGCGCCACCGGCAACGGCACCAGGCCAATGCCCGGCAGTTGCAGGTTGACCATGTCGCGAATGTGCTCCACCGCGCCGACCTTGCTCTGCTGGCCGAAGCGGCCGCGCAGGGTTTCGCCAGGCACATCGGCACGCACCACCAGGATGAAACTGGCGTTGTCGAGCAGGGTTTTGTCGGCGAGCATCGCCACGTGGATGCCGTAGGCTTTCTCGACAATCGGGATCGGTGTGGCTTTGCTATCGATCAACATCGACAGCGCTTCACGCAGAGCCGCCATCACCGGGGCGTAGCTCAGGGCCAAGTCATCGTGCTGGTACTGCGGGTATTCCTGGGGACGACGACCCGAGGTGGAAAAGGTCGAGAACTCACCGGCCAGGCTCACCAGTTCGCTGAAGAAGCGCTCCGGATGCAGTGGGCTCAACTGGCTGAAATGCTGGATAAGCGGTTGGGCGCGGTTGACCAATTGCAGCAGCATGAAGTCAGCAATCTCCGACGCACCACCGGCGCCCGAGGCGACCACGCGGCCGGCCAGGGCTTCGCCGCGCTGGTGCAACAGGCCCAGCAGTTCGCTGCGAAACGCGGTCAGCGGCTTGCTCGCAGCCACGTCCAGTACCGGAGGGATGTAGGTGTCGTCGAGCACCAGGGCGCGGTCTGCACGTTTTTCCTTGATACGCACCAGGCCGATGGCGGCGTAATCGCTGATGCCATCCTGGGTAGTGAGCAGGCGCAGGGCACGGGACCCCACGGCCACGGGCGCACGGTTTTCGAACGGGGCGTTGTCGTCGCGTACTTCGCGCACCTGGCTCACGTAACGTGCGGCTTCCAGCGCTTCACCTTCGTCAACCGTGTCCCGCGCACCCGCGCGTTTGAGCGGCAAGGCCAGGTAGACCAGGCCATCGCGCAGGTTGTCGTCGATGTTCAGCGGGCTTGGTGCCAGGTCGTCCTGGGGGATATTGAACGGCGTGCCGTCGGGCAAAAGGCCACGCGCCGAGACGATGGCCAGCTTGCCCTGGGCCAGCAGGCCCTGGTCGATCAGCAACTCGGAAAAGCCCCAGGCACCAGCGGCCAACGGGCGGCTGCGGGCGTCGATCAGGTTTTCCAGGTAACGGTCATGCTGCTGAAAGTGCTGCGTTCCGATGAACATGCCTTCCGACCAGACCACGCGATTGTTCCAGGACATGGGGGCTCCGATTGCTTGTTATTGGGCAGGGCTGGATGGGGAAACCACGACGTCGGCGCGCACGGCACGCACATCGAGGCTGATCTGGTATTCGGTGTACTGGCGCGCCGGCACGTTGATCACCGTGCGCCATTGCGCGCGGTCCAACTCGCGATAACCCACCAGCAAGCCGATCTGGCGCGTGGACGGGTCGAGTTCTCGCTGGATACTCAGTTGTTGGCCGGGCTGGACCATCACTTCGTCTTGGTCCAGCAGGTCCAGGCCGAGGGTAGATTGGGCGCGGTCCGCCAGGGCGAAGTAGTCGGAGCGGCCGAAGGTGGCGGCGTTTTTCAGCTCGAAAATGCGCACCCGAACCGGCGCGGCCTGGCCGTTGGGGCCGGGGTTAAGCCCGGAAATCGCGTGGAAGTGCAACTCGACCGCAGCGGTATCCGCTTGCTCCTCGGCCGCCGCTTCGGGTTTGACGGCGTCATTGGCACACGCCGTCAGCAGCAGCGCGGTGGCGACTGCGAGTAAAAACCTGGGAATCATCCTGCGTCCTCAATGACGTACTTAGCTATCCGTTGATCCATTGCTGCGGCGCGGCGATTAGCGACGCTGTCGTGCGCTGTGTTCTTCGTAGGCTCGGCTGAATTCGCGGCCGAACAGGTCCTGGAAGTCTTCCTGGGCCTCGCGGGAAATATTGCTGTAGAGCTCGGTGAACTGCTGCCAGTACTGGGCCTGGCGCGAGCCGTTGAAAATGCTCGATAGCCCGCCGGGCTTGCCCATGCGTTCCTCCAGCTGAGCCGGTTCGAAGCGCGTGAGCAGGTGTTTGATTGCGGCTTCCACCCCGGCCATCACGGCCAACTGATGGGCACGCAAGTCGTCGAAACTGTCCCGCACGGCAAGGTCCGGCGCCATAAACGCTTGGTTTCCATGACGAAGCAAAAGCAGTAACGCTTCCTCGGCATTCGGGGCAAATTTCAACGGATTGTTTTCAGCAGGCTGGATCATCGTCTGCTGCATGCGGAATTCGCCCTTGAGGCTGGCGCGTGCGCGCAACACGTCGATCAAGCCTTCGACCATCAGCCGGTAGCTGCGGCCGATGCTTTCCATCTGGGCTTCTGCTTGGGCTTTGTCCAGACGCAACTGGTCGAGGCCAGCGCCGCGCAGGAAGGCTTGCAAGAGGTCGGGTTGTTGGCTGTCGGCCACGGGGAGCATAGGCTCGACCACGGGTGGCGGCGGGATGATCGGCGCGCTTGGAGGTGGGGCTGGCGGCGCGCTGACCAACGGCGCTGGCGCGTCGCCGAACAAGTCCCAGTCTTCAGGAATCACCGAGCCCGACACTGGGGGCGCTTCGACCACCGGTACAGCCACAGGTGTCGGCGGACGGAAGTCGTGTTGTTCGCAGGGCACGTGGTCCGGCACGGTCGGCGGCGGCACGGCGGTGGGGCTGAGGAAGTCGAACAAGTCCGGCAAGGTGTCCATCGACGAGGCGCCCTGAAACTGCGGCGCAATTACTGGGGTCGCCAGCGGAGCGTTCACCACGGCCCCCATCAGTGCTTCAAAGCTGTTCGGCGATTCACCGGCAAACGGCTGGCTATCGGCGACCTGAACGTTGAAGTCGATACGCGCTTGAATCTCGTAATCGCCGATGCGGATCAGCTCGCCATTTTGCAGCAGCTCGCTATTACCCCGGCGCATGCGAACACCGGCGTTAACCAACTCCACACCGTTTGTGCTGTTATCGGTTAAATAATAACGGCCATCTTTGTATTGAATTACGCAATGTTGTGAAGACACCAGCCGCTCAGGATCAGGCAATACCCAGTCATTATCCGAACTGCGGCCGATCGCCATCGAGCCCTGATTCATGGACTTTTCGGCGCACTGCCCTGGGGTAATCTTGTGATAACTAGTGATAGTCAAACACAGCGACATCTTGCCTCCTTGCTGATACTTCGCGCGCGAGCGATTCACGGGACAGAGAATCCCGCGAGTTCCCCATCAGATCGTGCCTCCGACCGTCTACAACCGGCCGATGCCAGCATGATCGCTGATCTTAACTGGGCTCTATGACAAAAATCCTGTCCCGGTGCGCCGTTCGACCCACCAGTCGCGCAGGTTGTTAAGCACCGCACATCTGTCACAGAGGGCGAATAGCTTACCTTGACAAGCCCTAACTACTACACCAAAAATGCACAACTTCTTGAACACCAATGATGGCACATTAGTAGCATCGTGCTTATATGACCAAGAAAACATGCAAAGTTCCTCGCGCAACTAATGCATGAATTGCCCGCCATATAACGGGCTGATAGGGAGATCAATTTCAGTGGATGTGCCGTTGCTGCTCACCGCCGTTTCCGCGACTTCGCCTTGTGGCGAAGACATGGAATATGACGCGCAATTTCTCCAACTGGAGCGTGATGCCAAGGGCCAGCCTGAGCGCAGCATGGGTGATTCCATCTTGCCCGCCGAGCCGCCGGACTGGCGCAGCATCCAGCAGCAGAGCCTCGACTTGCTGCAGCGCAGCAAAGACCTGCGCATCACCCATTTCCTCCTGCAAAGCTCCCTCGCCCTCCAGGGTGTGGCCGGGCTGGCCGACGTTCTGAAACTGATCGACGCCCTGTTGCGCGAATACTGGTCCGACCTGCACCCGCGCCTGGATGCCGACGACGACAACGACCCGACCGTGCGCATCAACGCCCTGTCCGGCCTGACCAGTGACGCGACCATTCGCCTGCTGCGCGAAAGCATCCTCACGCGCTCGCGCACCTTCGGCCCCGTGAGCCTGCGCGCCGCGCTGAATGCCAGCGGCCTGATGAATTTCCCCGACGAACAGCTCGGCGCCCAGCAACTGAACGCCGCATTCCTCGACAGCGACCCCGAACACCTGCAAGCCACCCGCGACGCCTTGAGCGCCGCGCGTGCGGCTTGCGAAGCCATCGAGCAGCAGGTCAGCGACCAGGTCGGTTCAGCCCAAGGCGTGGACCTGACCCTCTTGAAACAACCGCTCAAGCAGGCGCTGCAAGTGCTTAATCAAGCGGTTCCAGACACCCAAGGCAGCAGCGAACCCGAGGCCGTCAGTGACGACAATGCCCCCTCGGTCGAGTACGCCGCTGCCCCTGCCGCACCGCGACCGGCCGGCGATATCGCCAGCCGCGATGATGTACTGCGCAGCCTGGACAAGATCCTTGCGTACTACACCCGTCACGAGCCTTCGAGCCCGCTGCCGGTGCTGTTGAACCGAGCGAAGAATCTGGTGCATGCCGACTTTGCCGCGATCGTGCGCAATCTGATTCCCGATGGCATGTCCCAATTTGAAAACCTGCGTGGGCCGGACGGCGAGTAAGCCTTCCGACTGCGCAGTAACAACACCGTCGCTCAAGCGACCAGGAGCAGCAACGTGGCGAAGCAAAGTTCTCAGAAATTCATCGCGCGCAACCGCGCGCCTCGGGTGCAGATCGAGTACGACGTCGAGCTCTACGGCGCCGAGAAAAAGGTCCAGCTGCCCTTCGTGATGGGTGTGATGGCCGACCTCGCCGGCAAACCTGCCGAGCCTCTGGCGCCAGTGGCTGATCGCAAGTTCCTTGAAGTGGACGTCGACAACTTCGACTCGCGCCTCAAGGCCATGCAGCCGCGCGTAGCGTTCCACGTACCGAACGAATTGACCGGCGAAGGCAACCTGAGCCTGGATATCACGTTCGAAAGCATGGACGACTTCAGCCCGGCCGCCGTGGCGCGCAAAGTCGACTCGCTGAACCAGTTGCTCGAAGCCCGCACCCAGCTGGCCAACCTGCTGACCTACATGGACGGCAAGACCGGCGCTGAAGAAATCATCATGAAGGCAATCAAGGACCCGGCACTGCTTCAGGCACTTGCCAGCGCGCCTAAGCCTGCAGGGGACCAATAATCATGACTGACAATACCGCCCGCGAAGGCAGCCAGATCCTGGGTGCCACCGAAGAAGCCAGCGAGTTCGCCAACCTGCTGCTGCAAGAGTTCAAACCCAAGACCGAGCGTGCCCGCGAAGCCGTGGAAACCGCTGTGCGCACCTTGGCCGAACAGGCTCTGGCGCAAACAGACCTGGTGTCCAACGACGCGATCAAGTCGATCGAATCGATCATCGCCGCCATCGACGCCAAGCTCACCGCCCAGGTCAATCAGATCATCCACCATCAGGACTTCCAGCAGCTGGAAAGCGCCTGGCGTGGCTTGCACTACCTGGTCAACAACACCGAGAGCGATGAGCAGCTCAAGATCCGCGTGCTCAACATCTCCAAGCCGGACCTGCACAAGACCCTGAAGAAATTCAAGGGCACCGCGTGGGACCAGAGCCCGATCTTCAAGAAAATGTACGAAGAAGAATACGGCCAGTTCGGCGGCGAACCGTATGGTTGCCTGGTCGGCGACTACTACTTCGATCAGTCGCCTCCGGACGTCGAGTTGCTGGGCGAGCTGTCGAAAGTCTGCGCGGCCATGCACTCCCCGTTCATCGCTGCGGCCTCGCCGACCGTGATGGGCATGGGCTCGTGGCAGGAACTGTCGAACCCGCGCGACCTGACCAAGATCTTCACCACCCCGGAATACGCCGGCTGGCGCTCGCTGCGTGAATCGGAAGATTCGCGCTACATCGGCCTGACCATGCCGCGCTTCCTGGCGCGTCTGCCGTATGGCGCCAAGACCGACCCGGTGGAAGCTTTCGCCTTCGAAGAAAATACCGACGGCGCCGACAGCTCCAAGTACACCTGGGCCAACGCCGCATACGCGATGGCGGTGAACATCAACCGTTCGTTCAAGCACTACGGCTGGTGCTCGCGCATCCGTGGCGTGGAGTCCGGTGGTGAAGTGGAAAACCTGCCGGCCCACACGTTCCCTACCGACGACGGTGGTGTGGACATGAAGTGCCCGACCGAAATCGCCATCAGCGACCGCCGTGAAGCGGAGCTGGCGAAGAACGGTTTCATGCCGCTGCTGCACAAGAAAAACACCGACTTCGCCGCGTTCATCGGCGCTCAGTCGTTGCAGAAACCGGCCGAATACGACGACCCGGACGCCACCGCCAACGCCAACCTGGCCGCGCGCCTGCCGTACCTGTTCGCCACCTGCCGTTTCGCGCATTACTTGAAGTGCATCGTGCGCGACAAAATCGGTTCCTTCAAAGAGAAGGACGAGATGCAGCGCTGGTTGCAGGACTGGATCCTCAACTACGTCGACGGTGACCCGGCGCACTCCACCGAAACCACCAAGGCCCAGCACCCACTGGCTGCCGCCGAAGTGATCGTGGAAGACGTCGAAGGCAACCCGGGGTACTACAACTCCAAGTTCTACCTGCGTCCGCACTACCAGCTCGAAGGGCTGACCGTGTCGCTGCGCCTGGTATCGAAACTGCCTTCGGCGAAAAGCGCCTAACCCACGGATGAGCTGGCTCTTCTGTGGGAGGGGCTTGCCCCCGATAGCATCACTGGGGTGTGACTGACACACCGAGGTGCCTGCATCGGGGGCAAGCCCCCTCCCACACAAAGGCACTGCCCATTTGGAGTTACTCAAATTCAGTGGCAAGCGCCACACAGGGAGAAAACATGGCTGTTGATATTTTCATCAAGATCGGCGACATCAAGGGCGAGTCCATGGACAAGGCCCACAAGGACGAAATCGACGTACTGAACTGGAGCTGGGGCATGGCCCAGTCCGGCAACATGCACGTGGGCGGTGGTGGTGGTGCAGGCAAGGTGAATATCCAGGACCTGTCGCTGACCAAGTACGTCGACAAAGCTTCGCCGAACCTGATGATGCACTGCGCCAGCGGCAAGCACATCGACAAGGTCAAGCTGACTGTGCGCAAGGCCGGTGGTGAAAGCCAGGTCGAGTACATGGTGATCAACCTGGAAGAAGTGCTGGTCACGTCGCTGAGCACCGGCGGTTCGGGCTCCGATGATCGCCTGACCGAGAACGTCACCCTGAACTTCGCCCAAGTGATGGTTGACTACCAGCCGCAGAAAGCCGACGGCACCAAAGACGGCGGTGCAATCAAGTTTGGCTGGAACATCCGTTCCAACACCAAGCGCTGATAGCCCTGGTGGCCGTGGTCTCATGCCACGGCCACTAGCCCTGCCCCTCAGAACAATCGTCCCTCTCACAACCCGTCCGTGGAGCTGCTTTGGTGGTAACTGAAATCGCTTCCCGCGACCGTCTGCAACCGTCCTTGCTGGACCGGCTGACTGACGACGACCCAACCAATCCCAAGGAAAGCGCCGACAAACGCGTGCTGTCCCTGACCCAATTGAAAGCCTCGGTGCTGCGCGACCTTGCGTGGTTGCTCAATACCACGTCGTTGCTCGATGCCGACGCCACGCTGCACACCCCGGCCGGTACCTCGGTGGTCAATTACGGCCTACCTGCATTGGCGGGCAACAGCGTTTCCAGTGTCGACATCAAGGCTCTGGAAGCCCTGATCTACCAGGCGATTGCCACCTTTGAACCTCGCATCCTTCGCCATACCCTGCGGGTGAAGGCCCGCGTCGGCCATGGCGAGATGAATCACAACGCCCTGAGTTTCGAGATCGAAGGCGACCTGTGGGCGCAGCCAGTGCCGTTGCGCCTGTTGCTGCAAACCGACCTCGACCTTGAATCCGGCCACGTGCGCGTGGTCAATGCCGACCAGCGGAGACGCCCATGAATCCGCGCCTGCTGGAGCTGTACAACCAAGAACTGCATCACGTGCGCGAGAGCGCCGCCGAGTTCGCCAAGGAATACCCGAAGATCGCCAGTCGGCTGACGTTGTCTGGCATGGACTGCGCCGACCCGTATGTCGAACGTTTGCTTGAGGGCTTCGCTTACCTCACCGCCCGCGTACAGCTCAAACTCGACGCCGAGTACCCGACCTTCACCCACAACCTGCTGGAAATCGCTTACCCGCACTACCTGGCGCCGACCCCGTCGATGACCGTGGTGCAATTGCAGACCGACCCCGACGAAGGCTCCCTGGCCAGCGGTTTCCCGCTGCCGCGCGACACCGTGTTGCGTGCCGCCCTGGGCCGCGAAACCCAGACCTGCTGCGAGTACCGCACCGCACACCCGGTGACGTTGTGGCCGTTGCAGGTCAGCAATGCCGAGTACTTCGGCAACCCCGCCGCCGTACTCGGTCGCCTGGCCGCCAGTGAGCCGAAAGCCAAGGCCGGCCTGCGCCTGACCCTACGCACCGGCGCCGAATTGCCGTTCAACAGCCTCGACCTGGACAACCTGCCGCTGTACCTCAGCGGCGCCGACGAGCAGCCGTTCCGCCTTTACGAACAACTGCTGGGCAACGCCTGCGCGGTGTTTGCGCGCAAGCCCGGTGGCGATTGGGTTGAGCGGTTGCCCCAGGACGCACTGCGCTCCCGGGGTTTCGACGATGCCGACGCGGCTATGCCGGTCGTTGCGCGCGCATTCCAGGGCTATCGGTTGTTGCAGGAATACTTCGCCCTGCCCCACCGTTTCCTGTTCGTCGAATTCGCCGAACTGAGCCGCGCGGTCAACCGTTGCGACGGCCAGGAGCTGGAGCTGATCGTGCTGTTCGACCGTCACGAACCGAGCCTGGAAGGCAGCGTCGGCGCGGCGCAATTCCTGCCGTTCTGCACCCCGGCGATCAACCTGTTCCCGAAGCGCGTGGACCGCATCCACTTGTCCGACCGGGTCAACGAGCACCACGTGATCGCCGACCGCACACGGCCAATGGATTTCGAGATTCACTCGCTGAGCGGCATCACCGGCCACGGTACGGGGCCAGAGCAGCCATTTTTGCCGTTCTATGCAGTACGCGATCCATCCCGTTATGGCCGCGACCAGGCGTACTACACAGTGCGTCGCGAGCCGCGCGTGCTATCCAGCGACCAACGCCGCAATGGCCCACGCTCTACCTACGTGGGCAGTGAAACCTTCGTCAGCCTGGTGGACAGCCGCCAGGCGCCCTACGGCCACGACCTGCGCCAACTGGGCGTGACGGCGCTGTGTACGAATCGCGACTTGCCGTTGTTCATGAGCGTGGGCAATGGCAAGACCGACTTCACCCTCTCCGACAGCGCGCCGGTTTTATCCGTGCGTTGCGTCGCCGGCCCAAGTCGCCCGCGCGCCAGCCATGCCCATGACGCCAAGGCCTGGCGCCTGATCAGCCAGTTGTCGCTCAACTATTTGTCCCTGAGCGAACAAGGCCAGGGCGCGGGTGCCTTGCGCGAATTACTGCGCCTGTATGGCGACAGCAATGACGCCGCCCTGCAATTGCAGATCGAAGGTCTGCGCGACGTCAGCAGCAAGGCCGTCACCCGGCGCCTGCCGATGCCCGGACCGATCGTATTTGGCCGCGGTCTTGAGATCACATTGGAGTTCGATGAAAACGCGTTTCGCGGTACCGGCGTGTTCCTGCTCGGTGCGGTGCTGGAACGCTTCCTGGCACGCTACGTGTCGATCAACAGTTTTACCGAGACGGTGATCCGTACCACCGAACGCGGCGAGATCATGCGATGGAAAGCCAAGCCCGGGCGTCGTCCGACCCTGTGAGTACTTTGGATGCGATGCATCAGGAGCCCTGGGAATACGATTTCTTCCAGGCGTTGCGGCGTATCGAGTGCGAATCGCCGGACCTGCCGCGCCTGGGCCATTCCCTGCGCCTGGCAGACGACCCGCTACGCTTGGGGCAACAGGCCGATTGCACGTTCGCCCCGGCCACCCTGGCGTCGGTCGACCCCGGCGGCGATGGCAAACCCGCACGCCTGGAGCAGTTCTTCTTTGGCCTCGGCGGCCCGAACGGCCCGTTGCCGCTGCACATCACCGAGTACGTACGCGAGCGCCAGCGCAACAATGCTGACAGCACCAGCAAGCAGTTCCTGGACGTCTTCCACCACCGCCTGCTAAGCCTGTTTTATCGGGCTTGGGCCGAGGCGCGGCCGACGGTCAGCCATGACCGACCGGATGATGACTACTGGTCTGCACGCCTCGCCGCCTTAAGTGGTCGAGGCATGCCGAGTCTGCTCAACCAAGGGCTGATTCCCGACACGGCGAAGCTGCATTACAGCGGTCACTTATCAGCGCAAACCCGTTACCCAGACGGTTTGAAGGCAATCCTCGGCGAGTATTTCGGCCTGCCGGTGGAGATTGAAGAATACGTCGGCCAATGGCTGGAACTGCCAGAGCGCAGCCGTGTGAGTGTCAGCGCCAACCGGCTGGGTGTGGACTTTTGCCTGGGCAGCCATGTGTGGGACCGCCAGCACAAATTCCGTATCCGCCTGGGCCCGCTCAAGCTGGACGACTACATGGGCATGCTGCCCGGCAGTCAGCCGTTCAACGAGCTGGTGGCGTGGGTGGCCGAGTACCTGGGCCATGAATTGGACTGGGACTTGAACCTGGTTTTGCAACAACCCGAAGTACCGGCGCTGCAACTCAATGGCCAGTTCCGCCTGGGCTTTAACACCTGGCTCGGCAATCCCGAGCATGACGCCAACGACCTAATCCTGGCCCGGCATTACGCCGATCAAGCCACCACCTCAAGGAATCCAGAGCATGGGTGAAATCAGTCGCGCCGCACTGTTCGGCAAACTCAACAGCGTGGCCTACAAGGCCATCGAAGCCGCCACCGTGTTCTGCAAGTTGCGGGGCAATCCGTATGTGGAACTGGCCCACTGGTTTCACCAGTTGCTGCAACTGCAGGACTCGGACCTGCACCGCATCATCCGCCAGTTCAACGTCGAGCCGGCGCGCCTGGCCCGTGACCTCACCGAAGCCCTGGACCGCCTGCCGCGTGGCTCGACGTCGATCACCGACCTGTCGTCCCATGTGGAAGAAGCCGTGGAGCGCGGCTGGGTATACGGCAGCCTGATGTTCGGCGAAAGCCAGGTGCGCACCGGTTACCTGGTGCTGGGCATCCTCAAGACCCCAAGCCTGCGCCATGCGTTGCTCGGCCTGTCGTCTGAGTTCGACAAGATCAAGGCCGAAGCCCTGAGCGAACGCTTTGACGAATACGTCGGCGACTCGCCGGAAAACGCCTTGAGCGCCAGCGACGGCTTTAACGCCGGTGTTCCAGGCGAGGCCAGCGGCGCCATGGCACCGAGTGCGATGGGCAAACAGGAAGCCCTCAAGCGTTTCACCGTCGACCTGACCGAACAGGCTCGCAGCGGCAAGCTCGACCCTATCGTCGGCCGTGACGAAGAGATCCGCCAACTGGTGGACATCCTCATGCGCCGCCGCCAGAACAACCCGATCCTCACCGGTGAAGCCGGCGTCGGCAAGACGGCCGTGGTCGAAGGTTTCGCCCTTCGCATCGTCGCCGGTGACGTGCCGCCTGCACTGAAAGACGTGGAACTGCGCAGCCTCGATGTAGGCCTGCTGCAAGCCGGCGCCAGCATGAAAGGCGAGTTTGAACAGCGCCTGCGCCAGGTCATCGAAGACGTCCAAGCCTCGCCCAAGCCGATCATTCTGTTTATCGACGAAGCCCATACCCTGGTAGGTGCCGGTGGCGCCGCCGGGACGGGTGATGCGGCCAACCTGCTCAAGCCCGCCCTCGCCCGTGGCACCTTGCGTACCGTGGCCGCCACCACTTGGGCCGAGTATAAGAAGCACATCGAGAAAGACCCAGCGCTGACCCGCCGCTTCCAGGTCGTGCAAGTTGCTGAACCGTCGGAAGACAAAGCTCTGCTGATGATGCGCGGCGTGGCATCGACCATGGAGAAACACCACCAGGTGCAGATCCTCGACGAAGCCCTTGAAGCCTCGGTAAAGCTGTCTCACCGCTATATCCCGGCGCGCCAGTTGCCCGATAAATCCGTAAGCCTGCTGGACACCGCCTGCGCCCGCGTCGCCATCAGCCTGCACGCCGTACCGGCCGAAGTGGACGACAGCCGCCGCCGCATCGAAGCCCTGGAAACCGAGCTGCAAATCATCGCCCGCGAGCATGCCATCGGCATCGACATTGGTGCGCGCCAGAGCAACAGCGAAACCCTGTTAAGCGCCGAGCGCGAGCGCCTGGCGACCCTGGAAAGCCGCTGGGCCGAAGAGAAAACCCTGGTGGATGAATTGCTCGCCACCCGTGCCACCCTGCGTGAAAAGGCCGGGGTTGTGGACAGCGATGCGGGTAACAACGAGAGCGATGAGTTGCGTGCGAAACTGGTCGATCTGCAACAGCGACTGACCGCGCTGCAAGGCGAAACTCCGCTGATCCTACCGACCGTGGATTACCAGGCCGTGGCCTCGGTGGTCGCTGATTGGACCGGTATCCCGGTGGGCCGCATGGCTCGCAATGAACTGGAGACGGTGCTTAACCTCGACCAGCACCTGAAGAAACGCATCATCGGCCAGGACCACGCCCTGCAGATGATCGCCAAGCGCATCCAGACCTCCCGAGCCGGCCTCGATAACCCGAGCAAGCCAATTGGCGTGTTCATGCTCGCCGGCACCTCCGGCGTGGGCAAGACCGAAACCGCCCTGGCCTTGGCCGAGGCCATGTACGGCGGTGAGCAGAACGTGATCACCATCAACATGAGCGAGTTCCAGGAAGCTCACACGGTGTCGACCCTCAAGGGCGCGCCACCGGGCTATATCGGCTACGGCGAAGGCGGCGTGCTGACCGAAGCAGTGCGGCGTAAACCCTACAGCGTGGTCCTGCTGGACGAGGTGGAAAAAGCCCACCCGGACGTGCATGAAATTTTCTTCCAGGTGTTCGACAAAGGCGTGATGGAAGACGGCGAAGGCCGGGTGATCGACTTCAAGAACACCCTGATCCTGCTGACCACCAACGCCGGTACAGAGCTGATTTCCCGCGTCTGCAAAGACCCGGCGAACATCCCCGAGCCAGAAGAAATCGCCAAGGCCCTGCGTCAGCCATTGCTGGAGATCTTCCCGCCTGCCTTGCTCGGCCGCCTGGTGACGATCCCCTACTACCCGCTGAGCGACGAGATGCTCAAGGCGATCACCCGCCTGCAACTCAACCGCATCAAGAAGCGCGTGGAGAATACGCACAAGGTCGCCTTCGACTACGACGACGCGGTGGTCGACCTGATCGTCTCGCGCTGCACCGAAACCGAAAGCGGCGGGCGCATGATCGACACCATCCTCACCAACAGCCTGCTGCCGGACATGAGCCGTGAGTTCCTCACGCGCATGCTTGAGGGCAAGGCGCTGGCGGGTGTGCGCATCAGCAGCCGGGATAATGAATTGCACTACGACTTCAGCGACGCCGAATAACGACTGTTGGAATGCGGTTTAAGTGTGGGAGGGGGCTTGCCCCCGATGGCGGTGAATCAGTCGCCTGATACCTCAACTGACACACTGCTATCGGGGGGCAAGCCCCTCCCACATTTGAACTCAGTTTCTTCAGTTATTTAGTCATTTTCGAGACGCCCGATGCTATTCAACCAAGCCTCACGCCTGGCCAAGATCACCAGCCCCCTCGGGCCGGATGTGCTGCTGCTCAATGAAATGGGCGGCGGCGAAGAGCTGGGCCGACTGTTCAACTATGAGCTGCAACTGACGTCCCTGGACGCCAACATCGACCTCAACCAGTTGCTGGGCAAGCCGATGAGCGTCAGCGTGCAACTGGCGGACGGTGGTGAGCGGCACTTCCACGGCATCGTCGCGCGTTGCAGCCAGAACATCGATCAGGGTCAGTTCGCCAGTTATCAGGTGACGCTGCGCCCGTGGTTCTGGCTGCTCAGCCGCACCTCCGATTGCCGGATCTTCCAGAACCTGAGCATCCCGCAGATCATCAAGCAGGTGTTCCGCGACCTGGGTTTTTCCGACTTCGAAGACGCCCTGAGCCGGCCGTACCGCGAGTGGGAGTACTGCGTGCAGTACCGCGAGACCAGCTTCGATTTCGTCAGCCGCTTGATGGAGCAGGAAGGCATCTACTACTTCTTCCGCCATGAACAAGACCGTCACGTGCTGGTGCTGGCCGACGCCTATGGCGCCCACACCACGGTGCCAGGCTACGCGTCTATCCCGTATTACCCCAAGGACGAGCAGCAGCGCGAACGCGACCACATGCACAACTGGCACCTGGCGCAGGAAGTGCAACCGGGCTCCCTGGAGCTCAACGACTACGACTTCCAGCGCCCCAGCGCCAGCATCGACGTGCGCTCGGCCATGCCGCGCCCGCACACTGCCGGCGACTACCCGCTGTACGACTACCCCGGCACCTACGTGCAAAGCGCCGACGGCGAACACTACGCGCGCACCCGCATCGAAGCCCTGCAAACCCTGCATGAGCAAATCGAGTTCGCCGGCAACGCGCGCGGGCTAGGTTCTGGCCACCTGTTCAGCCTCACCGGCTTCAGCCGCCAGGACCAGAACCGCGAATACCTGATCGTCGGCTGTCGCTATTACATCGTCCAGGAAAGCCTGGAAAGCGGCGGCGGCTCGGGCTCGGCGCAGTTCGAAAGCAGCCTGACCTGCATCGACGCCCAACAAAGCTTCCGCCCGCTGGCCAACACCCACCGCCCCATCGTCAAAGGCCCGCAGACCGCCTTGGTTGTGGGCCCCAAAGGCGAGGAGATCTGGACCGACCAGTACGGCCGCGTAAAGGTGCACTTCTACTGGGACCGCCACGACCAATCCAACGAAAACAGCTCGTGCTGGATTCGCGTATCGCAGTCCTGGGCTGGCAAGAACTGGGGCTCGATGCAGATTCCACGGATTGGCCAGGAAGTGATTGTCAGCTTTCTTGAAGGCGACCCCGACCGGCCGATCATCACCGGCCGCGTGTACAACGCTGAGCAGACCGTGCCCTACGATCTGCCGGAAAACGCGACCCAGAGCGGCATGAAAAGCCGTTCGAGCAAGGGCGGCACACCGGCCAACTTCAATGAAATCCGCATGGAGGACAAGAAGGGGTTGGAGCAGTTGTACATCCATGCCGAGCGTAACCAGGACATCGTCGTCGAAGTGGACGAAAGTCACTCGGTAGGGCATGACCGCAATAAGAGCATTGGGCACAACGAGACGGTGACGATTGGGAATAACCGTGTGCGCATCGTCAAGCAGGAAGACATCCTTTCTGTGGGCAAGAGGAAAACCGACAGTATCAGCCAGAGCTACGTGATTGAAGTCGGCGAAAACCTACGTCTGGTCTGCGGTAAAAGCATTCTGGAGTTGAACGCCAGCGGGCAGATCAACCTGAGCGGCGTCAATATCAGCTTCCACGCCAGCGGCGATGCCGAGTTCAACACCGGCGGCGTGCTGCACCTGAACAACGGCGGCGGCCCCGGCGCCACGCCCGATGGCCAAGGCCAGAAAGGCGCCATTGACGCCAATATCAAGGCAGCGTTCCCCGCACCTAAAAGCTCCTGACGAGACCTGTTTGCCATGACGTACCGAATCAACGAATTCCAGTTTCAACTGCCCGCCAGTGAGTTGCAGGACGCGACGATCAACATCCTCAAGTTCCCCGAACTGGGCACGTCCCTGATCGTCAGCCGCAGCCTGCTGGCCGAAGGCGAAACCCTGCACAGCAACTTCAACGACCAACTCCAGCGCCTGGAAAAACAGGTGCAGGACTTGCGCTACCAACCGGGTGTCGATGTGCGCCTGGGCGCCGCGCAAGAGGTCGAAGGCATCGAGCTGCGCAGCCAGTTCAACAAGGGCAATGACAAGGTGTTCCAGTATCAGCTGGCCCTGGTGATACCGGGCACACGCAAGATGCTCGCGTTGAGTTATGTGAAGGCGGATAAGCTGGGTGATGCCGAGGCGGCGCATTGGGCGTTGATCAAGAACTCGCTGTCGTTCGACGCGCTTTGATGAGCGGCCTGCATGTCTGACGCACTTTGGGCGGCCCGGATGGGCGATGCGCTCGACCATACCTCGATGATGGCCGACATTCTCGGCGGCGTGCTGGAGGTGGCGGCGAACATCGCGATTACCGCACTGGCCACGGCGGCGGTGGTGGCCGCCACCGGGATCACCGTTGTCACGGGCGGGTTGGGGTGCTTCCTGCTGGGCGCAGTAGTCGGCGTGGTGGTGGGCCTCGCGATGAGCAAGACCGGAGCCGACAAGGGCCTGAGCAATTTATGCGAGGGCATCGGCAACGCGCTGTTCCCACCGACGGTACAGGCCAATATCCTCACAGGATCCCTCGATACCTTTACCAATAACATCCCCTCTGCCCGTGCTGCCGGGGCGGTTGTTTCCCATGTAGCACCGGCCGGCACGGAGTTGGAAATGCAGGCTCCGGAAGAAGAGCCTGAAGCCGAAGCCAGTTACCTGGACATGGCCGGCGAGTTCTTCTCACAGATGTGGCGCCCCACCGTGGCTTCGCCTGCGCCAGGTACAGAAACTAAGCCCGAAGACCTGGTGCTTTGCATGAAGCACCCACCGATGCCGCCGCAGTTCATGGCCGAAGGCTCGGACAAGGTGACCATCAACGGCCAGCCCGCGGTGCGCAGCGGCGATCGCAGCACCTGCGATGCGAAAGTGGTGTCCTCCGGCCTGATCTCCCCCGACGTCACCATCGGCGGCGGCTCGGTGGTGGTGCGTGAGATTCGCAGCGGCAAAACCCCGGGGGTCGGGTTGGCAGTGACTGTGCTGCTGATGCTCAAGGGCGGCAAGGGCAAGTTCTTCAGCAAATTGCCGTGCATGTTGGCTGGCGCGGCGGCGTCGATGGCTGTGAGCAGTGCGATGGGCGCGGCGGCCAACGCCGCCATGGGCTCGTCGAACCCGGTCCATGCGGCCACTGGGGCCAAGGTGCTCGGCGGCGATGACGAACTGGATTTCGTCCTACCCGGCCTGTTGCCGATTGACTGGCAGCGCTTCTACAACAGCCGCGATGAACGCCGTAACACGCTGTTCGGCAAGGGCTGGAGCGTTGCCTACGAAGTGTGCGTCGAAATCCGGCCCCATCCCGAAGGCGGCGACACCCTGGTTTACACCGACGAACAGGGGCGCCCCATAGATATGGGCACCATTCCCTTGGGCGGCGCGGTGTTCAGCGCCGGTGAGGGGCTTGCTGTACGGCGCAACCGCAATGGGCAGTTGTTGATCGAAAGCGACGACGGTGCGTACCGCTTGTTCGAGCCCACCCCGACAAACCCGTCGCTGCTGCGCCTGAGCCAATTGGGTGACCGTAACGACAACCGCATCTATCTCGATTATGACGAGGCCGACGGCCTGGTGCGGCTGCGCGACACCTTCGACCTGACTCAGGTCGAACTGATTCGCGACCCACTGCACGTGACCCGCATCGAGCGCGTCTACCCCGATCAACGCCGAGAAGTACTCGCAAGCTACGATTACGACGCCATCGGCAACCTGGCCGAGGTACGCGATGCCAGCGGCCAAGTGCAAAGGCGCTTTGCCTATGACACCGGGCAACGCATGGTGGAGCACCAGTTGCCCAGCGGCTTGCACTGCTTTTATGAGTGGGCCCTGATAGATGGTCTGGAATGGCGCGTGGTCAAACATTGGACCAATGAAGGTGATGCCTACCGGTTCGACTATGACTTGCAGGCCGGCACCACACGCATTACCGACAGCTTGCAGCGTGTCAGCACCCGGCACTGGAACAGCCAACACCAGATCACCCTCTACAGCGACAACCTCGGCCAGACCTGGCTGTTCGAATGGAACGACGAGCGCCAACTGCTCAACGCCACCGACCCACAGGGCGGCCGCTATGAATACAGCTACGACGAGGCAGGCAACCTCATCGGCGAAACCGACCCCCTGGGGCGCAGCGACTCGACGTTATGGCTGGAGCACTGGGCCCTGCCGTTGGCGCAAACCGACGCCGCCGGCAACAGTTGGCGCTACCGCTATGATCAGCGCGGCAACTGCACCGCCGCCATTGACCCGCTGGGCCATGTCACCCGCTATCGCTATGACGACCATGGCCAGGTCGTCGAGATCATCGACGCCACGGGTAAAAGCAAAAAGCTGCGTTGGAACCCGTTCGGGCAACTGATCGAGCACATCGATTGCTCGGGGTACCCGACCCGGTTCAGCTACAACGAGCAGGGCTTTTTGCAAGTCATCACCGACGCCCTCGGCGAACGTACCCAATTCCACTACGACGCCCAAGGCCGCTTGCTCAGCAGCCAATTACCCGACGGCCGTAGCGAGCAGTACCAACGAGATATCAGCGGCCAACTGACCGCTTATACCGACCCGGCCGGCCACACCACGCGCTATCAACACAACCGCCGGGGCCAGGTGCGCCAACGCACCGATGCCCATGGCCGGCAAGTGCAGTTCGGGTATGACAACTTTGGTCGGCTGCAAGCGCTGGTCAACGAGAACGGGGAACGTTACCGGTTTGCCTGGGATGATGGGGATCGGTTGACGGAGCAGCGTAACCTTGATGGCAGCGCGAAACGTTATACATACGATGCCCTCGATAACGTAAACAGAGTCGAGACCATCGCGGCGATGCGAACAGGTCAGCAGACCAATGAAAAAACTATCGTCCAGCATCTGCAACGGGATGCGATGGGCCGACTGACAACCCGAATCACACCAGATGGACACTCCTGCTTCCGCTACAGTCCGTTGAACCAGTTAGTCGAAGCAATCGCTATCGATAACGACGGCAACCAACAACGAGTGGGCTTCGCTTATGACGCGCGGGGTTATCTCACCGAAGAAAAGAGCACCGCCGGGAACCTGAAGCATCACTATGATGAACTCGGCAATCTAATCCAGACGCAATTGCCTGATGGCCGCCGGATTAACCGCTTGCACTATGGCAGTGGCCATTTGCATCAGCTAAATCTCGACGGCCATGTAATAAGCGACTTCGAGCATGATCGACTGTATCGAGAGGTCATCCGGACACAAGGCCACATCAGTACGCGAAGCGAATATGACCGCAGCGGCCGCTTACGCACTCGCCAACATCGGCATGCCAGCCTAGCGGCCTTGATGCCAGCGCCCGAACAAATACATTTTGAGTTCGATCCCAGCGACCATCTTGTGGGTCGTCTCGAACGGGGCCCACAAGGACAACAACGCCAACTGCTGCACTACGATATGACAGGGCGGATCCGTGCAACCCAGGGAGGCCGCCAAACTCAGAACGAATCATTTTGCTTCGATGCCGCTGCCAATCTTCTCGACAGCTCATCCGGTTCTACAGAGCAGGTAGCGCATAACCAACTGATCACTTATCAGGATAAGCGGTACTGCTACGACGGGTTCGGGAGAGTGATTGAAAAATCCAGCAGACGACACGGTTTACAGCATTTTAGCTATGACACTGATCACCGGCTGATCGAAGTCCGAACGCAAAAACCAGAGGGAGAAAGCGTAGTCAGAATGCGCTATGACCCGCTGGGACGACGGATTGAGAAAACCGAACATAACAGCAAAGGGCAGCTCATAGGCCACACCCGCTTCGACTGGGACGGCCTGCAATTACTGAAAGAGCATAAAAATAGTCAAATCAGCCTGTACCTCTACCTCAATAATGGTCACGAGCCCCTGGCTAGGGTCGATGGTATTGGTGAAGGTCAACGAATTCGTTACTACCACAACGATCCCAATGGGCTGCCCCACGCGTTGACGGAAAGTGACGGTCACCCGCTATGGCATGCAGAGTTTCAGGTTTGGGGCAACACAGTCGATGAGACCCGCGAGCCCTACTTTATTGAGGAACAGAACCTGCGTTTCCAGGGGCAGTACCTAGACCGGGAAACAGGCTTGCACTACAACACCTTTCGTTTCTATGACCCAGACATAGGACGCTTCACCAGCCCCGACCCGTTGGGTCTGACAGGAAGCCTCAATCTTTATCGCTATGCACCGAATCCATTCACCTGGATCGATCCGCTCGGACTAAAAGAGGACGAAATCATTCGCTACATGGGCAAAAGCGAAACTGTCGCCTCTAAGGCTGCCAACGGCGGTAAGGGGGGCTTGGTTCCGAATATTAGGGGTGAGAAAGCCATCTGGGTCAATCATGACAGCAACCCCGGCTTCAACCCTGGAAAGGAACAGTATCGGGTAGTGGCCACAGTCAACAATGAAGGGGTCAGCATGCTCAACAATCATAAGGATATTTCTGACGTTGACTATAAAGAGACAGGGTTGAAAGATGGCGTGCTGTCAAAAACGAATGAACCCAAGGCAAAAGGAATCGGTAACCGATTACTCGACAAATTTAACAAAACCATTACCTCCTTTCGAGTCGAGAAAAAAGGCCCGAACGGAAAGTGGAAGACATGCGGATAGCGGAAAATGGACCTGTTCAACCTCCTTTCATACAAGCTTGAAAATTTCCTGAACATCCGGCCATGTCCGACAGAGTTCGGTGATGTTTTTTACCGAGAAGATGAGCCTTCTCTACTCTCTGTCGCCGCCAGAAAGCTCAATGGGACTACGCTTTATGTGAGCCGCTGGCATGACCTGTTTTCCATCAGTACCTTCGAAAAAGCCATGTCGAAGCTCGGCTTCACAGAACCGGACTGTTATGCCCTCCTGTCAGTCCTGTCACGCTTCGGTTATTTACTTGAAATAGACAACCGTCAACGGACCAATAAAGACTACTTTATCTTCTTCTATATAATTCAATTGATCACTTTGAAAAACAATCAGATCGATGCGAATGAACAGTTCAAAAACCACATACTCAAATCCCTGCTTTTCGAACTGAGCATTGAAGACGAAATTTATAAGCGTTTCAGCATCAAAAATAATAAACTGATACTAAACGCAGATATTCTAGGGCCAACCCCACTACTGGACGTTATTGACCTGATTTATCAGGCAATCAAGGCCGACGACCGAAAAGAAAATGTAATCTTTAGCGTCTTAAAAGACTACCAAAAAAGTATTATTACACTACTGACAAAACCCAACGACACGAATTATCGTTTCCGATTTAATGATTGCCACAGCGAATTCATGTATCCAGATGTATTTCTGCATGCTTACGCTAACGACAGGCAAACGTTATTTGACGCTATCGTTGATACGGTCAACCCACTTCAATCCACACACAATCTTTTTGTTTCCAACATCATCCTAATGAACTACGCCTTTTATATTATTAAAAATAAACCTCAAGAAATATTGAGACTTAAAAAGCATACCCGTGATAAAGCCGTGTTCGAAAAAGTGGTGCAAGCAATCGTCTCTCGCCGGATGTCTGTCAAAAAAGAATGCTTCAGGAATATTCTGACAGATCACGATCTTTCCTCAATAAACGATAGCCCAACCGTGTTCTACAACATTTTATATTCGCTATAGCCGCTACGCCGTCAAGGCCATTGGATTGTCTGGGCAACCCTATCCTGATCAAGCGCCTGAAGACCGCGTTGACCTGTATGCCTTAAAACACAAGGATCCTGTGACTATGGAAGGTAACGTGCTAAACACCGATTGGCCCAGCAGAGCAGCCTATGTCTGATGCCCTATGGGCGGCCCGGATGGGGGATGCGCTTTCCCACACTTCGATGATGGCCGACATCCTTGGCGGTGTGCTGGAGGTGGCGGCCAATATCGCGATCACCGCCGTGGCGACCGCGGCCGTGGTTGCGGCCACCGGCATTACCGTCGCCACTGGCGGGCTGGGTTGCTTCCTGCTGGGCGCGGTGGTGGGCACGATTGTCGGCCTGGCCATGAGCAAGACGGGGGCAGATAAAGGTCTGACGAATTTATGCGATAGCTTCAGCAATGCGCTGTTCCCGCCCACGGTGCAGGCGAACATTCTCACGGGCTCCACCGACACCCTCACCAACAACATCCCCGCCGCCCGTGCCGCCGGGGCGATCAGCTCCCACGTCGCGCCGGCCGGCACCGAGCTGGAAGAACCCGAGCCTGAGCCAGAAGCCAGCTACCTGGACATGGCCGAGAGTTTCTTCTCGCAGATGTGGCGTCCTACAGTGGCAACCCCCGCTCCCGGCGCCGTGCCCAAGCCGCTGGACCTGGTGGTGTGCATGAAGCACCCACCTATGCCACCGCAGTTCCTTGCCGAGGGCTCGAACAAGGTCACGATCAACGGCCAGCCGGCGGTGCGCAGTGGTGATCGCAGTACGTGCGATGCGACCGTGGTGTCGTCCGGGTTGATTTCATCGAACGTGACCATCGGCGGCGGCTCGGTGGTGGTGCGCGAGATTCGCAGCGGCAAGACCCCGGGTGTGGGGCTGGCGGTGACGGCGTTGTTGATGCTCAAGGGTGGCAAGGGCAAGTTCTTCAGCAAGCTGCCGTGCATGTTGATCGGCGGCGCGACCTCGATGGCCGTGAGCAGTGCGATGGGGGCCATGGCCAACGCGGCGATGGGCTCGTCGAACCCGGTGCATGCGGCCACCGGCGCCAAGGTGTTGGGCGGCGATGATGAGCTGGATTTCGTACTGCCTGGCATCCTGCCGATTGATTGGCAGCGTTTCTACAACAGCCGTGACGAGCGCACGGGCGGTTTGTTCGGTGCGGGTTGGAGCGTGCCGTATGAGGTGTGCGTCGAAATTCGTCCCCATCCCGAGGGCGGCGAAACGCTGGTCTACACCGATGAACAGGGCCGGCCTATCGACATGGGCAGTATTCCCCTGGGCGGCGCGGTGTTCAGCGCCGGTGAAGGGCTGGCCGTGCGGCGACACCTCAACGGGCAGTTGCTGATTGAAAGCGATGACGGTCTGTATCGCTTATTTGAGCCTTCCACCAACCCGGCTTTGCTGCGCCTCAGCCAGCTCGGCAACCGCAACAAAAACCGCATCCATGTTGATTACGACGAAGCCGGGCGGCTGATCCGGCTGCGCGATACGTTCGACTTGGTGCAAGTGGAGTTGATCCGCGATCAAGGCCACGTGATGCGGCTCGAACGTCTTTACCCCGATCAACGCCGCGAAGTACTGGTCAGCTATGGCTATGATGCCGCCGGTAATCTGGCTGAAGTACGCGACGCCACCGGCCAGGTGCAGCGGCGCTTCAGCTACGATGCCGGCCGGCGCATGGTCGAGCACCAGTTGCCGACCGGTCTGCGCTGTTTCTACGAATGGGCCTTGGTTGAAGACGTGGAATGGCGCGTGGTCCGGCACTGGACCGACGAAGGCGACGCCTACCAGTTCGACTATGACTTGCAGGCCGGTATCACGCGGATTACCGACGGCTTGCAACGCGTCAGTAGCCGCCACTGGAACACCCAGCACCAGATCGTTCGCTACTGCGATAACCTCGGGCAAACCTGGCGGTTCGAGTGGAACGACGAGCGCCAATTGCTCAGCGCCACCGACCCGCTGGGCGGGCGCTTTGCATACAGCTACGACGACGCCGGCAACCTGATCGGCGAGACCGACCCGCTGGGCCGCAGCGACTCGACCTTGTGGCTTGAGCACTGGGCACTGCCGCTGGTGGAGACCGACGCCGCCGATAATAGCTGGGCGTATCGCTACGATCAGCGCGGCAACTGCATCGCCGAAACCGATCCGCTGGGCTACGTCACCCGCTACCGCTATGACGATCACGGCCAGGTCGTGGAGATCATCGACGCCACCGGCAAAAGCAAGAAGATGCGCTGGAACCCGTTCGGGCAGTTGGTTGAGCATATTGATTGTTCGGGTTACCCGACGCGTTTCAGTTATGACGAGCGCGGTTATTTGCAGGTCATTACCGACCCGCTAGGGGAACGAACAACCTTCACATACGACACGATGGGCAGGATGCTCAGCCAGCAGTTGCCAGATGGTCGTATCGAGTATTTTCAACGTAACGCCTGTGGACAATTGACGGTCCATACCGACCCGTCAGGCCACTCGACTCATTATCAGTACAACCCTCGCGGGCGCATTCGCCAGCGCACGGATGCGCACGGCCGCAAAGTGCAATTCAGCTATGACAGCTACGCACGGCTGCAAGCACTGACCAACGAGAATGGCGAATGTTATCGTTTCACGTGGAATGCCAATGATCGCCTGGTCGAGCAGCGCGACCTAGATGGCAGCGCCCATCGCTATGACTACGATGCATTGAACAGCATCACCAGCGTTACTGCTTTACCAACTCACGACAGCAATGCGCCAGGTCTCCCTGAACAGCCTATTGTTCACTGTTTGGAGCGTGACGCTGCCGGGCGCCTGGTTGTCAAAATCACCGACGATGGCCGCACGGATTATTTATACGATCTCCTGGATCAATTGATCGCAATCACGTTCAAGGACGCCCAGGGCAACGAACAAAAATTGAGTTATCGCTATGACGCCCTCGGCCAGCCACTCGAAGAGCAAAGCTCGGCCGGCAGTTTGAAACATCGCTATGACGAATTGGGCAATCTGACCCAGACCCAATTACCCGATGGTCGCTGGATCAACCGTCTGTACTACGGCAGTGGTCATTTGCACCAGATCAACCTCGATGGCCAAGTCATCAGTGACTTCGAGCGGGACCGCCTGCATCGTGAAGTACTTCGCACACAAGGTCAGATCAGCACCCGCACTGAATATGATCGGGGCGGGCGGTTGCGCGCTCGTGTACGGTATCCAAGTACCCTGCCGCGACCACTGACGGGAATGAGCTCGACATACTTCGACTTTGATCCCAGCGACAACCTGATCGCCCGCCACGAACAAAAAGCAGGAATTGCACACCAAAAGTCGTTTCACTACGACGCCACTGATCGCATCATTGCCAGCCAGAATCCAATACATGGGACGCAGGAAAGCTTTGCTTATGACGCAGCGGCCAACCTTCTGGATGGTCCCCGGCCGGGTGTAGGCCTGGTGGTACATAACAAATTAATAACCTACCAAGACAAGCGTTACCGGTATGACAGTTTCGGTCGCCTGGTTGAAAAACGTAGTGCTCGTCGCGCCGTTCAACTATTCAAGTACGACGCTGAAAGCAGAGTGGTCGAAATACGAAATCAGCACGCCGCCAATGAAACTGTCATCACAATGACCTACGACCCTTTAGGTCGTCGGATTACAAAAACCGAACAAAACAGCAACGGTAATACGCTTGGTACCACTCGTTTTGTCTGGGACGGGTTGCAACTGATACAAGAGCACCGTAATAACCAGACCAGCCTTTATCTTTATGAAGATGGGAGCTATGAAGCACTGGCACGTGTTGATGGCCTCGGCCCACTGCAAAGAATCAGGTACTACCACAACGATCCTAACGGACTGCCGCACGAATTGACGGACCACGATGGGCACCGCGTATGGCAGGCCAGTTATTACGCTTGGGGTAATACTGCCGAGGAAACCAGAGAGTCTTCTTACATCGAAGAACAGAACTTGAGGTTTCAGGGGCAATACTTGGACCGGGAAACCGGTTTGCACTACAACACGTTCAGGTTTTACGACCCCGATATAGGTCGGTTTATCACGCCGGACCCCATAGGACTCGCCGGTGGCTTGAACCTCTATCAGTACGGGCCTAATCCGATGGGCTGGTGTGATGCGTGGGGGCTGGCAGGCAGTCCAACCACAGCGACTCATATCACCTACCTGGGCGTCGACAAAGCGACCGGTAAACCTTATGTCGGTTATGCCAGCATGCAAGGCAAACAGGTAGGTTCAGACGTATTGAACTATCGCTACGGGTCAAATTTCGATCGCTTTGGCGGCCAAGCACCTCAAGTCCTGCATACCGCCTACGGCCAGGATGGCAAGGACACTACACGAGGGCTGGAACAACGAGTGTATGAAGGCTTGGGAGGAAAAGATGGAACCGCCAACGCACAAAACCCGGTCGGCAAAGGAAATGGCCGAAGGAAAGAATACCTGGCTGCGGCGGATAAACATTTGTCTCAGACAGACTCAGGCAAAGCACTGGATAAACGCATAAAAGCCGCGAATAAAACCAAGGGCAAAGCCCCTGTCAAAGTCGCAGGCAAAAGCAGAGGTGCGCGAGCAGGCCGCTGCTCGTGAATATCATCAATGACTATTGAAAATGGAGTGGGCCCATGGCCAAGCGCATCCTCTGGAAGGAAGGCGATCTAGTCAGCCTCAAATTGCGAGATGACTTATACACCGTAGGCCAGATGATCAAGAACTCCGTCATGCGCTTCTACGATGTGAGAAGCGTGGACGGCGTCTGGACCGATCTTGCGCTGGACAACAGTATGATCCTGTTCAGTGGTTTTGTCGGCAAGGTGGTGACCCAGAGATTGGCAACGGAAAAACTAATTTCCGTCACGCCATTTAGCCTTTCGGATCATGAGCGTTATTGGCTCAGGCCCCACGTCAGCTTTGAGGGTGGCTTTCCGTTTCGAGATGCTGATCTTGTTGACCTCGGCATCGGCTGCGATGCTGACTACAGCCTGGTACCTGCACTAAAGGAAGATCTGCAACTTTCGGACAGTCGCGACATTATCGAAAAGTATGAGTTGACCAACATGTGGGGAGATGAGGACCTCAGCGACAGACTGTGTCGCTACTTCGATACCGGTGTTAACCGGGATGATTTGAAATATGAAGTCTTTCCGGGGCTCTGGAACGATCGTGAAAGCCTCAGGCCTTTAACCCGACGACTGCCTTTGCCGTTGAGATAGACAAGCAGTGTTTAGGTGGTTTGAAGCATTAAAAAATGGGCACCCAACCCAGTCGGCGTGCCCATTTTTTATACCACCCCGCCCCCTGTCGAGACGGTACTGCAATTACGCGTTAACAGTGTCTTTCAGCGATTTACCCGGCTTGAATGCAACGGTGTTGCTCGCCTTGATTTTCACAGGCTCACCGGTTTGCGGTTTTTTGCCGGTGCGGGCGCCACGATGGCGTTGCAGGAAGGTGCCGAAGCCAACCAGGGTGACGCTGTCCTTGCGGTGCAGGGCGCCGGTGATTTCTTCGAGAACGGCGTTGAGGACGCGGTTGGCCTGTTCTTTGACACGGGTCCTGCCGGCCATAGCACCATTGGGCTGGTACCGGAAATAGCTGTAAAACCCATTATTCATCGACTCAAGCGTGATGCAATGGGGCGCTTGAGCGCCAAGGTGACAGATGATGGTCACACCCAATACACCTACGATGTGTTGGACCAACTGACTGGCGTCCACTTCATGGACACGAGCGGTCATTCACAGACACTGGGGTTCTCGTACGACGCTCTCGGGTAAATGCTGGAAGAACGGAGCCAAGCGGGCTCGTTGCAAAATCACTACGACGAACTGGGGAACCGGATCCAAAGCAAACTGCCCGATGGGCGCTGGATCAATCGCCTACATTACGGCAGTGGTCATCTGCATCAGATCAACCTCGACGGCCACGTCATCAGTGACTTTGAGCGCGACCGCCTGCACCGTGAAGTACTGCGCACCCAAGGCCAGATCAGCACGCGCAGCGAGTACGACCGCAGCGGCCGCCTGCGCTCACGCCAACGCCGCCACACCAGCCAGCCGGCGTTGGTACCGGCGGCGATACAGAAGCACTTCGAATACGACCCCGCCGACAACCTGATTGGCAAACTCGACCAGCAACCCACCACGCAGCATCGCCAA
This sequence comes from Pseudomonas sp. RIT357, assembly GCF_000632245.1. NCBI lineage: Bacteria > Pseudomonadati > Pseudomonadota > Gammaproteobacteria > Pseudomonadales > Pseudomonadaceae > Pseudomonas > Pseudomonas sp. RIT357. The sequence goes on from NZ_JFYX01000001.1 coordinate 539,570, forward strand.
CTGCTGCATTACGACGCCACCGGCCGCATCATCGCCAGCCAGGACAGCCTGCACGGCCAACGCGAAACCTTCGCCTACGACGCCGCCGCCAACCTGCTCGACGGCCCGCAGGCCGGTGCCGGGTTGGTGGCGCATAACAAGCTGCTGACCTATCAGGACAAACGTTATCGCTATGACGCGTTTGGGCGGATGATCGAAAAACGCAGCGGCGCCCGAGGCGTACAACACTTTGCGTACGACGCCGAAAGCCGGCTGATTGAAGTGCGTAATGAAGGCGGCAGCGTAGTGCGAATGGCCTACGACCCACTGGGCCGGCGCATCGGCAAGACCGAACACGGCAGCAATGGTTATCCACTGAGCGAAACCCAGTTCCTGTGGGACGGCTTGCGTCTGTTACAGGAGCAAAAGCACAGCCAGACCAGCCTTTACGTCTATGAAGACGAAGGCTACCAACCCCTGGCCCGCGTCGATGGCATCGGGGAGCTGCAAAAAATTCGCTACTACCACAACGATCTCAACGGCCTGCCGGAGCAACTGACAGAGGCTGATGGGCACACCCTGTGGCAGGCGACTTATCGGGTGTGGGGCAATACCGTGGAGGAGGTGCGGGAGCCTTACTTTATTGAAGAGCAGAACCTGAGGTTTCAGGGGCAGTATCTGGATCGTGAGATCGGATTGCACTACAACACCCGACGCTTCTACGATCCCGACATAGGCCGCTTTACCACTCCCGACCCGATAGGTTTGGCTGGAGGCCTCAATTTCTACACTTATGCACCTAACCCTGTCGGCTATGCTGACCCTCTGGGACTCGCAGTTGACCCGCTGGTAAAACTGAAAGATCGCGGCTACACAGGCGTTACGAAGACCCCCGGCGGAGGGCTCGACTATTCAAACAGCAATGCGCTTTACAATAAAAAACCCGGTGTTAATCCAATTGTCAGAATTGAATACACTGGTGACTATCAAAAAGACGAAGAGCTCGCCAACAAAGCGGCAAAATTGAATCAAAAGCGCGCACCGGCCGGGCATGTCTGGCACCACCTGGATGATTACGACCCGGAGACCAACAAAGGCACTATGCAACTAATTAAAAAAGATGCTCATAACGGCATAACCCATAAAGGTGGTGCCGCCCAATACAAAGCAGCGACAGGCAGGGCTTACACCCACCCAGGTCGCTTTAAGAGTAGAACAAAGGGAGCACCCAAATGCGGCTGAAACTTGAAGACTCCAAACAGGCTCTTTCTGTACAGGAACTGAACGAGTTCCAAGAAATATTCCACGTGCAATTACCGACGGCCTTTAGACAGTTTTATCTAAAGCATAATGGCGGTGATCTATCCGACAGCAATGACGACAATGATTTTTTTTTGGGCGGTTTTACACCTATCAAATATGGTGACGCACCTGTCGAAACGATCTATAGAGATTTAACTGACGATATTCCATCGCTAAAACAAATGATCCCCTTTGCTTATGACAGGGTCGGCAACTCATTTCTCCTGTCAGTAAAGGAGAATGACTTTGGATACATTTATATTTACTTGATGGACGAAGAGGAGCTTGCATTTGTTTGCGAATCATTTGAAGAGTTTATGAGTGAGCTCACAAACGGATAGAAGCGTTGCACTTGTTCGGGTAGATAGGGTCGCGCCCCGTATGCTGGCGCTGTTCAACATAGCCGGATGGTACGCCCCCACAAAAAATGGGCACCCGACCCAGTCGGCGTGCCCATTTTTTCCACCACCCCGCCCCCTGTCGAGACGGTACTGCAATTACGCGTTAACAGTGTCTTTCAGCGATTTACCCGGTTTGAATGCAACGGTATTGCTAGCCTTGATTTTCACAGGCTCACCGGTTTGCGGGTTTTTGCCGGTGCGGGCGCCACGATGGCGTTGCAGGAAGGTGCCGAAGCCAACCAGGGTGACGCTGTCCTTGCGGTGCAGGGCGCCGGTGATTTCTTCGAGAACGGCGTTGAGGACGCGGTTGGCCTGTTCTTTGGTGAGATCTGCTTTTTCAGCGATGGCGGCTGCGAGTTCTGGTTTACGCATGTGTGAAGCCTCTTTGACGGTTTTTTGTTGTTATGTCCGTGCTGCTCTCTTCTGGAGCAGCGCCCAAAGCGCCGCAGGCTCTACTCTGCGGCAGACGGGAGTGAGGATGGCATGCCCTCGCACGCTCCGCCAGTCTCGCGGCGACCTTTCTGAGGGTAGGAATGTGCTAATTCCGACAGAACGACCGGCATTTACGCCAGCAAAGGTGGAAGTTCTTTGTTGAGGGCCAGTTTTTCCATCACCGCCGTGCCCGTCAGCGCATAACCCAGCAGGCGACCGCTGGCGTCGCGGCACAGGGCCTTGATGTCGGCGCCCTGGCCTTCGACGCTCCAGACGCCTTCGGTGCCCCTTGGCGGCGGCGAAACCACCAGCGGGCAGACCGGGGTTTTCACGGTGACGGGCATCGGGCCGTAGCTGACGGCGGTGGCATTGCCGGCCAGGGTTTGGGCCAGAGCGCGGGCGCAGGTCATCAGAGGCATGACGTACAGCAGGTTCAGGCCGTCGACCTCGGCGCAGTCGCCCAGGGCGTAGATATTGGCGTGGGAGGTCTTGAGGTGACGGTCCACCATGATCCCACGGTTGATTTGCAGGCCCGCGGCGGCAGCCAGGTCGATACGTGGGCGCAGGCCGATGGCCGAAACGACCAGATCGCAGGGAATCACTTCACCGTCAGAAAGGTGCGCTTCCAGCCCGTCCGCCGTGCGCTGCAGGCGGTTGAGCACCGGCCCCAGGTGGAAACGCGCGCCCAGGCCTTCCAAGCCAGCTTGTACAGCGGCAGCGGCTGCCGGGTGCAGCAGGGTTGGCATCACTTGCTCGCACGGAGCGACCAGGTCGATTTCATAACCGCCAAGGATCAGGTCATTGGCGAATTCACAGCCAATCAAACCGGCGCCGAGCAGCAGCACGCGGCGTTTGCCAGCAGCGGCAGCGCGAAAGCGTGCGTAGTCTTCAAGGTCGTTGATCGGGAAAATCAGTTCCGCCGCGTCGCCTTCAACCGGGACGCGTACGGTTTCTGCACCCCAGGCCAGGATGAGGTCACGGTAAACCACCGCTTCCTCGCCGATCCACAGGCGTTTGTGGCCCGGGTCGATGCCGCTGACACGGGTGTGAGTTCGCACTTCGGCCTTGAGTTGCTCGGCCATAGCTCCCGGCTCAGCCATGCTAAGGCCGTCGGCCTCCTTGTTTTTGCCAAAGCCGGTGGAGAGCATGGGCTTGGAGTAGGAGCGCCCGTCATCTGCGGTGATCAGCAGCAAGGGGGTTTCGCTGTCGAGCTTGCGAAACTCCCGGGCCACGTTATAACCGGCCAATCCTGTGCCGATGATCACGACAGGTGCGTTCATTCCATTCTCCTTGTAGTACGTTTCTTAAATTCGGGATTAAGCGATTTCGATCATTTCGAAATCCATTTTGCCCACGCCGCAATCCGGGCACAGCCAGTCTGCAGGGACATCTTCCCAACGAGTGCCGGGCGCAATGCCGTCATCCGGCCAGCCGTCGGCTTCGTTGTAGATAAGGCCACAGACGATACATTGCCACTTCTTCATTACTTGCTTCCTCAGGTTCAGGCGTCTTGGCCGGCGGTCGTTGGATCCAGCGTTGCCGCGCGGCTCAGGGCGTTTTGTACTGATCGGGGCCGGCAGATGCAAGCGCGATCGACGCAAGGTGCCGGTTGAGCCCGGCAAAAGCCCAGGGTGCCATGGTAAGCTCGCCGCCTCTTTTGCTGCCAATACTGACTCACCGTGCCGCACTCAATCGCCCTCCCCGATGCTTGCCAATGGCTGATCCAGAGCCGTTTGAGCCCTCTGCCTACACCTTTGACCCTCAATTGGCTGTTCGATGACGGCTCGCTGACACGGCGGCTGACAGGGCTGTCCAACGACAGTTTCAGCGTAACGCCACTGTTCGAAGGCTGGCAGCCGCTGCGAGACGACGAGTGCGCCGCCCTGAACTTGGCCCCGGCCACTGTCGGCTGGGTGCGCGAGGTGTATTTGCGTGGGCACGATCAGCCGTGGGTGTTTGCCCGCAGCGTGGCGGCGCGCAGTGCCTTGCAGGGCGATGGGCTGCACATGGATGAACTGGGCAGCCGCTCCCTGGGCGAGTTGCTGTTCTGCGATCAAGCCTTCACGCGCCAGGCAATCGAGGTGTGCCATTACCCACGGCAATGGCTGCCGACAGCCGATCAGGCGGATGGGCTATGGGCACGCCGCTCACGTTTTGATCGTGGATCGCTAAGCGTGTTGGTAGCGGAAATCTTCCTGCCGGACTTCTGGCACGTGCTGCATGAACATCCGGAGAACTGCTGATGTACCAACGTCTGCTCAAATCCCTGAACCGCCTGAACCCGAGGGCCTGGGACTTTATTCAGTTGACCCGGATGGACAAGCCCATCGGCATTTACTTGCTGCTGTGGCCGACACTTTGGGCGTTGTGGATTGCGGGCAAGGGTTCTCCCTCTTTCATCAATATTGTGATTTTCGTGTTGGGCGTGGTGCTGACCCGGGCGGGCGGCTGTGTGATCAATGACTGGGCTGACCGCAAGGTCGATGGCCATGTGAAGCGCACCGAGCAGCGCCCACTGGTGAGCGGAAAGATCAGCTCCAAAGAGGCGCTGGTGTTTTTTGCGGTGCTGATGGGTATCAGTTTCCTGCTGGTGCTGCTGACCAACGCCACCACGATCCTGTTATCCCTTGGTGGATTGGCGCTGGCGGCGAGCTACCCGTTCATGAAGCGCTACACCTATTACCCGCAAGTGGTGCTGGGCGCGGCGTTCTCCTGGGGGATGCCGATGGCCTTCACCGCCGAGACCGGCAGCCTGCCCGCTGCTGCGTGGCTGTTGTACATCGCCAACCTGCTGTGGACGGTAGGCTACGACACGTATTACGCGATGACCGACCGTGACGACGACCTGAAGATTGGCGTGAAATCCACCGCGATCCTGTTTGGCGATGCCGACCGCGTGATCATCCTGACCCTGCAAAGCCTGGCGCTGGTGTGCCTGTTGCTGGCGGGGACGCGGTTTGAGTTGGGCGGATGGTTCCATCTGGGGCTGCTAGCTGCGGCGGGGTGTTTCGCTTGGGAGTTCTGGTACACCCGCGACCGGGACCGCCTGAAATGCTTCAAGGCGTTTTTGCACAACCACTGGGCCGGGTTGGCAATTTTTGTTGGGATTGTGGCGGATTACGGGTTTCGATGAGGGGCGAGGCCCCTCACCGAGAGTGGCCTGAATCAGGGCTTGGCGACTTTCCAGGCGCCGTCCATTTTGCCGTCGCCGGTCATGTCGCCGGCCTTTTTATCCATGACGAAGGTATAGAGCGGCTTACCGTTGTAGGCCCACTGGCTCTTTTGGTCATCACGGGTGATCACAGTCCATTTGCCCATTGGCTTGTCGGTGGACTCAGCCATCAACGGTGGCCAGTTAGTCGCGCACTTGTCGTTGCACATGGATTTGCCATCGGCATCCTTGGCAAAGGTATAGAGCGTCATTTCCTTGTGATCCACCAGCATCCCGTCTTTGGTCATCGCCGGCTCCGCCGCGAACGCCAGGGTCGGCAGCGTCAACGCGGCCGTTACCAGCAGGGCTTTCCAGGAAACAGTACGGTAAGTCATAGGAACCTTCCTTTTGTGGTTGTCAGGATTCGGACCCAAAGGGTAGTCCAGAGTGCCGTGATTTGCCCAAGCGACTAAATTACTGTCACACGACTGCAATAATTCCGTTATCTAATGCGGCGCAAGACAGTTAAATGACAAGAGGATTTTTGAGCATGGTTGGCAGGAGCATTCTGATTGTTGACGACGAAGCGCCCATCCGCGAGATGATCGCCGTTGCGTTGGAAATGGCCGGCTATGACTGCCTGGAGGCTGAGAACTCCCAGCAGGCCCATGCCATTATCGTCGACCGTAAGCCGGACCTGATCCTGCTGGATTGGATGCTGCCTGGCACTTCCGGCATCGAACTGGCCCGCCGCCTCAAGCGTGATGAACTGACCGGGGATATTCCGATCATCATGCTCACCGCCAAGGGCGAAGAGGACAACAAGATTCAGGGCCTGGAAGTGGGCGCTGATGACTACATCACCAAACCCTTTTCCCCACGGGAGTTGGTAGCGCGTCTGAAGGCGGTATTGCGCCGCGCCGGCCCGACCGATGGCGAAGCGCCGATTGAAGTCGGCGGTCTGATTCTCGACCCGATCAGCCACCGCGTCACCATCGACGGCACACCGGCCGAGATGGGCCCGACCGAATACCGCCTGCTGCAATTTTTCATGACCCACCAGGAACGCGCCTACACCCGTGGCCAGCTGCTGGACCAGGTGTGGGGCGGCAATGTGTATGTGGAGGAGCGCACCGTTGACGTGCATATCCGCCGCCTGCGCAAAGCCTTGGGCGACGCCTACGAGAATCTGGTACAAACCGTGCGCGGCACTGGCTACCGGTTCTCCACCAAAAGCTGAGCCAACCCTTCTACTTCCTTAGCAGCTGACAAGGACGCATGTTTAAGTGAACCAGAACTGGCATGGCACCCTGATCCGCCACATGCTTCTTTTGATCACCGGCTGCCTGTTGGTCGGGCTGATCAGCGGCTACTACGGCTGGAGCCTGGCCATCGGTATCGGCCTGTACTTGGGTTGGACCCTCAAGCAACTGCTGCGTCTGCACGAATGGCTGCGCCAGCACAAACCCGACGAAGCACCACCCGACGGCTACGGCCTGTGGGGCGAGGTGTTCGACAGTATTTATCACCTGCAACGCCGCGACCAACGGGTACGCGGTCGCCTGCAAGCGGTGATCGACCGGGTGCAGGAGTCCACCGCCGCGCTCAAGGACGCGGTGATCATGCTCGACAGCGACGGGAACCTGGAATGGTGGAACCGTGCCGCCGAGACCTTGCTGGGCCTCAAAACGCCCCAGGACAGCGGCCAGCCGGTGACCAACTTGGTACGCCACCCGCGCTTCAAGGAATACTTCGAGCAGGACAACTACGAAGAAGCCTTGGAAATCCCCTCGCCGACCAACGACCGTGTGCGCATCCAGCTGTACCTGACGCGCTATGGTAACAACGAGCACCTGATGCTGGTTCGCGACGTAACGCGCATCCACCAACTGGAGCAGATGCGCAAAGACTTCGTCGCCAACGTCTCCCATGAACTGCGCACGCCGTTGACGGTGATCTGCGGCTATCTGGAGACGCTGCTGGATAACGTCGACGAGATCAACCCACGCTGGAGCCGTGCCCTGCAGCAGATGCAGCAACAAGGCTCGCGCATGCAGACCCTGCTCAACGACCTGCTGTTGCTGGCCAAGCTTGAAGCCACCGATTACCCCTCGGACAATCATCCGGTGGCGGTGCAAAGCCTGTTGCAGACCATCAAGAATGACGCGCAGGCCCTTTCCGGCGAGCGCGGGCAGCAGATCAGCCTGGAAGCCGATCCACAGGTGTTGCTCAAGGGCAGCGAAGGCGAATTGCGTAGCGCGTTCTCCAATCTGGTGTTCAACGCCGTGAAGTACACACAGGACAAAGGCGCCATCCGCATCCGCTGGTGGGCCGACGAGCAAGGCGCGCACCTGAGCGTGCAGGACTCCGGCATCGGCATCGACGCCAAGCACTTGCCTCGCCTGACCGAGCGTTTCTACCGTGTCGACTCCAGCCGCAACTCCAACACCGGCGGCACCGGGCTGGGCCTTGCCATCGTCAAGCATGTGCTGCTGCGCCACCGAGCGCGCCTGGAAATCAGCAGCGTGCTGGGACATGGCAGCACCTTTACCTGCCATTTTCCGCCGGCGCAGGTGACGCGTTCGCGGGCAATCGCCGCAGATGAATAACCCGAAGACGACACAAAGATAATGTGGGAGGGGGCTCGCCCCCGATGGCGGTGCGTCAGTTAAGTTATCTGTAACTGATCCACTCCTATCGGGGGCGAGCTCCCTCCCACAGTAGACTTGCATCATTTTGGAGGCCGTATTCCGCCCCCGCCCGGCAGCGGGTACTAGGCAAGCGCCCCGCCAGCCGCTACATTGGCCGACTTGCGCCTGCCTCTCGGGCCTGCCTGTCACCCCTTATTGAACACATGGAACCTGCAAAACCCAATCATGGACCCTTCCCCTGGTATCACCCTCTCTACACTCTTCGCCGACTTCGGCATGATTCTTTTTGCTCTGATCCTGGTACTGCTCAACGGTTTTTTCGTTGCGGCGGAATTTGCCATGGTCAAGTTGCGCTCCACCCGAGTCGAGGCCATCGCCCACACCAACGGCTGGCGTGGCCAGATCCTGCGTACCGTACACAGCCAGCTCGACGCTTACCTGTCGGCCTGCCAGTTGGGTATCACCCTCGCCTCCCTGGGCCTGGGTTGGGTCGGTGAGCCGGCGTTTGCGCACATCCTTGAACCGATGCTGGCCGCCGTGGGCGTCGAATCGCCGGAAGTGATCAAGGGCGTGTCGTTCTTTGCGGCGTTCTTCGTGATTTCCTACCTGCACATCGTGGTCGGTGAGCTGGCGCCCAAATCCTGGGCCATTCGCAAACCCGAGTTGCTGTCGCTGTGGACGGCGGTGCCGCTGTACTTGTTCTACTGGGCCATGTACCCGGCCATCTACCTGCTCAACGCCAGCGCCAACGCGATCCTGCGCATCGCCGGCCAAGGCGAGCCTGGCCCGCACCATGAGCACCATTACAGCCGCGAAGAACTCAAGCTGATCCTGCACTCCAGCCGTGGCCAGGACCCTAGCGACCAAGGCATGCGCGTATTGGCCTCGGCCGTGGAAATGGGCGAACTGGAAGTGGTCGACTGGGCCAACTCCCGCGAAGACCTAGTGACACTGGAATTCAACGCTCCGCTCAAGGAAATCCTCGCACTGTTCCGCCGCCACAAGTTCAGCCGCTACCCGGTGTACGACAGCGTCCGCCAGGAGTTCGTCGGCCTGCTGCACATCAAGGACTTGCTGCTGGAGCTGGCCGAACTCGACCATATCCCCGAGTCGTTCAACCTGGCCGAGCTGACTCGCCCGCTGGAGCGCGTGTCGCGCCACATGCCGCTGTCGCAGTTGCTGGAGCAGTTCCGTAAAGGCGGCTCGCACTTCGCCGTGGTCGAAGAGGCCGACGGCAACATCATCGGCTACCTGACCATGGAAGACGTGCTGGAAGTGCTGGTCGGCGATATCCAGGACGAACACCGCAAGGCCGAACGCGGCATCCTGGCCTACCAGCCGGGCAAGCTGCTGGTACGTGGCGATACCCCGTTGTTCAAGGTAGAACGCCTGCTCGGAATCGACCTGGACCATATCGAAGCCGAAACCCTGGCCGGCCTGGTCTACGAAACCCTGAAACGGGTGCCGGAAGAGGAAGAAGTGCTGGAGGTTGAAGGCCTGCGGATCATCATCAAGAAGATGAAAGGACCGAAGATCGTACTGGCCAAGGTATTGATGCTCGATTGACCCTCAATTGCCCAACGCAAAGTTGGGCAATGCGCCCACCGGCTGGTTGAACTCATACGGGATCGACACCAGCCCTGCCTCGGTGGCGCGCTGTACTACAAAGTGCAGGTGCGGCCCGCTGCTGTTGCCGGTATTGCCCGACAACGCCAGCGGACTCCCCACCGCCACGCGCTGCCCTACCCTCACACTGACCGACCCTTGCTTCAGATGCAGGTACACCCCCTCGGTGCCGTCATCATGCTGCACCCGCACAAAATTCCCCGATGCATCATTGCCCCGCCCGGCCTGCTCGTTCTCGGTCTTCACCACCACGCCACTGCGCGCGGCGATGATCGGCGTGCCTTCGGGCATGGCGATGTCCATGGCGTAGCGGCTCTTGACGTCGGTGTGGCTGAAGCTGCCGCTGGGACCTTGGGTCAAGCGGAACGGACCGCCGCGCCAGGGCAAGGGGTAGCGGTAGGCTTGGGGTCGATAACGGGGGGTTGGCCGATCGAGCATTGGACGCTCGACCTTGCGTTCCTGGATCACGAACGCCTGGGCGCCGGGGGTTTGACGGTCGCTGAAAAACACCACGCCATTGGCGTCAGTGGATTTGTAGAGGGTCATGGCCAAGGTCGAGGTGGTGACCGTGGCCAACCCGCAGCAGATCAAAAGACGAAGGAGCATGGCGCGAACCTGCCGGGATGACTGAGCGGCAGGTTAGCAAGGGTTAATGACAATCTTGTGGTGAGCTGAACCTTAAAGGATCAGGCACCCGGCACAAAATGCTTCTGAGCCGTACCGCGCGCAATCAGGCGGGAAATGTAGTCGAGTTTCTGCGCATCCTGGTCAATAAACCGGAAGGTCAGTTGCAGCCAGTCGCTGTCGGGCTTGGGCTCGAAGGCGACGATGGCGTGCAGGTAGCCGTTGAGACGGGCCACCTCGGCGTTGTCGCCTTGCTCAAGGTCGAGCACCGCACTTTCCAGCACCTGAGGCAGGACTTCAGTGCGACGCACTACCAGCAGCGCCTCCTTGATGCTCAGCGCTTTGATGACACATTGCTGGGTGCCACTGGACAGCCGCAGTTGACCCTGGCCACGACCGGCGGCCGGCGCGGCGGAAGGGGCTTGCACTGGCGGGCTGTTGAGCAGGCCTTTGCTGGGCGCTGACGCCGCAGCTGCAACGGGGGCCGAACGCAACGCTTCAGGCTTGCCGCCCGTCAGGGCGCTCAGGGAATCGTTGCCAAAGGCCGAGTTCATTTTGGTCGGCGCGCTGGCAACCAGGGCGTCGAGGCGACCGACCTTGTGCAGGGCCTGTTTGACCTTGTTCAGCAGTTGCTCGTTAGTGAACGGTTTGCTGACGTAACCAGAAACCCCGGCCTGGATCGCCTGCACTACGTTCTCTTTGTCGCCCCGGCTGGTCACCATCACAAACGGCATGGCTTTGAGGTGCGGTTGCTCACGGCACCAGGTCAACAGCTCCAGGCCGGACATCTCCGGCATTTCCCAGTCGCACAGCACCAGGTCGAAGCTCTCGCGCATCAGTATGGTTTGGGCCTTCTTGCCGTTTACCGCATCTTCAAGCTTGATCCCGGGGAAGTAGTTGCGCAGGCACTTCTTCACCAGATCGCGGATAAACGAGGCGTCATCCACCACCAATACACTGACTTTACTCATCGACCCTTCATCCTATAAAAACTTCGGCACGCAGAACGCCTGACTGATGGCATTTTGCCAAAACTCGGTAGTCACAGCTGGACTTTATTTATTCCGCTGCGCAAAAAATTCAGACACCAGAAACGAAAACGCCCGGCCAAAGGCCGGGCGTTAATTTCTCGGGCAACCTTACTTATCGTCAGATTCGCCCGGAACATTAGGGATTTGATCGGCGGAACCTTCAACTTCAGCCTTCATGCGCTTAAGGCCCATGTGCCGTACGTCAGTACCGCGAACCAAATAGATCACCAGTTCCGAGATATTGCGCGCGTGATCGCCGATCCGCTCCAGGGAACGCAGCACCCAGATGATGCTCAAGACCCGCGAGATAGAGCGCGGGTCTTCCATCATGTAGGTGGCCAGTTCACGCAGGGCTGTCTTGTATTCGCGGTCGATGACTTTGTCGTACTGCGCCACCGACAACGCCAGATCGGCGTCGAAACGGGCAAACGCGTCAAGCGCATCGCGCACCATGTTGCGCACCTGGTCGCCGATGTGGCGAACCTCCACGTAGCCGCGCGGCGCTTCGCCTTCCTCGCACAGCTGGATGGCGCGACGGGCGATCTTGGTGGCCTCATCGCCGATGCGCTCCAAGTCGATTACCGACTTGGAGATGCTGATGATCAAACGCAGGTCCGAGGCCGCTGGCTGGCGACGGGCCAGAATGCGCAGGCATTCTTCGTCGATATTGCGTTCCATCTGGTTGATCTGGTCATCGATCTCACGCACCTGCTGGGCCAGGCCCGAGTCGGCCTCGATCAGCGCGGTCACGGCGTCGTTGACTTGCTTCTCCACCAAGCCGCCCATCGCCAGGAGGTGGCTGCGCACTTCCTCAAGCTCGGCGTTGAACTGCGCGGAGATGTGATGGGTAAGGCCTTCTTTGCTAATCATGTTGGCGTCCTTGGAGCGTCCGGTAAGGTGCGGAGAACCGCAGCGTCAGTGCAAACAGAACCACAGCTTCCTAGCCGTAGCGACCGGTAATGTAGTCTTCGGTCTGCTTCTTCGCCGGATTGGTGAACAGGGTATCGGTATCGCCGAACTCCACCAGCTTGCCCATGTACATGAAGGCGGTGTAGTCGGAAACCCGCGCCGCCTGTTGCATGTTGTGGGTCACGATAACGATGGTGAACTTGGACTTGAGCTCGTAGATCAGCTCTTCCACTTTCAGGGTCGAGATCGGGTCGAGTGCCGAACACGGTTCGTCGAGCAGCAACACTTCCGGCTCCACGGCGATGGTTCGGGCGATCACCAGACGTTGCTGCTGACCACCGGACAAGCCGAGTGCCGACTCATGCAGACGGTCTTTGACCTCGTCCCACAGCGCCGCGCCTTTAAGGGCCCACTCAACCGCTTCGTCGAGGATGCGCTTCTTGTTGATGCCCTGGATACGCAGGCCATAGACCACGTTTTCGTAAATGGTCTTGGGGAACGGGTTCGGCTTCTGGAACACCATGCCCACGCGGCGACGCAGCTCGGCCACGTCTTCGCCCTTACGGTAGATGTTGGTGCCGTAGAGGTTGATCGCACCTTCCACACGGCAACCGTCGACCAGGTCGTTCATGCGGTTGAACGTGCGCAACAGCGTGGACTTACCGCAGCCCGACGGGCCGATAAAGGCAGTCACGCGCTGCTTGGGAATGTTCATGCTGACGTCGAACAGCGCCTGCTTGTCACCGTAGTAAAGGCTCAAGCCCGGTACTTCGATGGCCACGGTTTCCTGGGCCAGGCTCAGGCTCTGCTTGTCGCGACCCAGGGCAGACATGTTGATGCCATGGGAATGGGTGTCGTGTTGCATGGGATGCTCCCTGTGCTGTTGTGTGGGAGGGGGCTTGCCCCCGATAGCGATGCTTCAGGAACATGTGTGCCGGCTGGCACACCGCTCGGGAGCAAGCCCCCTCCCACAAATAAGTCCGCGTTCAATTCAGATCAGCTGTCCAGCGCCTTGTACTTCTCGCGCAGGTGGTTACGAATCCACACCGCCGACAAGTTGAGCGTGGCGATCACCAGCACCAGCAGCAAGGCGGTGGCGTACACCAGTGGCCGTGCGGCTTCGACGTTGGGGCTCTGGAAGCCGACGTCATAAATATGGAAGCCCAAGTGCATGATCTTCTGGTCCAGATGCAGGTACGGGTAGTTGCCATCCAGCGGCAGCGACGGGGCCAGTTTCACCACGCCGACCAGCATCAGCGGCGCCACTTCACCGGCGGCACGGGCCACGGCCAGGATCATGCCGGTCATCATCGCCGGGCTGGCCATCGGCAGCACGATCTTCCACAGCGTTTCCGCCTTGGTCGCGCCCAGAGCCAGGGAGCCTTCACGCACGGTGCGGGGAATCCGCGCCAGGCCTTCTTCGGTGGCCACGATCACCACCGGCACCGCCAGCAGCGCCAGGGTCAGCGAGGCCCACAGCAGGCCCGGCGTACCGAAGGTCGGTGCCGGCAGGGCTTCGGCGAAGAACAGGCGGTCAACTGAGCCACCCAGTACATACACGAAGAAGCCCAGGCCGAACACGCCGTAGACGATGGCCGGTACACCGGCCAAGTTGTTCACGGCGATGCGGATGATTCGAGTCAGGGTGTTCTGCTTGGCGTATTCACGCAGGTATACGGCCGCCAGCACGCCGAACGGGGTCACGATCATCGCCATGATCAGGGTCATCATCACGGTGCCGAAGATCGCCGGGAAAATCCCGCCTTCGGTGTTGGCTTCCCGTGGGTCATCGCTCAAGAATTCCCAGACCTTGCTGAAGTAGAAGCCGATCTTGGTCATCGTGCCCATGGCGTTCGGCTGGTAGGCGTGGACCACTTTGCCGATGCCGATTTCAATTTCCTTGCCGTTGCCATCGCGAGCAGTCAAAGCATCGCGGTTGAACTGGGCGTGCAGGTCGGCCAGGCGCGCTTCGATGTCCTGGTAGCGGGCATTCAGCTCGGCGCGGTCAGCATCCATATCGGCCTGGGCGGCGGCATCAAGCTTGCCTTCCAGCTCCAGTTTGCGACCGTGCAGACGAATGCGTTCGAGTCCGGCGTTGATCGCACCGATATCAGTTTTTTCCAGGCTTTTAAGCTGGGCGGCGAGCTTGTTGACGCGATCGACACGGGCTTGCAGCTCCGGCCAAGCGGCCTCGCCTTCGGCGATGACCTTGCCATCCTGCTTGACGTTGACCAGGGTGCCGTAGAAATTGCCCCACTCACGACGCTCGATGGCCATGAGGTTTTTCGGTGTGCTCTGGTCTTTCAACCACTCGCCAACGATCCAGGTGAAGTCGTTGCCATTCAAATCTCGGTTGCCGACCTTGATCAGCTCGCGGGTCATGAATTCCGGGCCTTCATCAGGCACCGGCAGGCCAGCACTTTTCAGGCGCTCGCGGGGCACTTCTTCTTTCTGCACCACTTCGCCGATGACGATGTGGTTTTCCTGGCCCGGCACGTTGTAGTTGGCCTGGATCAGGTCAGCTGGCCAGAAGTGGCCCAAACCACGTACGGCAATCACGGCCAGCAAACCAATGGTCATGATGACCGCGATGGACACCGCGCCACCGCTGATCCAGACGCCGGGGGCGCCGCTCTTGAACCATCCATTCAGGGAGTTCTGTTTCACAGACTTCTACCTTTCTTAAAGCGACGAGTATTTCTTGCGCAGACGCTGACGGATCAGCTCGGCGAGGGTGTTCATGACGAAGGTGAACAGCAGCAGCACCAGCGCCGAGAGGAACAGCACGCGGTAGTGACTGCCGCCCACTTCCGACTCCGGCATTTCCACCGCGACGTTGGCCGCGAGCGTTCGCAGGCCTTCGAACAGGTTCATCTCCATCACCGGCGTGTTACCGGTGGCCATCAGCACGATCATGGTTTCGCCCACTGCACGGCCCATGCCGATCATCAGTGCGGAGAAGATGCCCGGGCTGGCGGTCAGGATCACCACGCGGGTCATGGTCTGCCACGGCGTGGCGCCCAGCGCCAGGGAGCCCAGGGTCAGGCCGCGCGGCACGCTGAATACGGCGTCTTCGGCGATGGAGTAGATGTTCGGAATCACCGCAAAACCCATGGCCAGGCCGACTACCAGGGCGTTGCGCTGGTCGTAGGTAATGCCTAAGTCGTGGGAGATCCACATACGCATGTCGCCGCCGAAGAACCAGGTTTCCAGGTACGGGCTCATGTACAGCGAGAGCCAGCCCACAAACAGGATCACCGGAATCAGGATCGCGCTTTCCCAACCATCGGGAACGCGCAGGCGGATGGATTCAGGCAGGCGGCTGAAGACAAACCCGGCCACCAGGATGCCAATCGGCAACAGCATCAGCAGGCTGAAAATCCCCGGCAGATGCCCTTCGACATACGGCGCCAGGAACAGGCCGGCGAAGAAACCGAGGATCACCGTCGGCATCGCTTCCATCAATTCGATCACCGGCTTGACCTTGCGGCGCAGGCTCGGGGCCATGAAGTAGGCGGTGTAGATCGCAGCGGCAACGGCCAGCGGTGCGGCCAGCAGCATGGCGTAGAACGCGGCCTTCAAGGTACCGAAGGTCAGCGGGGCCAGACTCATTTTGGGTTCAAAGTCGGTGTTGGCGGCGGTCGACTGCCACACGTATTTAGGCTCGTCGTAGTTTTCGTACCAGACCTTGCTCCACAGCGCGCTCCATGACACTTCCGGGTGCGGGTTGTCGAGCAGCAGCGGTTGCAGCTTGCCGCCGGCTTCGACGATCACGCGGTTGGCCCGCGGCGACAGGCCGAACACACCCTGGCCGTCGACCACTGGGTCCACCAGCAGGGTGCGGTGGGCGGTGCTGTGGAACACGCCGAACTTGCCGGATGCGTCCAGGGCAGTGAAGCCTTTGCGGCGCTCTTCGGCAGTGATTTCGACGATAGGCGCAGTGCCCATCTGGAAGGTGCGGATCTGCTTGAAGCGCTGTTCGCCATCCGGGTCGCGGGCCATGAACCACTGGGCCAGGCCGCCTTTGGAGTTACCGATGATCAGCGAGATACCGCCCACCAGTTGGGTGCTGGCCGTGATTTCAGCGTTGCCGTCTTCCAACAATTTGTAGCGACCGTTGAGGCTCTTGTCGCGCAGGCTAAACACATCCGCCAGGGCACGGCCGTTGATCACATACAGCCATTGCTGGCGCGGGTCGATGAAGATCGCCTTCACCGGCTCGGTCATTTGCGGCAGCTCGACACGCTTCTGCTCACTGGTGACTTCGCCGGTCATCATGTTTTCTTCGCGGCTCAGGGTCAGCACGTTCAAGTGCGAACCGGCCGAGCCTGCGATCACCAACGAGCTATCAGTGGCGTTGAGGGCGACATGCTCCAGCGGGCGGCCGGCGTCATCCAGCACGATCGGCGTTTCACCGTAAGGGTATTCAATCGCCGGGGTGATGGTTTTCTTTCCGTCCGGGTAAGACACCTTATAGGTGTGGCGGAACACCAGGGACTGCCCATTGGACAAACCGAGGATAACCAGCGGGCTGCCCGGCTGATCTTCACCAATAGAAGCAACGCTGGTGCCGGCTGGAAGCGGCAGGTCGACGCGCTTGAGTTCAGCACCGGTCTCGACTTCAAAGAACAGCGCCTGGCCCTTGTCGGAAACCCGCATGGCGACTTGGTTCTGTTCTTCGAGGGAGATCATCAGCGGCTTGCCGGCGTCCTGAATCCAGGCCGGGGTCAGCGCGTCTTCCTTGGTCAACGAGGCGCCCTGAAACAATGGCGCGACGACGTAGGCAAGGAAGAAGAAGATCAGGGTGATAGCGCCAAGGACAGCGAGGCCGCCCACCAGCACGTACCAACGGGTCAGGCGATCTTTAAGCGCGCGAATGCGGCGCTTGCGTTGCAGCTCAGGCGTATTGAAATCAATGCGCTTGGGAGGAGAAGTCGTCGTCATGGTGGAATTGGCCAGATCATTCATGCGCACACCCTAGCGATCCTGTATGACAGAAAGATGACAGTGCAGTGACGCAACAAATCCGCCGCGAAGCATAGCTGGCAGCGGACTAGAAAATTCGGATGCGAGGCCGGTGAGCCGGCCCCGCGGAGGCAATCAGTTGCCTTCTTTCAAACCCAGGTCAGCCAGGGCCTTGGCGGCAACTTTGGCTGGCAGTGGGATGTAGCCGTCTTTCACTACAACTTCCTGGCCTTGCTTCGACAGCACAAGCTTCACGAACTCAGCTTCCAGCGGAGCCAGAGGCTTGTTCGGGGCTTTGTTGACGTAAACGTAGAGGAAACGCGACAGCGGGTATTTGCCGTTCAGGGCGTTTTCTTCGGTGTCTTCGATGAAGTCAGTGCTGCCTTTCTTAGCCAGGGCCACGGTCTTCACGCTGGCGGTCTTGTAGCCGATGCCCGAGTAACCGATGCCGTTCAGCGAGGAGCTGATCGACTGCACGACCGACGCCGAGCCAGGTTGTTCGTTCACGTTAGGCTTGTAGTCACCTTTGCACAGGGCCTCTTCCTTGAAGTAGCCGTAGGTGCCGGATACCGAGTTACGACCGAACAGCTGTACTGGCTTGTTGGCCAGGTCGCCGGTCACACCCAGGTCGCCCCAGGTTTTCACGTCGGCTTTGCCACCGCACAGGCGAGTCGAGGAGAAGATCGCGTCGACTTGCTCCATGGTCAGGTGCTGGATCGGGTTGTCCTTGTGCACGAACACGGCCAGGGCATCCACGGCAACCGGGATAGCGGTTGGCTTGTAGCCGTACTTCTGCTCGAAGGCAGCCAGTTCGGTGTCCTTCATCTTGCGGCTCATCGGGCCCAGGTTGGAGGTGCCTTCAGTCAGCGCAGGTGGTGCGGTAGCGGAGCCGGCAGCTTGAATCTGGATGTTGACGTTCGGGTATTCCTTTTTGTAACCCTCGGCCCACAGGGTCATCAGGTTAGCCAGGGTATCGGAACCGACGCTGGACAAGTTGCCCGACACACCAGTGGTCTTAACGTAAGCCGGGATTGCCGGATCAACACCTGCGGCCACCGCGTTGGCGGTCGCAACGCCAGCAGCGACAAAAGTCATTGCCGCCATCAAACGTTTCAGTTTCATGCCTTGCTCCTAGCAGATAGGGATAGTTGGATCGGGGCCAAGTATCGAGAGGCCGTGTGAACACTCTATGTCTGAAATATGACAATTGGATGAAAGGCCAGCATTGGGAGATCAAGCAGGTCAGGAAGGTATGGCGCGGAGAAACGGGGGTAATGCGCAGGTAACGCGGTAAATCAGCTACACACTGCAATCAATGAACGGACACCTGCCCCGTGGCGAGGGAGCTTGCTCTCTCGCCACGGGTGGATCGGGCTGCTTTTAGCGGCCACGCTTCCACAGATAGCCACCTACCACCATCCCCATGACACACAGCGCGGCCACGTAGTAAGCCGGGCCCATCGGGCTTTCCTTCATCAGCAGCGACACCGCCAGCGGCGTGAGGCCACCAAACACGGCGTAGGCCACGTTGTAGGAAAACGATAAGCCGCTGAAGCGCACCACTGGCGGGAAGGCTTTCACCATCACGTACGGCACCACGCCAATGGTGCCGACGAACAGGCCGGTCAAGGCGTACAGCGGGAACAGCCAGTCCGGGTGAGTCAGCAGGCTGTGGTAGAGCGTCCAAGAGGTCGCCAGCAGCAGCGCGCAACCACTGATCAGCACGCGGCCGGCACCAAAGCGATCGGCCAGGGCGCCGGAGGCGATGCAACCCAGGCTCAAGGTCACGATGGCCAGGCTATTGGCTTGCAGCGCAACGGTCGGGCTGAAATGGTAGATGGTTTGCAGCACGGTCGGAGTCATCAGGATCACCACCACCACGCCGGCCGACAGCAGCCAGGTGAGCAGCATCGACAGCACGATCGCGCCACGGTGGTCGCGCAGTACCGCGCGCAATGGCAACTCGGCGGCCAGGGTTTTGCGTTGCTGCATCTCGGCGAAGATCGGCGTTTCATGCAGCCAGCGACGCAGGTACACCGACAGCAGGCCAAACACGCCGCCAAGCAGGAACGGGATACGCCAGGCGTAATCCGAGACCTGCTCAGGGCTATAAATAGTGTTGATCGCGGTAGCCACCAGCGAACCCAGCAGAATGCCGGCGGTGAGGCCGCTGGTCAGGGTGCCGCAGGCGTAGCCGATGTGGCGTGGCGGAACGTGTTCGGAGACGAACACCCACGCGCCTGGCACTTCACCGCCAATCGCCGCGCCCTGGATGACGCGCATCAGCAGCAGCAGGATCGGCGCCCACAGGCCGATCTGCGCGTAGGTTGGCAGCAGGCCCATGATCAGGGTCGGTACGGCCATCATGAAGATGCTCAGGGTGAACATTTTCTTGCGACCCAGCAGGTCGCCGAAGTGCGCCATGATGATGCCGCCCAGCGGGCGGGCCAGGTAACCGGCGGCGAAGATGCCGAAGGTCTGCATCATTCGCAGCCATTCGGGCATATCGGCAGGGAAGAACAGCTTTCCGACCACGGTGGCGAAAAACACGAAAATGATGAAATCATAAAATTCCAGCGCCCCGCCCAAGGCAGACAGCGACAGGGTTTTGTAGTCGTTGCGGGTCAGCGGGCGCGAAGGTTGCGCACTGCTTGCGGGCACGGAGGACATGGCAAGGCTTCTCTTATAGTAATCATCGTAATAAGGACGGCACGCCCGGGACTTGCGGCGGGTCTGGCAAGATAGCAAATCGCTTGTAAAAGCACAGCGCCAGGAGAACAGTTGTGCACAAAAGCCGCGATACAGCGTCTATTTACCGACCAAATGAACGCCGGGAGGTCGTCGTGGCGCCAGGGTCTCGATATACTCGGCCCTTGCGAGCGCAAGACCCGCAGCCTTGAGGGGCTGCTGTGCCAAAACGTCGTTGGGTGCCATCCAGCCGATTTGGCAGAGTTTCCCTTTAGTACGCCTTACGAGAAACGTATCGAACGGAGTATGTTTGTGCTGAAACGTTTTTCTAACAGTCGGCTATCCACCCTGCTCCACCTATAAAAGCGTCACGGGTCAGAGGCCCCACGGCATGATCGAACTCGAACAAGAAGATCCTATCCCGCAAGGCGATCTCGCCCTGCAAATCACCGCGCTCCCGCGTGAAACCAATGGCTTTGGCGATATCTTCGGCGGCTGGCTGGTCGCGCAGATGGACTTGGCCGGTACCGCCATGGCCAGCAAGGTTGCGGGCGGTCGCGTGGCTACCGTGGCGATTGATCGCATGGCGTTCCTGGTGCCGGTGGCCGTGGGCGCGCAGTTGTCCTTCTATACCCAGGCCCTGGAAATCGGCCGCAGCTCGATCCAGATGATGGTCGAAGTGTGGAGCGACGACCCACTGTCCAGCGAATGGCGCAAGGTGACCGAGGCGGTGTTTGTATTCGTCGCTATCGATGGCAGCGGCCGCACGCGCTCAGTGCCGTCGCGCGCGCGTTAAACCTCGCCGGGTTTTGACGGTCAATTGCCCCATTGCCTGCCATTGAGAGTGCTGTGTATGCCTACGCCCCACGTTGAAACCGTGAAAATCGACGAGCTGGACTGCTGGCGTATCCGCCACAACGGCGCTGAACTGATGATTGCCCAGCAGGGCGCGCATATCTTCAGTTACGGGCGTGAGGGCGAGCAGCCGCTGATCTGGCCGAACCCTGAAGCGGTATTCAAGCAAGGCAAAGGCATCCGCACTGGCGTACCGGTGTGCTGGCCATGGTTCGGGGTGTTCGACCGCAACCCGCAAAGCGTGAAGGCGATGCGCCAAAGTGATCAACCTGCGGGCGCTCACGGTTTCGTGCGTACCGCGACCTGGGCATTGGCCGGGACAATACTTGAAGGTGAAACGCTGCGGGTGGACCTGGAACTACCCGTTCCTGCAGGCGGCTTTCCCGGCTGGCCCCATCAGGTCGACCTGACCTTGAGTCTGCTGCTAAACGATCAACTGCACATCCGCCTGACCAGCCATAACCGTGGCACCGACACCGTAACCCTGAGCCAGGCGCTGCACACCTACTTCGCCGTGAGCGATGTGCGCAACGTGCAGGTCGACGGCCTGGACGGCTCGGCGTACATCGATACCGCCGATGGCTGGAGCGAGAAGAAGCAATCCGGCCTGCTGCACTTCAGTGCCGAAACCGACCGCATTTACCTCGATACGCCCGCGCAGTTGAGCATTGTCGACAGAGACTGGCAGCGCCAAATCCAACTCACCAGTCAACGCTCGAAATCGACCGTGATCTGGAACCCCTGGACCGAACGCGCCAAGGCCTTCGACGACATGGCCGACGATGGCTGGCAGGGCATGCTGTGCATCGAGACGGCGAATGTGCTGGATGATGTGGTGAGCTTGGCCCCAGGTGAAAGCCACACACTGGGCGTGAGCATCACCTCTATCGCCCTGTAAACCCAATCGAAAATGTGGGAGGGGGCTTGCTCCCGATAGCAGAGTGTCAGTCAGCAGATTTATTGCTGATAGACCGCTATCGGGAGCAAGCCACCTCCCACATTGTTATGCGCCGGATTTTAGAGATCTGACTCCTTCACCACCCGCACCTTGCCCGCATCCAGCGCATACGCCGCATCCGCCAGGTCGTTATTCACCTTCTCTACCTTCAACGTACCCGTAACCCAAAGCGGCGTGTAGATATCATCCAGCTTCAACCCTTTGGGATAACGCACCAGCACCAGCTGGTTAGGCGGCGGTGGTGGGACGTGAATGCACGCGCCCGGATACGGCACCAGGAAGAACAACGTACTGCGGCCCTTGGCATCGGTTTCCAACGGCACCGGGTAGCCGCCGATGCGGATGTCCTTGCCGTTCATCGCAGCCACGGTCTTGGTGGAATACATCACCGCCGGCAAGCCTTTGCTCTGCTTGAGGCCGCCCTTATCGGTAAAGGTGCCCTGGGCTTCCGGGGAGTTGTGATCGATCTCGGGCATGGCTTCGAGAGCCTTTTGGTCCGACAGCGGCATCAGGTCGAGCCAGTCGGTTTCCGGCAATTCGCCGGCGTGCGCCAGGCCAGAGCCCAGCAGGAGGAGAGTCAACAGAAGACGGCGCATGGAGAGGCTCGGCAAGTACAAGTGCCGAGCATTCTAGCCCTCTGCGCCTGCGCAGCGCAGAGGACTTTGTCGGCTGATTACTTCTTTTTGATCAGGCCGTAGATCACCAGCAGCACAATGGCACCGACCAACGCACCGAGGAAGCCTGCACCTTGGCCAGCCTGGTAGATACCCAGTGCCTGACCACCGTAGGTCGCGGCCAGGGAGCCGGCGATACCCAGCAGGATAGTCATGATCCAGCCCATGCTGTCGTCGCCGGGCTTGAGGAAACGCGCCAGCAGGCCGACGATAAAGCCGATAAAGATGGTTCCGATGATGCCCATGGCATTTCCCTCTGATTGAATGTGAGTCATGCCAAAGCCTAGTCAGGCTTTGCCATCCTGCAATCAGAGAGACGGCGGCAACCAATGGTTCCCGCCGTCACCAGGCTTATTGCTCAGCGATCAGCGCTTCAACCTTGAGGATCTGCGCTTGCAGCGTCGCACGGTCCTTGCAGCGCAGGTTGGCGTGGCCGACCTTGCGCCCGGCCTTGAAGGCCTTGCCGTAGTGATGCAGGTGGCAGTCATCGATGGCGATGACTTTTTCCACCGGCGGCACAACGCCGATGAAGTTGAGCATGGCGCTCTCGCCGACCTTGGCCGTGGAGCCCAGTGGCAAGCCCGCCACCGCCCGCAGGTGGTTTTCGAACTGGCTGCACTCGGCGCCTTCGGTGGTCCAATGCCCGGAGTTGTGCACGCGAGGGGCGATTTCGTTGGCTTTGAGGCCGCCGTCGACTTCAAAGAACTCGAACGCCATCACGCCGACATAATCCAGCTGCTTGAGCACACGGCTGGAATAGTCTTCGGCCAGGGCCTGCAACGGGTGGTCGGTGCTGGCCACCGACAGCTTGAGGATGCCGCTGTCGTGGGTGTTGTGCACCAACGGATAGAAGCGGGTCTCACCATCACGGGCACGCACGGCGATCAGCGAGACTTCACCGGTGAACGGCACGAAGCCTTCCAGAAGGCAAGCGACGCTGCCCAGCTCGGCGAAGGTGCCCACCACATCATCTGCAGTGCGCAGGACTTTCTGGCCCTTGCCGTCGTAACCCAGGGTGCGGGTTTTCAGCACGGCTGGCAGGCCGATGCTGGCGACGGCGGCGTCCAGGTCCGCCTGCGATTGGATATCGGCGAAGGCTGGAGTCGGAATCCCCAGGTCCTTGAACATGCTCTTTTCGAACCAACGATCGCGAGCGATGCGCAGGGCTTCGGCGCTCGGATACACCGGCACGAACTGGGACAGGAAGGCCACGGTTTCAGCCGGGACGCTTTCGAACTCGAAAGTCACCAGATCGACTTCATCGGCCAGTTGGCGCAGGTGGTCCGGGTCGCTGTAGTCAGCGCGCAGGTGTTCACCCAAGGCCGCCGCACAGGCGTCCGGCGCCGGGTCCAGGAAAGCGAAGCTCATGCCCAGCGGGGTGCCCGCCAAGGCCAGCATACGGCCCAGTTGGCCGCCACCGATTACACCGATTTTCATCGTCAACAACCTCAGGCGATACGTGGGTCTGGATTGTCCAGCACGCTGTCTGTCTGCTCAGCACGGAATTTTTTCAGCACCGCGTGGAACTGCGGGTGCTTGGCGCCCAGGATACTGGCGGACAGCAGGGCTGCGTTGATCGCGCCGGCCTTGCCGATTGCCAAGGTCGCCACCGGGATGCCGGCCGGCATCTGCACGATGGACAACAGCGAATCGACGCCCGAGAGCATTGCCGACTGCACCGGTACGCCAAGCACTGGCAGGTGAGTCTTGGCTGCACACATGCCCGGCAGGTGCGCTGCGCCGCCGGCACCGGCGATGATCACCTCGATGCCACGGGATTCTGCTTCATCGGCATACTGGAACAGCAAATCCGGGGTGCGGTGGGCAGAGACCACTTTCACTTCATACGGAATGCCGAGTTTTTCCAGCATATCGGCGGTGTGGCTAAGGGTGGACCAATCGGACTTGGAGCCCATGATCACGCCAACCAATGCACTCATCGTCGTGCCTCTTCTCTCTGGGCGCCCGCAGGCGCGTCAAAAAACAACAAGCCACGCGGGAAATCCGGCGTGGCTTGTTGTACGAATTTTGGCCGGTTGGACCGGCCGAAGGCCGCGCAGTATACCGTAATAATCCAGATAAACAGCCCCTCGGATGACCATCTGTCTAGCGGGGCAAACCGGCGGTTTTATTGACTTAAGAGTCAGTCCCATACACCGCGAAATACTGTGGGAGGGGGCTTGCTCCCGATGGCGGTGTGCCAGGCACTTATCTGTCACTGATACACCGCTATCGGGGGCAAGCCCCCTCCCACATTTGCCCTGCATTCGGTCCGAGATCGGGCTCAGGTG
This sequence comes from Pseudomonas sp. RIT357, assembly GCF_000632245.1. Lineage (NCBI taxonomy): Bacteria > Pseudomonadati > Pseudomonadota > Gammaproteobacteria > Pseudomonadales > Pseudomonadaceae > Pseudomonas > Pseudomonas sp. RIT357. Next base: position 564,107 of record NZ_JFYX01000001.1, read on the forward strand.
TTCTGCGCCGCGCCACCTTCCAACTTGCGCCACAACAACCGCACATTCGCCTTGCGCACCAACGCGCAGCGATACAGCCGAATTTCCAGCGGCACATGCCATTGCGGCCCACCGCAGACCACCAGTTCGCCTCGGGCAAGTTCGGCACGAACGCTCAACTGCGGCACCCAGGCAATGCCCAGGCCTTCCAGGGCCATGCTCTTGAGACTGTCGGCCATGGCGGTTTCGTAAACGGTGGTAAAGCGCAGCGCGCGCTGGCGCAGCAGCAAGTGCACCGAACGACCAAGGAACGCGCCGGCGCTGTAGGCCAGCAACGGCACGCTGCCCTCGCCTTCCAGATCGAACAGCGGCTTGCCATCAGCATCGGCCGCGCACACCGGGAGCATTTCGGTGTTACCCAGGTGCAGTGAAGGGAAGATTTCGGCGTCCATCTGCATCGCCGCGTCCGGATCGTAGAACGCCAGCATCAGGTCGCAACCGCCTTCGCGCAGGGCGTGCACGGCGTCGCCGACGTTGGTGGCGACCAGGCGGGTGGCGATGTTCAAACCTTCGTTGCGCAACTGCGCGATCCAGCGCGGGAAGAAGCCCAGCGCCAGGGAGTGGGCGGCGGCCACTTGCATGACTTCGCCCTGCCCGCCTTCCAAGTGATGCAAATGGCGCAGGACCTCGCCGAGCTGTTCGACCACGGTGCGCGCGGTGACCAGAAACAGCTGCCCCGCTGCCGTCAATTCCACCGGTGTGCGTGAGCGATTGACCAGGGTCAGGCCCAACGCGGCCTCAAGGCTACGGATACGTCGGCTGAACGCTGGCTGAGTGACAAAGCGCCTCTCCGCCGCCTGGGAAAAGCTGCGCGTCGCCGCCAAGGCGCTGAAGTCTTCCAGCCATTTGCTCTCAAGGTTCATCACTGCCTCCCACGGGTACGCACCATTTTGGCACACACGCCCGCCATGATAGCCGGGTCACATCTGCATTATGCCGTTTATGCATAGGCCAGTGCTTAACAGCATTGGCCCAAATTTTCCTACAGGCCTAGCATTCGCAGCGTTCCGGCCTGTTCCGGGTCCATATTGAGATGATTTCCGTCATGTCCTCCGCTGCATCATTCCGCACAGAAAAAGACCTGCTTGGCGTACTCGAAGTACCCGCCCAAGCGTATTACGGCATCCAGACCCTGCGAGCGGTGAATAACTTCCGCCTCTCGGGCGTTCCGATTTCGCATTACCCGAAATTGGTGGTCGGCCTGGCAATGGTCAAGCAAGCAGCCGCTGATGCCAACCGCGAGTTGGGTCAGCTTAGCGAAGCCAAGCACGCTGCCATCAGCGAAGCCTGTGCCCGTCTGATCCGCGGCGATTTCCACGAAGAGTTCGTGGTGGACATGATTCAAGGCGGCGCCGGCACTTCAACCAACATGAATGCCAACGAAGTCATCGCCAACATCGCGCTGGAGGCCATGGGTCACCAGAAGGGCGAATATCAATACCTGCACCCCAACAACGACGTGAACATGGCGCAGTCGACCAACGACGCCTACCCAACCGCGATCCGTCTGGGTCTGCTGCTGGGCCATGACGCGCTGCTGGCCAGCCTCGACAGCCTGATCCAAGCCTTCGCCGCCAAAGGCGTCGAGTTCGGCCACGTGCTGAAAATGGGCCGCACCCAATTGCAAGACGCCGTGCCGATGACCCTCGGCCAGGAATTCCGCGCCTTCGCCACCACCCTCAGCGAAGACCTGGCACGCCTGAAAACCCTGGCGCCAGAGCTGCTGACCGAAGTGAACCTGGGCGGCACCGCCATCGGCACCGGCATCAACGCCGACCCGCGTTACCAGGCCCTGGCCGTGCAACGCCTGGCCACCATCAGCGGCCAACCGCTGGTACCGGCTGCCGACCTGATCGAAGCCACCTCCGACATGGGCGCCTTCGTGCTGTTCTCCGGCATGCTCAAGCGTACCGCCGTGAAGCTGTCGAAGATCTGCAACGACCTGCGCCTGCTGTCCAGCGGCCCACGCACAGGGATCAATGAGATCAACCTGCCAGCGCGTCAGCCAGGCAGCTCGATCATGCCCGGCAAGGTCAACCCGGTCATCCCGGAAGCCGTGAACCAGGTAGCGTTCCAAGTCATCGGCAACGACCTGGCCCTGACCATGGCAGCCGAAGGCGGCCAACTGCAGTTGAACGTGATGGAGCCGCTGATCGCTTTCAAGATCTTCGACTCGATCCGCCTGCTGCAACGCGCCATGGACATGCTGCGCGAGCACTGCATCGTCGGCATCACCGCCAACGAAGCACGCTGCCGCGAACTGGTGGAACATTCCATCGGCCTGGTCACCGCGCTGAACCCGTACATCGGCTATGAAAACGCCACCCGCATTGCGCGTATCGCCCTCGAAAGCGGCCGCGGAGTGCTGGAACTGGTGCGCGAAGAAGGCTTGCTCGACGACGCCATGCTCGACGACATCCTGCGCCCCGAAAACATGATCGCTCCACGTTTGGTCCCGTTGAAGGCCTAAGCGTTTGTTGCACCGCTCACCAGGTTGAGGGACTAGACACCTCTCACCTTTTGAGGGCCTGAAGGCTCGTTCTTCAGGCCCTTTTTTTTGCCTCAAGGTTGTGAAATGAAGCCCATAAAAATTCCAATATCGCCCTGCAAACCCGCCTTGCCCGAATCAGCGGCGCTGAAACCTTTAATCGGCCCGTGCAGACGTATCACGTACTCCTAGGTATAGTGCCGCCCCTCTCGCGTCTGCGGCCGTCGGTAACGAGGCCCGGTACAGCGCGAAACCGCATGAATAACAACACCCGCAAAAGGATTGGGGTCGAACTGTCGCGCACTGCCTGGTGCCATGCGACGTGTCGGACCGTCCTGCGTTTGCCATTAGAAAAATCAGCGAGGAACACTCCATGCTCGAAGTCATCAACGACTTCCTCTCAGGGAAAGTACTGATCGTGCTCATTGTCGGGCTCGGCGGTTATTTCACGATCCGCTCGCGTTTCGTTCAATTGCGTCACTTTTTCCACATGTTCTCGGTGTTCAAAGACAGCTTGAAGAGCAGCTCCGGCCAACTCAGCTCGTTCCAGGCGCTGATGCTCAGCCTGGCCGGTCGCGTGGGTGCCGGTAACATCGCCGGTGTCGGTATTGCCGTAACCCTCGGCGGCCCGGGTGCCGTGTTCTGGATGTGGGTCACCGCGCTGGTGGGTATGTCGTCGAGCTTCATCGAATGCTCCCTCGGCCAGCTGTACAAGCGCACCGACGCAGAGGGCACCTACCGTGGCGGCCCGGCTTATTACATCCAGCACGGTTTGCAGAAGCGCTGGCTGGGTATGGTCATGGCGTTCCTGCTGCTGGTGACCTTTGGCTTCGCCTTCAACGGCCTGCAAGCCCATGCCGTGACTCACTCGCTGAACAACGCTTTCGGCCTCGACACCACCTACACCGGCCTCGCGCTGGCGGTGCTGCTGGGCCTGGTGTTCATCGGCGGGATCAAGCGCATCGCGTCCATCGCCGACCTGCTGGTCCCGGTCAAAACCCTGGTGTACATCGCCGTGACCCTGTACGTGATCGTGCTGCAATTCGACCACGTGCCGGCCATGCTCGCGACCATCGTCAAGAGCGCTTTCGGCCTCGACCAAGCCTTCGGTGGCCTGGTAGGCAGCGCGATCATCATGGGCGTGAAACGCGGCGTGTTCGCCAACGAAGCCGGTCTGGGCAGTGCGCCTAACGTGGCAGCGGTGGCTTCCGTAGAACACCCGATCGCCCAAGGCGTGGTCCAGGCGTTCAGCGTTTTCCTCGACACTTTCGTGATCTGCACCTGCACCGCGCTGCTGATCCTGCTCTCCGGTTTCTACACCCCAGGCTTTGAAGGCGACGGCATTGCCCTGACCCAGAACTCCCTGGCCGCTGTGGTCGGTGACTGGGGCCGCATGTTCATCTCGGTGGCCCTGGCTTTGTTCGTGTTCACCTCGATCATGTACAACTACTACCTCGGCGAGAGCAACCTGCGCTTCCTGGTGGGCAACAACCGTAAGGTGCTGATGGGTTATCGCGCGCTGGTGCTGGTGCTGATTTTCTGGGGCTCGATCGAGAACCTGGGCACCGTATTCGCCTTCGCCGACATCACCATGACCATGCTCGCCTTCGTCAACCTGTTCGCCCTGGCGTTCCTGTTCAAGATCGCCATGCGTGTGCTGGACGACTACGACCGCCAACGCGCTGCGGGCATCAAGACCCCGGTGTTCGATTCCAGCCAATTCCCGGACCTGGATCTGGACCGCAAGGCCTGGCCGGCCAACCCGGCAAAACCGGACACGGCCCCATCGGCTGAACTGAACGCTCAAGTACAACGCTGAGCGCAGCTAGATAGATGACACGCCGCCTGGCCTTGGGCATGCTCTGGGCCCGGCGGCGTTTTTCGTTCAGGAGATTTGTTCATGCAACCAGCTAACAACGTGATGGTGCTCTACACCGGCGGGACCATTGGCATGCAGGCCAGCGCGAATGGCCTGGCGCCCGCGTCCGGCTTCGAAGCGCGCATGCGCGAGCAACTGGCCGACGCGCCATTGCCAGCCTGGCGCTTTCGCGAAATGGCGCCGCTGATCGACAGCGCCAACATGACCCCCGCTTACTGGCAGCGCCTGCGCAGTGCCGTGGTCGAGGCCGTGGACGAGGGCTGCGATGCGGTGTTGATCCTGCACGGCACCGACACCCTGGCCTACAGCGCAGCGGCCATGAGTTTCCAACTGTTGGGTTTACCGGCGCCGGTGGTGTTTACCGGCTCGATGCTGCCGGCCGGCGTGCCTGACAGCGATGCCTGGGAAAACGTCAGCGGCGCGTTGACCGCGCTGGGCGAAGGCCTGAACGCCGGCGTGCACCTGTTTTTCCACGGTGCGCTGATGGCGCCGACCCGCTGCGCGAAAGTGCGCAGCTTTGGTCGCAACCCCTTCGCCGCGCTGCAGCGTAACGGTGGCGTAGCCAAGGCCGAGGCACTGCCCGCCGCCCTGGATTATCGCCAGCCCAAGGCCGTGGCCAACGTCGGCGTGTTGCCGCTGGTGCCGGGCATCGCCGCCGCGCAGTTGGATGCGCTGGTCGACAGCGGCATCCAGGCGCTGCTGCTTGAATGCTATGGCAGCGGCACCGGGCCCAGCGACAACCCGGCGTTCCTCGCCAGCCTCCAGCGCGCGCAGGATCAGGGCGTGGTCGTGGTCGCAATCACCCAATGCCATGAAGGTGGCGTGGAGCTGGATGTGTATGAAGCCGGCAGCCGCCTGCGCGGCGTGGGCGTGCTGTCCGGTGGCGGCATGACCCGCGAGGCCGCGTTCGGCAAGCTCAATGCGTTGATCGGCGCAGGCTTGGCCAACGCCGAGATTCGCCGACTGGTCGAACTGGACCTGTGCGCCGAGTTGGCTTGAGATCCGATTCAAGCGATCCGGTAGAGCGTCACTCCCGCCACGATCCCGGCGGCGCACGGCATGGGAATTGCTCGGTTCAAGTATTCATTGGCCGGGATCATCCCCATGCTGCACTCGCACCTGACCACCCTCAACGCCGTTTCGCTGGTGCTTGAGGCTTTCAGCGCCCAGGGCATCAGCCCTGAGGTGCTGTTGGCCGGCAGCGGTATTGCAGCTGCGGACCTGAACCACGCCGATACACGCATCACCACGCGCCAGGAAATGCAGGTGTGCGCCAACGCGGTGGCCCTGCGCCAAGCCATCGGCCTGGAACTGGGCCAGCGCATGCGCGTGTCGTCTTACGGCCTGTTGGGCTATGCGCTGCTCACCAGTGCCACCTTCGGTGACGCTTTGCGCCTGGCCCTGCGCTACCCGGCGCTGTTGGGAACACTTTTCGAGCTGAGCCTTGAGGAGGACGGCCAACGCGTCTGGTTCACCGCCCGCGATTACCGTGAAGACCCTGCGCTGGCCGCGTTCAATATTGAGTTGTGCCTGGCTTCACTCAACGTCATCTGCGACGACTTGCTCGGTCGCCCGCTCCCTCTGCTGGGTGCGCGTTTTGAATACCCGGCGCCAACCTACCAGGCGCGTTACGAAGAGCGCTTCGCCTGCCCGCTGGAATTCAACGCCACCAGCAACGCCTTTGCCTTCGACCGCCAGTGGCTCGATCAACCGCTGCCCTTGGCCGACGCCGTCACCCATCGCGCCATGACCGAGCGCTGCCGCAAACAAAACACCGAGTTCACCGGACGCCAGGCCTGGCTGGGCCGCGTGCGTCAACTGCTGGCGGCGCAACTGCCGGCAGCGCCAGGGCTGGATAAACTGGCGGAGCAGTTGAATTGCTCGCCACGCACCTTACGCCGGCACCTGCATGACTTGGGCAGCAGCTATCAGGAGTTGCTCGACGAACTGCGCTTCGAGCAGGCCAAGCAGTGGCTGGCCAACGATGCAATGCCCATCCACCGCATTGCCGAGCACCTGGGTTTCAGTGAGACCGCCAGCTTCCGTCATGCCTTTGTGCGCTGGAGCGGGGTCGCGCCAAGCCAGTTCCGCCCCTGATCCCCACGTCCAGGCGGGGCGAATACGGACAGTGTCTTTGGCCATATTCATCCCCTTTTGGCCGCTCCTGCCGTTCTCTTGCCGCGTCGGCGAGGCAACACTGCAAGACACCGCCAAACGCCTGCGAGTACACCACTATGCTGACGATCTACTCGGACGATCACCATCTGCACCACGGTCGATGCGAACTGATGGACGGGCAACTGATGCCCTGTTTCGAAATGCCCTCCCGTGCTGATCACGTACTGCAACGGGTCAAGGACCGTGATCTGGGGCCGGTGCGAGCCCCCGAGGACTTTGGATTGGCACCGCTGCAACGCATCCACAGCCACGCCTACCTGGATTTTTTCAAAGGGGCCTGGGCACGCTGGGTTGAGTTCGGCCAGGACGGCGACCTGCTGCCCTACACGTGGCCAGCCCGCACCTTGCGCCGCGTGCTGCCCACCAGCCTGCACGGTCAATTGGGCTATTACAGCTTCGACGGCGGCGCGCCGATCACCGCCGGCACCTGGCAAGCGGCCTATAGCGCAGCGCAGGTGGCGCTGACCGCGCAACAAGCGATTCAACAAGGTGCTCAAAGTGCCTTTGCCCTCTGCCGCCCACCGGGGCACCACGCTGCAGGCGACTTGATGGGCGGCTATTGCTACCTCAATAACGCTGCGATTGCCGCCCAGGCCTTTCTCGATCAAGGCCATGCCAAGGTCGCGATCCTTGATGTGGATTACCACCACGGCAACGGCACCCAATCGATTTTCTATGACCGCAGTGACGTGCTGTTCACCTCGATCCACGGACATCCGGAAGCCGAGTTTCCATTCTTCCTCGGCTATGCCGATGAGCTGGGCGACGGCGCCGGTAAGGGCTTCAATTTCAATTACCCGCTGCCGGCCGGTGCCGGCTGGGATACCTGGAGCACCGCGCTGGATCAGGCCTGCGCGCAAATCGAGCGCTATGGCGCCGACATCATCGTGGTGTCCCTGGGGGTAGACACGTTCAAGGACGACCCCATCTCGCAGTTCAAGCTCGACAGCCCGGATTACCTGGCGATGGGTGCGCGTATCGCCCGGCTGGGCAAGCCCACGCTGTTCGTCATGGAAGGCGGCTACGCGGTGGAAGAAATCGGCATCAATGCCGTCAACGTTCTCGAAGGTTTTGAGGGGTCAATCCAATGAACATGCTCAAGTCGCTTGCGCTGTGCGCCGCCGTATTAAGCAGCGCCGTCCACGCCGAAGAAAGAACCCTGCGGGTCTACAACTGGTTCGACTACATCACCCCCAAGGCGCTGGAAGACTTCAAGGGTCAGAACCCTCAGATCAAACTGGTCTACGACATCTTCGACACCAATGAAGCCCTGGAAGCCAAGCTACTCACCGGCAACTCCGGCTATGACGTGGTGGTGCCGTCCAACGTGTTCCTGGCCAAACAGATTGAAGCCGGTGTGTTTCAGCCCCTGGACCGCAGCCAGTTACCAAACTGGAACCACCTCGACCCCAAGCTGATGAAGCTGATCGAGGCCAATGACCCCGGTAATAAATTCGCCGTGCCCTACATGTACGGCACCATCCTGATTGGCTTCAACCCGGCCAAGGTCAAGGCCGTGCTGGGCGACAACGCTCCCGTGAACAGCTGGGACCTGATCTTCAAGGAAGAGAACATCAGCAAGCTCAAGCAGTGCGGCGTCGCCCTGCTGGATTCGCCATCGGAAATCCTGCCGCTGGCCTTGCAGTACCTGGGCCTGGACCCCAACAGCAATAACCCGAAGGACTATGAGAAAGCCGAGGCCCTGCTGCTTAAAATCCGCCCGTACATCACCTACTTCCACTCCTCCAAATACATGGCCGATATCGCCAATGGCGACATCTGTGTGGCCGTCGGTTATTCCGGCAGCTTCTCCCAGGCTGCCAACCGCGCCAAGGAGGCCAGGAACGGCGTGACCGTGGACATGCGCCTGCCCAAGGAAGGCGCGCCGATCTGGTTCGACATGCTCGCCATTCCCAAGGGCGCAAAGAACCCGCAGGACGCCTACGCCTTCATCAACTACCTGCTGCAACCTGAGGTGATTGCGCCGATCAGCGATTTCGTCGGCTACCCCAACCCGAACAAGGACGCCACCGAACGGGTCGACCCGACCATCCGCAATAACCCTAACCTGTACCCGACCGAGGCGGCGATGGCGACGTTGTACACCTTGAAGCCGTTGGACAGTAAAGCTGAACGCGCCAGGACCCGGGCCTGGACCAAGATCAAATCGGGGACCTGACCGCCCCTCACACAGGACTCAGGCTAAGTAATTACCGCCCGCGCCAATCCTCCCCTCACTACCGTTGTCCTCTGCAACGGCGCCGCACCGCGGCGCCGTACCTCCCAAGAAAGGGCCCCGAGCCACCCACGCTCAAGCGCCCTTCATTTCTGCAAAGGACTTGCCTATGCCTGAAGCAACGCTTCCTGATCATCCGTCGGCCACCAGCCACAATCGACCCCCTACTACCTATGAGCTACTGACTCAACTGACCTCCGGCCCGAACAGCCGGGAGGTGGCCGCCGTGACCCTGCGCTCGGCGCTCAAGGAGCTGTATCCAACCCTGGCCATAGACCCGGACCTGGCCATGGTCGTCACGCCGAATTGGCGCGTCGTCGATGATCAAGTCCTATCCGCCCCGGCCTATGCCATGTCGCTCACTTCGGTGCTGGCAAGCCAGATGCTGAACCCGAAGCCGGTGATCTACCTCGATGGCGAACACTTCCTGACACTGCAACCCGACGCCCGGCCACCGGTGCATTTACCGGTAAAAATCGATGCCATTGCGCGCATGATCAATGAGCTGTCAGAACTGATGCTGTCTGCCTTCCAGGAGCAGTACCTCAATTACTGGAATGCCTCCGATGGCCGAAGCGGGCACCGCTGGAAAGTGTTCTCACAATCCCTGCGCAAAGTATGGAATGTCACGGCGCAAGAGGGCTGGGATGAACATGATTGCGCCATAGCCAGGTCGCTGTTCCTTTTTCCGGAGCGAGCCACACGCTCTGCCCAGGACAGCTACAACACTCACGCCTACCTGATCGACGTTGATGCGCTGCAAGACAGCCAGACCGCTCACACCGCCCTCATGGACATCGCCGTAGTGATTGGCGAGCATGAGCAGGGCCAGCGGGTCCTGGTTTACTCACTGGTCAACGGCTACGAAAAATTCGACTCGCTGGAGCAATTCGGAGAACAACTGCCCGACCGAATGAACGCACGGAACAATGAGCTAAGCCTGCAGTGGCGGCTGTACGAACCGCCGGGCAATTTCTTCGACAGCCTGGCCGGCGCACTGATTGCGTTGCAACTCGACGCAATAGGCTCGATTGACAAAGACGACCGCAAAGCGATCAACGTGGACGCCGACGCCAGCCCCCTGGTCGCGGTTGCCAACGTCCTGCCGGTGGTCGAGGACTTGAGCGATCACTCGCTATCCAATATCCGTGACATCCATGAGCGGTTGCCCGACTGGCTGGCCCACGCCTCGGACTTGGATATTTCCACCTACAGTCGGCGCCTGATCGATCTTGCCGAGTTGCATACCCTCCAGAAGGGCGCATCCTTCAATGACGATATTGCGCCGATCCGCGAATACACCCGCGATCAGTTGCAGAGCCAGATTCGTGCGCACGCCCAAGGTGCAAACATCAACGTCGACAAGATCGAAGTTCACATCGAAAGCCCGGTTGTCTGGGGAAGCACGTTCATCGTGCCCACGGCGCCGGACATCACACGCCGTAACCTGATCGACCTAGCCCTGGAAAACCTCACAGGCCTGCCGACCGGCCAACCCCGCGTGCTCTATAACGGCAGCGCAGCTCCCCCGTGGCTGTCTTACACCTACCTGAAGGGCGTGATTGAAAACATCGATATCGGCCAGCACTACCCGGCGCTGATCAAGCGCACGCTGCTGGAAGATACGGTTCAGGCCAAGGGCAGACAAACGCTCTACATCAACCATTTGCGCGTACAGCTGCCTTTGCTGGCACTGCAACTCAAGATTCGCCAACAGCACGGGGTCGATGAACTCGGTGCGCGCTACGTCGCTGCCGTAATTCAGGACGAAGACCACGGGCGACTCGTCGACGGGCAGGAGATTGTCATTCGCCCCTTGGCATTCTTACCGACCTTGCGCCCCGGCAATGATCAGGATGTGGTTGCCAATATGTTCGTGATCGGCGCCAAAGACGCCGCCGCGGGCCCGTGCCTGCTGTACCGTCCCTTGCTGGAACCAACGCTGCTGCAGTATCCGTCACGGCAAAACCTGATCTACGCCATCAAACACACGCGCCCACTTCGCGACTCGGTGCTGGCCTGGCTGCCAGAGGCGGCGCGCTTCAACTACGCGCAGTATGTATTCCCCGATAAATGGCCATCGCCATGGACGGTCATTCGAGGGCTGGTCGAGCCGCAGGTCATGGTGTACATGAGCGGCTCCATTACCTTGAGCGACCAGGTGCTTGGCGCAGCCCCGCTGGCCGCACTGTTCAAAGCCAATGCCGAGGCCATGGTCGAACTGGCGGGCCGCCAGTCAGTCTCCAATGCGCAAAAACGCTGGGCAACCTTGCGCCAGGCAGGCTGGCAAATCTTCAATGCGACGTTGCCGTTCCTGGGGCGCACGGCCGGTATCGCCGCCTGGATCTGGCAGATCATGGATGACTTGCAGGACATCGCCCAGCAGGACAACACCGAAGCGGACCCCGAAGGCGCCTGGATAGCCCAGGTCGACCTGTTACTCAACCTTGGCATGGCCCTGGCGCTGCACGGGGCCTTGCGTCACGCGCCGGTCGAAAAACCCAGCGAAGAAACCAGGCTGAAAACAGAATCGTCAGCGGTCGAACCCGCCGAAAAAATCGAGCCGCCGCCCAGCAAAACCTCCGTGGCCCGGCTGGACAACGTAACGGGCACCGAGCTGCCGAGTCGGCATCAGGGCCTGCTGAACATTCGCGGCGCCATCCCCACCGACCGTCCAAGCCTGGAGGCCACGCTGGACAGCTTCAAAATCGAGAGGCCCGCGGGCCTGGAACCTCAGGTCACAGAGCCTGGTATCTATCTGCACCTCTACCCGAACGCCCAGAAATGGTACGCCGTGGTCGGCACGCGCTGGTTCGAAGTCAACGTAGACGAAGCGGATAACGTGGTCATCATCGACCCAGGCAATCCCTCGCGAATGGGCCCCATGCTACTCAACAACAAGGCGGGCCAATGGTTTGTGGACACACGCATGCGCCTGCGCGGTGGTGGCTTCAAAAACCGGCGCAAGGCCGTGCAAACCCGCAATACGTCTCGAATCGGCGACCTGCGCAGGCAGCTCGACGAATTCGACGCCAATGAGCGCAGCAGGCAGTCGGAAATCGCCGGCGCACACACGGCGATAGGCGACGAAGCAGGCCCCTCCACCGAATTGCGCCGCCAGAGCTTCATCGACAAGGTCGACGCCCGAATCCTGGATTACGACGTGCCGATCCGCCAACTCAGGTCACTGGGCATTATCGATAACGTGCCCAACTACCAGAGCTCCATGATCGACTATTTGCACAAGCAACTGCTGTTGACGCGCTCCGCCATCAACCAACGCTTACCGCGGTTCCGTGAAACCCTGGAAAGCTCCGTCCCGAGCCTTGAGTCGGTCACCGGCATTGATGCCAAGACCAAGACACAAACCGCCCGGGCCATGTCGGACATGACGGGCGAAATGATCAGACGCATGGAGTACGTGGAGACACGTTTTCATGAACTGGAAACGCTTGGCATCGACGGCAACAAGGTCATTCAGAGCACGCAGCACGCCCTGCCCAAGCTTCAATTGCGGGACTTGAAGGCGTTTCAAGTCACCCTGGCCCGTCACCTGTGCGTCCAAGAGGGCGACGGCGAAGCGTTCGATACTGCGCGCGAGCTGCTCGACACCATCGTCGATGCCGCCGATCTTCACATACAGAGCTGCACGGAGGCGTTGGCCGACACGGCTATTCGCTCGTTGGAGGAGCGTATCGACGTGCTCAACAGCCTGGTCGATCAATTTTCCATCGTTGACCAGCGCCTGCTGGACCTGCATGCCGAATACCCCGAGCAGGTACAGCGCGAGCCCCTGGAAACCCTGCGCAAGCAGATCAACGAATTCAATCAGCACGTCGTTCGCGAGCTGGCCCTGTTGCTCAGGGAAAGCAAAGCGTTGGAGCCCAAGCCCGGCAGTTCGAAAACCGCATCACCCCCCAAGCGCAAGATCATCAAGACACGCTTCAACGGCGTGGTGGTCGGCGAACCGCGCGCGGCCGAAGAAGGGCTGGTGGATGTAAAGTCGCCGCTGACGGGCAAAGTCATTGCGACCTTCCATGAGAAAGAGCCTGGGGTGTGGGTCGAACGCGACAGCCGCCCTTCCGGACCGCGACCGCCCCAGGCAATAGACCTGAACGTGAGCCTCAACGAGGGTGACCAGTTGCTTCAGGACGAACCTGCCGCGACCTTGCGGACCCTGGGCCACTCAAAAAAGGCCGGGCGCATTCCGGTCGAAATCGAGGAGATGTTCCACCAATACGCCGCTCGCCTGGAGCGTGCCGTCAGCCGCATCGAAGAAGCGTTGACCCAACGTAATCTGACCGAAAGCGATCGCCCTTCCGCAGCCTCCACTAACAAGCAGCTCAACGACACGGCGCAGCGCCTGTACGAGCTGGGCACCACGACCCGGATCAGCATGACCAAGCAGCAACCGCCCACAGCGGCACGGGTGGAGTGGCTGTTTGACCGGGGTTTGGTGGAAATTGCCAAGGTCATCACCCGGCGTCGCCTCAAGGGGCCGGGCAAAGACTTTCTGGACGAGTACGAAATACGCGACCATCAAACCCACAACGTGCTGTGGTATGCCCACTTTCACTACAGCTCAGCGCAAGCGGCCGCCGAAGAATATATCGCCGGGCACCTCAAGACGCGTGAACAACAGAAGCAAGGGGGAAGCCTGCAGCGCACCGGCTTGAACGACCACGACCAGATTGCGATTTACCGCAGTCAGATCGGGTCGAAACTCGCCAAATCGCTGTTTTTTGACAGCTGACCGTGCTGCTTGTCGGCGCCCCAGGCCTTGCGCAGACGCTTCAGCGCGTCGGCAATCGCGGCTTCAGGCACGGCGGCAAACCCCAACACCAGGCCGGCGCGTTGATCCGCCGGCGTGGTGGAGTGCGCCAGCCAGTAGCTGCTCAGACCATTGACCTCAACGTCGGCCGAGCGGGCCTGCTCCAGCAGTTGCTGTTCGCGGGCCAAGCTGTCCACGCGCACCGTCATGTGCAGCCCCGCCGCTACGCTCGGCAACTCGCCAACCCCCGGCAGACCGCTGGGCCAACCGGCCAGCAAGGCATTGCGCCGGCTTAATGCTGCGCGGCGCATGCGGCGGATGTGCCGTTGAAAATGGCCCGCCGCCATGAACTCGGCCATCACTGCCTGAGTGCTGACTTCCGAGTGGCGCATATCGACAGCGCGGCGCCGTGAGAAGGCGTCCACCAGACCCGACGGCAACACCAGATAACCCAGGCGCAGTGCCGGAAACGCGACTTTGCCGAAGGTGCCCACGTAGAGCACGCGACCACTGCGGTCCAGCGCGGCCAACGGTGACAGGGGCGCGCCGCTGTATCGGTATTCGCCGTCGTAGTCATCTTCGACGATCCAGCCGCCTCGGCGCTCGGCCCAGGCCAGCAATTCCAAGCGCCGCGCCAGGCTCATCACCACGCCCAAAGGGTATTGATGGGAAGGCGTGACGTACGCCAGGCGACAGTCGCCCAGTTGATCGAGGGCCTGGCAGTCGATGCCGTCACTGTCCACCGGCACCCCATGCAGGCACCCACCGGCCAGGGCGAATGCATGGCCTGCGGCGCGATAGCCAGGGTTTTCCACGGCCACGCCATCGCCGGGCTCCACCAGCAACTGTGCACAAAGGCTAATCGCCTGCTGTGCACCACTGGTGATCACTATTTGCTCAGCCGTACATTGCATCCCCCGCGAACTGCGCAGGTATGCCGCGATCAGCCCGCGCAGACGCCCATCGCCTGCGGGGTCGCCATAGCACAGCTGTTGCAGGTCCGGCTTGCGCCAGAATGCCCCGTTCAGCTTGGCCCAGACCTCGAACGGGAACAGATCGAAAGCCGGCACACCGACCCGAAACGCCTTCGGCGGCCCTGCGGGTGGCTGCGACAGATAGTGGTTTTGCAGTCGCCCCAGGGCCGGTCTGTGGATAACTTCATCATCGAGATCCGCTGGCAAATTTTCCCATTTTGTGGATAAGGCTGGGGATAAGCCTGTGTGTAACCCTGTGGGTACTTTTGTGGATAGTTTTTCCGTCGAGGGCAGTTGAGCGACGTAAGTGCCATCGCCGACACGCCCTTCGATAAACCCCTCGGCATACAGCTGATCGTAGGCACGTACCACGCTGTTGCGGGAAATCGACAGCGCGGCGGCCAGGTCACGGCTGGCCGGCAGGCGCGTGCCGCTGATCAGGCGACCATCGAGTACGCGCTGGCGTAGGGCTTCATAGAGCTGGCGCGTCAGGCCCTGGCCGCGATCCAGCTCGATACCGGCGGGGTTGAATGACAGAGGCGGCGCAGTCGGCGACATATTGGACCTATGAAATTGGCCGTAGATGGCTCTTACAACGGACCATTAGCCTGCCTAGGATGCTGGCATTCGCCAAGGAAAATATTCATGTACACACCTCGCGCCTTTGCCCTCGACGACTTACCCGAACTGCATCAATTGATCCAGCACACCCGCCTGGCGCAACTGGTGACCTTTGGCGAGCAAGGCCTGCAAGCCAGCCACTTGCCGCTGCTGCTCAACCCCGATGAAGGCCCCAACGGCACGCTTTACGGGCACTTGGCCAAGGCCAATCCGCAGTGGCGCGATTTACAGAATGGCAACGACGCCCTGCTGATTTTTGCCGGCGCCGACGCGTATATCAGCCCGGCGTTTTACCCGGCCAAGGCCGAGCACGGCAAAGTGGTGCCGACCTGGAATTACATCGCCGTGCATGCCTACGGCGAGGCCGAGGTGTTTACCGATGCCGAGCGCCTGCTGGCGCTGGTCAGCGCCCTCACCGACCGCCACGAAGGTAACCGTGCGCAACCATGGAAAGTCAGCGACGCCCCCGCTGATTACATCGACGGCATGCTCAAGGCCATCGTCGGCTTTGCATTGCCCATCGATCGCCTGATCGGCAAACGCAAACTCAGCCAGAACCACAGCGCGGCGGACATCGCCGGCGTGCGCGACGGCCTCGCCGCCAGCGCGGACGTGCGCGACCAGACCCTCGCACGCTTTATTCCCCAAGGAGTTTCAGAATGAGCCAGATCGACATCCGCCAGGTCACCGCAGCCGACCACGCCGCCTGGTTGCCGCTGTGGCAGGCGTACTTGACGTTCTACAACACCGAACTGCCGGACGCCGTCAGCCAAAGCACCTGGCAGCGCCTGATCGACGCCAGCGAGCCGACCCATTCGGCACTGGCCTGGCAGGACGGCAAGGCGGTGGGCATGGTCAACTTCATCTATCACCGATCTAATTGGAGCATCGAGAACTCCTGCTATTTGCAGGATTTGCTGGTGGACCCTGCCCAACGCGGCACCGGTGTCGGCCGTAAACTGATCGAGTTCGTCTACGCCACTGCCAAGGCCGACGGCTGCTGCAAGGTGCACTGGCTGACCCACGAGACCAACGCCACCGCGATCCAACTCTACGAGCGCATCGCCGAACGCCCTGGCTTCATTCAATTTCGTAAAGGTCTTTAAGGAGCGCAGCATGTCTACTTCCCTCGCCGACTGGAAAGGCGTCCCGGCGCCCACCGCTCAACTGCTCGAAGGGCGCTTTATCCACCTGGAAAAACTCGACCCGGCGCGCCACGCCGATCAACTGTGGCAAGCCCTCGAAGGCCCCGGCGCCGACCCCAAGCTGTGGGATTACTTGCCGTACGGCCCGTTTACCGAGCGCGCCGCGTTCGATGCGTGGCTGAACAACCACGCGGCCAATACCGACCCGTACTTCTTCAGCATCGTCGACCGCGCGACCGGCCAGGTGCAGGGCATCCTCAGCCTGATGTCCATCGTCCCGGCCCAAGGCCGCATAGAAATCGGGCATGTCACCTTCGGCGCACCGATGCAGCGCTCACCCAAAAGCACCGAAGCGGTGTACCTCTTGGCCAAATACGCGTTCGAGCAGGGCTACCGCCGCCTGGAATGGAAGTGCAACAACGGCAACGCCCGCTCCAAATATGCGGCTGAGCGGTTGGGGTTCAGTTTTGAGGGGGTGTTCCGCCAGCATATGGTGGTCAAGGGGCAGAACCGGGATACGGCGTGGTATTCGATTTTGGATTCGGAATGGCCGACGGTGGGCGCGGGGTTTGAGGCGTGGTTGTCGGAGTCCAACCAAACCGCCTCGGGTCAGGTAAAAAGCCTGGCGCAGTGCCGCCAGGCTTAAGCCTTAGTTCAGCTTCTGGGCCAGCACCGCAATGTGCTCCGGCCCGATCCCGCAGCAACCGCCCAGGTGGCTGGCACCGCGTTTCTGCCAGTCCGCGGCCCAATGCAGGTAGCCCGGCGGATCGAGGTCCTCGCGCAACGGATCCAGGCCATCGTTGGCCGTGGCTTCCTTGGGTTGCGGCGGGAAGGCATTGGCGTAGGCGCCGATCTGGATCGACACGCCCAGACGCTCGAAGGTTTGACGCGCCGCGTCGATGGCCACGCCAATCACTTCCGGCTGGCTGCAATTGAACAACAACACTTGCACACCCAACTGCGCCGCCACTTCGGCCGCGTCTGCCACCGGCTCGCCGGAGCGCAGGCGCGGGACGTCGTCAGTGTCTTCATCTTTCAAGGTAAACGACAGCCAGAACGGCTTGCCATCCTGAGGCAGGCCCGCATGAATCGCCCGCGCCTCGACGATTGAACTCTGAGTTTCCGCCAGCCACAAGTCGACGTGGGGCGCGAGCCCCTGCACCAGTGGGGTGAGCAACTCAGACACGCGCTGTGCTTCAAACAAGTCCGGACGATAGGAGCCAAACAGCGGCGGCAGCGAACCGGCCACCCGCACGTTTTTGCCCGACGCCGTTACCGCACGACGCGCCAATTCGCCGGCCAACGCCGCCAAGGCCTGGCCTTCGGCAGCAAACCGCGCTTCACCGATATGAAACGGCACCACCGCGTAGCTGTTGCTGGTGATCACGTTGGCACCGCTGTCGATATAGGCCGCATGCACAGCCTCCACCGCCTGCGGCGCTTCGCTCAGCGCCAATGCCGACCACTCCGGCTGGCGAAACGGCGCGCCACGGCGCTGCAGTTCACGGCCCATGCCGCCATCGAGAATTACTGTTTCTGCGCCCATATGCTTTTTACTCATAAGCTTATGAAAATAACTCACTATGAGAGTCGTTCTTATAACTATTTAATACGTTCAATTCGCTTCATACCAACTCTTTTTTCTAAAGGTGTCCTTCGTGAAACTTAAACCCCTGCTGGCCCTGGGCCTGATGACACTGGCTGCCTCCACCCAGGCGTTTGGCGGTACGACCCTGGACCGGATCGAACAGAAAAAAGAGCTGGTGGGCGTGCTGATGGAAAGCTATCCGCCGTTCTCGTTTCTCAATGACCAGAACCAGTTGGATGGTTTTGACGTCGATGTGGCCAAGGCCGTGGCGCAAAAATTGGGTGTGAAACTGCGTCTGGAAACGCCATCGTGGGACGTGATCGCCGCTGGCCGCTGGAGCGGGCGCTACGATATTTGCATCTGCTCGATGACCCCGAGCAAGGCCCGCGCCGAAGTGTTCGACTTCCCGGTGGAGTACTACGCCTCGCCGGCCGTGATCGTGGTCAATGCCAAGGACGACCGCATTCACGCCGCCAAGGATTTGAGCGGCAAGAAAGTCGGCCTCACCAGTGCCTCCAGCTATGAAAGCTATCTGAACAAGAACCTGGTGATCGAAGGCGCCGAAGACACGCAACTGCAGTACCCGTTCGAAGAGGTGCAGATCGCGCCGTACGACACTGACAACGTCGCCTTCCAGGACCTCGGCCTCGGTGCTGGCGTGCGCCTGGATGCGATCCTTACCAACCTGGTGACCGCACAGCCTCGCCTGACCCAGGACAAACGCTTCAAGCTTGCTGGCGAACCGCTGTACTCGGAGCCCAACTCGGTAGCTATCGAAAAAGGCGACGCCGCGTGGGACAGCAAAGTGCGTGAGGTGTTTGCCCAGCTCAAGCAGGACGGCACCTTGAGCAAGCTGTCGCAAAAATGGATCGGCGCTGATATCAGCCGATGAGTTTTCGCACGCGGCTTTACCTGACCTGGGCGGCGCTGTTCGCCCTGTTTGCGAGCTTCTTCCTGAGCTTTGACCTGAAGTTCTCGATCATTCTCGACAAGCTGCCCAACCTGGTCGGCCTGCACCTGGCGCCCAATGGTTTCCTGCAGGGCGCGGCGTTAACGCTGTTCCTGTGCCTGTGTTCGATTCTGGTGTCGTCGGCGCTGGGCTTCGTCACGGCACTGGGGCGCCTGTCCAGCAGCGCGGTGGCGTTTGGCATCGCCACCTTCTACGCCTCGTTCTTCCGTGGCACGCCGTTGCTGATCCAGATCCTGCTGATCTATCTGGGCATGCCGCAACTGGGCCTGGTGCCCGGCGCGATCACGGCTGGGATCATTGCACTGTCGCTGAACTATGGCGCGTACCTGAGCGAAATCTTCCGCGCCGGCATCCTCGGCGTGCCCCACGGCCAACGCGAAGCCGCCCTCGCGCTGGGCATGCGCGATAACGCGATCTTCTGGCACGTCACCCTGCCCCAAGCCATGCGCACCATTGTTCCGCCCGCGACTAACCAATTCATCTCGATGCTCAAGGACTCGTCCCTGATCTCGGTGATGGGCGTGTGGGAAGTGATGTTCCTCGCGCAATCCTACGGCCGCTCAAGCTATCGCTACATCGAGATGCTCACCACCGCCGCGATCATCTACTGGGTGATGTCCCTCGCCCTGGAATTGATCCAGGCGCGGATGGAACGTCACTTTGGCAAGGGCTATGTTCGGCGCGGGTAAAGTCAGTAGAGCGGGCGTCGCACCCGCCCCCCTCTGCAAACCGCGCGCCTTATCGCACAAGACCTGGGAAGTCTCCTGCAATCCAGCGGCACTGCGCCTGACATTTATCCCGCCTGAGCATCGCTAAATTCCCCGCCTCAAATATCAAGAGGTGGGCCTACATGCCGTTCATACACAAACAACTCGCACTGGCGATCATGCTGTCGCTGGGTGTCGCGAGTACTCAAGACGCGCAGGCACGGGGCGATATGGAGCCGGACAGCGAATGGCTTGATTGGATTGTCATGCCCGATGAAAGCCGACAGTTCGAACCGGCCGTCCCAGGGCCAGATGACTTCTACTTCGCGGATCGGACGACGAGTCGCAACGGCCTGAACGTCGCCCGCGTGCTCGACGCTGCCGTGGATGAACTGTACGCGTCGGACGAAATCAGCGAACAGGCCAAGGACGAGCTGGACGATTACGGTCAGTACCTGTCCAGCCTTGCACCCGGCCAGGTCGGGGCCGCGCTTGAGCAACTGGCCGGCAGCCAAAACGCCAATCTGGGCACCGCCACGCAAAACGCCCTGAAGCAGTTGAACGCCAGCCTGCTCTCGGCAGTACGTCAGTTAGATATGGACACCCGCGAGACAGGCCGAGTTTGGCTGCAGGGCCTGGACAGCGGCGGCAGGCTCGACGCCCAACACGGCAGTGCCGGCTTGAGCCAAAGCACCCAAGGCGTGCTGCTCGGCGCCGACTGGTCAATCGACCACGCGTGGCGAATCGGTGTGGTGGGCGGCAAGTCCGGCAGCGACTTGAGCACCAAGGGTTTCAAGGGTGAAGTGGACAGCTGGCACCTCGGCACCTACGCCGCACGTCAGGACGGGCCGCTCTCGATGCGCCTCGGTGCGCTTTACAGCAGCCATCGCGGGCAGAACAAACGCTCGGTCGATCTAGGCTTGCTCGACTATCGTGAGCAGCTCAGCGGCAAATACAAGGCCCACAGCCAGAACGCTTTTGCCGAGTTGGGCTATCAGTTGGACGCTGCCGGCTGGCGCGCCGAGCCCTATGCCGCCGTCGGTTTCCAGCGCTACCAGCGTGATCGTTTCGAGGAAAAAGGCGGCTACGGCGCGCTGAACGTTGGCGCACAAACCCAGCAAAACCTCAGCAATACCTTCGGCGTGCGTGTCTCCCAAGACTTCGCGCTGGGCAACCGCATGACCCTCAAACCGCACCTGAGCAGCAGTTGGAAACACCTGTATGGCAATGTCGACAGCCGCGTGCGCCAGTCCTTCGTCCATGAAAAACGCGAGGACTTCAACAGTGAGTTCACCATCGGCGGCACGTCTCTTGACCGCAACAGCCTCGCGCTGCGCACCGGCCTGGACCTGACGCTGTCGGCCGAACACAGCGTCGGCCTGGCCTACACCGCGGAATTTGGCAGCAACAGCCGCAACCAGGGTCTGACGGGCCAGTGGGCGATGGCGTTTTAAAGGCGAAAAAAAAGGGGGCACATGCCCCCCGAGGATTAAACGTTAGTGTCGAAGGCTGTATCAGCCTTCGACTTCAATCAAGATTTCGCCAGGGTTCACCCGGTCGCCCTTGGCCACATGAACAGCGGTCACCTTGCCGGCAATCGGTGCCTGCACTTCGGTTTCCATCTTCATGGCTTCGGTAATCAACACCGCCTGACCGGCCTTGACCACGTCGCCTTCCTTGACCAGCACGTCAACGATATTGCCCGGCATTGCGGTGCTGACATGGCCCGGCTCGCTGGCCTGCTTGCGCTTGCTGCTGCCGCCGCCGACAAATTCGTTGAGCGGCTCGAACACCACTTCTTCCGGCATGCCGTCGATGGACAGGTAGAAATGACGCTTACCTTCGGCTTTCACGCCGACACCGGTGATGTCCACGCGGTAGCTTTCGCCGTGTACGTCGATGACGAACTCGGTCGGCACACCTTCGCCACCGGCACGGGCTACGCCGCCGGCTTCAGGGATGGGTAACAACACTTCCGGGGCCAAGGTGCCGGCGTCGCGTTCTTCGAGGAACTTGCGGCCGATGTCCGGGAACATGGCGTAGGTCAGCACGTCTTCTTCGGATTTGGCCAATGCGCCGATTTCTCCGCGCAGCTTGGTCATCTCTGGCTTAAGCAGGTCGGCTGGGCGCACGTCGATCACTTCTTCGCTGCCGATGGCCTGGCGACGCAACTGCTCGTTCACAGTGCCCGGCGCTTTGCCGTAGCCGCCTTGCAGGTAAAGCTTCACCTCATTGGTGATGGTCTTGTAGCGCTCACCGGCCAGCACGTTGAAGAACGCTTGAGTGCCGACGATCTGCGACGTTGGCGTGACCAGCGGCGGGAAGCCGAGGTCTTCACGCACACGCGGGATTTCGGCCAGTACTTCGCTCATACGGTTGAGGGCGCCCTGCTCTTTCAACTGGTTGGCCAGGTTGGAAATCATCCCGCCCGGTACCTGGTTGACTTGCACACGGGTGTCGACGGCGGTGAATTCGCTTTCGAACTGGTGGTACTTCTTGCGCACGGCGTAGAAGTACAGACCGATCTCTTGCAGCAGTTCCAAGTCGAGGCCGGTATCGAATTCGCTGCCTTTAAGGGCGGCGACCATCGACTCGGTACCCGGGTGGCTGGTGCCCCAGGCGAAGCTGGAGATGGCCGTGTCGATATGGTCGGCACCGTTTTCGATGGCCTTGAGTTGGCACATCGCGGCCAAGCCGGCGGTGTCATGGGAGTGGATGAAGATCGGCAGGTTCTGCTCGGCCTTCAGCGCCTTGACCAGCTCGCCGGTGGCGTATGGGGTCAGCAGGCCGGCCATGTCCTTGATCGCGATCGAATCGCAACCCATGGATTCCAGTTGCTTGGCCTGCGCCACGAACGCGTCGATGGTGTGCACCGGGCTCGTGGTGTAAGCGATGGTGCCTTGAGCATGTTTGCCGGCGGCTTTTACGGCTTCGATGGCCACGCGCAAGTTACGCACATCGTTCATCGCATCGAAGATACGGAACACATCGATGCCATTCACTGCTGCCTTGGCGACGAAGGCTTTCACCACATCGTCGCTGTAATGGCGGTAGCCCAGCAGGTTCTGACCACGCAGCAACATTTGCAGGCGGGTGTTAGGCAACGCGGCGCGCAGTTTGCGCAGGCGCTCCCACGGGTCTTCTTTCAGAAAGCGTACGCAGGCGTCGAAGGTCGCGCCGCCCCAGACTTCCAGGGACCAGTAGCCAACTTTGTCGAGCTTATCGCAGATCGGCAGCATGTCGTCGGTACGCATGCGGGTCGCCAGCAACGATTGGTGGGCGTCGCGCAGGATGGTGTCAGTAACGAAGATTTTCTTGCTCATTATTATGTTCCTCACAGGCCTGCGTGGGCGGCGATGGCGGCGGCGATGGCCAGGGCCAGCTCTTCGGGTTTGCGCTTGATCGAGTAGTTGGTCAGCTCAGGGTGGCTTTCCACAAAACTGGTGTTGAACTGGCCGCTACGGAATTCCGGGTTACGCAGGATTTCCTGGTAGTAGGCGGCGGTGGTCTTCACGCCTTGCAGGCGCATGTCGTCCAGGGCACGCAGGCCGCGGTCCATGGCTTCTTCCCAGGTCAACGCCCACACCACCAGTTTGAGGCACATGGAGTCGTAGAACGGTGGGATGGTGTAGCCGGTATAGATAGCCGTGTCAGTGCGCACGCCGGGACCGCCGGGCGCGTAATAACGGGTGATCTTGCCGAAGCTTGGGAGGAAGTTGTTTTTCGGGTCTTCCGCGTTGATGCGGAACTGCAACGCGAAGCCACGGTGCTGGATGTCTTCCTGTTTCACCGACAGAGGCAGGCCCGAGGCGATGCGGATCTGCTCACGAACGATGTCGATCCCGGTGATTTCTTCGGTGATGGTGTGTTCCACCTGAACCCGGGTGTTCATTTCCATGAAGTACACCTCGCCCTCGGCGAGCAGGAACTCCACGGTGCCGGCGTTCTCGTAGCCCACGGCCTTGGCCGCGCGCACCGACAGGTCGCCGATGTAGGCGCGCTGTTCAGGGGTCAGCTGTGGGCTTGGGGCGATCTCGATCAGCTTCTGGTTGCGACGCTGGATCGAGCAATCGCGCTCGAACAGGTGCACCACGTTGCCGAAGCTGTCACCGAGGATCTGCGCCTCGATGTGCTTGGGATTGACGATGCATTTTTCCAGGAACACTTCCGCCGAACCAAAGGCCTTGGTGGCTTCGGAGATGACGCGGGGGAAGGCTTGTTCAAGTTCTTCGCGACTGTTGCAACGACGAATCCCGCGACCGCCACCACCCGAGGTGGCCTTGAGCATCACCGGGTAACCAATGCGGTCGCCTTCGGTGAGGGCTTCGGCGATGTCGGCGACGTTGCCTTCGGTGCCTGGCGTGACCGGCACGCCGGCTTTGATCATGCTGCGGCGCGCTTCGGTCTTGTCGCCCATGCGGCGGATCACTTCAGCGGACGGGCCGATGAACTTGATCCCACGCTCAGCACAGATGTCTGCCAACTCGGCATTTTCCGACAGGAAGCCATAGCCAGGATGCAGCGCATCACAACCGGTTTCCACGGCCAGGTTCACCAGCTTGCGCGGGTTTAGATAACCGGCCAAAGGCTCGGCACCAATGCTGTGAGCTTCGTCGGCACGTTTAACGTGCAACGCGTGGCGGTCGGCGTCGGAATAGACCGCGACCGAGCGAATGCCCATCTCGGCGCAAGCACGCACGATTCGTACGGCAATTTCACCACGGTTGGCGATCAGGATCTTTTTTATCACTTGGAAATTCCCTTGAGCCGATTGCTGCGTTCTTCGACCCCTGGAGCTGGGTCGGCGCGTGACTAAATGTTTCATGACAGTCGCGAGACACACACTAAGCCCCAGCAGGGATTAACAAAAATCAATAATTATTGGGTTGTGTATAAGTAAAGACTTATAGTCACCGCATTACGGCCGGGATGGGTATTTGAATTATGCGTAAGTCATTGATGCGTATGACATTGCGTCAATTGCAGATTTTCAATGAAGTGTGCGATTTACGCTCTTACAGCCGTGCAGCCGAGGAAATGTCTCTGACACAACCGGCCGTCAGCCTGCAAATTCGTCAGCTGGAGGAGCTGATCGGCCAGCCGCTGTTCGATTATGTGGGTAAAAAACTCTACATGACCGAGGCCGCCGAGGCGCTGCAACGGGCCAGTCGTGACATCTTCGGGCGCCTGGAAAACCTCGATATGCAGCTGTCGGACATGCAAGGTTCATTGCAAGGTCAGCTAAAGCTCGCGATTGAATCCAGTGCCAAGTATTTCGTGCCGCACCTGTTTGCCGCGTTCAAGCGTCAGCATCCGGAAGTACAACTGCACCTGACAGTGGTCAACCGCGCCCAGGTGATCCGGCGTCTTTCCGACAACCGCGACGACCTCGTGATTATGTCCATGGTGCCCCAAGACATGGGGTTGGAATTCCTGCCGTTTCTCAACAATCCGATTGTTGCCGTCGCTCCACCCGATCATCCATTGAGTCTGCAGGGGCCACTGCGTCTGCAAGACCTGGAGCCTTACACACTATTGGTGCGCGAACCGGGCTCCGGCACGCGACTGGCCTGCGAGGAGTATTTCAAGGAGAAGCGCGTGCACTTCACCCAGACGGTGGAAGTGGCTTCGGCCGAGGCGCAGCGTGAATGCGTGTGCGCAGGCTTGGGCGTGGCTTTGCTGACGCGCCATGCGGTGAATATGGAACTGGCCACCGGCGGGCTCAAGGAGCTGCCGGTGGAAGAGCTGCCGCTGTACCGCAGTTGGTGCCTGGTGCAAGCCAAGGCCAAGCGCCTGTCACCGGTGGCCCATGCGTTCCTGGGCTTTATTCGCAGCGAGCGTGTGCAAATCAGCGCGCTGGCTGAACGCTTCGCTGGGCAGCCGCGGGTGCCTGCCAGTGGAGTTCTGGGTAGTCACTGATGCTCTGGAGCAGTTGGCGCTCCTGGCAACGGTCTTCAATTGCGCGACGGAACGCCATGCGACGCTGGTCTTCCTGCTGACGACGGGTCTTTACAGTGCTGTTGCTGTCTTCGTAGGGACGGGCCATTTGGTGTCTCCCAAATCGAGTACGGGGAGTACAGGATGGGTCGTAGCGATGACGGTTTAACGGCGCGGGGGTTACAGGACGATGAATCTTCCGAATAGGTAAACAATCCCAATGTGGGAGGGGGCTTGCTCCCGATTACAGTACATCAGCCGATTTCTCTTTGACTGACCCACTACTATCGGGAGCAAGCCCCCTCCCACATTTTGAGCGTGTATGGCCCTGGATCAGTCGTCGAGGGCTTTGACGGACTTGGGCGACAACCGCAGGCTACGCAAGCTGCGCTTCACACTCTTGAGGTGGTTGACCAGGCTCGGTCCGCGCGCCATGGCCACGCCCATCGCCAACACATCGATTACCACCAGATGGGCGATGCGTGACGTCAGAGGCGTGTAGATCTCGGTGTCTTCATGCACGTCGATCGCCAGGTTGACTGTGGACAGTTCGGCCAACGGCGTCTGGCTCGGGCACAGAGTAATCAACGACGCGCCGCTTTCACGCACCAGATTGGCGGTGATCAGCAGGTCCTTGGAGCGGCCCGACTGGGAAATACAGATCGCCACATCCGTCGGCTTCAAAGTCACCGCCGACATCGCCTGCATATGCGGGTCGCTGTAAGCCGCTGCTGTCAGCAGCAGGCGGAAGAATTTGTGCTGGGCATCTGCCGCCACCGCGCCGGACGCACCGAAGCCGTAGAACTCCACACGCTGGGCCTGGGACATGGCAGTCACGGCTTTTTGCAGCTCCACCGGGTCGAGTTTCTCGCGCACTTCCATGAGGGTGTGCAAGGTGGTGTCAAAGATCTTGAGGCTGTAATCGGCGACGGAGTCGTCTTCATGGATTGCAAACTGACCAAAACTGGCACCGGCGGCCAGGCTTTGGGCCAATTTGAGTTTCAGGTCCTGGAACCCGGAGCAACCGATGGCGCGGCAGAAGCGCACGATGGTGGGCTCGCTGATGCCAACGCTGTGGGCCAAGTCGGCCATGGAACTGTGCATCACAGCCGCAGGGTCAAGCAGCACGTGATCGGCAACCTTGAGTTCCGATTTGCGTAACAGGTGGCGCGACTGGGCGATATGTTGCAACAGGTTCAAAGGACGGACTCTTGTTATTGGCAGGGCCAGGGGATGTAGCAAGCTTGTAGTTATACTACAAGAATTGTCGTTTTGCCCGTCCGACGCATCACTTAATTGCCCTGCCACCCTCATATTCAAAGGCCAGGAGCTTTGTAGCCACTCCGGCGCCCTTGGCGTCGCTAAGGATAATCTGCATTTTTCCGTAACAATTCTGCCAACCCGTCAGCCTGCATCGGCCGGCTGATCAAATACCCCTGCACTTCGTCGCAACGCTCCGCCCGCAGGAAATCCAGCTGCTGCTGATCTTCCACGCCTTCGGCCACGACCTTGAGCGCCAAGCCGTGGGCCATGGCGATAATCGCTCGGGTGATGGCCGCATCCTCGCGCCCCTGTCCGAGCCCACGGATAAAGGTCTGGTCGATTTTCACGTAGTCCACAGGGATGCGCTTGAGGTAGCTGAGGGACGAGTAACCCGTGCCAAAGTCATCGATGGCAAGCTTCACCCCCAGGTCACGCAGTTGCTGGAAAGTAGCGATGATGTGTTCAACGCTGTCGAGCAGTTGGCTCTCAGTCAGTTCCAGCTCCAGGTATTGCGGGTCCAGGCCGGTTTCTTCCAATACTTGGCGCACCAGGCTGACCAGCTTGCCCTGGCGCAATTGGTGAACCGAGAGATTCACCGACACCCGAATCGAAGCCAACCCCTGGCGCTGCCATTCACAGGCTTGCCAGCAAGCCTCGCGCAACACGAATTCGCCCAGCGGCACGATAAGGCCCGTTTCTTCGGCCAGGCCGATAAAGTCGCAGGGCGGCACCATGCCCCATTGTGGATGCTCCCAACGCACCAACGCTTCAGCAGCATTGAGCCTACCGGTGGCCAGGCACAGTTTCGGCTGGTAGAACACCGAAAGCTGGCGCTCCTCGATGGCTTTACGCAGATGGTTTTCCAACTGCAGGCGCTCAAGGGTGCTGCCTTGCAGGCTGTCGGTGTAGAACTGGAAGTTGTTGCCGCCCAGGTGCTTGGCGTGTTGCATGGCCATATTCGATTGGTTGACCAGCTCGGAAATTTCACGCGCATTGTCCGGCAGCAAACTCACGCCCATCGAAGCGCTAACCACCAGCTCATGCCCCTCCACCGTCACCGGCACTCGCAGCTTGGCCAGCAGCCGCGTGGCCACCCGCGCCAGGCTCGACAGGCTACCGTAGGCGTCGAACAAGACAGCGAACTCATCGCCGGACAGGCGTGCAATGGTGTCGGCTTCGGGCAAGGCATTGATCAACCGGCGGGCCATCTTTTGCAGCAACTGATCGGCCACCTCATGACCCAAGCTGTCATTGAGCAGCTTGAAGCGGTCCAGGTTGATATGCAGCAACGCCAGACTGCGCCCGCCCTGGCGCACGCGCTGGTGGGCTTCGCGCAGCCGTTCGCGGAAAAGCGAGCGGTTGGCCAGTCCGGTCAATTCATCGTAGTGAGTGAGGTAGCGCATGCGCTCCTCGGACTCGCGCCGCGCCGACAGATCAGCGAAGAAGCCCACGATGTGACTGACTTTTCCACGAACATCGCGCACAACATTTAATTGCAGCCACTGCGGGTAAAGCTCGCCGTTCTTGCGTGTTTCCACCAGTTCACCCTGCCAGGTGCCGTGACTGAGCAAAGCTTGGCGGATCACCGGGAAGTGACGGCGGGCATCGCGGCTGCTGGGTAGCTCCACCACGTTGCGACCAAGCATGTCATCGATGTCAAAGCCGGTGACGCGACTGAAGGCCTGGTTGACTGCGATCAGCGCGTAATCCGGGTCGAGGATCACGATGCCTTCGCTGGCGGCTTCGAACACCGTCGAGGCCAGCCGCTGTTGTTCTTCGAGCGCCTTGCCGGCACTGATGTCGCGCCGCGTACCGAGCATTCGAATCACTCGCCCGCTCGCAGCGCGCTCCACCGCGCGGCCACGGTCTTCGATCCATACCCAGTGACCATCGCCATGGCGCACGCGGTATTCCACCTGGTAATCCTCGGTGCGCCCCTTGAGGTGCTCCACCAACGCGCGTTTGAGCAACGGTAAGTCATCCGGGTGCAAGCGCGGTTTGAGGTGGCCGAGCATGGCCGTGACGTACTCCGGCTCCAGGCCGAACAACTCTTTGAGCTGGGTGTGATGGACTTCGTCGGTTTGCAGGTTCCAGTCCCACAAGCCCAGTTCGCTGGCTTGCAACGCCATGGCCAGACGCGCTTCACTTTTATTCAGGGCCAGGCTGGCGACGTCCAACTCCTGACTACGTTGCGCCACACGGTCCTGCAGGCCGATCTGGGCTTCGCGCAGCTCTTGCTCGACCTGACGGCGCTGCTCGACTTCACGCACCAAATCCTGATTCAACTGTTCGCTGCGCTGCTGCGCCTGCTGGAGATGCTCGATCAGCGCCTGGTTCTGGAAACGCCGCAGGAGTTCACGCTGGATCAGGCGGTTGACCTGCCAGGCCACCAGGTTCAGCGACACCAGCAGGATCAGGCCGAGCACACCCCAACCTTGTTGCTGCGGGCTACCATCCCATAACAGGTAGACAATAGACGGCACCAGGCACGGCACAGCGAAGGATAGAAACGCCGGCAGGCTCACGGCGTAGGCCACGCTGGCCGATAATGTCGCCGCGCCGATCAGGCCGAACACCCAGGCTTGCTGCATGAAGCTGTTAACCGGCGCCAGGGCGATGGCCGCAGTGGCCAGCGTCAGGCCACTGACCGCCGAACCGAGCATGAACATGCGCCGCCACACCGGCTGCGCCTGTCGGCTTGGCATCGCCGAATCAAACGCCGCCACCTGGATCACGCGCATGGCCACCAGGGCGAGGAGCCACACCAGCCAGATGCTGTCGAGCAGGTATTGTTTGGGGTTCCACAGCAGCCAGGCGCATACCAGGCCGTTCACCAACATTAATAGGGTCGGCAGCAGCGAACCTTGATACAACAGGCGAGTGCGCTCGACCGCCATCTCAGTGGCGTAGTGTTTATGGATAACCTGCGCAGGCGCCATCGAGGGGCCAGGCAGGTCGGTGCTGAGGGTCATAGGCAGTGTTCTTATAATGGTGAGCCCGAAACGTGGACGGAGCATACACAAGCAAACGCTTGGGCCAAACTGCTCCACGTCATAAAAACTGCGTGGTCACACGCCGCAAAGCTCGGTGCCAGACGGCTTCAGCGAGACCCGGCGCGGGCTGTGGGCATTGACCGACCGGTCATCACCCTGAGCAGAATATTGAGCCGGCCCGGATCACGTTGAATATTTTCCATCGACCACCCGGCATTGGGATTTGCCCGACTCCCCCCAGCACCCTAGAATGCGCCGATGCGCGATGATCTCTCTCTTTTGCTGAACTCCCTCAACGATGCCCAACGCCAGGCCGTAGCGGCCCCCGTCGGCCGTCAGTTGGTCCTGGCCGGTGCTGGCTCCGGTAAAACCCGAGTGCTGGTGCACCGTATCGCCTGGTTGATCCAGGTCGAAAACGCGTCTCCGCACTCCATCCTGTCGGTGACGTTCACCAACAAGGCCGCTGCCGAGATGCGCCATCGCATCGAACAGTTGATGGGCATCAGCCCGGCCGGCATGTGGGTCGGCACCTTCCACGGCCTTGCGCACCGCCTGTTGCGGGCCCATTGGCAGGAAGCTGGCCTCGCCCAGACCTTCCAGATCCTTGACAGCGACGACCAGCAACGCCTGGTCAAGCGCGTGATCCGCGAACTCGGCCTCGACGAACAGCGTTGGCCCGTGCGCCAGGCGCAGTGGTTTATCAACGGCCAGAAAGACGAAGGCCTGCGCCCGCAACATATTCAAGCCAGCGGCGATCTTTTCCTGGCCACCATGCGCAGCATTTATGAAGCCTATGAGGCTGCTTGCGCACGTGCCGGCGTGATCGACTTCTCCGAACTGCTGCTGCGCGCCCTCGACCTGTGGCGCGACAACCCCGGCTTGCTGGCCCATTACCAGAAACGCTTCCGCCACATTCTGGTGGATGAGTTCCAGGACACCAACGCCGTGCAGTACGCCTGGTTGCGCCTGCTGGCCAAGGGCGGCGACAGCCTGATGGTAGTGGGTGACGACGACCAGTCCATCTACGGCTGGCGTGGCGCGAAAATCGAGAACATCTACCAGTATTCCGAAGACTTCCCGGACGCGGTCACTATCCGTCTGGAGCAGAACTACCGTTCTACCGCTGGCATCCTCAAGGCCGCCAACGCCTTGATCGCCAACAATACCGGACGCCTGGGCAAAGAGCTGTGGACCGACGGCGGCGAAGGCGAAGCGATCAATCTGTACGCAGCCTTCAACGAGCACGATGAAGCGCGCTATGTGGTGGAAACCATTGAAAGCGCCCTGAAAACCGGCCTGGCACGTAGCGATATCGCGATTCTGTACCGCTCCAACGCCCAATCGCGGGTATTGGAAGAAGCCTTGCTGCGCGAACGCATCCCGTACCGCATCTATGGCGGTCAGCGCTTCTTCGAGCGTGCGGAAATCAAGAACGCCATGGCCTACCTGCGCTTGCTGGAAGGTCGCGGCAATGATGCGGCGCTGGAGCGAGTGATCAATATCCCGGCCCGCGGTATCGGCGAAAAAACCGTCGAAGCAATCCGCGACCACGCGCGCCACGCCGACGTGTCGATGTGGGAAGCCATGCGCTTGCTGATCGCCAATAAAGGCCTGACCGGGCGGGCAGCGGGTGCGCTGGGCGTGTTTGTAGAGCTGATCGAGAATCTGGCCGCCAAGTGCCTGGAAATGCCCCTGCACTTGATGACCCAGACCGTGATCGAGCAGTCCGGACTGATCGCCTATCACGAAGCGGAAAAAGGCGAAAAAGGCCAGGCCCGAGTAGAAAACCTTGAGGAACTGGTCAGCGCAGCCCGCGCGTTCGAAAACACCGAAGAAGACGAAGAGCTGACTCCACTCGCCGCATTCCTCGGCCACGCCTCGCTGGAAGCCGGTGATACCCAGGCCGATGAGCATGAAGACAGCATCCAGCTGATGACCTTGCACAGCGCCAAGGGCCTGGAATTCCCGTACGTGTTCCTGGTGGGCATGGAAGAAGGCCTGTTCCCCCACAAGATGAGTCTGGAAGAGCCCGGCCGTCTTGAAGAAGAACGTCGCCTGGCCTACGTGGGTATCACTCGGGCGATGCAGAACCTGGTCATGACTTACGCCGAGACCCGACGCCTGTACGGCAGCGAGACCTACAACAAAGTGTCGCGCTTCGTACGTGAAGTACCGAAGGGCCTGATTCAGGAAGTTCGCCTGTCCAACAGCGTCAGCCGCCCGTTCGGTGGCGGCCAACAGCAGAACTCCAGCAGTATGTTTGCCGGTTCCGAGATTCCGGAAACTCCGTTCAGCTTGGGCCAGCAGGTCAGGCATGCGGTCTTCGGTGAGGGCGTGATCCTCAATTTCGAAGGCGCTGGCGCCCAGGCACGAGCGCAGGTGAACTTCGCCGAAGGTAGCAAATGGCTGATGATGGGTTACGCGAAGCTCGAAGCAGTCTGAAACATTTGCCTACATGAAGCTTATTGGCCCGCCCTTGTATTCAACGAGCGCGGGCCAATATCAGTAATCAGTCCTACAGATCCTTCGGAATCGGTCTTACGCAAAAGCCCGAAACATTATGCCGCTAGCCACTGCCACTACACCTGTGCAACATGGCGCGCGTGCAATCCACAAATGGGAATTCCCTTTATGAAACGTTTTCTTAGCATCGCCATGGCGTTGTGCATCGGCCTGACGATGAGCCTCGACGCCAACGCCAAACGCTTCGGTGGCGGCAAAAGCTCGGGTGCGGCACCGACTCACCAGACCAGCCAAATGGCTCCATCCGCCGGTGCAGGCGGTGCTGCCGCTTCCGCAGGCGCAGCCGGTGCTGCTGGCGCCGCAGCCAAGGCTGGCGGTGCTTCACGCTGGCTTGGCCCTCTGGCCGGTATCGCGGCCGGTGGCCTGCTCGCCTCCATGTTCATGGGCGGCGGCTTCGAGGGCATGCAGATCTTCGACATCCTGATCATGGCCGTCATCGCCTTCCTGGTCTTCCGCTTTATCGCCGCCCGTCGCCGCAAGCAGCAGGAGCACCTGGCTCCAGCCGGCGCGCCAATGCAGCGTGAAGTGTTCGAGCAGAAACCAGCCATGGGCTCGATCTTTGGTGGTTCGGCAGCGCCTGCTGCGGCCCGTCCGGTGATCAACGCACCGGCCTGGTTCAATGAAGAGCGCTTCGTCGAAGCGGCCCGCAGCCACTTCCAGTCCCTGCAGCAACACTGGGACGCCAACGAAATGGACAAGATCGCCGAGTTCGTGACCCCGCAACTGCTGGAGTTCCTCAAACGCGAACGTGCCGAGATCGGCGACGCGTTCCAGTCGACCTACATTGACGACCTGCGCGTTCAGTTGGACGGTGTGGATGATCGCGCCGACAAGACCATCGCTACCCTGACCTTCAGCGGTGTGTCGAAGACCTCGCGTTTCGACCAGGGCGAAGTGTTCAGCGAAAGCTGGAACATGGAACGCCCTCAAGGCGAGAACCAGCCATGGCTGGTCGCCGGTATTCGCCAAAACGGCTGATACCCACGCGCTTGAGCACGCCGTAACGAAAAACCCCGGACATGTCTCATGTCCGGGGTTTTCTATTTCACGGTTGCACTTATAGCGAGCTACTGTATAAAACGCCCCTATAAACCGCGCCATCTAGCAAGAGGATCCCGGCCGTGGAAGAAATCATCGAACAATTGCGTGAAGCCAACGAACCGGTCCCGGTTCCTCTGGAACTGCCTGACGAAGATCAACTGGTGGAAATCGAAGAACAACTGTTCATCGACATCCCGTTTGTCTTCCGTGAATTCCTGCTGACCGTCAGCGATGTGGTGTACGGCAGCCTGGAACCGGTGACCGTCACCGACCCGCAATCCCACACGTACCTGCCGGATGTGGCAGCCAACGCCTGGGATGCCGGCGTTGACCGCAGCATGATCCCGATCTGCCAGGACGGCGACGACTACTACTGCGTTGAAGAAGACGGCACCGTGGTGTTGTGGTCCGGCGAAGAAGAACTCGTCACCGAAGAAACGTGGGAATCGGTGTGGCACTGGGCGCGGGATGTTTGGCTGGAAAGCTGAGTCCTGTCACCCGTGGCGGACCGGTTTTTGTGGCGAGCAAGCTCGCTCGCCACAAGCGAATGCACCGCAGCACCTTAGTGCTCCGACGTGTCCTTGTGATTATCCAGAGTCTCCAGCAAGGCCACCTGCATCCGCGTATGCACGCGAATGAACCAGCGCCACAGAACGGCCGCTACCGCCGCCGCGACTACTGCAATCAGCACCAGCAACTTGTTGGTCGGCAAAATGCTGGCCGACAAGGCTGCCAATAGCAGAAAGATCACCAGCAACGACAGAATCGGGATCAGCTCCGAGATTACCCTTCGCACACGCTGGGTATGTCGCCCGGCCATTTCCGGCTTCACGCTCATTTCCGCCAGCAGCATCGACAGCGCCTTGAGCTTGCGGTAAGCCGCTATCAAGAACGGCAGCGACAACAACAACGCCCCTCCCCAGATCAACGCCTTCTGCCAGCTCGGATCACTGATCCAACCCTCCAGATACCCGCCAATGCGCACCGCAAAAAAGCTGCCAGCGAAGAAGATCGCGATCACCAGCGCGAGGTTCACCCCTACTTGCAGGATGATCTTGCGGATCATCGACGCTAGCATCGCGCCCTCGCCCTGAGGCTGAATGCTGCGCAACCACTCGCCGTACATCCCGAAGACCCGACTCATGCGCTTGGGCATCACTGCCGCAATCTTCAGCGACAGGGGATCAGCACCGCGAATCAGGTAGGGCGTGAGCAGTGTAGTGATCGCCGAAACCGCCACCGCCACCGGATACAGGAAGTCACTGGTTACCTGCAAGGTCATGCCCAGCGCGGCGATAATGAAGGAGAACTCGCCAATCTGTGACAGCCCCATGCCCACGCGCAGTGAGGTGCGGCCGTCATTACCGGCGATAAATGCGCCCAGGCCGCAGGACAGCATCTTGCCCAGCACCACGGCCACGGTGATTACCGCGATTGGCCAGGCATATTGCAGCAGGATCTGCGGGTCAATCATCAAGCCAATCGCCACAAAAAAGATGGCGCTGAACATGTCGCGAACCGGCTCGATCAGGCGTTCTATCTTAATCAACTGCTTGGACTCGGCCATGATCGCGCCGATCAGGAAAGCCCCCAGCACCATGCTGTATTCCAGCTTGACCACCAGCAGGCAAAAGCCGAAGCACAGGCCCAATACGGTGATCAGCAGCATCTCATTGCTTTCGAACTTAGCTACGTAAGCCAGCAGACGCGGCACCAGCAAGATGCCAATCACCAAGGCGACGATCATGAACAGCGAGAGCTTGCCGACGGTGGAGAACACCTCGCCGGAGCTCACGGTGCCGCTGACGGCGATGCTCGACAGCAAGGCGATGATGCCGATGCCAAGGATGTCTTCAACGATCAACACGCCGAAAATCAGCTGGGCAAAACGCTGGTTCTTCATTTTCAGGTCATTGAGGGCCTTGACGATGATGGTGGTCGAGGAAATCGCCAGGATCGCGCCGAGGAAGAGTGAGTCCATGGTGTTCCAGTCGAACCAGCGGCCGATTTCGTAGCCGATCCAGATCATCAGGATGATTTCCAGGAAGGCTGCGATAAACGCCGTCGCGCCCACCTTGAACAACTTGCGCAGGCTGAACTCCAGGCCCAGGCAGAACATCAGGAAGATCACCCCTAGCTCGGCGAGGGTCTTGATGGTGTCTTCGTCGTGGATCAGACCGAACGGTGGCGTGTGGGGACCGATGATGAAGCCGGCGACGATGTAACCCAGCACCACCGGCTGCTTGAGGCGGTGAAACAGGATGGTGACCACCCCTGCCACCAGCATGATCACGGCCAAGTCCTGGATAAAGCTGATGGCGTGCATGGCGAGGGGCTCCTTGAGGGTACTGGCGCTTTTCCCACTTCCGCCCACGCACATGAAAATGCGCAAAGTGCGGAAGGAAAAGTCTGCCTTGATCGTAAGAAATGCCCTGACATGGGCTTTTGAAGGTTAACACCGCGACTTCCAGCAGAAAGCCGGTGCAATATATGGAAACAGATCGGTGCAGGCGTGACGGCAAGCCGCCCACCGGCGTCCCGTAAGGGATGGCGCTGCAAAGATTCCAGCACCCGCAGAGGTGCACCCCAACCAATGCCTACAACCCGTGAGTGTGTTATGGAACCCGGAAACGCCCAGCTGTCGATGACGGTATTGATGACCCCTGACATGGCCAACTTCTCAGGCAATGTCCACGGCGGCACCCTGCTCAAGTACCTCGACGAAGTGGCCTACGCCTGTGCGAGCCGTTATGCCGGTCGCTATGTGGTGACGTTGTCGGTGGATCAGGTGATTTTTCGCGAACCGATCCATGTCGGCGAATTGGTGACGTTCCTTGCATCAGTCAACTACACCGGCAATACGTCGATGGAAGTGGGCATCAAGGTGGTGACCGAGAACATCCGCGAGCGCTCGGTGCGTCATACCAACAGCTGCTTCTTCACCATGGTGGCGGTGGACGACCAGCGTAAACCCGCTGCCGTACCACCGCTGCAACCCCATAACAGTGAAGACAAGCGCCGGTTCGTGCAGGCCCAGCAACGCCGGCAGATTCGCCAGGAGCTGGAGAAGCGCTACCAGGAAATCAAGGCAGACGCGCTGTAAGTCCCAAGCCGCAAACCCGATCAAAAATGTGGGGGGCTTGCCCCCGATTGCAGTGGGTCAGCCATTACTTAGGTAGCTGATACACCGCCATCGGGAGCAAGCCCCCTCCTACATTGGGTGTTGTGTACTTACAATCCGATCGGGGTGGCTTCAAAGCGCACACGTGGATGGGCAATGCGATCCTGGGCCCGCACCAACTCCAACTCGTAACTGGCGCAAGCCTGGGTTTCCAGCAGCACTTCGTGCACGGCCGCTGCGGTGAATTCAAACGCGGCCAGCAGGCTGTCGCCTAACAACACCCGCGCCAGGAACAACCCCGAGGTCAGGTCGCCCACGCCCACCGGTTGGCGCGGGAACGCCAGCAGCGGTCGACGCAGGTGCCAGCTGCCGTCGGCGGTCACCAGCAGCATCTCGAAACCATCCGGCAACTTGCCCGGGTAATCCAAGTGTTTGACCAGCACGGCTTTAGGCCCGCGAGCCAGCAACGCCTTGGCCATAGCCAGACAATCGAACAGCGACTGCGGTTTGCGCCCGGCAAAGCTGTCCAATTCCAGTTGGTTGGGGCACAGGAAGTCGGCCATGGCGACGGCTTCATCGAGCAGGAAATCGCTGACTTCCTGGGGCACGATGCAGCCTTTTTCAGGATGACCCATTACCGGGTCGCACAGGTACAAGGCCTTGGGATTGATCGCTTTAATACGCGCCACACCGGTGAGAATCGCCCGGCCCTGGGCCGCGCTGCCCAGATAGCCGGACAGCACCGCATCACAGTTGCCCAACTCACCGATGGCGGCAATCCCTTCCACCAACGCCGGAATTTGCTGCGGCGCCAACACTTCGCCCGCCCACTGGCCATACTGGGTGTGGTTGGAGAACTGCACAGTGTTAAGCGGCCAGACGTTCACCCCGACCCGCTGCATGGGGAACACGGCGGCGCTGTTTCCGGCGTGGCCAAAGACCACATGAGACTGGATCGCAAGCAGATGAGGTGTGCGTTTCATGCAGGGGATTTCCGTAAAGCCATTGAAATTCTGGCCGCGCAGTATGCGACTAAACACAGCCTGTACGACAGGCCAGCGACACAGTTAAGCTGCTCTCACTTTGTTGGAGTTTTTCGCATGCTGACCCTGGGAAACATCTTCGTGTTGATGCTGCTGGCGACCGGCGCCGCCTGGGTTTGGCACAACCACGGCCTGCGCGAACGGGCGCTCGCGCGGGTGAAGCAGCATTGCGCCAAGCTCGATATCGAATTGCTCGACGGTGCCGTAGCGTTGAAACGCATCGGTTTTGTGAAGGACGCCAATGGCCGGCGGCGTCTGGCGCGTATCTATAATTTCGAGTTCACCGTCACGGGCGAGACCCGTCACAGCGGGACCATCACGCAATTTGGCGCCCATAGCGCGCAGATCGAACTGGCGCCCTACCCGTTCGAGGCCAAGGAAGCGCTGCCCAGTGCTGAAGTCATTGAGCTGAGCCAATGGCGTCAGAACCATGCGACTAAAAACCGTCAGTAACGGCAGGCAGTCAGCGCGGCCTGCAATGCAGCCATATCCTGTGGTGTGCTGAAGATCAATTCGATACGTGAGTCGCGGCGCCATTCACTGGGGTGCCAGGCGAGCGGGCTGTTATCCACAGCGTTGGCCGATATCCACCCATCACGGCTGTGGATAACCAGTTTGGCGCGGCGCCACTCAAGCGATGTCAGCCACAGGTGCAGACGCTCGGAATCGAATTTCTGGCTCGGGTGCCAGCGCCAACCGATACTCCAACCGCCATCCTGGGCCTGGCTCAGGCAGATCGGCAATGCCGGATCGCTCCAGATAGCCGGCAATTGAGCCAGCCCCTTGGGCACCTCGACGTTATCCACAGCCTCTTCAGCCTGCGCATTCAAACCTGGCAGTTTGCCGAGCGGCACGTACGCCTGCCGCGTCCAATAAATGCCACGGTCGGGTAGCTGTCGTTCGACGGCCTCGCGTTGCTCAGCATCCAGCCCCTCATCCTTGTTCAACACCAACAGTCCGGCACTGGCCAACGCTTCCTGCTGCGCTGGCGGCAAGGGTTTGCCCGCAGCCAGCGCTTGGGCATCCAGCACCAGCACACAAGGCTGAACCGCAAGCACCGTCTGCCACGGCGCTTCGCGCAACTGCTGGAGCAACTGCGCAGGATGACCCAGGCCCGAGGGTTCGATAAACAACCGATCCGGCTTGGCCTTACGCAGCAACCGGCCCAGGCCTACCTGGAACGGTGCGCCATTCACACAACACAGGCAGCCACCGGCGACCTCGCCCAAGGCAATGCCGTCGTCGTCCTGGGTCAGCAACGCAGCATCCAGGCCGATCTGCCCAAACTCATTAATCAGCACCGCCCAGCGCTCGTTGGCCGGGCGTTGGGCGAGCAGGTGCTTGATCAGGCTGGTCTTGCCAGCGCCCAGGGGCCCGGCAATCACGTGGGTGGGAATGTTCTGCAGCATAAGTGCCATCGTTCGGACCGTGTAGAGCGTTTGATCCTACGCGGTTACGCGAGCCAATCCAGCGTCAGAATCAATCGGCGCTCATCCGCTTTCAGCGCGGGGGAGCGGTGGATCAGGCCGTAGCCTTCGTTGCCATGCCATTTGGTGCCCTTGAGCAGTGCCACTTCACCGCACTGAATCTGCTCAATGCGCTCGCTGGGCTCGGCGTCCGCTTGGCTGAGTTTGCGCCGGTCCATTACCCCTTCACGCAACCACTGGCTGCCGATACCTGCATAGGTGGTGATCAGCCGCACCGGCACATGATCGACGTGAAAACGCGGGCACATGGCTTTATCCAACAATCGCAGACGAACGCC
This sequence comes from Pseudomonas sp. RIT357, assembly GCF_000632245.1. Taxonomy (NCBI): domain Bacteria; kingdom Pseudomonadati; phylum Pseudomonadota; class Gammaproteobacteria; order Pseudomonadales; family Pseudomonadaceae; genus Pseudomonas; species Pseudomonas sp. RIT357. Next base: position 603,389 of record NZ_JFYX01000001.1, read on the forward strand.
TATGCGCTTGGCGCCGAGCAGACAGGCAAAAGCACTGACCAGCCACGACACATCGGCGACAAAGCCTTCATAACCTTCAAGATCGCGGCAACTGGACGCCAATCCTCGCAAGTTCGGCTTGGCGTCTTCGCTGTTGAGTTCGATCACGATCGAATCAGCCAACGGCTCGTTGAGTGCCACCAGCAAGGCGCCGAACTCAGCGATATGCAGCGGCAACTGGCGCTGCCATAGCGCCAGGTTCACGCCGTCTTCGAGGATGTCGGACAACGCCAGCGGGGTTTCACCGCGGGTCTGGCGAATCACGGGGCGCAGGGGGATAGCCGGTGCCAGCATCAGGCTGCCTCTTCATACCAGGGACCAAACGGATCAGCCAAAAGGCGCCACCCTTCCACGCCAAGGGCCATTTCTTCATCGGTGAGCAAGCACGCATCCAACTCGACGCGCATGTGGGCGAAGTCGATGTTCTGCCCGATAAACACCAGTTCCTGGCGGCAGTCGCCGGTGCTCAGTTGCCAGTTGCCCATAATCGCCGCGACGCTTTCTTGGTCTTGTGGCCATTGGCTTTTCGGTACGAAACGCCACCAGCGTCCGGCAAACCCGTGACGCATCAGGCCGCCTGCCTGGGACCAGCTACCGGCGTCCTGATGCTTGCTGGCCAGCCAGAAAAAGCCCTTTGAGCGCAGCAGTTTGCCGTTTACCCAAGGTCGATCGATAAAGTCGAAGAAGCGTTGCGGATGGAACGGTCGGCGTGCGCGATAGGCCATGGACGCGATGCCATATTCTTCGGTTTCCGGTACATGCTCACCGCGCAGCTCCTGCAACCAGCCTGGCGCTTGGGCCGCACGCTCGAAGTCAAAGCGGCCGGTGTTGAGGATCTTGTGCAGCGGCACCTCGCCCATGACCATCGGGATGATTTCCGCCTGAGCATTGAGGCGCTCAAGGATAGCCATCAGCTCTTCGCGTTCGCTGCTGCTGATCAGGTCGATCTTGCTGATCAAGATGACGTCGGCGAATTCGATCTGCTCGATCAACAGGTCGGTGATTGAACGCTCGTCTTCTTCCCCGAGGGTTTCGCCCCGCGAGGCCAGGCTTTCGGCGGCCTGGTAGTCGAGCAAGAAGTTCATGCCATCGACCACGGTAACCATGGTATCCAGGCGCGCAACATCGGCCAGGCTTCGGTCGTTTTCATCGCGAAAGGTGAAGGTTTCTGCCACCGGCAGCGGTTCGGAGATACCGGTGGATTCAATCAACAAGTAATCGAACCGACCTTCCTTGGCGAGTTTTCCGACTTCTTCAAGCAAGTCTTCACGCAAGGTGCAGCAGATACAGCCGTTGCTCATCTCCACCAGCTTTTCTTCGGAACGGTTGAGGGTGACGTCACGCTGCACCTCGCTGCCGTCGATGTTGATTTCACTCATGTCGTTGACGATCACCGCCACGCGCAGATTTTCGCGGTTGCGCAGGACATAGTTGAGCAATGTGCTTTTACCGGCGCCGAGAAAGCCAGATAACACGGTAACGGGGAGACGATTGGGCATCAGGTAATCCTCATCAGGGTTGGCCGGTCAAATCGCCCGTTTATGGCGCTCGCGCAGCTCTTCACGTTCTTTGGCTTCGATACACAGGGTGGCGGTGGGACGCAGCAGAAGACGTTGCAGGCCGATGGGTTCGCCGGTTTCGCGGCACCAGCCATATTCGCCACGGGCCAACAGTTCGAGGGCGTCGTCGATCTTGTCCAGCAGCTTCTTCTCCCGTTCCAGCAGGCGCAGTTGCCATTGGCGCTGCTCTTCGGCGCTGCCCACGTCAGCCGGGTCGCTGTTGGTTTCCTGCTCGCGCAGCACCAGGAATTCGCCTTCGATACGCGCTTGCAGTTCAGTGCGCTGAGCCAACAACAGTTCGCGGAAGAAGCCATGCTGGGCTTCATTCATGTAGTCGGCAGGCGGTTGGGTCAGCAGGTCTTGTTCAGTCATGGGCAGAGGTTCACGGGTCAGGCTGTTTTTTAATGTTATAGTATAACAATACAAATAAGCCAATCCCCCCTTGCTCGCTTCGACAAAGAGGGCAATGCTTGAACGCATCCCTGCCCCGAGAAACCTTATGAAATACCTGTTGTGCGCCCTGTTACTGGCAGCGGCAGGGACTGCTTGCGCCCAAGCGCCCAGCCTGCTGGCCAACTGCACGCGCAGCGCCAACCTGCTGGCCTGTGTCGACCCACTGGGCAACGCCTACAGTGTGTCGACCGAGGGCAGTACCACGTATTTGCGCGGTTTCGAGGTGGTCGGCAAACGCTATTGGGCACAGACCAACAGCCGTTATGGGCAACTGACGTTTTTTACTGGTTTGGCGTCAGATGGGGAGGCGTGGGTCGGCTACACGCGGCGCGTGGGTTGGACCACGATCAATCGCTTCTCCAGCTCCGGCGGGGCCAGCGCCAAGTTCACCTGCAGCCGCATTACCGGCTGTTAGGCCTGACCATTCTTTTGTTCCTGCACCCACGCCATGTAGCTGTTCATCGGCGGATTCTTCTGGAAGTAGTTTTTCAGGCCATCGAACAAGCCATCCGCCACCGCCTGTTGATGACGCGCCGTCACCAAGCGCTGGGCGTCTCGGGCATTGGAGATAAAGCCCGTCTCCACCAGGATCGAGGGCACATCCGGTGACTTGAGCACTGCAAACGCGGCCTGTTCCACACGTTTCTGATGCAGGCTGGTAATGCTTTGCAGGCTCCCGAGCACCGAACTGCCCAGTTGCAGGCTTGAGGCGATGGTGGCGTTCATCGACATGTCGAGAATCACGCCGGCCAGCATCGGGTCTTTATCCTTCAGATTGAGCAACGTGGTAGCGCCCAACAGGTCCGCGCCGTTTTCGCGCTGGGCCATAAAGCGTGCGGTGGCCGAGGTCGCGCCGCCCTCCGACAGCGCATACACCGAGGCTCCTGAAGCGGTGAGCCGCGGCGCAGCATCGGCGTGCACCGAGATAAACATATCGGCCTTGTGCTGACGGGCGATGTCCACGCGCTTGCGCAGCGGCACGAAGAAATCGTCGTTGCGCACCAGTTTCACGTCAAAGCCCTTCTCGCGCTTCAAACGCTTGGCCAGCAGTTGGGCGATGGACAACACCACGTCTTTTTCGCGCTGGCCCTTGGAGCCGATAGCGCCCGGGTCTTTGCCGCCGTGGCCGGGGTCGACCACCACCATGATGTCGCGCTTGGGATGCGCCTTGCCCTCTGGCGCCACCAAAGGCGCAGGGCCAGCCGCGATCTGACGTGGCGCCTGAGTGGCGCCAGTGAGATCGAGCACCAGGCGATGCCCCTGACCCTCCTGAGGCGGCAACACAAAGCTGGTGAGCCGCATCGGTGCGGCCAGATCGAGCACGATGCGCGTATCCGATTTGCCGAAATGCCCCGAGCGAATCGAGGTGATTCCGCTGTTCTTCAAATCCAGTTGAGAAAAGTCGCCACTGAGCGCCGCGCCGCTCAGGTCGATGATCAGGCGCTCCGGCGCCGTCAGGGAGAAGGTCTTGTACTGCACCGGACCGCTGAGGTCGAACACCAACCGCAGCTTGTCATCTGAGCGCCATAAACGCGCGTTACGAATCTGCGTGGCGTAGGCCGTGAGCGGCAAAACAAAAAAGGGGCTGGCCAAGAGCAGGTTGAGAAGCTGACGTCTGTGCATGACAAATACCGCAGATAAAGGAGCGTCCGTACTCGACATGACTGAAAAAAGGCTACGACAGAAAATTCATCGTAGACCCTATTGTTATACTATAACATGTCGAATTATTTCCAACGATGGACCTGCTCATGAACGCGCTGACTCTGCCGGATATCGCCGCGCAGGCTTCACGCCAAGCCTTGCCACTCGACTGGGTCGGCATGTGCGGCATCGCCCTACCAATCCTGATCGACGGTCAGCGCTTGACCGCCACCGCCGATGCCGGCGTGAGCCTGGATGACGGTACCGCCCGTGGCATTCATATGTCACGCCTGTACCTGGCACTGGAGATGCTCGACCAGCAGCCCCTCACGCCTGCACTTCTGCGCAATGTACTTCAGCGTTTTCTCGACAGTCATGAAGATTTATCTAAGAACGCCTACCTGCGTCTGCACACGAATTTGCTGTTGAAACGCCCGGCGCTGGTCAGCCCCTTAGCTGGCTGGAAAGGCTACCCAGTCAGCATCGAAGCGCGCCTGGAAAACCAGATGTTCCACGTGGAACTAAAAATTAACGTTACTTATTCCTCAACTTGCCCCTGTTCCGCTGCCCTGGCCAGGCAGTTGATTCAGCAGCAATTTCTCGAAGACTTCGCCGACACGCCGTTGCAGCATGAAGACGTACTGACCTGGCTCGGTAGCGCAGACGGCATCGTCGCCACACCCCACAGCCAGCGCAGCAGCGCGCAGTTGCACGTACACCTGCGAGGCGAGCAACTGGCGCTGACCGACATCATCAACGACGCCGAAGCTGCTCTCGGCACCGCCGTACAAACCGCTGTGAAACGTGCGGACGAACAAGCCTTCGCCCTGGCCAACGGACAGAACCTAATGTTCTGCGAAGACGCCGCCCGCCGCCTGAACCTCGCCTTGAAACGCTCGGATGCCGTCAACGCCTTCCACCTCAAAGTGATCCACGCCGAAAGCCTGCACGCGCACGATGCCGTGGCTGAAAGCCGCTGGACGAGACACCCTGAATGATCACCTGCAACGCTTTGCGCTGGGGCGCCCCCGGACAACCACTCACACCCGCCATAGATCTCATCCTGGAAAAAGGTAGCCTCACCGGCGTAATTGGTCCCAATGGCTGCGGCAAAAGTAGCCTGCTCAAAGTCATCGCCGGGCTGCAAAAGCCGCTGGCCGGCAAGGTGGTCGTCGATGTTCCACGCCGGGGCGGCCTAGCGTTCCTGCCTCAGCAGCAACACCTTGACCGCCAATTCCCCATTAGCCTGCAAGAACTGGTCGCCGCAGGTTTCTGGGGCACCCGACTCCCCCCGCAACAACGCAATCAGCGCCTGCAAGCAGTGCTGGAAGACTGGTGCCTCAGTGGCCTGGAACAGCGCCCGCTGATGGCGTTGTCCGGCGGCCAATTGCAACGCGCCCTGCTCGCCCGCATGAGTTTGGCCGATTCGCCGGTGTTGCTGCTCGATGAACCCCACGCAGCCCTCGATGAGGACGGCCAGACGCTGTGCTGGAAACATATCCACGCCTGGCATGCCGAAGGCCGCACGCTGGTCATCGTTTGCCACGATTTGGCGTCCGTACGCCACCACACCGAACAAGTGCTGCAAATCAAAAACACCGGTTGTGTGTTCGGCGATAGCAAAGAGCTGATCCGCCCGCAGCCCCAGATGCAGGTGGCCTGATGCACTTCGCCGCCCACTTATGGATGCCCTTCCTCGACTTCGTCTTTATGCGCCGCGCATTGATCGGCGGACTTGTACTCGCGTGCAGCACTGCCCCGCTGGGTGTCTTCCTGATCCTGCGCCGCATGAGCCTGATCGGTGACGCCGTGGCCCACGGCATCCTGCCCGGCGCTGCGCTGGGTTTCTGGTTCGCCGGGCTCAGCCTGCCGGCGCTGACCATCGGCGGCCTCGGCGCCGGCCTGAGCATGGCTGGCCTCTCCGCTTGGATCACTCGCCGTACCGGCCTGCGCGAAGACGCCAGCCTCGCCGCCATCTACCCCATTTCCCTTGCCGCTGGCGTACTGATCCTCGGCCTCGCCGGTAAACGCCTGGATCTTTTGCACTTGCTGTTCGGCTCTGCCTTGGCCGTCGACGCAACCACCCTTACCGGAATGCTCTGGGTGTCCGGGTTCAGCCTGGTCGCCATGGGACTGATCTACAAACCACTGCTGCTGGACACCCTCGACCCGCTGTTCCTGCAAACCGTCAGCCGCCTTGGCCCGCTGGCCCATGGGCTGTTTTTAACCCTGGTGGTGCTGAATCTGGTGATCGGTTTCCAGGCCATCGGCGCGTTGATGGTGGTGGGTCTGATGATGTTACCCGCCATCGCTTCACGTTTCTGGAGCCGGCGCCTGCCGGTGTTGATTGCGGTGTCGGCGGTGCTGGGATGCCTGTCGGTATGGCTTGGTTTGTTGTTGTCGTTCTACTACTCACTGCCCAGCGGCCCGGCGATTGTGCTGGTGGCTGGCGCTGGGTACCTGCTGTCCGTGGTCTTCGGTCCGGTGCACGGTTTGATGCGCCGCCCGCCCCTGCTTACATCCCAATGAGGTGTCTCCCGATGCGCGCTCTACTCGTGCTGTTCAGCCTGCTGCTGCCGCTGTCGATGGCCCAGGCCGCCGACAAACTCCAGGTGGTCACCAGCTTCAGTATTCTCAATGACATTACGCACCAGATCGGTGGCGACCACATTCAGATCAGCAACATGGTCGGCCCGGATGCCGACGCCCACACCTACGAGCCCACACCGGACGATGCCAAGGCGCTGCTCAAGGCCAAGCTGATCATCAAGAACGGCCTCGGTTTCGAACCCTGGCTGGACCGCTTAGTCACCAGCACCGAAACCAAAGCCACGGTGGTCACCGCCAGCAAAGGCGTGATCTCCCACACCATGGAAGAGGATGGCGAAACCATCCCCGACCCGCACGCTTGGCATAACCTGGCCAACGCTGAAATCTATGTGAACAACATCACCAAGGCGCTGGTGGCTGCCGACCCGGCCAACAAGGCCGACTACCTGCGCAACAGCCAAACCTACCTGAAAGAAATCTACCGCCTGCTGGCCGAAGCCAAGACCAAGTTCAGTGCTCTGCCCCCAGGCAACCGCCGCATCGTCACCTCCCATGACGCTTTCGGTTACCTGGGCCAGGCCTATGGCATTCAGTTCCTCGCCCCCCAAGGCCTGTCTACCGAACGTGAACCCTCTGCCGCTGAAGTCGCTGCGCTGATCACACAGATCCGCAAAGACAAGGTCAAAGCCGTGTTCATGGAAAACATCAAGGACTCGCGCCTGCTCAAGCAAATCGCCGACGAAAGCGGCGCGCAGATCGGCGGCACGCTGTACTCCGACGCCCTCGCCGCCGAAGGCCCGGCCAGCACGTTTACAGGGCTGTTCGAATACAACCTCAACACCTTGTGCGCCGCCCTGAGCAAGCCATGAACCTGAGCATGCTCGAACTGGAAGGGGCTGCCAAAGGCAGTCGCTTCCCACTCAAACCGGTACTCGATGCCCTGCCATGGAACAGCGATGGCCTGATTGCCGCCATCGCCCAGCAACACAGCAGCGGCGAGGTATTGATGCTGGCCTGGATGAACCGCCGGGCCCTCAGCGAAACCCTCGCTACCGGGCAAGTTTGCTACTGGTCACGCTCGCGCCAGCAACTGTGGCGCAAAGGTGAACGCTCCGGTCACTGGCAGCAGTTGGTGGAAGCACGCCTGGATTGCGACGGCGACGCGGTGCTGCTGATCGTCAACCAACTCGGCCCGGCTTGCCACACAGGCCGGCCCACCTGTTTCTACAACGCCATTGATGGCGACTACGTCCACATCATCACGGAGCCCAGCGCATGATCCGCAAGAACCCTTCCGGCGATCTGCCAGTGATTGCCGAATCGGCCTACGTCGACAAGACCGCCATCATCTGCGGCAAGGTCATCATTGGCGAGAACGTCTTCGTCGGCCCGTATGCGGTGATCCGCGCAGACGAAGTCGACGCCAGCGGCGCCATGGATCCGATCACCATCGGCGCCAATTCCAATATTCAGGACGGTGTGGTCATCCACTCCAAATCCGGCGCAGCAGTGACCATCGGTGAGTTCACCTCCATCGCCCACCGCTCCATCGTCCACGGCCCGTGCTCAGTTGGCGACCGCGTATTCATCGGTTTCAACAGCGTGCTGTTCAACTGCGCCGTGGGCGATGGGTGCGTGGTGCGCCATAACTCGGTGGTCGACGGTCGTGATTTACCCGCCGCGTTCTACGTGCCCTCCACCACCCGCATCGGACCGAATACCGACCTGTCGCAATTCCCACCGGTGAGCGTCAGCGCCTCGGAGTTTTCCGAAGACGTGGCACTTACCAACGTCGACTTGGTGCGCGGTTACAAAGCCCTGCAAAACGAGTTCTAAGCCATGAGCCGCCTGCTGATCCGCAACGCCCGCCTGGTCAACGAGGGCCAGATTTTCGACGCCGACGTGCTGGTCGCCAATGGCCGCATCGAAAAGATCGCCAGCAGCATCACCGGCTGTAACGCGCCACTGGCCATCGACGCCAAGGGGCAATGGCTACTGCCGGGCATGATCGACGACCAGGTGCACTTTCGTGACCCCGGCGCGCCGGACAAAGGCAGTTTCTACAGTGAGTCCCGCGCGGCCGCGGCTGGCGGCATCACCAGTGTGATGGACATGCCCAACACCAACCCGGCCACCCTGAACCTGGAGGCGCTGGCCGATAAAAAACGCCGCGCGGCCCTGCACTCGGTGGTCAACTACGGCTTTCACTTCGGGGTAAGTAACGACAATCTCGACATCGTCGCCGCCCTCGACCCCTGCGAGGTGGCGGGAGTCAAAGTGTTCATGGGCGCGTCCACCGGCAATATGCTGGTGGACGACCCACGGATCCTGGAGCGTCTGTTTGCCGAAGTCCCGACCATCCTCCTGGCCCACTGCGAACACACGCCCAGTATCCAGGCCAACGAACGGCGCTTGCGCGAGCGTTTCGGCGATGACATCCCCGCCGTCGCGCACCCCCTGATCCGCGACGCCGAGGCCTGCTATCGCTCATCCTCTTTCGCGGTGGAGTTAGCCCAGCGCCACGGCACGCGCCTGCATGTGCTGCACCTCACCAGCACGCGCGAATTGGCTCTGTTTGAAGACAAGCCCCTGGCACAAAAACGCATCACCGCTGAAGTCTGTGTGCACCACTTGCTGTTCGATGACCGGGACTATCACCGCCTCGGCCATCAGATCAAATGCAACCCGGCGATCAAGACCCGCGCCGACCGCGACGCGCTGCGCCAGGCGTTATTGAATGATCGTTTGGATGTGATTGGCACAGACCACGCGCCGCATACCTGGGCGCAAAAACAACTGGCCTATCGCGAAGCGCCGTCTGGATTGCCCCTGGTGCAACATGCGCTGCCGGCGTTACTGGAGCTGGTGGCAGACGGGCTGCTGCCGCTGGCCACGCTGGTCGCGAAGACCAGCCACCGGGTCGCCGACCTGTTTGCTATCCCGGACCGTGGTTATCTGCGTGAAGGGTATTGGGCCGACCTGGTGCTGATCAAACCCGAGCCCGAAGGTAAGCCGGTCAGGGATGAGCCGATTCTTGCCCGCTGCGGCTGGACGCCCTTTGCAGAGCGCAGCTTTCGCCACAGCGTCAGCACCACCCTGGTCTCCGGCCACCTGGCCTGGCACAACGGCAAGGTGGTCGACAGCTGCCAGGGTTTGCCGCTGCACTTTCTGCGTTAAGCGCGTGGTTTGACCGTACCGCAATCGTTGCCCAGCCACTGGGCGTGAGTGTCCAGGCTGCCCTTCTGCTGAATGCCGGTGGCATTGAAGGTGCCGTTGACGGTCGTGGTGAATTCTTTCTGGCTTTGGAAAGTGGCGACTCCGGTGCCCTGAGCTTTCGGGCAGCTGAAACGGAATTTCCACTGGTTGCCGGTTTTGTCGGTCACTTCCTGTTTGCAGCCCGATTGCGGGTCGGTCAAAGGGATTGAGTCCGAGGCGACCTGGGCTGGAGTGAGGCACACCTGCACGCCTTTACCTGCCATGGTGATGCCCTGCTTTTCGAGCATCGCGCGCTGTTCGGGGGTCATCTGTTGCTTGAGCTGACCGAGGATCAGCGACAGGTCCGGCAGGTCCTGGTTATCGACTTTCATATTGCTGGTGGTCAATTCCCACAAGCCCGGCGCCAGCATCTGCGCCTGCGCTGCCACCGGCAACGACAAACCAACAACCATGGATAAACAGAGCAGACGAGCATTCATCGGGTAACTCCTGGGCAATTGTGGGCGTTAGACGCTGCAAAGGCGCCAGTGTTGCACGCCAAATAAAATAGCGACATTCGCAGCCGAACATGGTCTGTTAGGCATTGGATTGTCTGGAGTACTGTCGTCCATGGATTTCTTTGGCCCGCACCTGCTCGCCTACTTCATCGCCACGCTGCACTTTCTCGGGACTCTCGCCGCGATCCACGCGGTGCTGACCGTCAGGACCGCTCAAGGCTCGATAGCCTGGGCCTTGTCGCTGATGTTCATGCCCTATCTCACGTTGATCCCCTACCTGATTTTTGGCCGCAGCACCTTCGACGCTTATATCCAGGCGCGGCGCCAGGCCAATCAGGAAATGCACACCGCCATCACCGCGCTGAACTGGCGTCCTTGGGTTGAGGAGGCGCTCGCTGCGCGCAACTCCAGCGCTTACGCCTCGTTGCGCGCCATGCCTAAACTGGGTCGCATGCCGTGCCTGGCCAACAATGAAGTACGCCTGCTGATCAATGGCAACGCCACCTTCAGCGCGATCTTTGAAGCCATTCGCAACGCCAAAACCGCTGTGTTGTTTCAGTTTTTCATCATTCATGACGATGAACTTGGCCGCCAATTACATACGCTGCTGAAAGAAAAGGCTGCCCAAGGCGTGACCATCTACGTGCTCTACGACCGCATTGGCAGTCACGCCCTGCCCCATCGCTACGTGCAATCACTGCGCGACGCCGGCGTGCAGGTCAAGGCCTTCGCCACCCGCAGTGGATGGCTCAACCGCTTCCAGGTCAACTTTCGCAACCATCGCAAAATCGTGGTAGTGGATGGCATCACCGGGTTTGTCGGCGGGCATAACGTGGGTGATGAATACCTGGGCAAAAAACCGCCATTGGCGCCGTGGCGCGACACCCATGTACAGGTCACCGGTCCCGTGGTGGCATGCCTGCAGGAGTCGTTTGCCGAAGACTGGTTCTGGGCCGCGCGTGAACTACCGCCGCTGATCTTGCCGGACACCTATCCCGAAGATGGCGTGCTCTGCCAATTGCTCGCCAGCGGTCCGGCCGATCCGTATGAAACCTGTTCGCTGTTTTTCGTCGAGGCCATCCACGCAGCGACCGAGCGGGTATGGATCACCAGCCCGTATTTCGTCCCCGATGAAGCGGTGTTTGCCGCCCTGCGCCTGGCGGTACTACGCGGAGTGGATGTGCGCCTGCTGCTGCCGTCGCGGCCGGATCACCGCATTGTGTATGCCGCCTCCAGCCTCTACGCCATCGAAGCCGTGCGCGCCGGAGTGCGGGTGTTCCGCTACACGCCGGGCTTTCTGCATCAGAAGGTGGTGTTGGTGGACAGCGAGATCAGCGCCATTGGCAGTGCCAACATGGACAACCGTTCGTTCCGGCTGAATTTTGAAGTGATGCTGCTGACCGTCGATGAAGCCTTCGCCCAGGAGGTGGAGCATATGCTGCTCGATGACTTCGCGCAGGCCCATGAAGTCAGCCAGGAAGAAAGCCGCGAAACACGGCGCCTGCAACAACTTGGGATGCGTGTGGCGCGCTTGATCTCACCAATCCTTTAACCAGACAACACAAAACAAAATGTGGGAGGGGGCTTGCTCCCGATAGCGGGGGGTCAGTCAACGGGTGGCGACTGATATACCGCTATCGGGAGCAAGCCCCCTCCCACAGTTGGATCTCCACCTTTCTGGAACATCAGCTCAGCGATAGATGTCTTCCCGCGTCCACGGCAGTTCATGGCTGCCATCCGCGTGAGGCTTCACCGCGAGGATCTGGTGCAGGTTGATCCAACCCCGTGCAAACGCATAGGCGCAACCGGCCAGGTACAACCGCCAGATACGCAACGCCTGTTCTGGCACCATCTTGGCCGCCGCTTCCAGGTTGTCCTCCAGTCGCTCACTCCAATGGTCCAGGGTTCGGGCGTAGTGCAGGCGCAGGCTTTCGACGTCGACGACTTCCAGCCCGACTTCGCTGATCTCGGCGGTCATCATTGCCAAGTGTGGCAACTCACCGTTCGGGAACACGTACCGCTCGATAAACTCCCCGGCGCCACGGCCCACCGGGCGGCCATCGGTGTGCTTGGCGGTGATGCCATGGTTCATCACCAGGCCGCCTTCACGCACCGCACCGAACAGGGTCTGGCAGTACTGCGCCAGGTTGGCGTGGCCGACGTGTTCGAACATGCCCACGCTTACGACTTTGTCGAATCGGCCGTCCTGGGGTAGATCACGGTAGTCCAGCAGTTGCAGGTCGATCTGGTCTTCCAGTCCCTCGGCTTTGACTCGTTCCCGAGCCAATACCAACTGCTCTTTGCTCAGGGTGATGCCAAACACTTTCACCCCGAACTCCCGCGCCGCAAACCGCGCCAGCCCGCCCCATCCGCAACCGACGTCGAGCAAATACTCCCCCGCCTGCAAGCGTAGCTTGCGGCACAGGTGGCGGAATTTGTCTTGTTGGGCCTGGTCGATGGATTCGCTGCCGGTTTCGAAATAGCCGCAGGAATACGCCATGTCCTGATCCAGCCACAGCTGATAGAACTCATTGGACAGGTCGTAATGGTAGGAAATCGCCGCTGCATCCGTGGCCTTGTCGTGGATCGAGCGCACCGGATGACTGTCGCCGTCGCCCTCGATCAAGGCATGACTCAGCTCATCACAGACCCGGATCACTTCGCTGATGGAACCTTCCAGCTCCAGTTTGCCCTCGACGAAGGCTTCGCCCAGTGAGTCGAGTGTGGGATGGGTCAGTTGCGAGACGACCGTGGGGTCCTTCACCACGATGGTCACACTGGGCTCTGGGCCCAAGTTGAATTCATGGCCGTCCCAGAGTCGCAGACGCAGCGGTAGCTGAAGATTCTGTAAGGCCGGTGGAAGTTGCGCGAGCATGAGTAGTCCCCCCTTGTTTCAGACGTCTGAACTGAGGGTAGACCATCCCAATAAAAGTAGGAGGCTATCGATTTGATAGCCCTCTTCTATGGAGCTCGGCGTTGGAGCAAACCGTCCTGGATCCACTGTTTCAGCCATGTAACAGCCTGCAGCGGCGCACCCTCTGCATAAGTGACTGCTAGCTGCTCACACAGTTCTGCGAAGGTCCAACCGGTCGTCACCATACCGGCCAATGCTAAGGCTTCCGCAGGTTCCAGGCTGCGGTAATGGCACACATGATGAAGGCGCCATACCAGGCAGATCTGCGCCAGGTCCAAGGTGTAGCTGCCTGGGAAATCCGCCCCATCTTTGCTGGCACGCCAGATGCCCACGCTGTTGAAGTGACACAGTCGCTGCTGCACGGACGGCGTCAGGGCAACCTGCAAATCCGGCCAGTCCTCGGGCGGCAGGAGCGCCATGTCATTCAGGGACAGCGGCTGACCCTGCGGCGCATCGAAGGCCAGGGTAAAAGCCCACTCCAACTTAGCCAGCTCTGCCAGCGGTGCACTTTGTTCGGCCACGAGGTGCTCGTGGATAAACGCCGGCAACCGTTCGCCAAACCAACGCAAGCTGTAATGGGCCGACGGATAACGGCGTACATAAGCGTGGGTCAGCGCCGCAAACTCATCATCCCCCAGCCAATAGAGGATGGCGCTGAAGTCGTGCCGCAGTACTTCCTGCAACCGCGCGATATAGGCGTTGTGATAGATCGCCAGGCCCGTGTCTACGTCCAGCGTCGGCCCGCCCAATAAAGTGGCGGCAAAGCCACTGTTGGCATCGGGAGTTTGGGCTAATAAATGCTGTTCGAAGGCCAACTGCCAATCGGTCAGGCGCATACCGCTCTCCTGGCCAAGGCGGTGGCGCCCAGTTCGCGGGCCTTGCTCAACTCGGTGAGCAGCTCTTCGAACGGCGGAAAATGGTCATCGCGCTCCAACAGCGTCGACACAGGCCCCACGTGCTCCAGGGTCTGTTGGTACAGCGCCCACACCGGATCACAGACCGGATGGTCGTGGGTATCGACTACGTAGTCGCCATAGTCCATATGCCCCGCCAAATGCAGCTGACGAATGCTGTCGGGCGGCAGGTTGCGGATAAAGGTCCAGGCATCGAAGCCATGGTTGCGAGAGCTGACATACACATTATTGACGTCCAGCAACAACTGGCACCCCGACAGATGAGCCAAGGCGTTGAGGAATTCCCACTCGGTGAATTCATCTGCCTTGGAACGCACGTAACTGGAGACGTTTTCCAGCACCAGCGGGCGCTGCAACACGTCCTGCACTTGGCGAACGCGGCTGGCGACGTGATAGAGGCTTTCTTCGGTGTAAGGCAGAGGCAGCAGGTCGTGCAACTGGTGCGCACTGCCGCGGCTCCAGCACAGATGATCGGAAACCCACGCCGGGTGAATACGCTCGGCGAGCTGTTTGATCTGCTTGAGGTAATCGATATCGATGGCGTGGGGCCCGCCAATGGACAGGGACACCCCGTGCATCACCAGGGGATAGCGCTCGGCTATCGCGTCCAGGAAGTACAAGGCTTTACCGCCCTGCACCAGATAATTCTCGGAGATCACTTCGAACCAATCCACGGCCGGCGATTGTTCAAGGATCTGCTGGTAGTACTCACTGCGTAAACCCAGGCCGTAACCCAGACTTGGAAGGGAAGCGGACATGGCTGACTCCTGGGGAAAGTGTGTCCGCAGCGGAGGGGGGCTGCCGCTGCGGTTGCACTCGTTTGCCGGTTATTCGCCGACTTTGCCGCCAGCCGCGTCACAGGCTGCCTTGGTCATAGCCTTGAAGCCGTGGCCCTTGCACTCTGCCTGGCCTTTGCAGGCGTTTTCAGCGGTCTTGCAGTCGTTCATGCCCTTGCAGGAGGTTACGCCGTAGCAATGCACTGGCGCGTCTGCGGCTTGTACCTGGGTGGCGACACCAGCAAACATGGTAGCGGCGGCCATCGCGAAAGCGGCACCAGCAGCAGCGGATTTAATGTTCATTGTTGTATTCCTCATGATCAGTAGTGGCGTCGGTCTGAACGGATTGTTCAGTCTCGACACACCACTAGAGTGAGGCCCCCCACCGGCGTTACAGCGGTGCGCAAATATTGCTGAAAATTATTCGTCGAGTTTCAAAAGCGGCTCGTGGAAGCGTAGCAAACGCCCGGCGTTACCCAGCACCAGCAACGTGCTGAGGTTGTGCAACACTGCCGCGATCATTGCCCCTGCGGCCCCCAACCAGCCAAATGCGGCGAACACCACAATCGCCAGCGTCCAGCCCAGACCGATGATCACATTGACCTGCAACGTGTGCCGACACTGGCGACTCAAGCGCACACAGGTGCCGAGGCGGCGCAGGTCGCTGCCGATCAGCACCACGTCCGCCGAAGCC